>NZ_JAINDY010000036.1:0-395214 GCF_026191755.1 Agrobacterium sp. InxBP2
CTGACGCCACCAGTTCTGGATCACGCCTTCATGCACAGTCGCGCCATCGCGGTTGAAGCCATAGAACGGGCCGGCCGGCACGTCGCGGAAGAACTGCGCACGGTTTGCGGCAAGGGCTGAGCGGAAGCCGTCAAAAACCTCCATCGGCAGGCCTTCCGGATTGGCTTCGGTCTTGACCATGATCGGCGGTACGGCGGAAACGAGAACCGCCTTGGCGACACGGCCGGCGGGTTCGCCATGCTTGGCGACATAACGCGCAACTTCGCCGCCGCCGGTGGAATGGCCGATATGGACGGCATTCTTCAGATCCAGCGCTTCGACGACGGCGAAGGCGTCGGCGGCGTAGTGGTCCATGTCGTGACCATCGGCAACCTGGGCGGAACGGCCGTGACCACGGCGGTCATGGGCGACAACACGAAAACCCTTGGAGACGAAGAACAGCATCTGCGCATCCCAGTCATCGGACGACAGCGGCCAGCCATGGTGGAAAACGATCGGCTGGGCATCCTTCGGGCCCCAGTCCTTGTAGAAGATTTCGGTTCCGTCTGTCGTCTTAACAAAGCCCATGATCGTTTCTCCTTCGGTTGCGTTGGAATGGTGCATCCTGTTGTGCGCCGTTTTGATGGAGGGATAATGACGCAGGAAAATGACTTCAACAATTACAATAATAATTCGGAATGAATTGCATTTTTGGCAATAATAATCGAGCTGCCCGCTGCCAGATGAATTGCGGCACGGGCACTAAACGGCATGAAGCTCCAAAGGTTGCACCAGATGGCGCAAGCGGTTGGTAAATGATTGCGGGCAGAACGCTTAGCGCCTGCCCGGAGCTTGAAACAAACTCTCCAACGTCGCCCTCGGCTTGAGATGCCCGGCTTTCAATCCACCTCGGGATCGTATTCCCTCGGGCTGTCATCCCGGGAAAACAGCACGCAAGGACCGCGAGAGCCGCGCGGATCATAGGCATAACCCTTGGCGGTGAGTGCCTGCATGATGTCGCGGACGCCGGCAAGACCGTAGAGGTGGTCGTGCAGCTCGACGAATATCCGCTCCACGCCGCTCAGGTCGGCCCTGCCTAGCAGATCGCGTTCCGCACCCTCGATATCCATGACGAGCGCTGTAATGCCGCGGCTCGCGATGAATTCATCGATGTTGGCGGAGGAGATTTCGATGCGTTTTTCATAGGGACCCTGATTTTCGTCCATGGACGACATCCAGAGATCCCTGCGAACGTAAAAAGAATAGGAGCTCGGCTCGTCGGCGGTAAGAAGCCCCTGCGAAAACACGACGTTGCCCCGGCAATTGGCCTTGATCACCCGCTCGGCCAGCGCCGCAGTCGCGGGGTTGGCCTCGAAAGCCCATACGGAAACATCCTTGATGCCTGCAATGATCGACGTAATGATCCCGATACCGGAACCCAGCTCCAGCACCCGATCACCGGGCTTGATGGCTTTCAGGACGCTGCGAGCCTCCTTCGCCTCGTAGCTGCCGTCGGTCAGCGCCTGCCAGATGACGGGCGACACCTCATCGGAAGAAAGAGGCAGGGCAACTCCATGCACGTCCAGTATTTCCATGTCTCAAGCCTTTTCGCAAAATCCGGTCGTCTCGCCGCAACGGTCCCGTATCAACCGAAAATGCTCTACAGCATCGTTGCGGTAACCGGTATGGGTTTTCGCGAGCGACAGTATCACTTGGTAAAAATTCCAATGGCCGCCAGGATAGGCGCCTCTCAGGCAGAGCTCCAGGCGACGAGCTCCTTGGCCGGCAGCGGCCTGCTGATCAGATATCCCTGAACCTGGTCGCATCCCAGACGCCTGACGCATTCATATTGCTCTTCCGTCTCGATACCTTCCGCAATCGTCGTCATTCGCAAACTGCGGCCAACGCCGACCACGAATTCCACGATCGCCAGCGCATCCCGGTCGCTGGTGATATCGCGCAGAAAGGATCGGTCGATCTTGATCTTGTCGAAGGGGACGCCGCGCAGATTGGCGAGCGATGAATAGCCAGTGCCGAAATCATCCATGGCGATCTTGATGCCGACTGCCTTCAACCGCGACAGCGTGTTGATCGTCTGGTCGCTCTTGTTGAGCAGGATCGATTCGGTGATCTCAAGTTCGAGCCGGCTTGGTTCCAGTCCGCTTTTTTCAAGCGCGCCCATGACGTTTTGAATAAGGTTGGTACTGTGGAACTGAACGGGCGACAGATTGACGGCCACCTTCATGTCCTCGTCCCAGCCCATCGCCTCGCGGCAGGCGGTTTCCATCACCCACTTTCCGAGCGAATGGATGAGACCGGTTCTTTCCGCGACGGGAATGAACACACTGGGGGGCACATCGCCGCGCACCGGATGTTTCCAGCGAAGCAACGCCTCGAACCCGCAGAGCTTGCGCGTCTGCGTCGCCACCTGCGGCTGGTAATAAACTTCCATCTCGTCGTTCTGCAGTGCCGTCTGCAGATCGGCTTCGAAGGATTTCTTCTCGGTCAGCTGCTTCTGCATCCGAACCTTGAAAACGCTCGCACGGCCCGGACCGATGGCTTTCGCCTCGTAAAGCGCCAGATCCGCCCGCTTGAACAATTCATCCGCATCCACTGCACCGTGCGATATGGCGATGCCGATGCAGGTGCCGATTTTGACCTCCTGCTCACCCAGCTGATAGGTGCGGCTGATCTGATCGATGAGCTTGGTGGCAAGACGGCGCGCGGCGTCCTCATTCAGATCGTCGGAGACAACCGCGAACTCATCGCCTCCAAGGCGGCAAACCATGTCATAATCGCCGCCAATGGCCGAGAGGCGCTGCGCCACGGCCTGAAGCAGCGCATCGCCTGCATCGTGGCCGAGCGTGTCGTTGACATCCTTGAACCCGTCGAGATCGAGCAACAATATGGCTGTCGTACCGGTGCCACCGAAGGACCGGCGCAGCCGCTCGATCAGTTCCTGCCGAAACAGCGCCCGGTTCGGCAGGCCCGTCAGCGCATCATGATAGGCATCATGCTCCAGACGGACATTCTTTGCCTGCAACTCCAGCGTCGCGGCGCGCAGATCGTCCGTCAGCCCGCGCATGCTTTTCTGCGCGCGGTTCAGGAGATCGTTCTGGCGAAGCAGCAATATCACAAGCGCGATGCCGCAGAGGATGAGACCGCCAGCCAGCGCCGTATAAACGATGTGGAGCTTGCGGACATCCTCATGGGCGGTATCGATCAGATTCACATCATACGCGACGGAAGACGAGGCGAGCGTCGTCATCGGCGCATCCAGCGCGCTCATAGCGGCAAGAAGATCCGGCACATCGCTCGAATTCAAGCTGTTTATCTGCTGTTCGAGACGCGCCAGAACGGCGTCAAGGCGGGTTACCAGATCCCGCCATTGCTGCTTTTCATTGATGAAAGCGCCGAGGTTGCCCTGCTTCAACAGCTCCAGGCGACTGAGCATGATATCCAGACGCAGCTGCAATTCATCCCGGTCAACCCTGCCGGGATTAAGCGCGAACACGGCGAGTTTATTCTGGAGGCGCAGATATTCGGCTACGGTCTGGCTGACGGCCCATGAGTCATTATAGCGGGCGAACTTCTGCAGAGCGGTCTGCCGCTCGGCAATGACGAAAGCGATATAGCCCGTTGCCAGGACGAAGCAACAGATGATCACCGCCACAAGTTTTCGCAAACGGCACCTTTATTCCACTATCAGTTTGGCAACTTGCCATGCGGACCGCGAATAATAAGTCTGCTTCTGCAGTTCCGGGTCGCTGTCATAGGGATAGATGACAAACAACGGGCCCTTTTCGCGTACTGTCATATAGTTGCCATCCAGTTTGATGGCGAGGATAACATTGAATTTCTTAAAGTCTTCAACCGGTATCGTGCTCACATAATCGTTGAGAGCCACCGCCGTGACACTGGTGCCCTTTGCGCCGACGACATCCATCAGCTTGGCAAGCGACACACCGTCAAAACGGACACGGCCGTCGTGCCACGGTGTCGTCGTCTCCACGGTGTCCATGCCGAGCGCTTCCAGCATGTCGCGGTCAAATTCCGCAGCTCCATCGGTATTGGTGTTGGTGATGTTGCCGGATATGGTTAATATCGGCTTGCCCTGCGGCTTGGCTATGTCTCCCGCCTCGGCACAGGAAAGCCACACGAGCGACATGAACGCACTGAGAAGTACCCGGGCGAAATTCATAATTTTTCTCCATCGATAACGTTCAGGTCGAGGGTTTTCGCCAACCCTGGAAGGTCAAGGGAACCGCCAACAGCATATATATCAGGAACCGATGTTATATCCTCACTGAGATTTTATCCGTATTTTCTCTAGGTATTGAGTAAACCCTTTGGATAATTTTTCCGTCTTATTGTACTTTTTGACGTTGCGCGCCCTGTTATGACGCAACCGGCAACGCCGCGCACCGCCCGCCCCTGATCCGTCCAGCGTGACCACGGCCGAATTGTGGCCGAATTTCCACCGTTTCCTTACGGAGCAACGTGATTCGCGCCCGCCGTTGCGGCCGAAAAACGGCATCGACTTCCATGGCGGCACAAACGGCGGATGATGGTTCCGCGTCACATAAAAATCATGGCATTACCTCGGGCAAGCGGTTGAAACATACCGCCCGGAACTTAATATAAGCACTGTCGTTTCCGTTTCCGGCAGTCCACGACCTCCGCCGGAAAAGCCCAGACACCTGTTCCACGCTGCGAAAGCTGCGACGCCGGATTTCGTCCGGCCAGGAAAATTCTGTTCACCTCTCCGGGCCGGGCGGCATGCGCCGCATCGGCCGCATCATGAAGGTAGCCCCTATGCACACCTATCCCGACATCAAACTTCTCGTTGGTGGCGAATGGCGCGATGCCGTTTCCGGCAAGACAATCGCCGTCTCCGATCCGGCGACGGACGAAATCATCGGCGCGATTGCGCATGCCGAGAAGGAAGACCTCGATCTGGCGCTCGCCGCCGCCGAGCGGGGTTTCAAGGTGTGGCGCGACACCTCGCCTTTTGAGCGCTCCAAGATCATGCGCAGGGCGGCCGACATATTGCGCGAGCGCAAGGACAAGATCGCCTACATCATGACCCGCGAACAGGGCAAGCCGCTGGCGCAGTCCGCCACTGAAATCATGGGCGCGGCCGACACCATCGACTGGTTCGCAGAAGAGGCGCGCCGCACCTATGGGCAGGTCATCCCGGCGCGGGCAACCGGTGTCTCACAGCTTGCCATCAAGCTGCCGGTCGGACCCGTTGCAGCGTTTACGCCATGGAACTTCCCGATCAACCAGATCGTCCGCAAGCTTTCCGCCGCGCTTGCAACCGGCTGCTCCATCATCGTCAAGGCGCCGGAAGAGACGCCGGCGTCGCCTGCCGAACTCATCCGCGCCTTTGTTGATGCCGGCGTTCCGGCGGGCGTCGTCGGCCTCGTTTATGGCGTACCGTCAGAGATTTCGGAATATCTCATTCCGCATCCGGTCATTCGCAAGATATCCTTCACAGGCTCCACGCCCGTTGGCAAACATCTGGCTGCACTGGCCGGCAGGCACATGAAGCGCGCAACGATGGAACTGGGCGGCCATGCGCCTGTCATGATCTTCGACGACGCCGATATCGACAAGGCCATCGAAGTCACCTCGCTTGCCAAGTTCCGCAATGCCGGCCAGGTCTGTGTCGCCCCTACCCGCTTCCTTGTGCAGGACGGTGTGGCCGATCGGTTCCTTGAAGGTTTTGTGGAAGCAACCAAGGCGATCAAGGTGGGCAATGGCCTGGAAGATGGTGTCGTGATGGGCCCGCTCGCCAATGAGCGTCGCATCCCGGCGCTGGAAGGCCTCATCAACGACGCCGTTTCGCATGGCGGCGAATTGAAGACCGGCGGCCGCCGCATCGGTAACAAGGGCAATTTCTTCGAGCCGACGGTTCTCGCCAATGTGCCGACATCAGCCAAGATCATGAATGACGAGCCCTTCGGCCCGGTCGCCATTATCAACCGGTTCTCAAGCTTCGATGACGCCATCACCGAGGCGAACCGCCTGCCCTTCGGCCTTGCATCCTATGCCTTCACCGGTTCGGTCAAGACCGCGCACGCGCTTGGCCAACAGGTCGAGGCCGGCATGCTGACCATCAACCACAACGGCCTTGCTCTTCCCGAAGTCCCCTTTGGCGGCATCAAGGACTCCGGTTATGGCACGGAAGGTGGCTCCGAAGCAGTCCAGGCCTATCTGGAGACGAAGTTCGTCAGCCAGATGAGCTGATTTTCTCAGAAAATTCTTCTCCCGCCGCGGAGAAGGTGGCCCGAAGTGCCGGATGAGGGGGCAAGCTCGCGACTTTTCGCTGACCTTGCCTCCTCATCCCGCTACCGCGAACTTCTCCCCGGACGGGGAGAAGACGTTTGTGCCACGCGCTCGGTCCGTCAGCAGTATTCGAAAGCGACTCAGTATTCCCTTGCCTCGCCTCTCCTCCTGCCTTAAAGGAACAAAAAGTGAACTTTGGGGACATTATGGGCGACGCAGCGGCACCGGCACTGAAGGAAATCTTCAACCACGAGAAACTGCAGCATATCGCCAATCAGACCAAGGCCGTCCATCCGCCCTTTGACGTTTCCGCCTTCATGGCGCTCGCCACCGAAAACCTTGAAGCGCTGGGCATCATGCAGCGCATGCGGCAGGTGGCAACAAGCCTGCATGCGACGCTTCCGGGCGACTATGCCCGCAACATCGAAATCCTCACAGCCGCAGCGCCCGGCATCGGCAACGGTTTCGCTTCGATTTCGCTTCCGGAGTATGTCGCGCTTTACGGCCTTGATGATTTCGATCTTTCCATGGGCGCGCTGCAATATTTCACCCGCTTTGGCTCCTCGGAATTCGCCATTCGGCATTTTCTGCAAAAGGACCTGACCGCCACCCTTGCCGTGATGGAAACCTGGTCACGGCACGAAAATGAGCATGTGCGGCGGCTTGCAAGCGAAGGCTGCCGGCCTCGCCTGCCATGGTCATTCCAGCTCAAGCCCCTGATCGATGATCCCTCGCCGGTTACCGCGATCCTCGACACCATGAAAGCAGACCAGGCGCTTTATGTGCGCAAATCCGTCGCCAACCACCTGAACGACATCACCAAGGATAATCCCGCTTTTGTGCTGGCGCTCATCGATGGATGGCCGAAGGACAACCCGCATACACGCTGGATCATGCGGCAGGCCTTGCGCACGCTGATCAAGAAGGGCGACACCGCAGCGCTTGCCCATCTCGGGGCGCATGAGGAGGCGCAGATTACACTTGCGGCGTTCGAGGTGTTGCCGGCAAAAGTCGCTCTCGGCAATCCGGTGCGGATTTCCGCCTCTTTCACTTCGACGGGGAATAGCCGGCAAAAGCTGGTGATCGATTACGCCGTGCATTATGTGAAGAAGAGCGGCGATGCCTCCGCGAAGGTCTTCAAGTGGAAGGAAGTCGAGCTTCCGCCCGGCGAGACATATACATTGTCAATCAGCCGCGCCATACGTGATTTTACGACCCGCAAACACTATCCCGGTGTCCACCGGGTCGACCTTGTGATCAACGGCAGGCTGATAGCCGAAAGCGCATTCGAACTTCTGTTTTAAGCGGACAAAGGCCCTGGCGCCTTACGGCGCCGGGAAAATCTTCGCCCGGCGAATGATGACGGAACCGCGATCTCCGGCGGCGACGTCGTTTTCGGGCGGCACGTCGAATTCCAGAATATCGCCGCCGTCGGTGCTGGCGATCACCCGGCGCTCACCGGCGCGGTCAAGGACGCGCTCCACGGAGGCCGGTATGCCTTCATGCAGGTCTTCCCACTCCAGATCGCCGGGACGCGCGTAAATATCAACCGCGCCATCGCCCTGAGCATAGGAGAAGGGCAGTTCATTCTCACCCACATACACCTTTCCGCCGCGCGCCACACCCGCAACCCGGTTGGCGTCGCCCAGAAAGCGCATGACGAAGGCACTGTTCGGCTGGCGGCAGACCTCCTTCGGCGTGCCCTGCTGCACGATTTCGCCCTGATTGAGAATGACGACCCGGTCGGCCAGATCGAGCGCCTCTTCCTGGTCATGCGTCACGAAAATCGTCGTGATGCCGAGCGAATCGTGGATCTCGCGCAGCCAGCGGCGCAGGTCGCGACGCACATTGGCGTCCAGCGCTCCGAAAGGCTCATCCAGCAATAGCACCTTGGGATCGACCGAAAGCGCCCGCGCCAGCGCCACGCGCTGCCGTTGGCCGCCGGAAATCTGCGCGGGAAAACGGTCGCCCAGGCCATCGAGCTTCACCAGTCGCAGCAATTCTTCGACGCGCGCGGCGATAGCCGCCCTGTCCCGGTTCACCTTAGAGACCTTCATGCCGAAGGCGATGTTTTCGTTGAGCGTCATATGCGGAAACAGCGCATAATGCTGGAACACAAATCCGACACCGCGGTCACGCACCGGAATATTGGTGGCATCCTCCTCCCCGAAGAAAATCTGGCCGCCATCGCTATATTCGAGGCCGGCGACCATGCGCAAAATCGTGGTCTTGCCGGAGCCCGACGGACCGAGCAGCGCCAGAAGCTCGCCGCTTTCGATATCAAGCGAAACATCGCGCACGGCACGGAACGTATCAAAGGTCTTCACCACATTTTCGAGGCGGATTTTCATGGGAATCAGGTCTCCGTGGCGATGGCGGCATCGGCGTTGGTCTTTTTACGCCCGCGCCCTGCGCCGCGCCGTTCCAGCGCCACCTTGGCGATGATGGTGACGACGGCGAGGGTCGCGAGGATCGACGCCGCGGCGAAAGCGCCAGCCGTCTGGTAATCGTGATAAAGCAGCTCGATATGCAGCGGCAGCGTATTGGTCTGACCGCGAATATTGCCTGACACGACCGATACGGCGCCAAATTCCCCCATTACGCGGGCGTTGCACAGCACGACACCATAAAGCAGCGCCCATTTGATGTTCGGCAAGGTCACCGAAAAGAAGGTTCGCCAGCCGGATGCGCCAAGCGAGGTCGCCGCCTCCTCGAGATCACGACCCTGCGCCTGCATGAGCGGAATGAGTTCACGCGCCACGAAAGGTGCCGTCACGAACATTGAGGCGATAACGATGCCAGGAAGCGCAAACAATATCTTGATATCATGCGCGTCGAGGAACGGCCCGAACAGGCCCTGCAAACCATATACGAAGAGATATGCGACACCGGCAACGATCGGTGAAATCGAGAAAGGTATCTCGATCAGCACCAGCAGGAAGCGCCGGCCCGGGAAATCGAACTTGGTGATGGACCATGCCGCTGCAACACCGAAGGCCGTATTGACCGGCACGGCGATTAGTGCGGTCAGCACCGTCAGCATAATGGCGTGACGAGTATCCGGATGGGTGATGGTGGCCGAATAGGCCTTCCAGCCCTGCGAGAACGCTTCGACACCGATGATGACGAGCGGTGCCACAACGAGAAGCGTGCCGATGATGAGCACGAAGGCGATCAGGCTGCGGCGCACAAGAGGTGCATCGCCGACACGGGGCGGTTTGCGATGTGAGGAAACGCCGCTCATCTTCTCAGCCCCTCGCCGTATATCGAAGCGCGCGCGCCTGCAGATAATTGGTCACCGCCAGCATCACGAAGGCGGTGATAAGCAACACGGAGGCGATGGCCGCTGCCGCCTGATAATCATATTCCTCGAGCCGGATGAAGATCAGCAGGGCGGTGATTTCCGTCGAGAACGGCTGATTGCCGGCGATGAAGATGATTGCCCCGAATTCACCCAGGCTGCGGGCGAAAGAGAGCGAGAGACCGGCGAGCAGAGCCGGAGTCAGGAGCGGCAGGATGATCTTGCGGAAAATCTCAAGATCGGAACCACCGAGCGACTGCGCCGCTTCTTCCAGCGCCGGATCGAGGTCTTCCAGCACCGGCTGCACGGTGCGCACGATGAAGGGCAGGCTGGTAAAAGCCATCGCCACCATGATGCCAAGCGGCGTATAGGCCACCTTGATGCCGAATTGCGCCAGCACCGAGCCGAACCAACCATTGCCGGCAAACAGCGTCGTCAGGGCGATGCCGGCGACGGCGGTGGGAAGCGCGAAGGGAAGATCGACGATCGCATCGACAAAACGCCAGCCGGGAAAGCGGTAGCGCGTCAACACCCAGGCGAGCGCAAGTCCGAAGATCACATTGAACAGGGTTGCGGCCAGTGCGCAGAGCACGGTGACACGGTAACTGGCGACGGCCCGCGGCGAGGAAATGATGGACCAATACTCGGCGGGCCCGAGGCTTGCCGCCTTGAACACAAGCGCCGAGAGCGGCAAAAGCACAATGATTGCGACGTAAGTGAGGGTAACGCCAAGGGACAATTTCAGCCCCGGCAGAACATTCCGCTTCAAACCCCGCCCCCATCAATCAAAAAGCGACCCGGCAGTTTCCCGCCGGGTCATTCAAATGTTGCTGTCGCTGTGATTAGCGGCTGCCGTAGAGCGTATCAAGCGTCGCGCCGGATGCAAAATGCTCTTTCTGGATTTTAGTCCAGCCACCGAAAACGTCATTGACGTTGACGAGGCGGATGGCCGGAAACTTGTCCTTGAACTCACCGACAACCTTTTCATTATGGACACGGTGGCCGAATTCAGCGGCGATGCGCTGCCCCTCTTCAGTATAGAGGAAGTCGAGATAGCTTTTCGCCAGATCGCGAGAGCCACGCTTGTCGACGACCTTGTCCACCACGGCAACCGGGAATTCGGCCAGCAGACTGACGGAGGGCACGACGCCTTCCACCTTCTGGGCGCCATATTGCTTGGCGATGCCGCGGGTCTCCGCTTCAAAGGTAATCAAGACGTCACCGATTTCACGCTCCACGAAAGTGGTGGTTGCAGCGCGGCCTCCCGTGTCGAAAACAGGCGTATTGTCGAAGATTTTCTTGACGAATTCCTGGACCTTCGCGTCGTCGCCCTTGAACTTTTCCTTGGCGTAGGCCGTGGCGGCGAGATAGGTGTAACGGGCGTTACCGGAGGTCTTCGGATTGGGGAAAACGACCTTCACGTCGTCGCGGACAAGATCGTCCCAGTCTTTGATTCCCTTGGGGTTGCCGGCGCGGACAAGAAAAGAGGGGAAGGAATAGAAGGGCGATGCGTCATTCGGGAAATCCTTCTGCCAGTCAGCGGAAACGAAACCCTGCTTCACCAGAAAATCGACATCGGTCACCTGGTTGAAAGTGACGACATCGGCTTCAAGACCCTCGACGATGGCACGCGCCTGTTTGGAGGTGCCGGCATGCGACTGATCGACGGTTATTCCCGGATGCTGCTTGATGAAAGCCTCGTTCTCGGCCGCGAAGACCTCGCGGGCGACATCATAGGACGCGTTGAGAATGGTAGTCGGAGACTGCGCCTGCGCCGCGACTGAAAAAAGAGCGGCGATGGCAGTTCCGATAATGAGAAGACGTTTCATGAATACCCCCGGCAATTCGAATGGTGCTCAACATAGCGGGCGGCAGCAACGCCCGCGAGAAACAACTATGCCTTGCCGGAGGATGGATTGGAAATTTCGCCCAAATAATATTCACTTGGAAGGCGAGGATTTCATATAGGCCCGGAAGCTGGATTTCTTTTGCGCCTGGCTAAAGGCGATGATCGGGAAAAAGGTTGCCGGAATGCTTGGCGAGATAGGGCGCAAGGTCCTCCTCCCGCACCTCTTCCAGCCGCGCCGGCGACCAGCGGGGATTGCGATCCTTGTCGACGAGGGCAGCGCGCACGCCCTCATAAAAATCACGTTGGCGCAATATCTCCGTGCCGGCAGCAAATTCCCGCTCAAGGCATTCGATGAGGCTCGCGCTTTCCCGACCCAGGCGCAGCAGCTTCAGGGTCAGCTTCAGGCTGGTGGGAGAGCGCTTTTGCAGAGCCTCGAGGGTCTCGCGTGAAAATGCATCTTGGCGCGCCGAAAGCGCGGCAAAAATCTCCTCGACCGTGTCAAAACGAAATGTCGCGTCGATGATCTCCCGATTGAGGGATAAGATACCTTCGCCGGCCTCAATGGCATGCGCCGTGATCGCCGTCTCAACACTGTCCGTATCCGCCGATCGCGATAGATCCTGAACCAGCCTGCCAAGGCGATCCGAAGGAACAAGATAATCGGCAAAGCCCGCATAGATGGCGTCGGCGGCAGTAACGGCATTGCCCGTCAGCCCCAGCCAGGTGCCGCATTCGCCCGGCGCCCGTGGCAAAAGCCAGGACCCGCCAACGTCAGGAAAATAGCCGATGCCCGTCTCCGGCATGGCGAGCTTTGTGCGCTCCGTGACGATACGATGGCTGCCATGGGCTGAAATGCCAACGCCGCCGCCCATGACAATACCATCCATCAGCGCCACATAGGGCTTGCCGAAGTGGGCGATACGATAATTCAGCGGAAATTCTTCCCGCCAGAAATCAAGGACCTGTGGGTCGCCCGCCTTGCCGAGATCGTGAATGATACGGACATCGCCCCCCGCGCAAAGCCCCCTGTCCCCTTCTCCCGTCAACACCACGCAAGCAACGCCGGGTTCCTCCTCGAAACGCTGAAGCGCATGGAACAGGTCGCGCACCATCGGCAAGGTCAGGCTGTTGATGGCCTTCGGCCGGTTGAGGCGAATGATGCCCGCCCCTCCCTGTTTTTCGACGATGACCTGCGCATCCGTTTCCATTCTCCGCTCCAAGACCGCCTCCTCCGCTGCCCGTTCGTTCGGCCATCTTGGCGGCCTTGGCGCAATCACGCAACGTTGATCTTGCGTGGCAGGAACGTCTTTCGCTCAAACCGCTTTAACGGGCAGAAAATGCCAGAAATCGGTTTTCGCAATGCAGCATGTTTGCTTGACGCCCGGAAAATCATGGCATGTAATGGCCTCTGGAAATGCCGGCATTGATTCCTGTCGAGCGTGTGCCGGACCAAAGCGGAATGTCGCCTTCTCATAGGCGCTGTAAACAGCAACGGGAGACGAGCATGCAGGTTTCGGAACACGAATGGATCAGTAAACGCGCATATACACTCTGGGAAAAGGAAGGCCACCCGCACGGGCGCGATGCGCACCATTGGGAACAGGCCAAGCATGAATTTTCGCTGCTGAAGACGTCGGAAGCGACGAAGCCCGCAACGCGCAAGAAGGCCGCTCCCAAGGCCGCCGCGGCAGAGGCGGCACCGGATGCGCAAGCTGCCGCAAAACCGAAGGTCCGTGCCAGCAAGGCTACCACCACGAAGTAGCAAACACCTACGCATCGATCAAAAGTCTGGAAGCAACCAAGTAGTGCGCGGGTGTGTAGCCTCGCCAGATGCGTTTTACGGAGCATACTGGAAGCGCTTCCCACACGTGTAATGTCCCCGGCAACAAACCGGGGACATTTTTCACAAATCATGTTTGACTGGAAAGTATTCCCGCCAGTCTAAGCTTTATTGTCTCGACAGGCATTCCGTATCCGCCGGATCACAAGCTCGATAGCTCCGTGGTGCCTGCTCGGGCGGACGAACCTGCTCCTGTGACGGAGCGCGGCCTTCGGGACGTCGTTGTTCTTCAGGCTGAACACGACGCTCGGGGCGGCGCTGACCATCATCCTGGTTGAACTGACGGTTGCGGTCGCGATTTTCATCTTCCCAACGGCGGCGGTCATCGTCGCGACGCGGCCTGTCCTGATTTCTGTCGCCCTGGTTCCAGTCGCCGTAGCGACGTTCCCAACGACCATCATTCGGACCACCACCCTGGCGGGGATCACGCCACTCATCGCGGCGGCCATCACGCCAGTCGTCCCGGCGACCATCGCGCCAGTCGTCACGCGGACGTGGGCGATCCCATCCAGCACTCGGGGGCGGGGCGTTCCAGTAGCCGCCTGATGGCGGCGGGCGACGCCACCGGTCACGTTCGCGGTAAAAGTCGCGATCGCGATAATAACGGTCCCAATAACGGCCGGCTTCGAAGGTGATTATGGGAACGCCGAGATCGCGATAATAACGGGGCTCGACGTAGACCCGGTTTTGCCGGAATGTCGTCTGGATGTAGCGGCCGGCTACCCAGCCTCGACCGTTGACGAAAGACACGTCACACCACGGCGTATCGGACAGGCAGCCGTGTACCGTCAATGGCGCGCCGACGGGGATCACGACAACAGCCGGATAGGCCGTGCTGGGACCGGAGCGCATATTCACATTCGCGGTGGCGAATCCCCGCGTCGCAGCTTCGGCAAGGGCCGGCGCGGCGAGCATGGCCACCAGCGCAATTGCGCCAAACAGTTTTTTCTTCACTTCTTTCTCCTCAAGCAAAGGCCCGCTTTGCCCTTGTCGGCATCCATCCTGTTCGATGGACGAGTATGCGTTCCGCATACTGCCACGATCGGAAAATACGCGCTCTTCCATGAACGCAGCATGAAACAAATGAGGGGCCGCATCAGTTCCCCTGCGGCAATGAGCGCCCGATAAATCGCTGCCGGAGAAAGCCTCCGGTCTTGACTTCGGGGGGCAATCGTCCGACTTCAATGCAACAGCAATATGGAGCAGAGCCATGAGCGAGACCGCACAGACGACCGTCGACCAGAGCGAAGTGGATCGCTTCTCCGCGATGGCCGCAGAGTGGTGGAGCCCGACCGGCAAGTTCCGCCCGCTGCACAAATTCAATCCGGTGCGTCTCGAATATATCCGCAACCGCATCTGCGACAATTTCGGCCGGGACCCGAAGGCGCACCGCCCATTGGAAGGGCTGCGTGTTCTCGACATCGGCTGCGGCGGCGGTCTTCTCTCCGAACCCGTCGCCCGCATGGGCGCCGATGTGGTAGGCGCGGATCCCTCGGAAAAGAACATCGGCATCGCCTCCACCCACGCCCGTGAAAGCGGGGTGAGCGTCGACTATCGCGCGGTGACGGCCGAACAGCTGCAGGAAGCCGGCGAAACCTTCGACGTCATCCTCAACATGGAGGTGGTCGAACACGTGGCCAATGTCGATCTCTTCGTCACCACCTGCGCGAAAATGGTACGCCCCGGCGGCCTGATGTTCGCGGCCACCATCAACCGCACGCTGAAAGCCCGGGCATTGGCGATCTTTGCCGCCGAAAATGTTTTGCGCTGGCTGCCGCGCGGCACGCATCAATATGAAAAGCTGGTCCGCCCGGAAGAGCTTGAGCGACCGTTGGTTGCAAGCGGAATGGATATCATCCACCGGACAGGCGTCTTCTACAACGTGCTGCAGGATCGCTGGAACCTCTCGCCGGATATGGACGTCAACTACATGATGCTGGCAAAGCGCCCGGCGCAGGGGTAACGCCGGGCGTTCCGTGAGCGATGTCTCTGAAATTCAGTTGACGTCGTCGGGCAGCACCGGCAGCGGTGCGATCTCAATGCCCTCTTCCAGCAAGGCCCTGGCGTCCTGCACCGAGGCATTGCCGATGATGCCCCGCTCGTCCGCTTCGCCATAATGGATCTTGCGGGCTTCCTCGGGAAACCTGTCGCCGACATCCTCGGCAGTGGCGCGAATATTGGCGACGGCCTCGCGGATTTTTGCAAGCGCCTCTTTTCTGGCGGCATCCATGGCGAGCGTCTGGCGTTCGTCCTTCTTGCGGGCGGTGGAAACCGACGGCGCCATCAAAAGCTTGGAGACCTGCACGGAATTGCAAACCGGGCAGGACAGGAAACCGCGCTGCAACTGATCATCGAAATCGTCGCTGCCGGCAAACCAGCCTTCGAACTCGTGGCCCTTTTCACAGGCTAGCGCATACCGGATCACGCTGCCTCACCTCCCACAGGTTTGAGTGGAATGACCGTATCCAGCCCGAACTCCCGGGAGTTGCGCAGATTGGGAATCTTTCCACGGGCGGTCGCCACCAGCGATGTATCGATCTCGGCGAAGATGATCTCCTCGCCAGCGCCGCCGGCGACTGCCAGAACCTTACCCCAGGGATCGATGATGATGGAATGACCGAATGTTTCACGCCCGTCCTCATGTACGCCCGCCTGAGCGGCGGCGATGACGAACGCGCCGTTTTCAATGGCGCGGGCGCGCAGCAGAATTTCCCAATGGGCTTCCCCGGTCTGGCGCGTGAAGGCCGCGGGAACCGTCAGGATCTCAGCGCCGGCAAGAGCTTCCGCCCGGAAAAGCTGCGGAAAACGGACGTCGTAGCAGATTGCGAAGCCGAATTTACCCAGCGGCAGCTCAACGATGCGCGCCACCTCGCCGGGCTCGTAAGCGGCGCTTTCGCGCCAGCTCTCGCCATTGTCGAGATCGACATCGAACATGTGGATCTTGTCATAGCTGCAGATGCGCGAGCCGTCCGGCGCGAAGAGGAAGCCGCGATTGGCGATCTTGCCGTCCGGGCGGGCAATAGCCGTAGAGCCCACATGGACGTGAATACCGAGTTCGCGGGCAAGGCGTGCGGCGGTCGCGACGATGATATCGCCATCATCGTCGCGCAGCTGGGCCCGCAGCGCCTGCCTGTCCTTCTGGATTGCGCCCGTCATTTCCGGGGTCTGAACATAAACAGCCCCTTCCGCCGCGGCGGCGCGCACAAGCCGATCCATATCGGCGGCATTCCTCGCCGTATCGACACCGGAGCGCATCTGAATGGCGGCAGCCTTGAAACTCATGATTTCCTCCGTCGGTCGGGTAGATCAGGCGGCCAGCATCGCGTCCAGCTTGCCGGCGCGGTCCAGAGCATGAAGATCATCGCAGCCGCCCACGTGCTGGCCATTGATGAAGATTTGCGGGAAGGTCGTTCCACCCGATTTCTCGATCATCTCCTGCCGGTATTCGGGCGTCGTCGTAGCGTTATATTCGGCATAATCCACGCCCTTGCTATCCAGCAGCGCCTTGGCGCGCGCGCAATAACCACAAAAATCCCGCGTATAGATTGTCACCGGTGCCATGTTTTCAAAGCCTCGCAAACGTGCGGTCAAGCGCACGGTTTCCTCATGTCATTATGGCTTCATATAGGACCGGAAATGGCCATTGCAAAGGTCAAAACTGTCACTTCCGCAGCACCCGCTTTTCGGAGGGCCCGGCTTGCCGCACGCACTGTCGCGCCGGTGGTGTAAACGTCATCCACCAGCACCACGTGCTTGCCTGAAACATCCGCTTCCCGACCAGGGGCGAGAGCGAAAGCGCCCCGCATATTGTCACGCCTGGCGATCGCCGAGAGCCCAACCTGCCGCTCCGTCGATTTCACCCGCAGCAGGGTGCCGGCGAGCAAAGGCTTGTCAGCCGCCCGGGCCAGATGCCGCGCAAGCTCGGCAGACTGGTTGAAACGGCGGCGTAGGAAGCGGTAGCGATGCAGAGGAACGGGCACGATGCAATCGCAGGCGCTAACCGCTCCGTCGTCTGCGCGCAGCATCCACAACGCCATCAACCGCGCAAGCTCTGTCCGGTCCTGATATTTCAGACGGTGCACCAGCTTGCGGGCGACGCCCTGATGGCTGGCGGCGGCACGCAGACGGTCGAAGGGCGGCGGGTCGGCAATGGCCTCGGCGCTGACAATGTTTTCGCCATGGTCGCGGACAAAGGGAATGCCGAGAATTTCGCAATAAGGACGCTCGATAAAAACAATGTCCCGCCAGCACTCTGCGCACAACGCTCCTTCTGCGCCGATCATGCGGGTGCAGCCGGCACAGGTCGGCGGGTAAATCATGCGGAAGACCGAACGAAACACGTCTCGCGCGACCCGCGGTACGACCGCAGATTTCGACAGCATCCCCGAAAACAGACCTTCACCAGCGCCCATGAGGTTGACTTTAGCGCCGAACGGGTGCCTTTGCGAGACAGATCATTCCGGCCGGTGCCGGAAAAGCAATGCCTGAAACGGCATGACACAGAATGCGGCCCCGCCGTACCGATGGCGCCAGAGGCCGAGCAGGCAAGACGATGGACATTCTTTTTGACCAGGCCGTGATTGAACAAAACCGTCGCCGGGCGTGGAACCGGCGCGACGACAAGGCCCTTTTTCTTCTCGACATGGCGGCTGAAGAACTGGCAGACAGGCTTGCCATTGTCGAACGCCAGTTCGAGACCGCCATCGAGCTGCATGGCGGCACCGGCGCTGCCGCCCGGCGGCTGGCCCAGACGGGAAAGGTGAATTCCATTCGCCGCATAGAGACGGAAAGCCGTTTCACCACGGATGAAAATATTCCGGAGGCGGCATCCATGGAGCATCTGCCACTGGAAGAGGCCTCCGCCAATCTCATCGTTTCACCGCTTGCCCTGCATTTGACCAACGACACGCCCGGCGCGCTGATCCAGATCCGGCGGGCATTAAAGCCGGACGGCCTGTTTCTCGGCGCGATTCCCGGCAGCGGGACGCTGCAGGAACTGCGTGACGTGTTGTTGACGGCAGAGGCGGAACTGACCGGCGGGGCAAGCCCGCGCGTCATTCCCTTCGCCGACGTGCGCGATGTCGGCGCGCTTCTGCAACGCGCCGGTTTTGCGCTTCCCGTCACCGACGCGGAAACCTACACGGTACGTTACGATTCGATTTTCCCGCTGATGCGCGACCTGCGTGCGATGGGCATGGCCAATCCGCTGGCAGGCCGTAGCAGACGACCGCTCACCCGTGCCTTTTTCATGCGGGCGGCAGAGCTTTATGCTGAACGTTATGCCGATCCGGATGGGCGCATAAGGGCGACATTCTCCGTCATCTATGTCTCGGGCTGGGCGCCGCATGAGAGCCAGCAGAAACCGCTGAAGCCCGGCTCCGCCAAAGTGCGCCTGGCGGACGCCCTGAAGACCAGGGAAGTCAAGCTATCCTGAACGCAAGAATGACCGTTTCAGAAACTGGCGAAAGTGTCGGCGATGAACTGAAACAGGGCATTGATGTTGCTGCTGATGGCGCTCGCGCCGCCGACAAGGGCGACGGAAATCACGGCCACTATCAGGCCATACTCAACGGCGCTGGCGCCGTCTTCATTCCTGCAGAAATCGATAAATGAACGCAGCACAGAATATGCCCAATCCGCCAGCCGGCAATATGACCTATTGAAGTCGGCTTATTCTAGACGGGCTATGTGAGAGATCGGTTACCGACAATGGTAAACGATCAGCAACCGCTCTCATTGCTGTAGCCCGTCACCACGCAGGGCATTTCCGGCATCGGCTGTGTTATGCTACGGCGGATGGAGTATGTCTTGCCCACATCTGTCTTCTTGATGGAGCCGGTGCTGATCATGTCGTAATTGTCGGGGAACTGCGCCACACGCGTGGAAGACTTTCCGGCGAGCATGGGTGTGATGATCAACGACAGGGCGATGACGGCCGTGCCGAAAAGCAATGCGACGTTCAGAACGCCGGTGCGACTGGATTTATCGGAATAAGAGTGACGACCTTCCACCGTCTTCCAGAAATCCTCGTTCATGACCAACCTCGTAACGCGCAGTTTACCGCTTCTTTAGCTTAACAATCTGCCAGAGGGTGCTGAACGATCTCTTAACACAGACCCGTTTTGGCACGGCAAAGCGCTGGCAACGGGGGCATTTTCACGAAGCTGTGACGGGATCATAAGCGAGGGACGCCGGCGATTGCCTGTTCTAAAGCAGATCCTGCAGGAAGGGGATCAGCGGCTCATCGGCCGGCGGCATGGGATAATCGCGCAACGCCTGCGGTTTTACCCATTTCAGCGCCTGTCCTTCCCGGCCATGCGCAATGCCCTCGTAACGACGGCACACGTAAAGCGGCATCAGAAGGTGGAATGTTTCATAAGTGTGGCTGGCAAATGTCAAAGGCGCAAGGCAGGCGATCTTGGTTTTGATACCCAGCTCCTCGTCCAGTTCGCGCACGAGAGTTTCCTCGGGCGTCTCGCCCTGCTCCACCTTGCCGCCCGGAAACTCCCACAGGCCCGCGAGCGACTTGCCCTCCGGACGTTGCGCCAGAAGAATGCGGCCATCCTGATCGAGAAGGGCGCAGGCGGCGACCAGCAGGATTTTTTTGCCGGCCTCGCTCATTCTCCTGAACCCTTGCGCCAATAGCGATAGCGATAGGCCTCGGAGAAGCCGAATTTCTCATAAAGTGCGATTGCCGGCGCATTGGCGGCTTCAACCTGCAGCCACGCGCTTTTTGCGCCGCTGATCCTGGCCCAGCGCAGTGCGGATGACAGGACTTGCGTACCGAGGCCCTTCTTACGCTGCGACTTTTCGACATCGAGGGAAAGGATGCCGGCAAGATCGTTGTCCTGCACGCAGATGACGGTTGCGAGCGGATTGCCTTCCACTTCCTCATTGATGAAGAGACCGAGCGTCGGCTTGATGGAACTGACGATTTCAGCAATTGCCGGGCGCAGCGCCGGATCGCCATCGCTCACCTTGATGCTCGCCTCTACAAAACGGCCGATATCGTGGCTCGGAAGGCTGACCAGCGTTTCCGGCAACTCCATGTCGGAAAGATCGGCAGTCATGACCACAACCTCTTCGAACATCGACCAGCCGTCATTGACCAGAAATTCCACAAGCTGCGGCGGCATCAGCGTCGTTTCGCGCACCACCAGCGGCCGGCCGAAATCATCGAAACGCTTACGCGCCTTTTCCAGCCGCACCGCGCTGTTTCCGTAATCGGACGGATCGAGCGGCACTACGCAGTTGATACGCTTGGAGGGATGCGAACCCGTGAGACGAATTTGCCAGCTGCCGTCATAAATAACCGACGAGGCTGGCCACGCCCGGAAGCTGACGGCTTCCAGACGGCGAACCAGCGGCAGATTGACGGCCTTGTTGTCCTGCATTCTCTTCGGCTCCAACGGTCAGCTCCGGTAGTCGCCGTTGATCGCAACATATTCTTTCGTCAGGTCACAGGTCCAGACCGTGGCCGTTCCCTGACCGAGGCCGATATCGACCTTTACCGTGATGTCTTCCAGTTTCATGACGGCACTGGTTTCCGCTTCGGAATAGTTCGGGTCGCGTTCGCCGTTGACGGCCACGCGCACGCCGCCGAACCAGATGGCAAGACGGTCGCGGTCCGCCATTTCGCCTGATTTGCCGACGGCCATGACGACACGGCCCCAATTGGCGTCCTCACCGGCAACCGCGGTCTTCACCAGCGGTGAATTGGCGATGGAAAGGGCGATCTTCTTGGCGGCGGCGTCGTTTTCCGCTCCTGTCACGGTAACTTCCACCATCTTGCGCGCGCCTTCGCCATCACGAACGACCTGCAAGGCAAGGTCCTTCAGAAGATCGTTCAGCGCAGCGCGGAAGCCGGAAAGGCGCTCATCATCGGCATTCGTCACTTTCACCTGGCCGTCTTCGGCCGCAGCGCCCGTGGCGAACAGCATCAACGTATCGGAGGTGGAGGTATCGCTGTCGACCGTTACGGAATTGAAGGTCGGGCCAACGCCGGCCGACAACAGGGCCTGCAACGCGGCAGGCTCAATATCCGCATCCGTCACAACGAAGGAAAGCATCGTCGCCATATCGGGCGCGATCATGCCGGCGCCCTTCGCGATACCGTTGATCGTCACGATCACGCCACCGATCTCGGCGGTGCGGCTGGCGACCTTCGGATAGGTGTCGGTCGTCATGATCGCCTTGGCGGCTTCCTGCCAGAAATCGGCTTCTGCCCGAACATTCATGTCACCCAGGACACCGGCGAATTTCGAGGCATCCAGCGGTTCCCCAATCACGCCCGTCGATGCCAGAAAGACCTCTCTTTCGGAGCAGCCGATGGCAGCTGCGGCGGATTTCGCCGTCAGCTCGGTCGCGGCCTTGCCCTTGAGGCCGGTAAAGGCATTGGCATTGCCGGAATTAACCACCACGGCGCGCGCCGCGCCGCCGCCGAGATTGGCGCGGCAGAAATCAACCGGGGCGGAAGGGCATTTCGACTTGGTGAAGACGCCCGCAACGCTTGCAGGCTTGTCGAAAACCATCAAGAGAACGTCCGTGCGGTTCTTGTACTTGATGCCGGCGGCGGCCGTCGCCATGCGAACGCCGCGGAGCGCAGGCATGTCAGGATAGGATTTCGGAGCGAGCGGAGAAACGGCAACGGACATGGGAAGCGCCTGAAATTCTGGAATGGATGTCTGGAGATGGCCTGAGATGAAACGGGGCGGCCGTTAAGCCGCCCCGTAATCCGAAATTTTACTGCTGCGGCTGTGCCTGCTGTTCCTTCGTGGCTTCGTCATAGCCCTTCTTCAGCGTCTCATCCATGATTTCGATCTTCTGGTCAGCCTTGGCCTTCTCGATGAGGGCAACGTACTTGTCGCGCATGACAAGCTGACGAACCTGCGGCTCGACCTGCTCGAAAGCCGGCGGCGGCGCAATGCGCTTGTCTTCCAGCTTGATGACGTGGAAGCCGAACTGGGTCTTCACAGGCGTTTTGGTGTAGGCGCCCTTTTCGAGGCCGAAGGCGGCTTCTTCGAATTCCGGAACCATGCGGCCCTTGCCGAACCAACCGAGATCACCACCGTCATCCTTGTTGGAATCGGTGGATTTTTCCTTGGCGAGGGCTGCGAAATCCTTGCCCGAATCAAGCTGCTTGATGATGTCCTTGGCTTCGTCCTCGCTGGCGACGAGGATGTGAGCTGCCTTGATCTCTTCTTCCTGCGGCAGGGCTGCGACTTCCTTGTCGTAGCGGGCCTTTACTTCGTCATTGGTGACGGCGTCGACCACGTGCTTGCGGAAATACGCGTTGTGCAGCTCACGGTCCTGAATGAATTCCATGCGCTTCTTGAAATCTTCAGTCTTTTCCAGACCTTCGGCGCTGGCGTTCTTGACGAGAAGCTTGACATCGATCGCGCCGGAAAGGGCTGCGACCTTCTTCTGCTCGTCGGGAAGCTGCGCGAGTTGCGGATCGAGGTTGCTCATGGCGAGGTCGAGTTCGGACTGGTGGATTTCCAGATCGCCGACCTTGGCGACGACCTTGTCTTCCTGTGCGAAAGCCGGAAGCTGGAGGCCGAGCGTGGCCACAATCACCGCAGCCGCAATTTTATTATAGCGCAACATTTTGAACCTTTCGGGGACAATGCCGGCTCCAGACATGGTTTCCGGCTCTGAAAAAACTTCCAAACACCGGAATGTGGCCATTCTGTAACGGGCAGAACCGTTGACATCATTTGCCCCCCCTCTTATCTGTCACGCAACCTCGCGTCCAGATACGTTGAAGGGCGAAGTCCGTCATTTGTGCTGAAAACAGCGTGACGGAGCAAAGCGCCCGGCAAAACGGAATTTCAGAAAGGGCCAGTAAGATGGTCAGTCTCGGCGGAATAGCCCGCAAGTTGTTCGGTTCGGCAAATGATCGCCGCGTCCGCTCTTATAAAAGCAAGATCGCAGCCATCAATGCGCTGGAAGAAGCCACCAAGGCGCTCTCCGACGAAGCGCTGGCGGCCAAGACCGCCGAGTTCCGCCAGCAGCTGGCAGACGGCAAGACACTCGACGACCTGCTGATCCCGGCCTTTGCCGTGGCCCGCGAAGCATCGCGCCGCGTTCTCGGCATGCGTCCCTTCGACGTGCAGCTGACAGGCGGCATGATCCTGCACGGCGGCGCCATCGCCGAGATGAAAACGGGTGAAGGCAAGACGCTGGTGGCCACTCTTGCGGTGTACCTCAACGCGCTCGCCGGCAAGGGCGTGCACGTCGTCACCGTCAACGACTACCTCGCCCAGCGCGACGCCGCCACGATGAGCCGGCTCTATCGCTTCCTCGGCCTCACCACCGGCGTCATCGTTCATGGCCTTGACGACGACCAGCGCCGAGAGGCCTATGCCTGCGACATCACCTACGCGACGAATAACGAGCTCGGCTTCGATTACCTGCGCGACAACATGAAATATGACCGCGCCCAGATGGTTCAGCGCGGCCACAACTACGCAATCGTCGACGAAGTCGACTCGATCCTGGTCGATGAGGCGCGCACGCCGCTCATCATTTCCGGGCCGCTGGACGACCGTTCCGATCTCTACAATACCATCGACGCCTTCATTCCGCTCTTGACGCCGGAAGATTACGAAATCGATGAGAAGCAGCGCTCGGCCAACTTCTCCGAAGAAGGCACCGAAAAGCTCGAAAACCTGCTGCGGCAGGCGGGGCTGCTCAAGGGCGAATCGCTTTACGACGTCGAGAACGTCGCGATCGTCCACCACATCAACAATGCGCTGAAGGCCCACAAGCTCTTCACCCGCGACAAGGACTACATCGTCCGCAATGACGAAATCGTCATCATTGACGAATTTACCGGTCGCATGATGCCGGGCCGTCGTTATTCCGAAGGTCAGCACCAGGCTCTCGAAGCCAAGGAAAAGGTACAGATCCAGCCGGAAAACCAGACGCTGTCCTCCGTCACCTTCCAGAATTATTTCCGCATGTATGAAAAGCTGGCCGGCATGACGGGTACGGCAGCGACGGAAGCGGAAGAATTCGGCAACATCTACGGCCTCGATGTCATCGAGGTGCCGACAAACCTGCCGATCCAGCGTATCGACGAAGACGACGAGGTTTATCGCACCGGCGAAGAGAAATTCCAGGCGATCATTACCGAGATCAAGGCAGCGCATGAGCGCGGCCAGCCGGTTCTGGTGGGCACGACGTCGATTGAAAAATCCGAGCTTCTGGCACATCTCCTGCGCCAGTCCGGTTTCTCCGACTTCCAGGTTCTGAACGCCCGTTACCACGAGCAGGAAGCTTATATCGTCTCGCAGGCCGGTGTGCCGGGCGCCGTGACCATCGCCACCAACATGGCGGGCCGCGGTACCGACATCCAGCTTGGCGGCAATGTCGAGATGCGTCTGGAGCGCGAGCTGGAAGGCATGGAGCCGGGTCCGGAGCGCGATGCGAAGGAACAGGCGATTCGCGCCGAAATCAAGGTGCTCAAGGAAAAGGCGCTGGCCGCCGGCGGCCTCTACGTCATCGCCACCGAACGCCATGAAAGCCGCCGTATCGACAACCAGCTGCGTGGCCGTTCCGGCCGTCAGGGCGACCCGGGCCGCTCGAAATTCTACCTCTCGCTTCAGGACGACCTGATGCGCATCTTCGGTTCCGAGCGTATGGACTCGATGCTGCAGAAGCTGGGTCTCAAGGAAGGCGAGGCCATCGTCCATCCGTGGATCAACAAGGCGCTGGAACGCGCCCAGAAGAAGGTCGAAGCCCGCAACTTCGAGACCCGCAAGAACCTTCTGAAATATGACGACGTGCTGAACGATCAGCGCAAGGTGATCTTCGATCAGCGCCTTGAGTTGATGGAAGCCGATAATATCGGCGAAACCGCAGCCGATATGCGTCACGAAGTCATCGAAATGCTCGTCACCAAGCATATTCCCGAAAATGCCTATGCCGAACAGTGGGATATTGCAGGCCTGAAGGCCGGCATCGCCCAGTTCCTCAACCTCGACCTGCCGGTGGAAGAGTGGGCCAAGGAAGAAGGCATCGCCGAGGACGATATTCTCCAGCGCGTCACCGAGGCGGCCGACAAATACGCCGCCGAGCGTGCGGAACGTTTCGGCCCCGAGATCATGACCTATGTGGAACGCTCGGTCATTCTCCAGACGATCGACCATCTGTGGCGCGAGCATATCGTCAACCTCGACCATCTCCGCTCCGTCGTCGGTTTCCGCGGTTATGCGCAACGCGACCCGCTGCAGGAGTACAAGGCGGAAGCCTTCGAACTCTTCCAGGCGCTGCTCGCCAATCTGCGCGAAGCCGTGACCGCCCAGCTGATGCGTGTGGAACTGGTTCAGCAGGAGTCGCAGCAGCCGGAACTGCCGGAAATGACTGCCCATCACCTTGACCCGAACACGGGCGAGGATGAAATGGCTCAGGGCTTGCAGGCGACGCCTGCCGCCTTCGTGCCGGCCGAGGAGCGCGATCCGAACAACCCCGCCACCTGGGGCCGTATCGGCCGCAATGAAATGTGCCCCTGCGGATCCGGCAAGAAATACAAGCACTGCCACGGCGTTTACGAACAGGCCTGAACGCCGCGCATATCCGATGAAGACCATCGCCCGTAACCCAGGTTGCGGGCGATTTTCTTTGCGCAATTCATTGTTGTTGACGGGCATAATGGGTTTCAATATGGGAGCCGGATCATCCTCCGGAAAATGCTGCCATGGCCCCTCGCGATCTTGCCGCCTATGTTTTTCTCGCACTCGCATGGGGCGCGTCCTTCCTCCTGCTTCTACAGGTTGTGGATGCATTCGGCTGGATCGGCGCAGTGACGTTGCGGTCACTGGTGACCGCCACCACTCTTTTCCTGATCGCGAGAACTGCGCGACGCAAACTGGCGTTTTCGGCAAGCTGGCAAGCCTTTGCCATTGTGGGCGCAACCACCGTTGCCGGCCAGTTAATCGGCCTTTCTTATGGCACGCCGCTTGTCGGGACCGCCATGGCCGCAATATTGGTCGCGACCATCCCGCTTTTTTCCATGCTCATCTCGCAGGTCTGGGGGTTGGAGCGACTGACGAGGCAAGGTGTCGTGGGGCTGGTTTTGGGCTTCGGCGGCATTGTGCTGCTCGTGGGTTTTCCCGCCGTACCCGTCACGACCGGCTTTGTCATCGGCTGCATTGCCTGTGTCGCCGCCTGCATCTGCGCGGCCTTCGGCAGCAATTATGCCAGCCGGTATCTCAAAGGCGTGGGTTCATGGGAAATTACCATCGGCTCATTCATGACCGGTGGCATCATGACGCTGCCACTGCTGCTGGCAGTTCCGATTCCCCGCATTCCCGCGCCGATCGACTATCTATACCTGCTCATCCAGGCCATCGTCATGAGCGGCCTCACCTACATAACCTATTTTCGCCTCGTCTCCGTGATCGGCGCGACAAAGGCCATCAGTGTGGAGTTTGCGGTCACCGTTGTGGCGGTGCTTATCGGCGCCCTCGTGCTGGATGAGCCGCTGTCGCTGCCTCAGCTCTTCGGCGCGGGCATCATTATCCTCGGCTGCGCGCTGGTGCTCGATCTTCTACCCAAAAAGAAGGCTCCGCCCACACCGGCCGGCGCATGAAGGGTTTGTTAGCGTTTTCCACCAATAGTCGTGTCGGCTACCGCAGATCACGCGTGATCGCATGTGCGACGCGAGGAGAAAATGCAACCGAGCAGCTCAGATTATGAACATTACTGGGACCCGTTGCGAGCGCTTCTGATGCTGCTCGGCATTCCCTATCATGCCTCACTGCTCTATAGCTACGCCCTGCCCTGGGACATCAAGGATTTTGAGACCAGCACGCTCCTGACCGCGCTCGGTGCCGGGCTCGTCACCTTCCGAATGCCGGCGTTTTTTCTGGTCGCCGGGTATTTTTCCACCATGGTTATCGGCAAAAAAGGCAAAATGCCTTGGCTCAGACAACGTTTCCTCCGCCTCGGCGTGCCCTTCGTCGTGACGCTCGTTCTGCTCGGGCCGCTGCAGCTTTTACTGTTGCGACTGGCCGGTATCGCCAAAGGCGAGATTTCAGCCGAAGGACTGATTGAGAGCCTGCCGGGTCTGCTGCGCCCGAGTGAACAATGGATCATGCATCTGTGGTTCCTGCCCGCTCTCATCGCCTATTCCGTGGTGCTTGCCGCTCTCTTGTATCTTCTGGAACGTCCGCCTTTTGCGCGCGCAGTAGACAGGCTCGACAGCCTGCGGCGGCGACATGCCGGGGTGTTTTTCGCCGCACTCTGCATCTTGCCCATTTTATGGGAGTTGGCGATATATGGTTCCAGCCTGATTGCGGCAGAAACCGAAAGCAGCCTGCTTTCTCTCTATGAGCGCGCTTCCGACCCCTATGGGCGCTATGTGCCCTTCTTCCTTGTCGGAGCCCTGCTCCACCGCGACCGGACCCTCTTTCACCGCTTTCGCCGGACCGGTATTCTCACGGCAATCGTAGCGACGGCCGCCATTGCGGCGGCAGTGACACTCAGGCTGCAAAGCCCGTTTTCGAATTCAGCCCTGCTCGTGCTGGTGTCGGCAATTGCCGCAGTAACGGTGAGCCGCCTGCTGATCGACCTCGCCTGCCGGTATTTCGACCGGCCAAGCCGGTTTGCCAGACGGATGACGGATGCGTCCTTCACTATCTATCTGTTTCACCACCCGCTGATTTACGTTCTGGGTACGCTTTTTATTCTCATCTCCCTGCCGCCCCTCGTTGAATTCACCATCATCGTCGCAGCCACGACCATCACGGCTTACTCTCTGCATCAGGCGATACGCCGCAGCCCGTTGGCTCTGTTTCTCTTCAACGGCATCCGCAAGCCGCGGGAAGCGGGTGACATCAGGACAGGCGCAGCCGCCTCCCAAACGCTTCGTTAAGGATGAAGGGCTTACAATCGGCCTGCCCATTCAACTGGAAATAATGGCGTGTGGATCATGGCTATCCTCAGCACGGCGGAAAAAGCCTTACCCGCAGGCCTGCGCGCGAAGATTTCGCCGCTGGGCGATAAAATCGCCCTCATTGTCTCCGCGAGGGACGAGGTTGCCCGGGCACAGCGCATGGCGCTCGTCGCCTTCGCGGTGCGCATCGTCAGCGCCGGCATCGCCTTCATATCGCAGATCATCCTTGCCCGCCTTATGGGCGAGTTCGAATATGGCCTCTTCGCCTTCGTGTGGGTTCTGGTAATCCTGTTCGGCAATCTTTCCTGTCTCGGCTTCCACACCACTGTCATCCGCTTCCTGCCCGGCTACCGTCTGGAAGATGCCCATGACAAGATCATGGGGCTAACCTCGACGGCCCGCGTATTCGCCATGCTGTCTGCCAGCACGCTGGCGCTTTGCGGTTTCATCTTTCTGTATTTCTTTGGCGAGCGCGTCGCCGCCTATTATCTCATTCCTGTCTCGCTGGCGCTTTTCACCCTACCGATGGTGGCTCTGGGCGATGTGTTGAACGGCACGGCGCGGGCCAATGGCTGGGCCATCTCCGCCCTTAGCCCCACCTATATCGTACGTCCCGTACTGATCCTCCTGTTCATGCTGGTGGCCATTGCCCTGGGAGCCGAAAAGACTGCGACGACGGCCATGCTGACGGCACTTTTCGCAACTTATGTCACCACCATTTTTCACTTCGTCTTCCTGAACCGCCGGCTCAACCGACATTTCCGCAGCGTCACCCGAAGGGTTCATTTTCGTCACTGGATCAGGTTTGCCTTTCCGGTCTTTCTGATCGACGGCATCGGTTTTCTGATGACCAATTCCGATGTGGTGATCGTCGGCCTTTATCTGCCGCCGGATCAGGTCGGCATCTATTTCGCCGCGGCGAAAACCATCGTGTTGATGCAGTTCGTGTTTTTCTCCGTCCAGGCGGCGGCCGCACCACGTCTCGCGGCGCTGATTTCGGCTAATGACAGGCCGGGGCTTGCGAGCTTCGCCAGCCAGGCCGCACGTTGGGCCTTCTGGCCGTCTCTCGCCGTTGGCAGCGTGGTGCTTCTGGCCGGGCCATTCCTGCTGTCGCTGTTCGGTCCTGGCTTCGTGGAGGGTTACGAGCTGATGTTCTTCCTGTTTGCGGGGTTCCTGGCAAAAGCGCTCATCGGCCCCGGAGAGACGCTGCTGAATATGGCCGGCAAACAAAAATTGTGCGTGATGCTTTATATTATCATCTTCGGTTGCAACATTGCACTCAACATGGCGCTCATTCCGGTCTATGGTCTGAAAGGCGCCGCCGCAGCGGTGGCGATAGCCATGTCCATAGAGGCTGTGCTATTGCATGTTGCCATACGCCGTACACTCGGGATCGTCCTTTTTGCCTTCAACGACCCCCGGGCGAGTCAAAACACTGGTAAGGCGGTGTAACGATAAGCATGTCCAGCGATCCAAAGAATCCGGATTTTCAGGACCCGCGCATCGCGGCGCTCATGGCGTCTGCGGAGCGTGATCGCCCGGTGGCGGACAGCAGCCGGCGTGTGGGCCGGGAAGGCCGTGAATTCTGCATCTATCCGGGGCAGCTCGGTTACGACATGCAGGAGGAACTCGACTTTCTCTCCAACCGCGTCATGGAGGCAAACGTCTTTTTCACCGGCCGGCTTCTTGCTCCGGCCATGCCGCGTATCGACGACAAGACCGTGCGCTTCGCACTCATTCGCGATGAGAATGGCGCCCGAAGCCGCATGCGGTTTCTGATGCCTTTTACCGTTGAAAAGCCGGGTTTTTCCATCGGTCCTTCCATTATTCGCGTCTGGGCCAATCCTTTCGGGCCGCTCGGGACGCCGCTGGTGGATACCGAAGGGGCGGCCGAGACCCTCGATAACCTTTTCGACGCCCTTTCCGACCGGGACATGCGGCTGCCGAATGTTCTGGTTCTGCCGGATGTGCGGCTGGAGGGACCTTTTGCCCGCATGTTCCGAGCCATCGCGCTCAGCCGCAACCTGCCGGTGACGACGACGGGTCATTATCACCGGCCGATGCTGGAAAGCCTGCTTGATGGCCAGGCTTATCTGCAAAAAGCCCTTGCCCCGCATCATTTGCGGGAAATGCGCCGGCAGTGGCGACAGCTCGAGCGGTTGGGCGCGTTATCCTACACTGTCGCGCGCCAGCCGAAGGATATACGCTACCGCATGGAGGAGTTTCTGGCGCTGGAGGCAAGCGGCTGGAAGGGCCGCAAACGCACCGCGCTGGTCAACGACCGGTATCGCGCGGCCTTCGCCCGCGAGGCGATCACCAACCTGGCCGAAGCCGATGCCGTGCGTATCCACACCATCGATCTCAACGGAAGCGCCATTGCCTCCATGATCGTCTTCATCACCGCCGGCGAGGCCTATACGTGGAAGACCGCCTTTGACGAGAATTACGCGCAATTCTCGCCCGGCAAGCTCCTGGTACAGAAACTGACCGACTGGCATCTGGACGACGCCAATATTCTCCGCAGTGACAGCTGCGCCGTGCCCGATCATCCTGTCATGAGCCGCTTCTGGCAGGAACGGCAGGAAATGGGCACGCTTGTCGTGGGGCTCACCCAGAACAGTGACAGGGACGTTCGACAGGTTTCCACGCAGGTGGACATGTATCGCAACACCCGTAACCTCGCCCGCAGCCTGCGGCAGAAAATCCTGTCCTTTGGTCGCAAGGGCAACTGAGGCCGGAGGACGCCAACGGCATCCTCCGGATTGTTCGGGTCCAGCTTCAGCGCGAGGCCGTCCGGATCATCTTGCACAATTGCGTCAAAGCTGCATCGTATCCGCCACCCAGAATATCGATGCAACGCCGGGCGAGCCTGATCTGCTCGGTGCGCGACATGTCGTTATAAGCCTGAATGGCGTTACGCATGGCGCCAGGCGTTACCGGCCCCGATTTGCCGGGATTGTTCGGATTTCCCGGACTGCCCGGGTTTCCAGGATTGCCCGGATTACCGGGATTGCCCGTGGAACCTGAACCGCCAATGCCGAGACCGACATCAACGCCCAGGCCGTTGGATCCGCCGACATTTGCGCCGACATTGGCATTGACGCCGCTGGAGCCGCCAACGGACGCGTTCACGCCCGCATTGACCCCGCTGGAACCGCCGACGGATGCGTTGACGTCCGCATTGACCCCATTGCTGCCACCAACCGAAGCGTTGACATCCGCGCCCAATCCGCCGCCGCTTCTGCCGCCGACATCGGCACTGGCGTTGACGCCGCCGCTGCCACCAACGGAAGCATCGACCCCGAGCCCACCGCTGCCATTACCACCCACGCTCGCATTAACCCCATTCTCTCCACCGATCCCTATATCCAGCGCGTGGGCGTTGACCGGCAGGATCAGGCAGGCAGACAATAATAAATTGCGAGAAAAAGCCCTCATAATTTCCTCCCTATGAGTTGGCTACTCCCGCCCCGCGTGGAAACTCCACCCGGCCATTATAAATTCAATTAGCAATTGCGTACATACTAATTTATTAGAACTATCTAAAATTATCATGAAAACGCAACCGAGGATGTATCATTTCGAGACAGCGTGGGCGGTAAAATCCGTCCACGCTGCCTCTTCAGTTTCCGAACCGTTCGACAAGCGTTGCGAGATCAACATGGCCCCGGCAGCTTCCATTGCCTTTAGCCGGCTCTCCACGTTCCAGGCCACTCGCATAGACAACAGCGGGATCAGCCTCGAGACGCCTGCGCAACGCGGCTAGCTTTGGCCACCGGCCCGGGTCAGCCACATCGTGAATCTCCAGCCAGCGGGCGACACCGACCAGGATTCCATCCGCGAGGCTCGGCCTGTCGCCGATTGCAAAGGGGGTGACGCCAATCATCTCCTCCAGCAGGTCGTGCCGTCTGATCACGGCGTCCGTTCCATACTGCCGAAGAGCCGATTGCAGGGCCGGGTTCGGCGGCTCCATCTCAAGCGCAACCCACAGCGGGGTGAAAGCGCCGGTGAAGCCGGTGTTGATGAACGCCATAAACTGATGCATCAGCTCGGCCTCCCGTGAATGGAGATCGAAACTGATACGCCGCTCGGTGTCGCGTGTTTCCAGCCATGCAGCGATCGCCATCGTCTCGGTCAGTATCTCGCCCCTGTCCGTGATAAGGACGGGCGTTTCGACGCGTCGATTGATACGCTTATAGGGTGCCTGCCGCATTTCACCGAGCATATCCACCCGGCAAAGCCTGTACGGCTTGCCAAGCCACTCAAGCGCTGCGACAAGCCCCATCGAACTTCCCGCCGGGAAGCCATAAAGTAAAATCGGTTCCATTTTTCATACTCTCAGTTTCGAGGGCGCTGCGCAGCGGGTTGAACTTAGCGCCGGGTGGCGCCAAGTAAATTACGAACCTTTTTGTAACCACGAGGCGCTGATGAAAGACCTTGTATCCCGTTGCCCCATCGAGGAGGCCATGCAGGTCCTGAGCGGGCGCTGGCCGACGCTCCTGATCTACTACCTGAAGGATGGCACAAAACGCTTCAGCGATCTGCGCAGGGACAACCCGACGATCTCGCATAAGATGCTCGCACTGGAATTGCGCAAACTGGAAGACGCTGGCATCGTTCAACGGACAGAGTTTCAGGGTTATCCGTTGCGCGTCGAATACGACCTGACCCCCGCGGGCAACACGCTTGTACCGCTGATCGACTCTCTCGGCCAATGGTGGGAAACGACGAGCGCCACACCGGAAGCCAGCGGCCCGCCCGTCCACGCCCTACCTGGTGCTCAGGCACAGCGAAACGCTTAAAATTCCAAGGAATGGCAGCGATGAGCTGCCATTTGAAAGGCGCGAGGTTACACGCTCAAACGCGCAAATTTCCAGCTTTTGGGGTTGCACGCAGGGTCTCGCCCGTGATAGACGCCGTGACATTACCACCGTTGCCCCAATGGCGGAATTGGTAGACGCGCCGCACTCAAAATGCGGTTCCGAAAGGAGTGCTGGTTCGATCCCGGCTTGGGGTACCATTACCTACACATCTCAATTTTCCCTGCTCCAGATGCTTTTTTCATAGCGGCTTCGATGGGTAGCGTAGAGGCTGGTGTCCTCACGAAAGCTTGCTCATCCGCCTCCGTTTCTTACCAGGCTTTCATTTGCCAGTTGCAGAGGACTGGATTAGACGAATCCCGTAACATTCATCGAGATCGGCGACTTAATTTCGCCATCACGCCCGCCTTTTTGAAAGCCCGTTCGGGATATCTGCTTCTTCGCGAAGTTTGGGGAAATTTACATGGCCAATGCGACATCCGCCGATAACAGCCGCACACTCGCCGCTCTCGGCGTCACGGCGGGAATGATCTTCACCGTCGGCTCAGCCCTCGGTTTCCAGCATATTGGCGGTTACACGCCCTGCGCGCTGTGCCTGCTGCAGCGCGATCCCTATTATTACGCCATTCCGCTTGGCATCTTGGCCATTGCATCCAGCATTTTCAAATTGCCGGTTCAAATAACACGGCTGCTTCTCGCCCTTATCGGCGTGGCCATGTTGATTGGGGCCGGCCTCGGCGTCTATCATGCGGGTGTGGAATGGGGTTTCTGGGCGGGGCCGATTACCTGCGCCACCGGGGCGCCTTCCATCACGACCAATGCCGGCGACCTGTTGGGCAACCTCAACGCCATCAAGGCGCCTTCCTGCAATGATGCGGCACTTCGTGTCCTCGGCCTGTCGTTCGCCGGATGGAATGTCATCGCAAGTCTGGCACTTGCGGCAGTCGCCTTTTTCGGCGCAAGCCGTAAAAGCCGCTAAGCGGAAAACCGCCTTGCAGTCCTGAAAGCTCAGGGCTGCAGCTCGGTATCCCAGTAAAGATAGTCCATCCAGCTTTCATGCAGATAATTGGGCGGAAACAGACGCCCATTATTGTGCAGGTCCTGAACCGTCGGCTGGAAAGGCTTCTGCGCCGGGAACATGCCTGCCTGTTTGGGAAGCTTGCTGCCTTTTTTAAGGTTGCAGGGAGAGCACGCCGCCACGACATTGTGCCAGGTGGTTTCACCGCCATGCGCGCGGGGAATCACATGGTCGAAGGTCAATTCGTCGCGTGTCCCACAATACTGGCATTCAAACTTGTCACGCAGGAAGACGTTGAAGCGTGTGAAAGCGGGGTTGCGGGTGGGCTGCACATAGGTCTTGAGGCTGACGACGCTCGGCAGCCGCATGGAAAAGCTGGGTGACGACACCGCATGATCATATTCTGCAATGATGTTCACACGGTCTAGAAAGACGGCCTTGATCGCGTCCTGCCAGGACCATAACGACAAGGGATAATAACTCAGCGGCCTATAGTCTGCGTTCAGAACGAGCGCCGGCAGGGCCTGTGGTGAAACTGCAATCGTCAAGGGCTTCTCCTGAGCGATTCGGCATCTGCACTTGTATATTAGGTCCGTTGTTACAGGATTGTGAAGCCTATAAATGCAGCGGAGAAGAGCTTAATTTTTCAGCGGGAAAAAGGCCCTTTTATGTTCCGGTGAGGCAGGCAGGCGCCGATTGATCAGCCGGTCGCACGACGAGACAGCGGCGGGTGATTCCATGCGCGGGAACCGTCAAATCCTTCTCACGACAGCTGCTGCATCAATGATATGATCAGCGATACGGCGAGATGAAAACGGCGCTGCCGGCGACGACCATTCGTGCCCCCGGAGGAAACGGAATGACCGCGCATCGGCATCTAACAGCAGCATTTCGGGCGGCCCTTGCGAGCGGCGCATGGATCTTTGCCGCTTGCCTGGCGGGTTCGGCACCTGCCCAACAATATCAGAATTTCGAGATCGCGCCGGATGGCCGCGGTGGTGCGCAGGGAACGATAGGCGGGCGAAATTTCGAAGTGCCCCGCAGTTACGACAGGCCGCCCGCCGGCCGCGTCTCCCCGGACACGCGGCGCGACCGGAGAACCAGCGTACCGCAGCAGACATGTATCGTCGACGCCGAAGGCCGAACACGCTGCAACTGATGGCATTCCCGCGAGAAAAATGGGATTTCACTAAAAAGCAATCTATCGACTTAAATGGCCTGCAAGAAAGCATCGCTATGTTCCCGGGCATAAGGAAAACAACTGTGCAGGGGCAAGAACATGGCGAAGAAAACAACCCGTGTGGCGGCAAGTCTGGCCATTGCCATCGGCGTGGCGGCAGGCGTGGCGACGACGGCACCGGCCGTTCAGCTCGGCGGCCTCGCGAAAAACCCGGCGGCGTCGCGGCCCGGCCAATTCATGACGACAAGCCGCCCAACGATCGCGCCGATCGCCTTTGCCAAATTCTGCGACAATGCCGCCGACCAATGCGTTCGCATTGGTGATCGTGACACGATCGAACTGACCAAACAGAAACGCGTGGAGCTTCAGCGCATCAACTCCGAGATCAACACCGCAATAACCTATGTTGGCGAACTGGAGGGCGAAGACGAATGGAAGCTGAACCCGAAAAGCGGTGATTGCGATGACTATGCGGTGAGCAAGCGGCAGCGCCTGCTGCGTGCCGGCTGGCCTTCCGGCGCCCTGCGCATCGCCACCGCGCGCACCCCCAGCGGTGTCGGCCACGCGGTTCTGGTGGTCAGCACCACCCAAGGGGATTTGGTGCTGGACAATCGCACCAATGTCGTCAAACCGTGGAAGTCCGTGGATCTGAAATGGATCAAGATCCAGTCGCACGAAAACCCGCGTGTCTGGCTGAAACTCTAGGTCTGAAGCAGACATAGTCTTTGCAGGCGAAAAAGAGTATCCTGCCGCTCGCCGATCGAGGCCCCGCCGCGCAAAAACCGCTTCTGGCGAAGCCTTCCGGCAGGGGCCGGGAGCGATATCCTGACCAGGCACGACCTGTCTCGGGCGGGTGACGCGGCATCAGCTTCCAACGCTCTTGACCTCGTGTAAGGGAGACAGTATCGGCAGCTATGCCCAAGGTGCTCAACTGGATTCGCGGTCGTAAACAACCAGCCCCCCGCGAGGCGCGGAGACGGCGCAGAGTTGAGCTTGGCGACAGGCTGACATCCTTTCCGATCTATGCCATCGGCGATGTGCACGGCAGTCTCGACCTGCTTTTGCAGGCAGAACAAAAAATCCTTGCGGATCTGGCCGGCGACCCCTCTCCCGCCCTTGTCGTGCTGCTCGGCGATTATGTCGATCGCGGACGCGATTCCTGTGGGGTTCTCGAGCATCTGCTGCGGCCGCCGCCTGCGCCACTGCGCCGCATCGCGCTGTGCGGCAATCACGAGCAGCTGTTCAGCGACTTTCTCGAAAACCCGCGCGAAAACATGCATTGGCTGGATTTCGGCGGTCGCCAGACGCTTCTGTCCTATGGTGTGGATATTGATTATTTCATTGAAAAGGGCCGCCTGAGGGTTCAACCCTTCACGGATGCCCTGCTGGGCGCCATTCCCCAGACTCACCGCCAGCTTTTGGCCAATCTGCCGATCTACGCCCGCATCGGGCCCTATATTTTTGTGCATGCCGGCCTGCGTCCGGGTCTGCCACTCGAAGCGCAGACCGATGAGGACATGCTGTGGATCAGGGAACCTTTTCTGTCCCAGGGCGCGGGACTGGACCTCCTTGTCATTCACGGCCACACGCCGGTGACGGAACCGGAAACCGGGCCTCAACGGGTAGGCATCGATACCGGTGCTTTCACCACCGGCAGGCTGACGGTCCTGAAGATCGTGGAATCGGGTCTTTCGATTATCGTGTAACCCGTCGCTGTCACCGCCATACAACATGTCGTTTGAATATCCGTTTATTGTTTTGACGAGAGAAATTTCACTTTATTCCTGAAGAAAATTGCCTTTAAAAAAGATGGATACTTAAAATGACTGCAGCATATTTCCGGGAAAAACCGGCCATAATTTAAACATTCAGGACGCCCCGCCAGCGCCGATACAAACAGGAACACTTTCCCTGATCCCCGATGAAGCTCCGCGGGCGTTTCCCACAAGCCTCGCACGCGAAACCGCAGCAGCAGGTAACCCGCTCGGTCGTCGCTTCAGGTCCAGGGGCAGCCAACTGCAAGAGGCTTCATGCGTTATTCCATTCTCGTTCCGGCCTTCAACTCCGAAAAAACCCTGGCGCGCGCACTAGACAGCCTCAGCCAACAGAGCTTCGGTGACTGGGAAGCCCTGATCATCGACGACGCTTCCACCGACGGTACGGCGGAGATGGCAGAAGCCCATGCTGCGCGCGACCCGCGCTTCCGGGTTTTGCGCCAGCAGAAAAATGCCGGCCCGGCCGCATCCCGCAACGCGGGCATCGAGCATGCACGGGGAGAATGGATCGCGCTTCTCGATGCCGATGACGCCTACCTGCCCGATCGATTGAAAAGGCTGGCGGAAATATCCGACCGTGTCGGCCTCGATATGATCGCTGACAATCTCCTGCTTTACGACCTCGGGGCCGATACCATCGTCGGCCCGGCCTTTGCGATGGAGAACGCGCTTTCGAAATGGACGATCCGGACCCTCTGCGAAAACGATGGCCCCGGCCGACACAGCCACGCGGGATGGCTGAAGCCTGTTTTTCGCAAGCAATTGCTTGCGGAGAATAATCTTCGCTACCACGACACATTTCGCGTCGGCGAGGATTTTCTTCTTTATGCCGAATTGATTCTCACCGGCCGCAGGGCAGCCATTCTTGATGAGGCGCTCTATCTATACACCACACCCACCGGCGCAGTATCGGGTCAGCGGTCGACATCGCAGACAGTCGTCAATAATGCGCACTTACTCGCCTCAAGTGACATGCTCATCGAGCGGCTGCAGCAGGGGGACGGCGGGCGCAACGCCCTTCTCGAGCGAAAGGCGCGTCTTAATCTGTCGCAACGCCGGGAACCGGTGAAAGCCGAGATGGTAAAGCTCTATAAAAACAGGCAATTGCTGGCTCTTGCCCTAAAAACCATCCGTCACCCGGCCGCATTCCGGGATATTCTGCGCCCGCCACCCGTCTCCCCCGGTCCTGAAAAATTGCGGGCGCTGCCCTTTTCCTGATGGGAGACGACGGCGAAATAGTCTGCAATGCCCCGCTTCAGCGGCGCGACAGAATTTTGCGCAACTCTACCACCGAGGTTTTCGCGACCGCGGGCATGGCCGCGAAAATCAGCGCCGCGTAGATGCAGGCGCCCACCACGACCAGACATGCGAGAGAGATGATCGGAGGCAATCTACCCTCGATGACCTGCTCCAATCCAAATACGGACGCTCCCATGACGATCGATGCACCGAGCGGGATGGCAATGACCCTCATGATTTTCTGGAATTCCACGCCGCCGTAACGCCGGGTATAAAAAACACCCACTGGCCAGACGCCATACACCTTCGCGACATGCGCCCAGGCGACAGGATAAAGACCGAAAGGAGCGGCAAGGAAACTCAGTCCGATACCGGCGAGCAATTGCAGGACCGATATTTTGAGATTGAGCCCTGGCCTTTTGATCGCCGCCAGAACACCCCAGGTGAAGGATTCCACCACGAAGGGTATGGCAATGAGGCAGAGAATTTGCAGCACCGGCACCGCGGGTTTCCAGTTCTCGCCAAACAATACTGGAATGAATATAGGCGCAACCGCTGCCATGCCGGCAAAACAGGGAAATGCGAGAAGGCCCGAAAAGCGGATGAAACCGAGACAGGCCTCTTCCACCGAGCCTTTCTGTGCATGGGCCTGCGAGTAGGTCGCCATGGCCACCGAACCGAAAGGAATAACGGCGAACTGGCTGACAAGATCGATACAGCGCCAGGAAAGCCTGATGTAACCCACGGCAGCCGGCGTCAGGAACATGGCCGCGATCAGTTCCTGAAGTCTGAGGTTCATGGCGAGCAGGAAGCTGGCCGAGAAAATTCTGGACCCGAAACTCCATTGGTCAGCCGCGTAATGCCTGACGAAACGGCGGCGCGGCACCCAGCCTGATGCGAGCCAGTTCATGATCGTCGTTGCGATACTGGCCAGCAGGCGCTGGGCCACCATGGCCCATATGCCCCATCCCTGGAGGGCAAGAACTATGGCAATGGCCCCGGCGAGCATGTTGGAAAAAATCGCCCGCATTGCCAGCTTTCGAAACGCGAACGCCCGCTGCAGCCGGGCCTCATGGATACTGCCGGCACCCATGATCAGGAGCACCGCGGAAAGCGCCATCAACACGGGGCCGAGTTCCGCGAGCCCGAACAGGCCGGCGAGGAACGGTGCCGCCACGGACAGCGCAACGCATAAGGCAGCGCCCCAGCCAAGGGAGAACCAGAAGGCTGTATCCGCATAGTCTTCTTCAAGTTGAGGCCGCTGCACCACCGCCTCCGGCAATCCGCCGCGCGCGATGACGAGAATGATATCGACAAAAACCGTGGCGATGGCGACGAGGCCAAACTCATCCGGCGTCAGCAGACGCGCGAGGATAAGAAAAACTGCAAATGAGAGGAAGACATTGCCGTAACCGCCGACGGCGCTCCACAGGGCGCTCGTGACCGACCGCCTCTCAAGGCCGGGGGTCTCGTCCTTCGTTTTCAACATGGCCGGCTCCAGTGCGGCCTGTTCAACCCTTCACCCACGGCATCGGGAGCAGGCTCGCGCCGTCGGCGGCCCGTCATGCCGCCGCGGCCCTGCTTTTTGCCAGGACGTCCTCATAGAGTTTCACATAATTCTCGCCTACCCGACGCGAAGTGGATTCCTCGACAATATTTCCGAAGTCGGCTTCCGTCGGCAATTGCTCGCGTGACAGTGTCAGCACCCGACGGATACGGGCAGCCAGATCGGCAGCATTGCCGGGTTCGAACAGCCAGTCATGATTGGTCTCGCCGATCAGTTCCGGAATGCCGCCGGAGGCGGCGCCGATGACCGGCACGCCCATCGCATAGGCCTCATAGATCGTGCGTGGTGAGGGTTCTGCCCAGAACGAGGGAACGATGAGGACATCGATCTGTTCGAAAAACTCCTTCGGTTTCGCCCAGCCGATGAATTCGATCGGCAGATCGCCGGCCTGCGCCTTGAAGCGCTCAATGGAATCGTCCATCGCGTGGCCCGCCACCAGACAGCGCCAGTTGCCATGACCGATTTCCCTGAAAGCATCGACCATGTTGCCGACGCCTTTCTCCGTATTGATGCGGCCTAGGTAACCGAAGGTCATGGGCTGGCCGCTGCGGTCGATCTGTCGTCGCGCCACGGGGTCGCCTTCCGGGACCGTGCAGGAATAAAATATGACGCGCCGCAGGCTTTCCGGAATATGGTGGAAAAGCCCGTGATTGACATGCGTCCTGAGGATTTCCGTACCGACGCTCGCGACCGCGCCGATATAACGCTGTGTGAATTTCTTTGTGAAATTCACAACCTGACAGCCCAGATGAATATGGTCGCACGGTTTGCCACCTTTGAACATGGCGGCGTTGCCGCATAGCAGGTCATATTCGCAAATCGTATGCACGATCGGAATGCGGCGCTTATGCGCCGCCCGCCACACCAGCGTGGTAACATCGAGCAACGAATGCGTGTTGAGGACATCGGGCCTGAAATCGTCAAGAACCGCCTCGAATTGCTTCTCGACGTTGAAATTCCATTGTTGCCTGATCTTCTGCATCCGCCTTTGCTGCGGCGTATATTGCGGCCAGTCTTCCAGCCAGAAATCATTGTTGTGGAACATGCGGTAGACGCTGACGCCATTGCGCACCGACTTCGCCTCGGCCTGGCGCTCTATGCAGGCGGCACCCACCGTATGCCCCATGGCAACCAGTTCCTCTGCCAGATGCTCGACCGAGCGTTCGCATCCACCGACGATATGCGGCGGGTAAAGACTGCTGAGATGGAGGATTCGCATGGGGCTACGCTCAATATCCTTTAAAATTTATATTTCCGCACCGGTACCGCTGAACCGACCAAAAGAAACGGTCGTGAAAGGGCGGCGACCAGGCCGAAGGAAGTAACAATTTAAAAATCAACATCAGAATATCGGGCTTAAAGAGCACCGAAAACACCGCCGTTTCAAGTGATTTTTTGCGGCGCCGCGGAATTCATGCCGTATTGCAAAAAAGAATCTCCGTTGCTAATTATATTCGAATATAAAACCTAACAATATGCAGCCCCGCTGCTGCACCATTGATCTTATTATTTTATTTTAAAAAATTTGGATTCCCATGTCTTCTCAAAGTAGCGGAGAGCTTCCGAGAAACTACAATCTCGACATGTTGCGCGGTCTTGCCGCAGTTTGCGTTGCTTATTCTCATCTGGCGCTGAAGATGCACAATCGTGGCGATACTGATGGAGTGACCCGGGCCCTTTTCGATGTCACCAAGGTTTTTCTCGATGTCGGCAAATTCGGCGTGATCGTGCTGTTCGCGCTCGGCGGTTACTTCATTCTCTCATCGCTGCAAAATGCCGCCATGCGGTATCGGAAACCGCTTACCGCCTTTGTACTGCATCGGTTTTTCCATCTTTATCCCGCCTACTGGCTGTCACTTTTTTTCGGCGTGCTGCTGCCCTGGGATGACCCGGGCAAGATATTCCCGGCCCATGTCGTCGCCATCAACGCCACGATGCTGCAGGGCTTTTTCATGACGGAAAATGTCATGGGACTCTACTGGACCCTGCAGATCAACCTGACTTTTTACGCGCTGTGCGTGCTGCTGTTCCTGATGGGACGAGCAGCCGATTTGCGGGTGGTGACGGCTGCAACAGTTGCGCTTTTTGGTTTTGCGGCAATTCTCTCCCTCGTAAGATACAAGCTCGGCATCAAGATGCCGGTTGCCCTGCCGCTGATGGTGGGTGTGTGCTTTCTGGCATCGCTGTGGAAGGCGTCAGATACCGGGCGCAACCGTGACAGTCGATATTGCGCCTGGATTGCGGTCGGCACTTTCTACGCAATGCTTCTCCCCATCTGCCTCCTGGCCTATTCGCATGACTACGGCTTCGAGGAGACCTGGTATCGCTACGCCATCAGCTACGGCACAGGCATGACGGTTTTCCTTGTGGTTTCGGCGATGAAGAGGCCTGTCCTCAATCGGCTGGCGCCCCTCGGCGGTGCAAGCTACGCCATTTTTCTGTGTCATCCGTCCGTCTATGCGGCTCTCGACAGGATCGGGTTTACGTCAGCCAATACATCGCTGTCCCCATCCATCGTTATGGCTATTTCTGTCTTCTTGGCCATCACATGCGGCCTGGCCGCCAATCGTTTTGTTTTAGCACCCGTGCTCGCCTGGGGAGAGAATGTCGTCAATTCGGCATCCCGCAGACATTTAAGTGCAACCTTGGCCCGTTAAATTGAGATAGGAACATAGGCAGCGAGAATACGGCAGGAGATCTTGATGAAAGAAAACAGGCCTGTCGGTGCTCGCTCCATGACGCGACGCACATTGCTGTCTGCAGCCTCTTTCGCCTTCGCCGCAGCCGGTGGTCTGCGTGCCGCACCGGCGCAGGTCAAAACCGATTTTTCTGCCGATACCGAGGCATTTCTGGACAGTGTTGGAGTGTGCGGCCATTTCACCCGCACACGTGGTGTCTATCCGGAACAATTCGACCGCATCCTTCCGGAACTCAAGGCTCTCGGAGTGCGCCATTTACGCGACGAAGGCATCATCTTTCCCGAAGACCGCCGGGAAAGCGCCTCCTTTAAGCGGCTGCGCCAGATCGTTGCGTCAGGCCTGCGCCTCACCGTCATCTGTTTTGACGATCTCAACCCCTATCTGAGCACGCCATTGGACAGGCTCGTGGATTTCTACGACTGGTGCGATGGCGGCATTGAGGTTTTCGAAGGCAGCAACGAACCCGTGCTTACGTCCGATCCGCAAAATACGCCGCGCCTTTCGGCGCAACATCAGACGGCATTGCACGACACCATCCGCGCAAACCCCGCGCTCAGGGATATTCCCCTTGCCGCGCCAAGCTATGTCCTCAGCAACCGGGCGCTGGCGTTTGATCTCGCCAAGGTTTGCCAATATGGCAATATTCATCCCTATGCGGGCATGGAACACCCCGAAACGACCGGGCCGGGCGCCCTCTCGAAGTCTCTTGCCGCTTCCGCGCACATAGCAGCAGGCAGGCCGACGCTCGCCACCGAAATCGGCTACCATAGCGCCCTGAAGACCCAGAGCTTTCATTTTCCTGTCACCGAAGGAATAAGGGCGCGCTACATGCCGCGCACGCTCCTGTGGTGCTTCATCAATGGTATCCGCCGGACATATATCTATGAAATGGTGTCAAGCTTCGCCCGGGATGACACCAATCCCGAGTCCTCCTTCGGCCTGCTGCGCCACGATCTGAGCCGCACCGCCGCCTATGAGGCGGTTCGCGCCCTGCTCTCGCTCCTGACGGCAAGACGCCAGACCGCGCCCACGCAATGCCAGCTCGAATTCGTCGAAAGCGCCTCCGAAAGTGTTTCCCTGAGACTGTCGCGACCGGATGGCGCGCTGCTTGTGCCGGTGTGGCTTGCAATATCGGGCTGGCAATGGCCGGCGCAGATCGAAAACCCGCCAGCCGAACGTGCAGCAAGCTTTATCGTTACCGGTGCACACAGCCAGGTGATTGCCCACCGGTTTCAGGACGACGGCTCCGTTATCCAGCGCGTTATTCCGCAGGAAGGCGGGCAATATCGGCTTGCCGTCAGCGACCAGTTGACGGTGCTGGAAGTTTTTTGAACACTCACCAACGATTTCCAGCCGCAGCTTGAAACCTCCGCCCACACCGGGCGGGAGACTGGCGCGGCCGACATCTTTCGCGTGATCGACCGGGCAGTTGCTCTCACCGCTCAATGTTGAAGGGAGAGCCGCCTGACGCCGTCTCTTTTGCGATAGGCTCGATTAATCGGCGCCTCTATGAATCGATAAGACGCCAAGCCGCACACGATCGTCAGCAGCAAAGCCAGAACACCTGTGATGAGCACCGACACGATACCCGACAACCCCGTTACCCCGACAGCCTTCATCGCAATTTGAATCACCAGATTGTGGACGAGATAGATGGAATAGCTGGCATTTCCCAGATGGACCGGAAGCCAATGCCTTGCAACATAACCGTTCTGTTCAAGGAAGACGCAGCCGGAAACCAACAGCAGTCCCGCAACGCCCCAGGTCAGAGGCCGCACAATGTTGTTGTTATAGAGCTCGAATCCCGAGCTTGTCGCGAGGATGACTGACGCTCCGGCAACGATGAGAAACCAGGCCCCTCTCGGCCCCAGGAAGGGCGGCTTGTCTTTCCTTGCGCAGAAAAATGCTCCGAAGGCGGCACCCAGGGCGAAATCCAGCATCACCGGGCTGCTGTAATACCGCAGGTAACCATCAAACGAAAACAGTAATCCAGACAGAACAAATGAACAGAGCAAGAATATAATAAGCAATATTCTCGTATAAAAATTCCCCACAACCATCAAAATCGAAAAAACAACATAAAAGAACATTTCGTAGTTCAGGGTCCACCCGACAGACAAGACCGGCTCCCAAAATCCTCCGCGTTCAAATGGTATGAAAAACAGGGACTTCCAGACGTAGCTCGGCTGCAACTCCATAACGCCGAGAGGGCGCGCGCCGAGGAGAAAAATAAAGACGATTATGAATGTCATTATCCAGTAAATCGGAACGACCCTGACAATTCTGTTCACCAGGAATTTCAAGGGATCGCCATCTTTGTTGTGAGTTGTGACGACCATTATGAATCCGCTCAGAACGAAGAATATGTCGACGCCGGAAGCTCCGGCCTCGTATCGTCTGACACCGGGGAAAACCCGGTCGATAACGGGCATGAAATGATGGAAAAAGACCATGAACGCAGCAACCGCGCGTAAAACCTGAAGATTGATGATCATCAAATCAATATCCGTATGAATTCGGGATTAATCAAAAAATTATATTGATATAACAGGTGCTTAACTCGGAAAACCGGAGAAATTATAATTTTGCCACGCAGTGCGAAAAGTAAATGAGCAAGACGGGAAGACAAAATATCTCCCTTTATTCAAACATCAGCTAAAATCAAACAATTCCATATGCCTGTCAATTCCTCAGGACCGAGGAGAAGAACTTCGTGACTTTCATCGCTCGCCGACCAACGCCGTATCAAGCCTTGGGCACCTATCGCCGGTTAAGGATACTTAAGAAGTTGCGGTTGCGTCGTTGTTTTAGCACTTGATCCGCCGCCTAGCCTATGCGATCTAAGAAGAACATTTTAAGTGCTGAATAACCATATCGGCATTGCGCGTAATTAAAGTCGTATTTTAAAAATTTGGAGAGTTGTGATGTCTCGCCTTATTAATGGCTCGGCGCTCACCGGTGCGATATTGATTATCGGCACGGTTATTGTTTCCGCCTCAGCCCACGCACAGAATGTCGAACCTGCGCCAGACGCGCCGCAGCAGCAGGCCGCGCCCGCCCAGAGCGTGGCGACAGGCGCACCGGTCAAATCCCCCGATGAAAGCACCGCCGCATTTCTGGGGCGGGTGAACACGACCAGTCCGGACATGGTTCCCCTTGCCGCCGCTGAAGCGTTCAAGCAGTCTCCGACGTCGCCAACGGTCAGGGACCTGATCGCCGTCGCTTCCAGCACCGATGCCGCCACGGCCGAGCTGGCGGCGAAGGTGACGGGCGGATTTCCGATCATCGCCGTCTCCACCAGTGCCGCGCAGTTTTCCGAGCAGATTTCCGCACTTGTACTGAGCGACTCCAGCCAGTTGCCCGCCGTCGTCGCATTGGCACAGAAGGTCGGCAACAAGGATTTCTCGGAAGTGGTGGGCGAAGGTCTGGCGCTTGCCTATTCCGCGGCGATGCAAAACAACAACACGATCCTTGCGGCCGCCATTCAGCTGCAGACGAAGGGCGCCGGCGTGCCTTCCGATCTGCTGATCGCCTTCAGCGAAAACATTGAAGGAACCGCGGCCGGCCCGGCTGCGGCAGCAGCACCCGCGGCCGCAGCAGCCGCCTCGCCGATCGGCGGCGCAGGCTCCACGCCTGCGAGCGGCAACAGCGTCGGTGGTTCGGCGGGCGGCCAGACCGGGGCGGGTACCGCTCAGTCCGGTGGAACAGGCGCGCCTGCCGGCCGTGGCAGATCGCTTTCCACCGGCAGCACCAGTACGCCGGTCAGCACCAGCCCCGTTTAACAAAGCCCGGCCTTCCCGATCCCTACGGGAGCGGCGATCGCCCGAAACGTGATGCAACCGGGACTTTGGCAGGCCCTGTGCCTGCCTAAAAAAGCGAGGCTGACAGTTGTTGCAAAGGCACGATCCACTGACGATGGCCGATTTCGATAAAAACGGCTTTACGGCTGACTTTATCGATATAGATGCCGCACTTGCGACGGTTCGCCGTCAGTGGCGCATCGTGCTGGCGGCCGTCGCCGTTGCCGGGGCAATCGGCCTTGCTTTCGCAGCCACAGCCGTTCCGATCTATTCCGCTACTGCAACCCTTTTGATAGACCGCAACAACAGCCAGGTTGTCGAACAGCTTTCGACGATCGGGGGCGTGATCGAGGACGAGGCGTCCATTCTCAGCCAGGTCGAGGTGCTGCAATCGGAAACCATCGGCCTCGCCGTGGTCGACAGCCTCAACCTGACGGAAAACCAGGAATTCAGGGCGACACGCGCCTCGTTCCTAAGCTCCGTGCTGAGCACCATCCGCTCACTTGTCAACGTATCGCAATGGTTCGCGCCGGCGACAAAAGAGGCGGTAGTGGATGACGGAACCCTGAAAAGGGGTCTTTCGGACCGGTTGCTGCAGGGTCTCAGCGTCAAGCGTATCGGCCGGACCTATGCGCTGGAACTCACCTATAATTCGACGTCGCCGGTCCTTGCAGCGCAGATCGTCAACGCGGTCGCCGCAGCCTATCTGGTGGACAAGCTGAATTCCAAATATGAGGCAACGAGGCGGGCGAGCGACTGGCTGTCCGATCGCATTGCCGAACTGCGCCAGAGGGCGCTCGACACCGACCTCGCCGTCCAGAAATTCCGTGCTGAGCATAACCTGATCTCGACCGGCAATAACGGGCTGCTTTCCGACCAGCAGCTGGCGGAGTCGAACAGCGCGCTTATCCTGGCGCAATCGGAAACCGCCAGGGCGCGGGCAAGAGTGCAACGCATCGAACACATCCTCGCTACCGACGATGTCGATGCGGTCGTGACGGATATTCTCGACAGTTCGGTCGCAAATGACCTGCGGAAGAAATATCTCGAATCCTCGAAGGTCGAAGCCGAGATCACCGGTCGGCTGGGCGCCAACCATGTGCAGGCGGTGCGTCTGCGCAACGAGATGCAGGAATATCGCAGGCTGATGTTCCAGGAAATCAGCCGTATCGCGCAAAGTTATAAGAGCGATCTGGAAGTTTCCGAAGCAAGGGAGAAATCCCTGGCCGAAACCGTCGCCAAGGCCACCAATATCAGCAACTCCGCTGGCGAGACGCAGGTTCAGCTTCGCGAATTGCAGCGCGAGGCGGAAACCTACAAGAACATGTATCAGACATTCCTGCAGCGTTATCAGGAGGCCATGCAGCAGCAGTCCTTCCCGGTGACGGAAGCGCGCGTGATCTCCAAGGCCGTACCGCCGAGAACGCCGAGCAAGCCGAACAAGGCGCTCATTCTGGCGCTGTTCATGATCATGGGTGCGGCCGCGGGCGGCGGCGTCGCCATGTTCCGCGAATTCCGCGATCGCTTTTTTCGCACGGGGGAGCAGGTCCGCGACGTGCTTGGCCTGGAATTTCTGGGCAATACACCGCTTGTGCCGAACAAGCTGGCCGCAGACACGGAACCGAGAGGGCAAGATGGCGGCCCAACCGTCACGCGCCCCTCCGGCGTTGCCCGTTATGCCGTAGACCACCCGCTCTCCTCCTTCGCCGAAACACTGCGCAGCACGCGGCTGGCGATCGATCTCGGCATAGCGGCAAAAAACGGCGCCAGGGTCGTCGGCGTCGTCTCCGCCCTGCCGAGTGAGGGAAAATCGACAATTTCCATCAATCTCGCGCAGCTTCTGGCCGCACAGGGCGCAAGGGTGCTGCTGCTCGATGCGGATATTCGCAACCCGGGCGCCACCCGCGCCCTTGCCCGCCACGCGACAGCAGGCCTGCTTGAAGTGCTGCTGGAAGGTCGCTCCATCCGCGATGCGCTTGTGCATGATGAAAAGACTCGGCTTGCTTTCCTGCCCACGGTCGTCAAGCAGCGTGTCCCGCACTCCTCGGAACTCCTGACTTCCGCGCAGATGCACCGCCTGCTGGCCGAGGCAAGCGGGGCCTTCGATTACATCATCGTCGACCTGCCGCCACTTGGCCCCGTTGTTGATGCGCGGGCGATGGCCGGCCGGATCGACGGCTTCGTTTTCGTCACGGAATGGGGCAAAACCGCACGGCGGGCGGTTCGCAACACCATCGAAAACGAAGTTCAAATCCGCAAGAAATGTCTGGGCGTCATTCTCAACAAGGTCGACACGGAGAAGCTCAAGCTTTACCGGGCTTACGGTTCAAGCGAATATTATCATTCCCGCTACACGCGATATTATCATGACTAGGACCGCTGGCGTGCCGAGCCTGCGCAGGGTCCTGACGGTCACGCCGGTATTGATCGTTTCGCTATTTGTGTTGTTGCTCGCGGCCCAGGCTTTTTCCGAAACACGACGGTTTTCCGATATCATCGCTTTGGCGCGCATTGCCGACGAGGACAATGGTCTCTCTCCCGATCTGCTGACGAAAACCGTCGAGGGTCTGCAGCCCGTCATTGCCGAAAAAATCTGCCGTTCGGATATCATCAAGGCCGGGATGCGGCTCGTGCTTGCCGATATCGACGCCCATGCCGGGGATGCATCGCCAGAAGCGGATGCCATGCGCCTCGGTTTTGCCGAAACCTATATGCGCCACGCCCTGTCGTGTCTTCCCGCCAATGGCGATGTCTGGCTGCGCCTCGCCATGGTTCGCTCGTTGCGCAACGCCTCTGCCATGGAAATCGCCGTGCTGACGAATTTCTCCCAGCTTTATGGCCCCGCCGATGCCAATCTGATCCGCGGGCGCTTCGTCATCTGGCAACAATTTGCCAAAGGCGCCCTACCGCAGGCTGAGGCGGCCCGTGAAGCCGACACCGCGATCGTCTGCGGCAGGCAGGGCGAAATATTGCGATGGTCGTTGAGGCATGTCTGCTCCCAAGAGCTTCAGACCGGCATGCAAAGCGCCAAACCACGGCCCTGAGATACACGGAAGCGCCAAGTCCTTTCTTTAGTTCATCGTCACCACAACAAGCAGATCTCAAAAGCCGAACATCATGCAGATCCTCGACGCTCCACCGGAATTGCTGTCATCCTCGCCGCCCCGGCCGGCATTTGTTCTGCATCGCGCCCGGGCAATCGTCACGATCGCTTTCTGGACCATATTCCTGCTTGCCTTGCTCAATCGCGGCGCAACCGACATCGAAAGCCGGATCGTCATCACATTCGCCGCCTATCTGCTGCTCCTTGCCGCCCTGCCTCTCTTCGGCCCGCCCCAGCCCGCCATAGGGAAGGCGCTGGCAGCGGCCTGTCTTCTGCTCGGCGCACTGATACTTCAGGTCTTGCTTCAGACATCCGCCAGCCAGGGCATTCTGCCGTCCAACCCCGCCTGGTCCGCCGCCGCGATGTTTACGCAGGTGGCGCCCGCAGCCACGATCTCGCTCACGCCGGCAGATGACTGGCTGGGCCTGCTGAGCGCCGCCTTGTCCTTTGGCGCCTTCATGACCGGGCTCGTGATCTTTAATACGGACGAGCGTGCGGCAAAAGCGCTGCGATGCTTCGCAATCGCCGGCGGCTGGCTGTCGCTGGGCGCGATCCTGCAATTTCTCCTGTTTCCCGATATGCTCGGCCTTATTCAAAAGCGTTTTTATCTCGGCAGCCTGACGGGGCTCTTCGTCAACCGCAATACGGCGGCGACTTTCTTCGGGCTTATCCTGCTTACGCTTGTGGTGCTGCTGAATAACAAGCTGGCGGCTCCGGATTGGGGAAGGGTGAGAGCGCTTGTGGCAAACCGCCTGACGGTGCCGGGCGATCAAAAACGCCTCATCCGCCACGCCGCCTTCATCGGCCTTCTGACCGGATTCTGTTTCATCGCCCTGATGCTGACGGGATCACGCGCGGGCATCATGTCCAGTTTCGCGGCGCTGCTTTTGCTCATCCTTCTCATCGTTTTCAACTCACCCGGGCCCGGCCGGAATGTCGCGCCCTCACGGCGCAGAAGACGCGGCTCCAGACGACGCGCAGCAATCCTGCTCGCCATCGCCATCGGCCTCTTCGCCCTTTTTGCAAATCGTGTAGCGCTGCGTATGGAAACACGCCTCGAAGACGACATGCGCTTCTGCTATGTGCCCGGTATTGCACGCGCGATAACGGATAACTGGCCCCTGGGCGCGGGACTGACCAGCTTTTCAGAAACCTACGCTCCCTATCATTCCGCGCAATGCGGCGTCGATGCCGTCGTCACCCATGCCCATAATGTGTATGCCGAGGGCTTGCTGACCCTCGGAGCCGCTTTCCCGTTTTATGCGGCATTTTTCCTGTTCGGCCAGTTGCTTATTTTCATTCGCGGGGCCCGCAGGCGCAAAACTTATCGTTATGCCTCGCATCTCGGCCTCGCCGGGCTGCTGCTGGTGGCGCTGCACTCCTCCCTCGATTTTTCACTGCAAGTGCCGGGCTTCGCCATGGCTTACGCCGTTTTCCTGGCACCCATCGTCACCCTTTGCCTGCACCCACCAGGAGCAGATCGGCGCAGACAAACTTCGGCCAATGCCGCTTCCTCCGTCTCGGCCGCCGGCACAGGAATTTAAACATGCGTATCTTGCAGGTGACATCACTGTTTTCTCCCGACCGCGTAGGAGGCGCGGAGATATTCGTCGAAGACCTTGCCCGGGGTTTGGCTGGGAAAGGACATACAATCGCGGTTGCCGCCATTTCCCGGGAGCGCCAGACCGCAGAATTGCGAGACGGTTTCGCCATTCATCGGCTTGGACATACGACGCCCTTTTTCATTGGGGATTGGGAGCGGCAAGCAGAATGGAAACGCAAATATTACAAGGTCGCCGTCCAGATCGATCCCCGGCTGGTGCAGCGGCTGGCGCGCGTCATTGAGGATTTTCGCCCGGATGTGGTCAATACCCATTCCCTCTCGGAACTGACGCCGCTGATCTGGCCGATGATTGGCAGACGCGGTATTCCGCTTGTGCACTCCCTGCATGATTTCACCAGCATGTGCACCAATGGCTCCCTGTTTCACGAAGGGCATATCTGCGATGGCAGGAGCAAAAAATGCCGGGCCTTCTCCTGTCTGCACCGGCGCTGCCAAGGCGCGGTGGATGCTGTCACAGGCGTTGGCAGCGACATTCTGAAACGCCATCTGGAGGCCGGTTTTTTCACGCACGTTCCTGAAAATCGCCGCGCGATAATCTGGAACGCCATCGCGCAACCAGAATCGTTGAACCCTCGCAAAGCCCGTGTTGCAGGAGAACCGCTGGTTTTCGGTTATCTCGGACGTATCGAAGAACCCAAGGGCGCCGATCTCCTTATCGGGGCCATGCGGCTCCTGCCCCCGCAAGGTTGGCGAATGACCATGGCCGGTCGAGCGCCCGGCGGCATCGAAACCTATAAGCGAAAGGCATCAGGCCTGCCCGTCGACTTTCCCGGATATGTCGAGGCCGACAGTTTTTTTGCTGGCATAGATTGCCTCGTCGTGCCGCCTTTGTGGCCGGAGGCTTTCGGCAGAACGGTAGCGGAGGCCATTTTGCGCGGCGTCCCTGTTATTGGAGCCAATCTCGCCGGAGTTGCCGAACAGATTGGCCGCGACAGGCCGGACCGCCTTTTTGCGCCAGGTAATGCCAACGAACTTGCCGCCCGTATGATCGAGGCCATGAAAAATCCTGCCGTTCTCACAGAGTTGCCGCAAACCAGAGAGCGGATTTCTCAAGGCGTCGCGCCGGAACGGGTGATTTCCGCGTATGAAAAACTTTATGCTGATCTGCGGCGGCCGATCACGGCATAGTCAGGCCGTTTCGTGGAAAAGCTGCGCATATGTCTCCGCCGCCTTTTCCCAGGAATAAAGGCTGCGGTTTTCGTAACCCGCCTGGCGCAGCGTCTCCGCAAGCGCCGGCTCGCGAAAGAGCCGCTCCAGAGTTGCGACGAGACTATCGGTGTCCGAGGGATCGAAGGTCAGCGCGCCCATACCGGCAATTTCTGGTGTCGCAGAACGATTGGAGCAGACGACCGGGCATCCCAGTTGCTGCGCCTCCAGCACCGGCAGGCAGAAGCCCTCATAAGTGGAAGGCACGCAAAGGCAGGCTGCATGACGATAAAGTTCCGCCAGTTCCCGGTCATCGATGCCTGAAAGCCGGATAAGCCGGGCCTTCAATCCCGGATCGTCAAGCGTGTTGGCGATTTCTTCCGCCTCGTCGCGGCCCACATGGACAATACGCAGGTCCGGCATCGTCGGGGCCAATCGCGCAAAAGCCTTGCCCAGAAGGGCAAAATTCTTGTTCGAGGTCGCGTTTCCAACCGCCAGTATGTAACGCCCCGCAATCGGCGGCGGCGCAGCCATGGCCCCTGCATCCAGCTTCAACGTGCTGTCGGAATGAATGGTCACGCTCTTGCGGGCAGCGCCGGGATAAAAACGCGCAAGATCCATTCGCGTCGCGTCGGATACACACGCGATCCGGTGCGAACCGGCCAGCATGAGGCGAAAAATGAAATCGGTGGTCAAGGCCGCCCGCCAGCCAATCTGTTCAGGTATGGTCTTGAAATAGAGATCGTGAACAAGGGTGATCCGACGCCTGCCGCCCAGCGGGCTGCCAAAAGGATCGGCATTAAAAAGCACGTCAATGCCTTCCCGGCGGCAAAGCACCGGCAGCGTCATGGCCTGCCGCAGCACGTCAAGCACCATGATGTGCGGCCGAGCCGTCTCTATCAGCCGCAGGCGGCTGTCGCGCAATTCCGCGGGCAATTGCGCCCGCGTCCAGGGCGAGCGCAGGATATAATCATCATCAGTCTGCTCCAGAAGCCGCTCCAGCAGGCTGAAGGTTACGCGGGCAACGCCGGAAGCTTTCCCGCCATACTGGCTCGGCATGTTCACGAGAATGCGCATTCCAACCTTCCACCCGTTTGGGATTGCCGCCTGTGAGCGGTCGCAGACCGCAGCGTCACGCTACTTCAGACAAAAGCGCGGAGATCGTCCTGCAGGTTTCCTCGAGCGAAAAACGCCGCATCACATCTTCCCGCCCCTTCTTCCCCAGTTTTTCAGCCAACGTCGGGTCCGTCAGGATGCGGCCCAGCGCCGCGGCCAGTGCCGGCGCATCCGCAGGCGGCACAAGCAGGCCGGTTTCACCATCACGGATGATCTCGGTGACCCCACCGCCGCGGGTGGCAACAACCGGTCGTCCGCACATCATGGCCTCCACCACCACACGACCGAACGGTTCGGCAACAACTGAGGTATGGGCAACCGCATCCATCGCCGCCATCAACTCCGTTACATCCGGGCGAAAACCGAGAAATCGGACACGGGAATCAAGACCGAGACTGGATGCCAGCGTGCGGATGCGGCCTTCGTAAGCCTCCTGCCCGAAAAGCGCGCTGCCAACGATCACGGCCTGGACCCCCTCCATTGCAGCAATCGCCTCCAGGAAAACATGCTGCCCCTTCCATTCGCTCAACCGGCCGAACAATCCGATCAGCGGCTGTGGGCCAAGGCCGAGCTCCCTGCGCAATTGCTGCGCTCTTGCGGGGTCATAAACGGACGCTTTGCCTGGGTCGAAACCGTTATAGACGATGCGGACCTTGTCCTCCTCGCCTCCCGCCTTCACAAAAGCCCTGCCCGTCTCTTGCGAATTGACGGCAACCAGCCTTGCGAAAAGACGCGAGAATGTCAGCGAAGCGCGGCGGTTTGCGGCGCTGAAGGCGGGGTCGGTGACGATATCATGCAGGATCCAGATCAACGGCCGACGACTGAGCTTCGCCGCCAACGCGCAGACAAAAAGCGCCTTTTGCGAATTGGCGCAGATCACGTCATGGTTTTTTGCCTGACGGCTGAGCTGCCAGGCAACGGCCAAAACATCGAGGGCCCCTCGCAGCATCGCACCGAACGACGAATCCCGCCGGATCGACAGCATTTTTTCTCCCGCAGACAGCAGAAGAGGCGGCCTGCCGCATTCCGCCAGATCGTCTGCTGCCCCACCGCCACTGAGGAAGCAGGCTCGCCAGGAGCGCGGCCCGGCCTTGACGATATCCGCCAGAAAAAGTTCGGCACCGCCCTTTTCCCCCGTGTGGCTGACGAAAAGCGCCGATGTCATGCCTTGAGCTCCACGGCATGCAGACACCAGGGATAGCACCACTCCGTCTTGCGGGCATCAACGGGGCCGAGGCCAGAACGACCCCCCCCTCCGTCAGTGGCGGCGGGATATTCGGCGGAGACAGCAGTTGAGGAATAACAATACTTGATCGCGCGGAAAAAAAATGACATTCAAACCTTCGTGCGGATCAAAAATCCGGCTCAGATAAAATAAAAAATCTATTTTATTTATATGCTTTAGTTGAAAACGAAGAAAATTCGTGACGTGCAGTTTTATTGCGATTCAGCGTCCGGCTCCCTGTGTTTTTCCCCGGGCCTCACCGCGAGGTTATTCTCAAGGGGCAGACAAGGAGACCGAAATGATGCTGCTCGAAGACAAGATATGCATATATATGACCGGAACGGAAGAGGTGCCGGCATGATCGGCGTATCGCTCGGCATTTCCCAACAAAACCGCACACCGATGGCGGGATCAGTCGATGCGTTCTCTCCCCTGCGCGCCCGTCTTGTTGCGGGCAAGAACGCCACGATCTTCGTGAATGGCGACAGCACCGCCCATGCGGACGACGGGCCATTCCAGCAATTCGCCATCATGCTTGGCGGCCTGCATGATATCAAGGTCGTGCTTTACCGCTGGGCGGAATGGCAGACCCATGCCGCGACGGGTCCCAAGGCCTATGCCGAACCGGTTATACTGCGCGCCGGCACGGGCGCGACGCTGACTGTCTATCTCGCCACACTGCCGGTTGGCAGGCCGGGCTACATGCTTGCCGAACAGCGCATGGCGGCGCTGCAAATTCCACGCCCCGACCTTTGCATCATGCATCACGGATATAATATGCAGAGCTTCGAAACGCCGGGCGGCATTCGAAGCCCCGGAAGGGCTGCCCTGCTTGGGCCGCTGGGCATGACCGAATGGCATTGGCCGGGCGCTGCACAGCTCATCACCACCCAAAACCCCTGGAAGGATGGAACGGGCTACGACAAGGTCTATCACACCATACTGGACGTCGCCCGGGCGCACCCGAACCTGACGCTGGTGGACACCCATGCGGCATTTATCGCAAACGGCAAGGACACCACGCTTTACAACGACAATATTCATCCCAGCAGCACAGGTTCGGCGCTCATCGCCAGAACCTTGTTCGCCGCCTATCTGGCGTCAGCGCCGAATAGCGGCTTCGAAACCCCCTGCTGGCCAAAACTATCCGCCACCAACCTGATCGCCAACGGCGATTTCACCGAATGGTCCGGGCCCGCTCCTTCAGGCTGGTCCCTTGCAGAGTCAGCCTCCGCTACCAAAAGCACGGAGGTCACCTTCTCCCCCTCTTTCGCCTATAGCCTCGCGTTGCGAGCGAATGGCAGCGAGTTCAGCGGGCTTTTCCATTATTTCCGCAACGAAGAAGCGGCCGCGATGATCGGCAAGACTCTCTCCTTTGCGGTGCTCTATAAGAACAGCGCAGGACAACGCAGCCCGTTCGTGGAGTTGGTTGCAAAAAGTGGCGGCGACCTCAGGACGATTATTTGCGCCGCCTTGCAATTTGGTGACTCCGGGGTTCTCGACAATAGCGGTTGGATGTGGGCAACAGCCAGCGGTGTCAGTTTAGACGCCGATATCGATCAGGCCGGATACAGCCTTTATCTACGCATACTTCCCGCCTTTGGTTATAGCGCACCCAGCTCTGATGCGCCGCTCTACGTTCAAAGGATAGTTGCGGTGGAAGGAGATCTTCCGAAAGGCAATCTAAGCGCATGAGACATCGACAAAATGACTTGCGCGCTAGCCCTATCAAGACCATTATGTGGCGTCTCTTCGTATCGTCGCGGAGGCGACGCCCTCACCATCAGACAATTTCAGTGTCCGCAGCAGATGATAGAGGCCGCGAATGACAAGCCAGCCATACAGTGCGGCATCAGATCAACCCTCGCTCCCGGGGCTCGTTATCGCGATGCCCCTTTATCCTTCAAAAATCATCGATATTCCCGCCGCCGTGCTGGCAACCTTCGTGTTTTCGATTGGCTTTTTTATCCAATGTAACATCGTAACAAGCAACATTGGGCTGCGCTTCCTCAACATTAGCGATATGTTGGTGCTGATGACGTTGCCGGCTATCATCCTTCTGTATATTCGATGCCTAACTCCTTCCATCATTTTACTTTATCTGTTTCCGCTTACCACCTTATTTGGACTTACGGCTCTTTTCGCGGACGCGCGTGGAGACGGAGAGTTTTATCCCACCGCCCTAACTTACTTTTACGCTGTCTATTTTCTCTTCTTCATCTACATGGTGTTGAAGGAAAACCTTTTGGCTTTATTTTGCTGTGGCAGCTTTGCAGGATTTATAGCGGTCACTATTCTTCTTTTTCTCGATGTCACCATCCACGACAGGCTTGCTGCGCTCGGGCTGTCCTTCCAATTTGACGAAGCCGCAGTACTCGAAGCGGCAGCCAAAGGCGAGATGAGCGCGATGTTTTTGCGCATAGAAAAAGCCGGCGGTATTTGGTCTGCGGGTAACATGGCTGGGCCAGCCTTCGCGCTCGCTGGCGCGGCAGCTGCCTATCTTGCCGAGCGCTACCGTCGCCCATTCGTCTTTGCTATATTTTTGGCGATATATCTGGCCAGCTTTACGCTAACGCTTAACAGATCGGGCGTCTTTGCTGTTTTGGCTATCGGAGCCTATTATTATCTTCGGAATTTTTCGATCCGCATGCTTTTCAGCACCTATTTTGGCGTTGCTTTTTCGGCACTTGTCATTGCAGCCGTTTTACCTTTCGGCGCCCTCAATTTTGTGGAGCAAGCTTTTTCCAAACGCTTTCTGGAAGACAATCGTAGCACCGACAACGCCCACGAGCGGTGGACTACCATAACGGGTGGCTTTGAGGTAATGCTCAACCACCCCCTAGGTATTGGGTTTAGCGCAAGGGATCAAGAATTGTCTGGAATATCAGGTATCGGTACCCCTCATAATGGTTTTCTTGCCACCGCCTATACTTCAGGCATTGGTTTTTGCCTGTTAAGCGCATTTGCGCTTGTCTATACTATCTTCCGGACACGAAAAGTCGGGTTTTTTGCCTATTCGGCAATTGGGGTGGTAGTGGGCTACCAGTTCGAGGAACTGAATTCGAATCCTGTTTTTATGGCGCACGTTGGGATGGCGCTTGGATATGCTTTTACTGATCTCGATTTCAGGCTTTTTTTAAAAAATGCGGTGATGCGTAAAACAAACCTTTCCGGGGTTTATAGCACACAGGGCCTCGGCTAATATTGCGAGTTTGCGAAGGCGGAAAGAGCCAGAGCCAACGTAGATTCGAAATTTCAATAGCACGCATCATGATATTACTATAAATATCATTATATATTTAGTTAATTATTAATCAGAGAATAAAATGACTGAAAAAATTAGGCTTAATAATATAGATCAATTACGGGGCGTTGCCGCACTATCTGTAATTTTTTATCACCTTTCAGCGCACTCGCTCATAAATCGCGATGACATCATCCAAAATTCGTGGGCAGACACTATATTCAGAAACCTCATTGCCGGAGAGTATTTAAATTTTGGGCGATTTGGAGTTATTTTATTCTTTTTAATAAGTGGATACGTCGTACCTTTCAGCTTCCCGAAGCAAAGTCCGGTCGCGGGATTTATTATAAGCCGTGTTTTTAGACTATACCCTTTGTTCTGGGCGTCCCTCACTGCTACACTGCTTCTTCGTTTATATGCAGGAAACCAAGTTTCGGCATATGACATTGTAGCAAATATCACGATGATCCCTGATTTCTTGGCATCTCACAGGGTCCTGGATGTTTACTGGACCTTGGCTTACGAGTTTCTGTTTTACGCCAGCATCGTTGTCATATATATATTCGTCGGTCCGCTGAATTTGTTGATCACACGACAGGCAGCTATATTATGTGCTTGTCTATCCATAGCAATTTCGATCTTGCAAATGTTGGGGCAATCGGTAGGTGCCGGGGATAAAATTATCCTTCTCGGATTTATGTTTCTGGGTGCCTCAATTCGGAAAACACAGATCGATCAGGGCCATATTATCGATCACTGGATTAAGCTGATCGTCGCCCTGCTTTTAGGCGGAATTATTCTTCGGGGTTATATTCATTACGTACTGTTTCTATACGGAACAGATACGCGGTTTGAAAATTTCAACTCGATTATTATCACTCATACTGCAGCAACTATTACCTTCCTAGGAACACTGGCTTGGTTGGATAAATTTGAGCTTCCATCTCTCACCTACATGGGGATCGTAAGTTATTCTCTCTACATCACTCATCCAATATTAATGGAGATGGTTACAGTTTTTGGGTGGGAGGACAGATTGATTAAGAGTGGGGCGTATATTCCTGGCTTATCTATAGCCACCATTGTGCTCAGCATCGGTACCTATCACTTTATAGAACAACCATTCATCCGAATGGGAAAAAGCGTGCGGCAGCACATATTGAATACGCGGAGTTAAGTATCGCCTAGCGATCGTTCATTATCGGAACCAGAGGATATTCCGGAAATGAGATCGACCTACTCCCCTCCGTCCGGAACGGAACATACCCCTCATTTCTGGCCCTAACAGGAAGCTTTTCGCGCTGTTAGGCTGTTGTTCAGGAGGAGGGAGGAAGCGACGCAAACGGACAGGAGAAGGCTTATGGCCAGAACAGTTGTGAATGCGCTTGGAGACACACTCTACTATAGCGGCAGTTCCACCGGATTTTTCTCCGCCACGGGCTCCGGCCCGCTTCTTGCCGGTACGGCCGGCAATGATTCCATGTGGGGTGACAGTTCCGTCAATGTGACAATGGCGGGCGGCACCGGGGACGATATTTATTATCTTTATTCCAGCATCAATCGCGCCGTCGAAAATGCCGGAGAGGGTATCGATACGATCGACACCTGGATGAGCTATACACTTCCCGAAAATTTCGAAAACTTGCGGGTCACCGGCGATGGCCGTTATGCCTTCGGCAATTCGCTCGACAATATCATCACCGGCGGATCTGGCAGCCAGACGATTGACGGCGGTGCCGGCAATGATGTGCTGATTGGCGGCGGCGGTGCGGATACGTTCGTATTCACGAGCGGCAATGGCACCGATCTCATCATGGATTTCAGCGCCAATGACACGATCCGCCTCAATGGCTACGGCATTACCTCCTTCGAGCAGCTTGCAAGCAATGCCACGCAGCAGGGCAATGATCTGTGGCTGAATTTCTCGAATGGCGAAGCCGTCGTTTTGGCCGGAACGACCATAGACGATATCCAGCCCGACCAGTTCGAGCTCAGCCTCGACCGGTCATCCCTGACACAAACCTTTGCAGACGAGTTTGATACGCTGTCACTGCGCAACGGCGATCAGGGAACTTGGGATGCCAAATATTGGTGGGCACCGGAGAAGGGCAGTTCCCTGACGACGAATGGCGAGGCGCAGTGGTATGTCAACCCGGCATATACCGGTACGTCGGAGGTAGACCCGTTCAGCGTCAGAAACGGCGTCCTGACCATCACGGCTGCCGAGACCCCGCAATCGATCGCCGACGAGGTCGAGGGATATGATTACACCTCCGGGATGCTGAACACCTATTCCTCCTTCAGCCAGACCTATGGATATTTTGAAATTCGCGCCGATATGCCGACCGATCGCGGTGCCTGGCCGGCCTTCTGGCTTCTGCCGGAAGACGGGTCGTGGCCGCCGGAACTGGACGTCATCGAAATGCGCGGCCAAAATCCCAATACGCTCATCATGTCCACACATTCGAATGCGACCGGCGAACAGACTTCTGTCATCAACAATGTCAGCGTGCCGAGCACGGAGGGGTTTCACACATACGGCGTGTTGTGGGATGCCGAACACATCACCTGGTATTTCGATGATGTCGCCGTTGCGCAAACGGATACGCCTGACGATATGCATGATCCGATGTACATGGTCGTCAATCTTGCCGTCGGCGGCATGGCGGGAACACCCTCGGCAGGTGATTTCAGCGACGGTTCGCAAATGATGATCGACTACATCAGGGCCTATTCGCTCTCCGACTGGGCAGCGTGAACAGAATGCCGGCAGCCGCGTCCGCAACTGCCGGCATCTCCGGCGTCGGCCGATCGCGGCCGCGCGCAATTCGGTTCCCTTACTCTGCTGCGAGCAGTGTCCGTTCGGCATTAAGCGTCATCAGACGCCGCGCCGTTTCGAGGCTTGCGGGCTGCTCGGCCCGATAGCGACGGCCGATTTCCATCATCAGAACGGTGTCAGGCAGGAAGGTCAGTTCGGAGAAGATGCTCTCCCATTCAATGTCGCCCCAGCCGAGCGGCATATGCAGATCGCCGATGCCGAGCGCTGTGTTTTCCTGCGGAAAATAGGGCTGGTAGAAACCCTGCGGCCGGCCGAAGGAATCGTGGACATGGAGATGACCGGCGACCGGCGCCATGGCACGAAGCTGTTCACGGAAGTCCAGGCCACGATAAGTGGATTCGAGATATGCATGGCTGAAGTCGATCAGCGCCACGACATTGTCGTGGCCGACAGCCTTAACGGTCGCTGCCACCTCAGCCGGTGTCTGGCGGTATTGGCCGGGCTCGGTGGTGAAGATATTTTCGAGCGCAATCCGCACACCATAGGGCCGGCAGAATTCCGCGAGTTCGAAAAGCGCGTCGCGTTCACGATGATCGGCCTCTGCCCGCTCGGCGATCTGGTCAGCGCGCAGCGCGCCGCCATGCTGAACAAGAATACCCGCACCGATGCGGTCACAGAGAACGGCAAGCGCCTTCGCGGCATCGATCTGGTAGCGGCAGGTCACCGGATCCATGAAGTTGGATGAAACCAGGCCGTGCACCGTGTAACGGAAATCAAACTGCCTTGCGAGCGACACGAGACGGTCCGCGCGCTCCTCGATGATACGGCCGCCGGCAATCACGTCGAGGCTGGTGGCGGCGATTTCGACGGTGTCGCAGCCAATATCGGCAAGGGCACGCAAATCGTTTTCAAGCGTGGCGAACTCGCCATCGTCCGAGCCGGCGTTAAAACCGGTACCAATAAGATTGCTCACTTCGTCATCTCCAGAGCTAAGAAAGTCATGCGAATTCGCGCGACCCGCGCAGCGCGTCATGCCGCATCGAAAGATCAGGCCGGCCAGCACAGACATGGTCTGTCTCGGCCGAAGCGACGTGATAAGAAAAGTCCGTGCCCGCCGGCGAGGCCAACGGGTGGACTGTGGTGATGCGTCTCCATCGAGACCGATCACTCAATTAGGTTTGTTCATTTACAGCTTTATGACATTCCGCTGTGCGATGTCCGCAAATCGACGTGGCGGAAGCGGCGCTACAGGGCTGCGGAGGAGCCGGACTGGATGTCCACTCAGTTTCGGGGGGTGCGACAGTCTCCAAGTTCCAATGCCCGAATTAGTGGCGGACGATATCGGCGGTTGAGCCCGTTTTTGGGCAGGAGGAGTCAACCGAGATTACGCACCATGAAATAGATCAGCAGACAATGCCCAATCGCAAGCACTGCCCATGCCCATTTCGCGACCCTGATATCGGCGTCGACGACCATGTTGCTGATTTCCGCCCGGCGTCCCGCTTCTTCCCCCTCGCGCACTTCCAACGGGCGCGGCGGGAACGCCACCCTGGCCTCCGCCTCTTCCACGACATGAAGCCTGTCTTTATGAGCTTGCGGACGTGGATCCCCCTCGGCGCGCTCCGTCGAAAACGCACGGCTGTCGGAAGCGCTATTCACCGCCAGAAGCTGCGATGACACCCGCCTGTTACGCACGTTACCTTGATTGGGCATCATAATTTTCCACACAATAAAAATAAAAATATGCACCGGTATTCCCCGACCAAGCCTGAGCTCTGCCAGGTGAATCCACCGAACCCCCTCTGCCCGCGCGCCGCGCTCTCCCCTGAACGCGAAGCACCCCGCAATCAGCGCGCCGCGCCCGCGGGAAAACTCCGCCCGCCGGGGTGAGGTTTCGCCTCCCGCTGGATCAGGAAAACTGATTTCTCCACCGGCAGCGGCTCCACCGTCCGGTAACGCTGAAAACGTCTGGAATATTCGAACCGGATGAGCCTGTCGTCGAATTTACCCGCCAGAACGCGATAGCCGTTGACCACCTCGTTCAGGATTTCCAGTTCCTCTCCCCACAGCCAGCCGCCATAGAAAGTGCCTTCGTTCGAACGCAGCACGATCTCGAAGAAGTGTCCGCCCGCCACGGCAGGCATGCGGAAGAGAATGTCGAGATTGTCCTCATCCTGATCATCGCATTTTTCCGCCGACAGCCTTGCATGCGCGACCTTCGCGTGAACCAGCGCCGAGACCGGATAAAACGGGCGGCCCTTGAACCACATGAATTCACTAACCGCGTATCCGACGTCATCGGCGCGCTGGTAAGGCTCAATACGCGGCTCGAATGCCATGTAGCTTCCGTTGAACGCTATCACTTTCGATGATCCCCGATACCTGTCGCCTGCCGGTTCCGCCCGTCATTCACGCTTCCGTTTGCGACAATAGGCAGGCGGCGTCACACCAGCGTCAAATCGAATGCTATGATGACTTTCAATTTCCCGGGCACGTTGTTAGATGGTGATTCAAGGGGGACGAAAGTGGCTGGGAACGATGAACTGATAGCGATCCGGCTTTTTGGCACCCCGCGCTGTGAAGCGGTGCGGGAGGCATTTTTTCCGTCCAAGGGTTTTGCCCTCACGGCCGCCCTGATCCTTGCTCCCAACCAGTCCCTGTCGCGCCAGCACCTCGCATCGCTGCTGTGGGAAGATGTCGAGCAAAAAAGGGCGCTGGGCAATTTGCGGCAGCTCATTCTGCGCCTTCAGAAACTCTTCGGCGACGACGAGGCCATTCTGCTGACGGAAGGGAATGATCTGAAGGCCGGAAAGCTGGCGCAGCGCACGGACCTCGCGCTTTTTCTCGCCGATGCGAGAGCCGAAGACCCAATGCGGCGGCTGAAGGCCCTTCTGGAGTTCGGCGGCGACCTTCTGGAGGGACTGGATGCCGGCCAGGACCATCTCTACCTCTGGCTGCTTTCAGAGCGTCGCCGTCTCAAGGACCTGTTTTTTTCGAGCTACACGCAGCTTCTGGAGGAGCTGACCCGCTTCGGTCGCGCCAGCTCGAATGATATCGCCAGACTTTCCGAGCGCGCGCGCAATATCGAGCCGGAGCGCGAAGAAACCTATCGTGCCGCCATGGCCTCCTATGCGCGGATCGGCAATATCAGCGGTTGCGAGAGCATGTACCAGCTGTTGCTGGAACAGCTCCGCCAGGAGGGACGCACGCCGGAAGCCGAAACCGTCGCGCTGAGGCGGCGAATACAAAGCCTCACCGCGACAATCACGACCCCCGCCGAGCCGGAGGAAAGCAGTCGCCGGCAATCGCTGGCAAAACCGCGCGTGGCTTTCGGCCGGCCGGCGCGGGTGGACGGGCTATCCGTTTCACCGGTGATGCAGGCCTTTGTCGAAGACGTCGCAAACAGCCTTGTGCGGTATCGGACCTTCACCGTCCTTTCACCGCACAGTACCTTCGCGCTCTCGCATGACCGGGCGGATGACGGATATGCGATGTTGCGGGCCGATTATCGCATCACGTCGACAGTTTTTGACGATGCCCGCATGTCCGTGGCGCTGATCGAGGAAACGACCGGTGAAATCGTCTGGTCGCTGGAGGCGGTGCTGACCGAAAGGCACATCCACGCTGCCTTCCGGCTGCTGTCCAAACAGGTGGCTGCTGCGCTGGCGCGGGAGATCGAGCGGCTTCAGGTGGAACCCGACCGCAACCACAGTGGCGAGGCTTACCGGCAATTGCTGGAGGGCCAGCAGCTTCTGCGCGGCAAATGCGACCTGCCGCTCCTGCGCAGGGCCCGCTCGATGTTCCGCAAGGCTGTCGATCTCGATCACCGAATGGCGGTCGCCCGCGCCCGCGTTGCGCAAAGTCTGCAACTGGAGTGGCTGATGCTGGGCGGTAATGACCCTCACCTGCTGCACCGCGCCAAGGCCGAGGCTGACGCCTCTGTGGAGATTGATCCGGCCCTCGGCGTCGGCCACTGGATGTGCGCGGTGGTGGCGCTTTATCAGCGGGATTTCGACATGTCCGCCGAGAAATTCTTCGAGGCGGAAGCGCTCGCCCCAAACTCAGCCGACCTGCTTCTCCAGCATGCCGATGCGCTCGCCCATTTCGGTGAGGCGGAAGTCGCGTGGGAAAAATTTCAGCAGGCCATCGACCTCAACCCGCTCGCCCCCGATATTTACTGGTGGGCTGGCGCCAGCATCGCGTTTAAGCGCGAGGATTATGGGGCCGCGGTGGAACTCTGCGGTCGCATGGAAAACGATGAGCCCGCGCTGCGAGTTCTGACCGCAAGTCACGCGCTCCACGGAGATCTGGCCGCCGCCCGGGAAGCCGGCAGCAGGCTACAGGAAAACTATCCGGGCATGACGGCAAGGGAGATCAGCAGCCTGTCTCCGGACCGCGACCCGGTAGCAAACGAAAAATTTTATCAAGCGCTTCGTTTAGCCGGGATCAAATAGGAGAGAATATGTCGTCGCATTTCTTTATCGTCGGGAAAAAGGGTTTTGGCGTTCTGTTCATTCGCACCACGCCGCTCAGGGTTGCTTCGGTATCGCACGAAACGATCACCGCCTACGAGGCGAGCCACCCCGGCGTGGATGGTTACGCCCGCGTGGCTGCAGCAGCCAAGGCCATGCTTGTCCGCCAGGACGGCCAACCTGAAGCCGAGCTGGACCAGGTCCAGATTCAAGGCATCGAGGCGCTAGTCTCAGGCGGCGCCGTCGTATCCGAAGCCGATTTCGCCTTTATCGGTGAAGTGGTCGATGCCGGCTGGGATTTCAACCGCATGGTGCTGACGCCGATCGAAGCGGCACTGAAGGCAGTCGGGCCCGCGGGTTCGATCACCGGCGAATTGTTCGACGCGATCCTTGCCGACGACCCGAACGCCGCGCCCTGACGGCGATTGTGAAGCCTTGACCGCTCAAGGTCCTTCCATGTCAGCGACAACGGCCAAAGGTGATGCAGATGCTTCCATCTTCGATCCCGAACTGCTCCGGCGGTTCGGGATTACCCGTGTCGGCGACGTGACCGGCCTCGATATTGTCGGCATACCCGTCTGGTTTGCGGTTCGCCCCAATTCGCGCGGTTTATCGGTGTCACAGGGCAAGGGACTGGTTCCGGCGCAGGCGAGGCTCTCTGCCGTGATGGAGGCGATCGAAGGCGCGGTTGCCGAGGATACCCGCAGACACACGGCCGCTTTCGGCTCAATCCAGGATATGCGCGACAGGGGTTTTCCCTTAATCTCCTTCGAGAGCGTTGGCAGGGTCGATATGGACATGCTCGACCCCCAGCGTGAACGCGCGTGGGTGAAGGGAACATCGGTTCGTCGGCAGCAGGAGATCTACGCTCCCTTTGAGCTGATCGGCATGGATTTTCGAGCGGATTTCCCCTGGGACCGGCAAGCCTTCCTCATGAGTTCGCAGGGCCTCGCAGCCGGTTTCAATCATGACCACGCCGTCCTCCATGCCCTGCAGGAATTGGTCGAAAACGACGCCTGCTTTCTCGTGGACGCTTTCGAAACCCGCGCCGTCAGCCTCAGACCGATCCTGTTCCCAACGGGCGTTGAAACATCATTCGACAGGCTTGTCCGGCATCTTTCGGACATCGGCCTGTCGCCCTCGTTCTTTGATATGACAAATGCACTCGGCGTGCCGGTGGTGATGGCAAGCCTGCCGCGGTCGCTTCATGCGCAGGATGGGCCGGCGACCCGCAGCGCTGCCGGCGCGGCCTGCCGTCCCGACGTTTACGACGCCGCGCTTGCTGCGCTACTGGAGGCGGTCCAGTCGCGGTTGACGGATATTAGTGGTGCCCGCGACGATCTCTCCCCGCTTCGTTATCGGCGTGACGGGGTTGCTTCCAAGTCCGTGGCCCCCGCAGCAAATCAGGCAGAACAGGCGCCGGGCAGTCTCGACTTATCGCGTTTCGAAACCTCTTTGCCGCCATGGCGCCAGCTTGCGGAACACCTTTTTGCGCGTGGCATCGACGATGTCCATGTTTTTACGCTGGAAACGGACCTCCCCGGGCTGCACGTCGTGCGCGTCCTGGCAAGCGGGCTGGCCCCGCTCAGCCGCGGAATGCAACGCCTATCGCAACGAACGCTCGAGGGTTTTCTGAAGGCCGGGGGGACGACATGAGACCGGTGGTTTTCGCGGGCCCATCCATCCACGGCATTGCCGGCCAGTTCGCCGGCCTCGATCTTCGCGGCCCGGCGGCATGCGGCGATATTCTCGATGCGGTCGGTCAAGGCATCAAGGTCATTGGGCTGATCGATGGGCTTTATGGCGATTGCGCCGCCGTCTGGCACAAGGAAATCCTTTACGCGCTTGCATCAGGCGTCACCGTTTTCGGTGCCGCCAGCATGGGCGCGCTGCGCGCGGCGGAATGCGCCGCCTTTGGCATGATCGGCATTGGTCACGTCTTCGAAGACTATCGGGATGGACGGCGTTTTTCCGATGCCGATGTGGCCGTGAACCACGCCCCAAGAGAGCTCGGTTACAGCCCGCTCACTGTCGCGCTGGTTGACGCCGAAGCAACGCTCGCGGCGTGCGGAACCTCCTTCGGGCCCGCAGAGCGGAACGCCCTGCTGCATGCCGCCCGCTCTCTGCATTTCACCCGCAGGACCTGGCGCTCCGTCACCACGGAGGCCGGTCTCGAAGCCGAAGCGGCAAATCTTCTCGCCGCTCATGCTGTTTCCGTCAAACGAAACGACGCCGCCCTGCTTCTGGCCATACTGAACGGCAGCGCGTTACCCACCCCGCCACCGCCAGGCTGGAAATTCCAGAATACTCTCTTCTTGCAGCAATTGGCGTCCGGACGGACCGCGAGAGATCCACGCGGTGACCACTGATCGGCCTTCGCCTCTGATAGCCGATTGCGGCGGCCTCATTGAGACGATCGCGCTCTCGCTGCCCGCCGCTTGGTTTGCCGACGCCGGGATCGGCTTTACCGTTTCACCTCTTGCTCCCATCGGTAACCTGCTTTTGACCCTGCCGCGAAATGTCGCGGTTCTTCTGCTGGTTGATCGTCCGTGCCTTGCAGCGGCGCGGAGCTGGCTCGATCGTCTCGCTGTCAAGTGTCAGGTAGACTTGGTGACGCTTGATGAACCCGGCACCGTTCCGCACCCGTGGATACAGGATATGTTCCATGTCCAGCTGCGCGCAGACGCCCTGACACCGGAATTGGTCTCAAGCGGGGAGAGCGCTATAAGCCAGGCGCTTGCAGCCCGTTTAGGCTTCGCGACCGCAATCTCCGATGTCATCTTGCCCGGCGGCAACCAACTTGTCGGCCCGGATTACCGGCTGGTCGGCCACGCCAGCCTGCAGGGCGGCGCAGAAAGCGCGCGAAGCGCGCCGGCCACCCTTTCACGTCGTTGGCTGCGGATCGAGGCTCTTGATCCACGGACCGTCTTCAGCTTCGGCTATAGGCCGGAAGACCTCGGCGAAACAGTCCAACCCGACCTTTCGCAGACGGGGTCCGGACCGGCAATGGCCGCCAGGAACATCCACCAGTGCGGTTTCCACGTCGATCAGTTCGTTTCGATAACCGGACTTCGGCGCGACGGGCGGCCGCTTCTGCTCGTCGCCGATCCGGAAGCCGGTAACATGCGCTACCCCCGTGCCGCCGAGGAGCTGAAACGGAAGCTGGACGCGTCTGCTCTTTCACTCGCGCGCCAGGGTTTCGCCATCCTGCGAAATCCCGTGCCGGTTTTGCCCACCATCGACACCAACAAATGCCTGCCGAGGCTTTACAACAACGTCCTCCTTGAAAACGTGACGCGCAACGGCGAGACCCAGCCGTTGGTCTGGGTTCCGCATTTTGGCGATCTGGAACTGCTCACGAACTTCGATGCGGAAAATCGGCGGATATGGGAAAGCCTCGGCTTTCGTGCGATCGGTGTTTTGGGTTTCAGTCATCTTGCAAGCCGCAACGGGGCGTTGCGGTGCGCTACAAAGGTTATAATGCGGGGCCTCTGACAATCGATTCCAGATGAAAAACCCTGTTCTTTTGGCAATAAAGGTTCATAATACCCGTGGAAATTGTGTTGAATGTATACCTTCGACAATATTAATTGACGATCATCGAATTTAGCCCTCACAGCCGGAGGAATTTGTAATGCAAGCGAAACTACCCAGCCCGATCGATGTACATGTGGGCGCGCAAATCAGAATGCGCCGCAAGTCGCTCGGCATGAGCCAGAGCGCGCTGGCCGGGCGATTGGGCATCACCTTTCAGCAGGTGCAGAAATACGAAAAAGGCGCCAATCGCGTCGGCGCATCACGCCTGCAGGCCATAGCATCCATCCTCGGTGTAGAGGTCAGCTCGCTATTCGCCAATGCCACGCCCGACGGCGGAGAAGCCAATCCGGCCCTCGGCTCGATCAACGCCATGCAGACATTTGTCGCCTCCAACGAAGGTTTTTCGCTCAACCAAGCCTTTTCGCGCATCAGGAGCGCCGCCGTGCGCAAGAGTATTGTTGCCCTCGTCACATCATTGGCAGCTTCGGAAGCCATTGAAAATGCTGGCACCGCGGAAACCAAGAACGACGATTGACGCAGGTGTGACGCTCGCGTGACGCTCGATGTGGTCGAAAATGAACAACGCGGTATCACGCGTTCTCATACTGTCGACTGTCGAGAGGGAATCATGGTCACGCCTACCACAGCAGTACTTGAACAGGACGATGCAGACGAGATTCTGGCGCTTGGGCGGATGGTTTCCTACCTATGCCAGCGGTCGAAATCTCTGGAACTAGGCATGTCGACCTATTTCCTGGAAATGGCCTTGTTGTCGCTCGCCCAGGACATCAATCAGCACGGCCTGCCGCTCACAGCCGCGGAGGCGAATGGGGGTGGTTTCGCTCCGGCCGACCTGCATTGAACGGGCGGCCGGCGTAATCTGCAGGAATGAGCGCCTCCATCTCGATCTCCGGTCATGAGGCGTCGGTCCGCTTTTTTCGTGCCGCTCCGGCGCGGCCGGTCCGTCGGTAGCGCTTTCGGTTTTCTGCAAATCCAATGACAAAGGCCCGGCTTACCACCGGGCCTTTGTCATTAACAAGCGCTGCGAAAGGAAGTCCGAAGCCGCTTCGGATTTTGCGCGTCTTCGGACGGAATATTCGACAGTCAGGATACGACCGCGCCGGGGCCTGCCACGGCACCCGCAGGCACCTTGCCCAGAATGATCATCCCGAGCACTTCGTCCTTGGTCACATCCTCGGTGCGGGCATGGCCCACCACCTTGCCGTTTTTCATCACGAACACACGATCGGCGAGATCGAAAACGTCGTGAATATCGTGGCTGATGAGAAAGATGCCGATGCCCTGCCGTTTCAGCTCCTTGACGAGATCGCCGACCTGCGCGGTCTCCTGCGGACCGAGCGCCGCCGTCGGTTCGTCCATGATAAGGATGCGGGCGTCAAAGAGAATGGCACGGGCAATGGCAACGGACTGCCGCTGGCCGCCGGACAGCGCCTTTACCGGCTCCTTGAACCGCCGAAAATTCGGGTTGAGACGTCCCATGACCTCACGCGCGGAGGCTTCCATGGCGACATCGTCCAGCGTGCCCCATTTCGTCTTCAGCTCGCGGCCGAGATAAAGATTGGCTGCCGCATCGACATTGTCGGCCACGGCAAGCGTCTGGTAGATGGTCTCGATGCCATATTTCTTGGCGTCACGGGGATTGCGGATATCCGCCTCTTCGCCATTGATGAGGATATCGCCGCTATCGCGCCGATAGGCGCCTGAGAGTATCTTGATCAGGGTCGATTTGCCTGCGCCGTTATGGCCGAGAAGGGCGACAACCTCGCCGGGGAAAAGATCGACAGAGGCGTTTTCCACCGCGTGGATGCCGCCGAAGGAAATGGAAATATTGCGCATTTCCACGAGGGGCGTGACTTGGTCCGTCATAGGAGTTCTCCTCGGTTCTTACTTGGCGCGGGCGCGGTAGATGGTGTCGAGCCAGACGGCGACGACCAGAACCACACCGACGACGATGCGCTGGAAGGGCGTATCGATGCCCACCAGCACCATGCCGGATTGCAGCGACTGCATGACGAGCGCGCCGAGCATCGCACCCGCTATGGTTCCGACGCCGCCGGCAAGCGAGGTGCCGCCGATGACGGCTGCCGCGATGGTGTAGAGCTCATCGAGCTCACCCTGGGCATTGGTAGCGGCATTGAGGCGAGCGGTTGAAATCGCCGCGGCGATGGCGCACAGAACCCCCATCAGCGTGAAGATCTTCACCGTGACCCAGCGGGTCTTGATGCCGGCAAGTTCGGCAGCTTCCGGGTTGCCGCCGATGGCGAAGACATACCGTCCGAAACGAAGCCGTGTGGCGATGAAGGTCATGACCGCACCGACGGCAAGCGCCATCAAAACGGGAATGGCGATGCCGTGCGGAATGAACAGGCCGCCATCCGGCCAGGCGATGCCGTTGGCATCGGCATAGTTGCGGGCAATGTTGACCGGCCATGGGTAGCTGTTGACGACGGCCACGAAACCGATGACGACAAGGCATCCGAGCGCAGCCAGAAAATACTCCGCCCAGACGGGCCGTAGCGGAAAGCCGAAACGTCGGCGCTGATGGCGTGAATTCAGGATCGCCGCCACAATGGCGACGCAGGCGACGGCCGCGGCTATCCAGCTCCATGTCGCACCGATCGAGCCGCTGGTGCCGCCCCCCATCAGGCGGAAGGTGGAATCCATCGGCGCCACCGTGCGGCCGCTGGTGATGAACCACGTGCCGCCGCGCCAGACGAGCAGGCCACCGAGCGTGACGATGAAGGAGGGTACGTTGAGGAAGGCGATGATGGAGCCCTGCAACATGCCGATCGCGCCGCCGACGAGAATGCCGACCGCAAGCGTGACAATCCATGTGGCCCAATGTTCGAAGCCAAGGATCTGCGGCAGGATTTCCGCCTGCATGACACCCATGATCATACCCGAAAAACCGAGGATGGAACCCACCGAGAGATCGATGTTGCGGGTGACGATGACGAGGACCATGCCGGTTGCCATAACGGCCACGGACGCCGTCTGTACGGAAAGGTTCCAGAGATTTCGCGGCGTCAGGAACAGGCCGCCGGACAGGATATGAAATCCGATCCAGATCAGAAGAAGTGCGCCGACCATCCCGAGCAGGCGGGTATCGAGTTCCGTGGCGCTGATGAAGCGCGCAATCGAGCCGGTCTTTTCCGTCTTGGCGGACGCTGTGGAATTGGATTGGGTCATATCGGCCATGAACTGCCGGTGCTCCTCACATCTTAAAGGGCGCCGCGCCATGAACCATGGCGCGGCGCCCGAACCGGGACATATTCGATCAGTCGCAGGCCTTGACGGACCCGGCCTTCACACCCTGGCAGGCGGTTTCCTTCTTGATCCATCCCGCATCGATAACGACGTTCAGATTGTCCTTGGTGATGGCGATCGGCTTGAGGAACACCGACTGCATCGTCACCTTCTTCGGACCTCCGTCAAAAGCGGTGACGCCCTTGATCTCCGTCATCTTCTTGCCACCGGCCAGTTCCAGCGCGATGCCGGCTGCTTCCTTGCCGAGTTCGCGGCTGTCCTTCCAGACTGAGACGGTCTGTGTGCCGAGCGCGACGCGGTTCAGCGCGGCGAAATCGGCATCCTGCCCGGAAACCGGGACCGACCCCGCCAAGCCCTGCGCGGCGAGCGCGGCGATTGCGCCACCGGCCGTGCCGTCATTCGAGGCGACGACCGCATCGACCTTGTTGTTGTTCTTGGTCAGGAACTGTTCCATGTTCTTTTGGGCATTTTCCGGCTTCCAGCCATCGGTATAGGCTTCGCCGACATTCTTGATCTTGCCGCCGTCAATGGCCGCCTTCAGCACTTCCTGCTGGCCCGCAAAGAGGAAATCCGCGTTCGGATCGGAAGATGAGCCCTTGATGAAAACATAGTTGCCTTCCGGCTTCACCTTGAAGACTTCGGCTGCCTGCAGACGACCGACTTCCTTGTTGTCGAAGGTGATGTAGAAGGCGTTCTTGTTTTCGATCAGGCGGTCATAACCGACAACCGGAATACCCTCGGCAACTGCCTTTTCAACAGCCGGGCCGATGGCGTCGCTGTCCTGCGCCAGGATGATCAGCGCGTTGGCGCCCTGGGAAATCAACGATTCCACATCAGTCAGCTGCTTGGCCGCGGATGACTGCGCATCGGCGGAGATATACTTTGCGCCTGCCTTGTCGAGGGCGGCCTTGATGGCCGCCTCATCGGTCTTCCAGCGCTCTTCCTGGAAATTCGACCAGGATACGCCGACGACGAGGTCAGCCGCAATAGCGGCCGTATGCAGGGAAACGAGTACGGCTGTACCCGCCAGAAGCTTGGCAAATGAATTCATGATGTCCTCCCGGTAAGAGCGCTGCCCCACACCTCCATGCGGGGAAAACGCCTGAAAAAGCTGCCGGTCGCTGTGGTTTCACAATTTTCTCGACAGTCGAGAAAATTAATGTCAGAGATTCCCCATGCTGTCAACAACGGCTGCGGGCAGCATCCGGGTGCCTTGATCTTGTCCAGCACATGCGCCATGGACAGGTCTAGCACGACAGGAAAAAGGCCGTTCAGGGAGCATGCCCCAGCCCATGTCCGCCATTGCAAGCACGGAACTGGTGCGCCAGAAAAACAGCCTGTCGGTGATGGCCGCACTGCGCCTGCACGGCAGTCTCTCCCATACGGACATGTCGACTTTCACCGGGCTTGCTTCAGCAACCGTTTCCGCCATCACCACCGAGCTTGAGCGGGCGGGCCTCATATTACGGAAAGAACAGCTCGCAACCGCCGGTCGGGGCCGGCCGCGCATTCTCTTCGGGCCACGCGGGGCTTTCTGTCACGTCGCCATCGTCATCATTTCTTCAGATAGCGTGCAATATTCGCTGGTCGATTATGCCGGCAAGCTGGTGGACCGCTTTACCGAACAGAGGATCGCCGCTGAGAAAGGCACGTTCGGCGGCGCGATCCTTGGCGGCCTTGCACGGCTTGCCGACCGCTCACGCATCGACAGTCATGATATTCTCCAGGTCTCGATCAGCAGCAAGGGGCTGGTTGATGCGGGCGCGGCAACGCTTCTCTGGTCTCCGGTTCTCGGCGACGAAAAGATAGATTTCCAGCAGCTTGTTTCGCAAGACGGGCGCACCCGCGTGACGTTGAACAACGAGACGCTGCTGGCCGCAAAAGCCATCTGGATGGGAGAGCATGCGAAGGGCAATCCCGCGCCGGATGCCCTCGTTACCCTGTCGCTCGGCCATAGTATTGGCCTTGGCGTCGCGCGTGCAACGGGCGGCACGATCGAGGTTAGCGCCCCCAACTTCGGACATATGCTGCATCTGGCCGACGGCGCCTTGTGCCGCTGCGGCACCAAGGGCTGCATCGAGGCTTATTCCGGCTTTTACGCCATCCTGCGCTCGGCTTTCGAGGCCCCACCTCAGGCCGAACCTGCGAAGTTCGTGCCAATAGCCGAGGTGGACAAGATCGCCGCTTCAGCCCGCGCGGGGGGACGCATGGCGCGGTTTGCGTTCCGCACCGCTGGGCTGGCGCTCGGCAACGGCCTTTCACGCCTCTTCAGCCTGCATGGTCATATGCCGGTTTTCATCACCGGCCCCGGCACACGTTATTTCGACCTCCTGGAAAGCGGCCTGCGCGACGGGCTGGCGCAATCGCAAGCAGTGCGTTTCGGCGGCATGCCGGAAATTGCAATAGCACCGAACGAACCGGAACTGGTGTTCGAAGGGCATATGGAACACGCCCTTTCCGCCGCCGATGACTATATATTGAGTGCAGAAAGCTTTCCAAAACCGGCGAGGAACTCCACAGCCTGACACTAGCGGAAGACGTTCAGGCTCGCTCCACCGCAGCTTCCGCCTCTTTCCTTCCACCCGTCAGCTTGGATACGAAGTCATCCAGCTCGGCGGCCTCGGCCTTGTTCAGGCGAAGGCCCTGTTTCGTGCGTCGCCAGAGAATGTCCTCGGCCGTGCAGGCCCATTCCTGCTCAACCAGCCAGCGCACCTCGCATTCATAGAGCGTGCCGCCGAAATGCCGGCCGAGCCCGACGGCATCGGTAACGCTGCCCAACAATTCCGCAGCCTTCGTACCGTAGTTTCTGACTAGCCGCTCGGCATGGTGTCTATCGAGGAAAGGATATCGGGAGACAAGCGCCCGCACCTGCGTCTCATATCTCTCCGCGCCGAAATCTCCGCCCGGCAGGTGTGAGCCCGCCGTCCATGGTTTGCCCTTCTCGCCGATCGCCGCGCCGATCTTTTCCAGCGCATGTTCCGCCAGCCGTCGATAGGTGGTGAGCTTGCCGCCGAAAATATTGAGGAGTGGAGCTTGCCCGTTGCCCTCCTCAACCTTCAGCACGTAATCGCGTGTGGCTTCCTGCGCTTTCGAAGCACCATCATCAAAGAGCGGCCGCACGCCGGAATAGGTCCAGACGATGTCTTCCGGCCGAACCGGCTCGCTGAAATAGTCGCTGGCGGCGTTGCAGAGATAGGAAATCTCTTCCTCGGAAATGCGAACCTTGGCCGGATCGCCCTTGTAGTCGCGATCCGTGGTGCCGATCAGCGTGAAATCCCGCTCATAGGGAATGGCGAAGATGATGCGGTTGTCAGGGTTCTGGAAGAAATAGGCGCGCGGATCGGAAAACTTCCGGCGCACGATAATATGGCTGCCCTGCACGAGCCGGACATTATGCACATCCTTTCGCCCGAAGACGCCGGACAGCACCGTATCCACCCAGGGACCAGCGGCGTTCACCAGCATACGTGCCTTGTGCACGCCCGCACGGCCGGTTTTTTCGTCCAGAGTTTCGATGAGCCATAGCCCACCTTCGCGTCGTGCGGAAACGACCCGCGTGCGGTTCATGATCATCGCGCCGCGATTAGCGGCATCGCGCGCATTGAGAACCACGAAACGGGCATCATCCACCCAACCGTCGGAATATTCGAAGGCCCTGGCAAAAGCCGGTTTCAGAGGCTTTCCAGCCGGGTCCTTCCGCAGATCGAGCGTTCGGGTGGCTGGCAAAAGTTTCCGGCCGCCGAGATTGTCATAAAGAAACAGGCCAAGCCGAACCATCCAGGCCGGGCGCACCCCGCCCTTCTGAACGGGCAGGACGAAACGCATGGGCCAGATGACATGCGGCGCCATGGCCCAGAGAATTTCCCGCTCCATCAGCGCCTCGCGCACCAGACGAAACTCGTAATGTTCGAGATACCGCAGGCCGCCATGGATGAGCTTGGTGGCGGCGGACGACGTGCCGGAAGCGAAATCGCCTTTTTCCGCAAGCGCCACGGAATAACCCCTGCCCACCGCATCGCGGGCAATGCCGCAGCCATTGATGCCGCCGCCGATGACAAAAAGATCAAAAATGTTCTCGCTGGACATGAAGCCTCCGCGACAATGCAAGGGAGAACCCTTTATGGAAAGACAATTACATAAAAACGAAAACAAAACGAATGTCAAAAGAAAACATACGAACCACGAAAGCACGTGTGAAAGCGCCGCCGTGAGCATTGCCTCACAGGGTCAGCCTCCTAGGAGATTTATGTTTCAGCCGTGTGTCTGAGAAACCTGCTCGAGCTCATAAAGCACCCCGCCCATATCCTTCGGATGCAGGAAAAGAACGGGATTGCCGTGCGCGCCGATCTTTGGCGTGCCATCGCCGAGAATACGGACGCCTTTTTGAATCAGGTCGTCGCGCGCCGCCAGTATATCCGGCACCTCGAAGCAGAGATGATGTGTGCCGCCGCCCGGATTGCGTTCGAGAAAAGCGGCAATCGGCGAGTTTTCCCCGAGCGGGTGAAGAAGTTCGATCTTGGTGTTATCAGCCTGAATGAAAACAACCGTCACGCCATGTTCAGGCAGGGCTTGTGGTTCCGAAACCGCCGCGCCAAGCGCCCTGTAACGGGCAATGGCGGCATCGAGGTCGGGTACCGCGATGGCGACGTGATTCAATCTTCCGAACATGGCCGCCTTCCCTCACACGTTCCGCCTGATGCCTTCGAGCAGGTCGAGCACCTTGTTGGCCGCATCCATGACATTGGTACCGGGGCCGAAGATGGCCGAGACTCCGTGGTCGAGCAGGAACTGATAATCCTGGCGCGGAATGACCCCACCGACAACAACGATGACGTCTTGCGCGCCTTTCTGTTTCAGCGCCTCGACCAGCTGCGGCGCAAGCGTCTTGTGCCCTGCGGCGAGCGACGACATGCCGACCACATGCACCTTGTTCTCAACGGCAAGCTCGGCCGCCTCCGCCGGTGTCTGGAACAGGGGACCGGCCAACACGTCGAAACCAAGATCGCCGAAGGCAGACGCAATGACCTTTGCGCCACGATCATGCCCATCCTGCCCCAGCTTGGCGACCATGATGCGCGGTTTTGTGCCGATCCGTTCAGCCACACCTGAAAGGCGGGCGGCAAGCGTAGCGAGTTCCGGCTCATCCTTGTAGGCCTCGCCGTATATATCGCTCACCACTTCAGGCACGGCGGCGTGGTCGCCAAAGGCAACGCGCAGCGCATCGGAAATCTCTCCCACCGTAGCGCGTGCACGGGCCGCAACGACGGCGGCTTCGAGAATATTGCCCTTGCCGCTGCGGGCCACCTCTGAAAGCGCCTGCAAAGCGGCGGTCACGTCCTTGCCATCGCGGCGCCGGCGCGTGTCTTCGATGCGGCGGATTTGCGCGGCCCGCACGGCGGCGTTATCGATATCGAGAACATCGATATCTTCTTCATTTTCGAGACGATAGCGGTTGACGCCGACGATCACCTCCTCGCCCTTGTCCACCGCCGCCTGCCGGCGTGTCGCGGCCTCCTCAATCAGCCGTTTCGGCAGGCCCTCCGCCACGGCCTTTGTCATGCCGCCAAGCGTCTCGACCTCCTCGATCAGCGCCCAGGCCTTCTCGGCCAGCTCATTCGTCAGGCTTTCGACATAATAGGAACCGGCCAGCGGATCGACGACCCTGGTGACGCCGGTTTCGTGCTGGAGGATAAGCTGGGTATTGCGGGCAATGCGGGCGGAAAATTCCGTCGGCAGGGCAATCGCCTCATCGAAGGAATTGGTGTGCAGTGATTGCGTGCCGCCGAGCACGGCGGACATGGCCTCGAAGGCAGTGCGGACGATGTTGTTATAGGGGTCCTGCTCCTGGAGCGACACGCCCGACGTCTGGCAATGGGTGCGCAGCATCAGCGAGGACGCCTTTTGCGGCTTGAATTCCTCCATGATGCGTGACCACAGCAGGCGCGCGGCGCGCAGCTTGGCCGCCTCCATGAAGAAATTCATGCCGATGGCGAAAAAGAAAGACAGGCGGCCGGCAAAATCGTCAACATTCAGCCCCTTGGCCAGCGCCGCCCGCACATATTCACGGCCATCCGCGAGTGTGAAGGCAAGCTCCTGCACCAGCGTCGCCCCGGCCTCCTGCATGTGATAGCCGGAGATGGAGATGGAGTTGAATTTCGGCATCTCCCTCGCCGTATATTCGATGATGTCGGCGATGATCCGCATAGAGGGTTCGGGCGGATAGATATAGGTGTTGCGGACCATGAACTCCTTGAGGATGTCGTTCTGGATGGTGCCGGAAAGCGCTGCACGCGGCACGCCCTGCTCCTCCCCCGCGACGATAAAATTGGCAAGAACGGGGATGACCGCGCCATTCATCGTCATGGACACCGAGACCTTGTCGAGCGGGATGCCGTCGAACAGGATTTTCATGTCCTCGACGCTATCGATCGCCACGCCCGCCTTGCCGACATCGCCCTCCACGCGCGGATGGTCGCTGTCATAACCGCGATGGGTAGCGAGATCGAAGGCGACGGAAACGCCCTGCTGACCGGCAGCCAGCGCCTTGCGGTAAAAGGCATTCGAGGCTTCCGCGGTGGAGAAACCGGCATATTGGCGGATGGTCCAGGGCCGTCCCGCATACATGGTGGCGCGCGGGCCGCGGGTGAAAGGCGCAAATCCCGGCAGGCTGTTCAGATGGGAAACATGTTGCAGGTCGTCGGCCGTATAGAGCGGCTTGACCTCGATACCCTCAGGGGTGTGCCAGACGAGTGTGTCCGGTGAGCGCTTCAGCTCCTTTTCAGCAAGGTGAAGCCAATCCCGCACCGTTTTTTCACCCGACATGCATCTCTCCCCGTTTGCATTTCGCTCTGGCATTCCAGCGGGAGATCAAGGCAGATTCGCCCGGCCCGTCCGCAGGTCCGACCCCGTAAACCGCTCCGGCCGGTATCCGTTCCGGAAAAACCGGCAGCGACCTTCACTCGAACTCGAGAATAACCTCATCCACAGCGAGACTATCGCCGGGTTTCGCCGCCACTCTCGCAACACGACCGCGTTTTTCGGCACGCAGGATGTTTTCCATCTTCATGGCTTCCACCGTCGCCAGTGCCTGCCCGGCCTCTACCTCGTCACCCTCACCCACCGAAATACCGGTGATGACCCCCGGCATGGGGCAGAGCAGCAGTTTCGACGTATCCGGCGGCAGTTTTTCCGGCATCAGCAGCGCCAGTTCCGCCACGCGCGGGCTGCGCACGCGGGCGAGAACATCCATGCCACCCCAGCGCAGACGAACCGCTGCGCCTGCAAGATCGACCTTGACGGCAATGACCTCGCCCGCCACCGTAAACAGGCCAAGGCTTTGACCGGGAAGCCAGCCGGTATCGATGGTGAGCGCTGTCCCGTCTTCAAAACGGACCGCCGCGCCATCCGCACCGGTTTCAATGCTGAGCCGGTGGCGAAACGCACCAAACGAAACCATCCAGTCTTGCCCGATAATGCGGCGATGATTGCCGATGGTACCGGAAATTTCCACCGCTCGGTTCTGCACACGCTGATTGATGATAGCGGCAATGGCAGAAAGCTTGCGTGCTGCGGCTTCATCCGGCTCGACGCCGGAGAACCCTTCCGGAAACTCTTCCGCGATGAAGCCCGTCGTGAGCCTGCCAGAGCGAAAGCGCTCATGCTGCATGACGGCCGACAGGAAGGGCAGATTGTGGCCGATGCCCTCGACTTCGAAACGGTCGAGCGCCCGCCCCATGGCATCGATGGCCGTTTCGCGATCCTTGCCCCAGCTGCACAGCTTGGCGATCATCGGATCGTAATACATCGAAATCTCGCCGCCTTCGAAAACACCGGTATCGTTGCGGAGAATGGTGCCGTTTTCCTGCGCCCCCTCCTGCGGCGGCCGATAACGCGTCAGACGACCGATCGAAGGAAGGAAGTTGCGATAGGGATCCTCGGCATAAAGCCGGCTTTCGATCGCCCAACCCTTCAGCTTCACATCCGACTGTTCGAAGGCAAGCTTTTCACCTGACGCCACACGGATCATCTGTTCTACCAGATCAATGCCGGTGATCAGTTCCGTTACCGGATGTTCCACCTGCAAACGGGTGTTCATTTCGAGGAAATAAAAGTTGCGGTCGCCATCAACAATGAATTCCACCGTGCCGGCGGAGTGGTAACCGACCGCTCTCGCCAGCGCCACGGCCTGCTCGCCCATGGCATGCCGAGTTGCCTCGTCCAGAAAAGGCGACGGCGCTTCCTCGATGACCTTCTGGTTACGCCGCTGGATAGAGCATTCGCGCTCCCCGAGATAAAGGATATTACCGTGCCTGTCGCCCAGCACCTGAATTTCAATATGGCGCGGCTGGGTGACGAATTTTTCGATGAAGATGCGATCGTCACCAAAGGAGGATTTCGCCTCGTTTTTCGAGGACTGGAAACCCTCGCGCGCCTCAGCGTCGTTGAAGGCGATGCGCATGCCCTTGCCGCCACCGCCGGCAGACGCCTTGATCATGACCGGATAACCGATCTGCGAGGCGATCTTCACCGCCTCATCCGCATCCTCGATCAGCCCCATATGGCCGGGTACGGTGGAAACGCCGGCTTTCGCAGCCAGTTTCTTCGACGTGATCTTGTCACCCATGGCCTCGATCGCGCCGACGGGGGGACCGATAAAAACGACACCCGCCTTTTCCAGCGCCTGCGCAAAGGCAGCGTTTTCCGACAGGAATCCGTAGCCCGGATGGACCGCATCCGCTCCGGTCTTCTTGATCGCCTCAAGGATCTTGTCGATGACGATATAGGACTGTGACGAGGGTGCCGGGCCGATATGAACGGCTTCATCTGCCTGTCTCACATGCAGCGCATTGGCATCGGCATCCGAATAGACCGCAACGGTGGCGATGCCCATCTTCTTCGCCGTCTTGATGACCCGGCAGGCAATCTCGCCGCGATTGGCGATAAGGATTTTCTTGATCATTTGCCATCGCTTTCTGCAACATCGTTTTCAATCAGCATCAGATAGCCAACAGCGACAGCGTTCGTCAGCCAGACACCGTTCTCTGCCTGATAAAAACTATGGCCATCAGCAAACATCCGTTTGGCATCTACAAGCAGAATGGCTGGCTTTCCATGGCGCCGGCCAACCTCACGTGCCGTCGCAATATCTGCAGAAAGATGGACTTGTTGCCGACTGCCGGGGCGCAATCCTTCCTGCAGGATAGCCTCAAGGAAGCGCGTCGCTGTGCCGTGAAAAAGCCGAGGCGGAGGCTCGACGGGAGCTATACCAAGATCAACTTTCACGGAATGACCTTGCGCGGCCCGAATGCGACGACCGTCTTCCGACAGCGTGAAGCGCTTCTTGTCACTTTCGGCAACCACCGCCCGTAGGCCCACCTCATCAAGTGACGTGCCGCTCGAATTTGCCTTCGCTAACAAATCTGAGACATCTGCCCAGCCCTGATCGTCCAGGGTGAGGCCGATGCTCTCAGGCGCATGGCGCAGCACGTAACTTAAAAATTTGCTGGTTGCTGTCGACATAGAACTTCGCTCCCCCTTTGGCGGATGACGGAGGCCTCAAATCTCGAAAAAGTTCTCGAAGGATTCCGGGAAATTCTGCCGGGCGACGCGTTCGTCTATGACGAGCATTGCCTGATAGGAAACAGGGTCGAAATTTTTCTCCGCAGGTACGACCTCGCGGCCGAAAAGCAGGTTGAGGCGGGCGGCGTCGAGATTGCCGCGCTCGAAGGGCTCGGCACCGAAATGGTGCCAGAGCGAGTGCAGAAAGGCGGCATCGATGCGATGCTCCTTGGTGTCGTTGCGCGCCCGGCGGGGTATCATCTTGATCGGTGTTACCCCTTTGGGGTTGGCGCGGCGGATGGTGAACTGGACGCCCGTGCTCGGCATTCCGGAGGGAAATCCCTTGTGTTTTGTCATTTCGGGCAGGTTCGCCATCTTTAGTCCTTCTCGTATCTGTTACGCCTTGCCGATCTTGTCCTGCGTCTTCGTGTCGAAGTCGGAGGCATCGTGGCGTTCATGCAATTGTTCAGACGGATCGCCGGAGGTCTTGTTGACGATCACGCCGCGTTTTACAGCAGGGCGTTCGCCGATTTCCAGTGTCCAGCGCATGACGTTCTTATAACCGTCTGCTTCAAGGAAAGCACCCGCATCGCCATATGCCTGGCCAAGCGCGATCTTGCCATACCACGGCCATACCGCCATGTCGGCAATCGTGTATTCCGAACCGGCGAGATAACGGTTTTCGGCGAGATGGCGATCCAGCACGTCGAGCTGGCGTTTGACTTCCATGGCGTAACGATCGATGGCGTATTTGATCTTGATCGGCGCATAGGCATAAAAATGGCCGAAACCACCGCCAAGGAAGGGGGCGGAGCCCATCTGCCAGAACAGCCAGTTCAGCGCCTGCGTGCGCGCATTGCCCTCCTTCGGCAGGAAGGCGCCGAATTTTTCCGCGAGGTAAACGAGGATGGAGCCGCTTTCGAAAACGCGCGTCGGCTCAGGCGTCGAATGGTCCATCAGCGCCGGGATCTTGGAGTTCGGGTTGACCTCGACAAAACCGGAACCAAACTGGTCGCCTTCGCCGATCTTGATCAGCCAGGCATCGTATTCGGCGCCCTTGTGGCCGGCGGCAAGCAATTCTTCCAGCATGATGGTGACCTTCTGGCCATTCGGCGTCGCCAGCGAATAAAGCTGCAGCGGATGCTTGCCGACGGGAAGTTCCTTTTCATGGGTGGGACCGGCGATCGGCCGGTTGATATTGGCGAACTGGCCGCCATTGCCCTTGTCCCAGGTCCAGACCTTGGGCACTTCATATCCGGCGGGGAAATTATCTGCTGAGGATTTTTCGGCCATGAAAATGTGTCCTTGTGCGTTTCAAGAGGACATCCGGACATCCGGGCGCCTGAACATCCATATAGTAAGGTGGCCGAAGCATTTTTCCAGCCCTTCAGCAGATCAGAGCGGAATGGTGTCGTGTTTCTTCCAGCGGGTTTCCACGCTCTTGTTGCGCAGCGACGCAAACGCGCGGGCGATGCGGCGGCGCGAGGAATGCGGCATGATGACCTCATCGATAAATCCGCGCTCCGCCGCGACGAAGGGATTGGCGAAACGCTCCTCATATTCTCTTGTGCGCGCAGCGATCTTCTCGGGATCGGCAAGCTCGGAACGATAGAGGATTTCCGCCGCGCCCTTGGCACCCATCACGGCAATTTCGGCCGTTGGCCAGGCGTAGTTGACGTCCGCGCCGATATGTTTGGAGGCCATCACGTCGTAAGCCCCGCCATAGGCCTTGCGGGTGATCAGCGTCACCATCGGCACTGTCGCCTCCGAATAGGCGAAGAGAAGTTTTGCGCCGTGCTTGATGACGCCGCCATATTCCTGGGCCGTGCCTGGCAGGAAACCCGGCACATCCACCAGCGTCAGCAACGGAATGTTGAAGGCGTCGCAGAAGCGCACGAAGCGGGCGGCCTTGCGCGAACTGTCGATATCGAGGCAGCCGGCCAGCACCATCGGCTGGTTGGCGACGACGCCGACCGTCTGGCCTTCGAGACGAATGAAGCCGGTGATGATGTTTCGGGCAAAGGCCTCCTGCAATTCGAAGAAATCGCCCTCGTCGGCCAGCGCGTGGATCAGTTCCTTCATGTCATAGGGCTTGTTGGAACTGTCGGGGATCAGCGTATCGAGCCGCGCTTCCAGGCGCGCCGGATCGTCGTGGAACGGCCGCACCGGCGGCTTTTCGCGATTGTTGAGCGGCAGAAAATCAAAGAGCAGCCGCACATGTTCCAGCGTCTCGATGTCGTTTTCGTAAGCGCCGTCAGCGACGGAAGATTTTTTGGTATGGGTCGAGGCGCCGCCCAGTTCTTCGGCCGTGACGATCTCGTTCGTCACCGTCTTCACCACATCCGGCCCCGTCACGAACATGTAGGAGGTATCGCGCACCATGAAGATGAAATCGGTCATAGCAGGCGAATAAACCGCACCACCCGCACATGGCCCCATGATGACGGAGATCTGTGGCACGACGCCGGAGGCGACGACATTACGCTTGAAGACATCAGCATAACCGCCAAGCGAGGCCACGCCTTCCTGAATGCGCGCGCCGCCGCTGTCGTTGAGGCCGATAACAGGCGCGCCGTTACGCACCGCCATATCCATGATCTTGCAGATTTTCTGCGCATGGGTCTCGGATAGCGAACCGCCGAGCACGGTGAAATCCTGGGAAAACACATAGACCTGCCGGCCATTGATGGTGCCCCAACCGGTCACGACGCCGTCGCCCGCGATCTTCTGGCCCGCCATGCCGAAATCCACCGCTCGGTGGGTGACATACATGTCGTATTCTTCGAAGGAACCCTCATCCAAGAGTACGTCGATGCGCTCGCGCGCCGTCAGCTTGCCCTTTGCGTGCTGCGCCTCGATGCGCTTGACGCCGCCACCGAGCCGAGCCTCTTCCCGCCGCGTTTCCAACTGCTCCAGAATGCCGGGCATGTATCCTCCATGCGTTATGCCAAGATCAATAACCCAGAAAATACTCTGCCAGAAGCCTTGATCGTGCGCGTATGCGTGCCATAAATATTTGCAATATTTAATTTTGCAAAGTTGCAACATGGCGACGGAAAAACTCTTCATCGGCCGCAAGGTGCGCGGCCTTCGCGAAAATGCCCGCGCCACGCAGGCGCAATTTGCCGAACGGCTGGGCATTTCCGCGAGCTATCTGAACCAGATCGAAAACAACCAGCGCCCCGTTTCGGCCAGCGTTCTGGTGACGCTGGTGGAAAAATTCCAGCTCGACATGGCGGAACTGGCGACAGGCGAAAGCGACCGGCTGGTTTCCGCCGTGCGCGAGGCGCTGAAGGACCCGCTGTTCATGAATTATGAGCCGGGGCTTCAGGAGTTGAAGCTGATTGCCCAGAACGCACCTGGTTTTGCCCATGCGCTGCTGCGGGCCCATCAGGCCTATCGCCAGAACAGCGAACAGCTGGTGCAACTGGATGACCGCCTGGGCCGCGGCACCGCACAGGTTGAAAGAACCCCCTATGAGGAGGTCCGCGATTTCTTTCACTTCGTCGACAATTACGTTGCCGAGATTGATCTTCTGGCCGAGGAGCTGGCGCAGGAACTGGAGATCGAGGGAGGCGAGACCGACAGCATTCTGTCAGCGCATCTCAGGAACCGTTACGGCATCCATATCACAAGAACCGCGGCGGCAGGCGGGCTGATCCGGCATTTCGATCCTGTCGGCAAAACGCTCGCCCTCAGTTCCTACATGGCCGCATCCACCCGCTGTTTTCAGCTCGCGTTGCAGATCGCCCAGCTTCACGCCGGCCCGACGGTGGACAGGGTGCTGGCCGGCGCCGGTTTCCGCAACACGGAAGCGGCCGAAATCTGTCGTATCGGACTGCACAATTATTTTGCCGCAGCGCTCATCCTACCTTATGGACAATTTCACCGGGCGGCACAGGAACTGCGCCATGATCTCGAACTTCTCGCCGTGCGTTTCGGCGCAAGCCTTGAGCAGGTGGCCCACCGGCTGAGCACCCTGCAGCGCCCGGGCATGAAAGGCGTACCGATCTTTTTCGCCAAGATCGACCGCGCCGGCAACATCACCAAACGCCACAGCGCCACGCGGCTGCAATTTGCCCGGTTCGGCGCGGCCTGTCCGCTGTGGAATATCCATCAGGCTTTCGAAAGCTCCGACAGGATCGTGCGGCAGCTGGCGGAAACACCTGACGGCGTGCGCTATCTTTCCATCGCCACCCAGATCGAAAAGGCCGGCGCCGGTTTCAATACGGAAAGACCGCGTTACGCCATCGCACTCGGCTGCGAGATTTCCCATGCGCAGAATTTCGTCTACGCCGACACGCTCGATCTCGGCAATGCGGCTTCCTTCAAACCGATCGGCATTTCCTGTCGGGTGTGCGAAAGGGTGGATTGCGTGCAGCGCGCCGTGCCGCCGCTGAAACGCAAGCTGCATTTCGATCATCTTTCACGCGGCGCCCTGCCCTATCGGATTGCCGATTTTTGACCCCGCTCAGGGCATTGGCACCATCGCGCGCCGCATGATGTTGGCGTAATAACCCCAGAAAAGCCGGGCGGCGACGGAGCGCCATGGCGACCAGAGTGTCGCGCGTTCCGCGAGCCATTTCGCTTCCGGCCTGATCTCCAGATCGAGCGCATGTGCCACCGCTGATCTCAGCGCCACATCGCCAACGGGAAAAATATCCGGATGGCCTCCGCAGAACATCAGATATACCTCTGCCGTCCATGGGCCTATGCCACGAAGCGCCACCAGTTCAGAAAGGGCTGCACTCCCCTCCTTGCGCACCACGCCGTCAAGGTCGATCTGTCCTTCGGTAACGGCGCGAGCCAGTCCTTCCAGCGTCGTCGCCTTGGCGCGCGAAAGGCCAAAGGTGGCGCGCAACTCCTCCGGTGCGGCGAGATAATTTTCCGCCGTGACCGCGCCGCCGGTGCCGGTGAGAATACGCGCCCAGATGGCATTGGCACTGGCGCGCGACACCATCTGCGAGACGACGATATGAGCAAGGCCGGCAAAGCCGGGCTCGTGGATGCGCAGTTCCAGCGGACCGGCTATCTCAATGACAGGGGCAAGTGCGGGGTCGAGGCGGGCGAGATGCTCCAGCCCTTCGCTGATGTCATCCATCCCGGTGATGATTTTCATGTCGGTCATTCCATATGCCGCCAGCCCGCTGGCGGGGTGCATTAAAACATGGCAGAAGAAACCATGCCTTCATCCATCCGTCAAAAACCGGTTTACCGTTTCGCGCCAAGCCCCAACGGCCCGCTGCATCTCGGCCATGCGCTTTCCGCATTCCTGAACCATGACATGGCGCTGAAAAATGGCGGCCGCTTTCTGCTGCGTATAGAGGATATAGACCAGACGCGCTGCACGCCGAAGCTGGAGCAGGCGATCTATGATGATCTCGGCTGGCTGGAACTCTCTTGGGAAGAGCCAGTGCGGCGACAATCGGAGCATTTCGATGAGTACCGGATGGCGCTGCACAAGCTGATCGAGGCGGATCTTGCCTATCCCGCCTTTCTCAGCCGTGGCGAAGCCAGGGCCATTGTCGGTGCCTTCGAAGCGGAAGGCGGGACATGGCCGCGCGATCCTGACGGAGCGCCGCTCTATCCGTCCGTCGACCGCGAGAGGCCGAAGGCGGAACGGGCGGCCCTGCTCGCATCCGGCCGGCAACACGCCTGGCGGCTCGACATGGACAAGGCGATCCGCGCCGCCCGCACCCCCCTGTTCTGGCAGGAGAGCGGCGACGGGGTGACGGGGCAGATCGAGGCCCTGCCCGCGCTCTGGGGCGATGTGGTGCTGTCGCGTTCCGACGCGCCTTCGAGCTATCATCTTTCCGTTGTTATTGATGATGCACTGCAGGGGATCACCCATGTGGTGCGCGGCATGGATCTCTTCCATGCCACCGCCATCCACCGGCTGCTGCAGCAGCTGCTGGAGCTACCGCAGCCCGCTTATCATCATCACCGGCTGATTCTGGGCACGGACGGGCGCAAGCTTTCGAAAAGCGAAGGCAGTACCGGGCTTTCCGCCCTTCGCGCGGAAGGAGCGACGCCCTCAGATATCCGCCGGCTTGTCGGCCTCCTCTAGCGCCTGCCCGCGGCGCGCGCCATTGCCGCCGATGTTACGGCGGATGATCTGCCGGACCTTGTATTTCATCAACGCGGCATTCACCTCCGCGCCGAGCATGAAGATGACGCCGACCATATAAAGGAACACCAGAACCACCATGACGGAGGCGAGACCGGCATAGGTGGCGGCATAATTGGCGAAGGTGGAGAGATAATAGGCGAAGATAGCCGCGCCGATGACCCAGAATATCATCGTCAGCAAAATACCCGGCCAGACATCCCAGATGCGGCGCTTGCCTGCGGGTAGCCACAGATGCGCCGCCACCAGCCCCGCCGTCAGCACCACGATGGTGCCATAAAGACCGAGGCTGGAGATGGTGTTCAGCACATCCGTCAGCCACGGAAACCGCCGTTCGGCGAAGGACATGGCGACCGGCACGGCGACGAGCACGGTGCTGATGCCGGCAAAGACCACAACGGCAATCAGGACATAAAGCAGGCTGAGCAGCCGGGTCACATACCACCAGCGCGTTTCCGTGACGCGATAGGCGCGGTTCAGCGAAATGCGCAGCGCCTCGACGCCGTTCGAGGCGAAGTATGCGGCCGCCAGCACCGAAATCGTCAGCAGGCCGCCGCGCGGGATGGTGAGAACCTGCTGTACCTGAGCTGCCAGCGGACCGGCAATTGCTTCCGGCCAGGTGTCGAAAATCAGATGCACCGCCGTTTCTGAGAACTGGTCGGCGCCCAGAAAACCGGCCAGCGCCGTGCCGAAGATCAGGAACGGAAACAGCGCCAGCAGGATGGACAGCGCCATGTGGCTCGCCATCGCCCAGCCGTCATCCTCGGCGAAATGGGAATAGGCATCGAAGGCAACCTTGCCTGCCAGGCGCACTGCGGCAACCATGTCGCCTCCATTCATCGGCATTTCATTTGTAACTTCGCCCCGAATATGGGAAATCAGCTTCGTTTTGTACAGCGCGCAAGCTGACCTTTCGGTTCCCGAAGGACACGGATTTCGCGCGATTGGATTTTAACGGGCCGGGTAATCGGACCAGAGCGACAGTCGGTTTCCCGGAGCGGCAAATGTCTGAAAAACCCGTCATCATCATCACCGGATGTTCCTCGGGGATCGGCGCCTATTGCGCCGGCGCGCTCCACCGGGACGGCTGGCGGGTTTTTGCCACCGTGCGGCGCATCGCTGACATGGCAGCCCTCGAAAATCAGGGCATAGAAACCCTGATCATGGATTACACAAAGCCCGAAACCATCGCCGCGCTGGTGGACACCGTCTCCGCCCGCACCGGCGACCGCATCGATGCGCTTTTCAACAATGGCGCCTATGGCCAGCCGGGCGCGGTGGAGGACCTGCCAGTCGAAGCGCTGAGAGCCCAGTTCGAAACCAATGTCTTCGGCTGGCACGATCTGACGCGGCGGGTCATTCCCTTTATGCGGGCGCGTGGTGCGGGCCGCATCGTGCATTGCTCGTCCATTCTCGGGCTCGTGCCCTATCGCTATCGCGGCGCCTACACCGCTTCGAAATTCGCGCTTGAGGGGCTGGGCGTCACCCTGCGCATGGAGCTTCAGGGCAGCGGTATCCATGTCAGTCTGATCGAACCCGGCCCGATCACGTCGAAATTCACCGCGACGGCGCTTGCTCATATCAATGAGCATATCGATCTCGAAAATTCGGCCCATGCGGCAGAATATAAACGCCAGCTGGCGCGTATGGATGGTTCCGGCCCCGTCAACCGTCACAAGCTCGGCCCGGATGCCGTTTATGCCGTGCTGAAACACGCCCTGACGGCTGCAAGGCCGAAACCACATTATCCCGTTACCGTTCCGGCCAAACAGGGGCTTATGCTGAAACGGCTCTTGCCTGCCGGACTTTTCTATCGTCTGCTGCGCAGATTCGATTGAGGAGGAGTAATACCGCATGTCCGGCTTCACCACCGTTCTGGCCCTTATCGTCATGGGGCTTGTCGTCATCGTGTTGATACGCGGCCTCTTCAACATGCTGAAGGGACAGGACGCCAACCGGTCCAACAAGCTGATGCAGCTTCGCCTGCTTCTGCAGGCCATTGCCATCGCTCTGATCATGCTCACCCTCTGGCTCACCGGAGGCGGCCGCTGACATGGTGAAACTGAACAAGATCTACACCCGCACCGGCGACAAGGGCACGACGGCGCTGGTTTCCGGCCCGCGCCGACCGAAGCACGATCTGCGCGTCGAAGCCTATGGCACGGTGGACGAGACCAATTCGGCCATCGGTGTCGCGCGGCTTCACACGGCTGGGCTGGAAAAGCTGGATGCCATGCTTTTCCGCATCCAGAACGATCTTTTCGACCTTGGCGCCGATCTTGCCACGCCTGACGATGGCGAACCGCTGCGTTACGAACCGTTGCGTATAGTCGAAAGCCAGGTCACACGGCTGGAAAGCGAAATCGACGACCTCAACGCCACCCTCGAACCGTTGACGTCGTTCGTGCTGCCGGGCGGCAGCGCCGCGGCGGCAAATCTGCATTTGGCACGCACGGTTTGCCGGCGCGCAGAAAGGCTGATGGTGGAGCTTTCCGTCACCGGGAATGAGATCGTCAGCCCGGCCGCCATCAAATATGCCAATCGCCTCTCCGACTTCCTGTTTGTCGCGGCCCGTTTCGCCAATGATGCCGGTAAGGCCGACATATTGTGGGTTCCGGGCAAGAACCGCTAAGGCGTTTCAACGACGCAACCAAAGGGCGTTCGATGTTCATACCGCTGCACGATGCGAATTCCCTCAAGCATATCCGGCTGCAATATGTCACCATCGGCCTGATCGTGGTCAACGTGCTGGTCTGGCTGTTTACCGGCGTGCTGGCCAGCGACACCGAAGCCAATGCCGCTGCCCTCGGCCTCGGCTTCATTCCCGCCGTGGTGTTCGATTACGCCTATCTGGAACCCGCCCTGCAGGTCGTGCCTGATGACCTCACCGCCATCACCTATGCCTTTCTTCATCTCGATTTCTGGCATCTGGCCGGCAACATGCTGTTTCTCTGGGTCTTCGGCGACAATGTCGAGGATGCGCTCGGCCATTTTCGTTTCCTGATCTTCTATCTCGCCTGTGCCATCGCCGGCGCGCTGTTTCACGGTTTCGTCGCACCCACCTCGGAAGGACCACTGATCGGTGCCTCGGGTGCGGTTTCCGGCGTCGTCGCGGCCTATTTCCTGCTGCATCCAAAAGTGCGCGTCTGGGTGCTGGTCCTCATGCGCATTCCGCTTCCACTGCCCGCCTTCATTCCCCTGGCGCTGTGGATCGGCCAGCAGTTCCTGATGCTGGCGCTCGGGCTGGAAGAGAACGTCTCCTGGGGCGCGCATGTCGGCGGCATCTTGGCGGGCGCCATCATGGTAATTTTCATGCGCAGACGGGGCGTTCCCCTGTTTGATCGCACCATTGTCCCGCCGAGGGCGGCGCAGTTCAAAAATACGTCGCAAACGGCGGGGTTGTCGCAAATCGAACGCGGCTATGACGGGGGTAGATGAGAGGTCACGTCAGAGATAGAGTATTTACGTTAACGTCAACGTAAGATATGCCTTGTGTGCATGCGATAATGAAGATTGCTCCGTTGTAATTGCGGGAAAAATGCTTATCCATGTCGCCAACCTGTTTTTGGAGGTCCGCTCGGCACTGCCAAGCGGACAGGAGTTTGAGGAAAGCCGCCGATGAAAATCCTTGTCCCCGTTAAACGAGTCGTCGATTACAACGTGAAGATCCGCGTGAAGGCGGATGGTTCTGGCGTTGAGCTTGCCAATGTGAAGATGTCGATGAACCCGTTCGACGAAATCTCGGTGGAAGAGGCCCTTCGCCTGAAGGAAGCCGGCAAGGCTGAAGAAGTCGTCGTCGTCTCCATTGGACCTGCCAAGGCGGAAGAAACGCTGCGCACCGCGCTCGCGATGGGTGCCGATCGCGCCATCCTGATCGAGACCGATGAAACGGTCGAGCCGCTCGCTGTCGCCAAGCTCCTGAAGGGCGTGGCCGAGGCTGAGCAGCCCGGTCTCGTCATTGTCGGCAAGCAGGCGATTGACGACGATTCGAACCAGACCGGCCAGATGCTGGCAGCCCTCCTCGGCTGGGGCCAGGGCACCTTCGCCTCAAAGGTCGTGCCTGCCGACGGCAAGGTTGCGGTGACCCGCGAAGTCGATGGCGGCCTGCAGACGGTGGAACTGAAGCTTCCCGCTGTCGTCACCACCGATCTTCGTTTGAACGAGCCGCGTTATGCCTCGCTGCCGAACATCATGAAGGCGAAAAAGAAGCCGCTCGACAAGAAGGCTCCGGCCGATTTCGGCGTCGATGTTTCGCCGCGCCTGAAGGTGTTGAAGACCGAAGAGCCGGCGGGCCGCAAGGCCGGCATCAAGGTGGGCTCGGTTGCCGAGCTGGTCGAAAAGCTCAAAGCCGACGGCGTCCTCTAAGGTTTCGGAAAAGGGAGATATTCTCATGGCCATTCTTCTTCTGGCAGAACACGACAACGCAACCCTTTCCGACCTGACGGCAAAGACCCTGACGGCGGCAACTCAGATTGGCGGCGACGTCCATGTGCTGGTCGCCGGATCCGGCGCCAGGGGCGCTGCCGACGCCGCAGCAAAACTTTCCGGTGTTTCCAAGGTGCTGCTTGCCGACGATGCATCCTATGCAAACCAGCTGGCGGAACCGCTGGCGGCGCTGATCGTTTCGCTTGCCCCGTCCTATGACGTCATCATCGCTCCTGCGACCGCCTCGGCAAAGAACGTCACGCCGCGTGTTGCTGCGCTTCTCGACGTGGCTCAGGTCTCGGAAATCATCGAAGTTGTCAGCCCGGATACCTTCAAGCGCCCGATCTATGCCGGCAATGCCATCCAGACCGTTCAGGCAACCGATGGCAAGAAGGTCATCACCGTGCGCCCGACGGCCTTTGCGGCAGCGGCAGAAGGCGGTTCGGCAGCGGTCGAGACGATCGCCGCCGCTGAAAACCCCGGCGTCTCCTCTTTCGTTTCTGATGCACTGGCCTCGTCCGACCGTCCGGAACTGACCTCCGCCAAGATCATCATCTCGGGTGGCCGTGCTCTCGGTTCTTCGGAAAAATTCAAGGAAGTCATCCTTCCTGTCGCCGACAAGCTCGGTGCTGCCGTTGGTGCATCGCGCGCTGCCGTCGATGCCGGCTATGCGCCGAATGACTGGCAGGTGGGCCAGACCGGCAAGGTCGTCGCCCCACAGCTTTACATCGCGGCGGGCATTTCCGGTGCCATCCAGCATCTGGCCGGCATGAAGGACAGCAAGGTCATCGTCGCCATCAACAAGGACGAAGAAGCGCCGATCTTCCAGGTTGCCGATTACGGCCTTGTGGCGGACCTCTTCGAGGCATTGCCGGAACTGCAAAAGTCCCTCTGATTTCAAATAGATGATGAAGGCGGCGCGTTTTTTGAACGCGCCGCCTTCTCTTTTTCGGCGATATGCGTAACATCGCCAGCGAATTTGCACATGCAGCACATGGGAGAACAGCATATGACCGCCCCCTTTAAGAACATCGGTGTCATCGGAGCCGGTCAGATGGGGTGCGGCATCGCACATGTCTCTGCGGTTGCCGGCTACAGGGTTCATATTTACGATCTTTCCAAAGACGGCATCGAGGCCGGCCTTGCCACCATCAACGGCAATCTCGCGCGCCAGGTCACCAACGGCAAGCTTTCCGACGAGGCCCGCAAGCAGGCCCTGGCGCTCATCAGCGGTTCGACCGATGTCAACGATCTAGCACCCATGGACCTCGTCATCGAGGCTGCCACCGAGAACGAAGAGATCAAGCGCAAGATCTATGCGCAGATCTGCCCGGTCCTGAAGCCGGAGGCGCTTCTCGCCACCAACACGTCTTCACTTTCCATCACCCGGCTTGCCTCTGCCACCGACCGTCCGGAACAGTTCATGGGCATCCACTTCATGAACCCGGTGCCGGTCATGAAACTGGTGGAACTGGTGCGCGGCATCGCCACCAATGAAAAGACCTTCGATGCGGCCAAGGACTATGTGCGGACGCTCGAAAAGGCGATCACCGTCGCCGAAGATTTCCCGGCCTTCATCGTCAACCGCATCCTTCTGCCGATGATCAACGAGGCAATCTATACGCTTTATGAGGGCGTTGGCTCCGTGGAAGCCATCGACACCGCCATGCGCCTCGGCGCGAACCACCCGATGGGTCCGCTGCAGCTCGCAGACTTCATCGGCCTCGATACCTGTTTGTCGATCATGCAGGTGCTGCATGACGGCCTGTCCGACAGCAAATACCGCCCTTGCCCGCTGCTGGTCAAATATGTCGAAGCCGGCTGGCTCGGCCGCAAGTCCGGCCGCGGTTTTTATGATTACCGCGGCGAGACGCCGGTTCCGACACGATAGAACCTTCACTGTTCTTTCGTTGCTCCACCGCAGAAGGCAACCGGGCGACAATGCAATCTATACGATTATAAAGTAAGTAGACGCGCAGTGCGTGCGAACCCAAGATCATGCTGTGATTCTTTTGGGGGCTTACATGAAAATTCATATTGCAATGTCTATTGTCGCCATTCTCGCGAGCGGTTGCGTTTCGGAAAATCCGCGGGAGATTGTCAGAAGGGCTGGTTATCTCACGACGGTGCCGCCCAGCACCAGCTTTGGTCCAGGTAACATCGTCTGGAAAAAGACCAATCGATATAACGACAAAGACGATATCTCGCTTGGTTACATCTGCTCTCCGGAATATGTGACGTTCCCTGGCAGCCCTGAAAAAGGGAGGGGCGAAATCAGTGATTTCGGGCGAAAGAAGGATTTCTCCTTCAATGCAGACAATCTGCAGAAACTCGGATTTTCAAGCAGCGCGCAATATGTGAACAACCTGACAATCAGGTTCAGCAATATCGAATATCTCGAATACGGCCTCGACAAACTCGAAGCCATAGAAAGGACGCTGGGGCCGGAGTGCCGCAATATCCTTCGGAAACAACGCAAGAAGCAAAATGCACATATTGTACGTTCTGCTTTCAAGGCGGATCTGGATTACGCCATTACATATAAGGCATCAACCAGCGCCTCCATCAAAGCTGCAATATTGAAGGAAATTGAAGCCGGGTTTGGCATTACCCTTGAAGGCAATCAGGGTCGTGTCGGCCGAGGCCTTTATTACGGTGTATCGGTGGACCCGCTATACTGAGTTTGAAAAGTCTTATCGGCAGTCATTTGACTGCCGATATCAGCGCCTTCGCATCTTCGCTATCCCACGCCGCCGGGCCGTTCATGGCGCCGAGCAGGCACCCGTTTTCGTCCAGCAGCAAGGTTGCGGGCAGGCCAAAGGCGAGGCCTTCCTTTTTGAGAACGTTGAAAACGCCCATGGAACTGTCGCGATAGTGCTTCAGGGAATCGATCTTGTATTCGTCCATGAAGGCTTTCGGCTTTTCATCCCCGCCCGTATCGATGTTAACAGCCACGACTTCAAAGCCGTTACCGCCCTTTTCCTTCTCCAGCGCGTTCAGCGCCGGCATTTCTTCCCGGCAGGGCACGCACCACGTCGCCCAGAGATTGAGCAGCACCGCTTTACCCTTGAGATCGGCAAGGCTCATATCTTTCCCCTCCGGCCCTTTGAAGGAGAGCGGAATAACGCGCGGGGTGTCTGCCGCCGACATAGCCGCCACCTGGCCCTTCAGAAAGGGTTTCAGCGTCGCAATGCGGTTCGCCGCACCTTCACATAAACCGGCGTCGGCCACCGCTGCCCCTTGAACCGGGCCCTCAGACCCAATATGCCTGAACCAGACCGCGCCCGCACCGGCGAGCACACCGGCAACGGCAGCAATTGCAACCAATTTGGCGGAAGGAAGCCTGAATGGCCTTTTCTCTGTCATCGAATACTCCAGGGCATCACACATGGCTGACGGCACAGATCAGAAATCCTCCAACCAGATGTGGGGCGGGCGTTTCGCTTCCGGGCCATCTGCCATCATGGAAGAGATAAATGCCTCCATCGGCTTCGACAAGAAACTTTACGCCCAGGATATCCGCGGCTCTATGGCGCATGCCGCCATGCTGGCATCTAAAGGCATTATTTCGCCTGAAGATAAAGACAAGATCAGCGAAGGCCTGAACACGATCCTGTCAGAGATCGAATCCGGCAGCTTCGAATTCTCCCGCAAGCTCGAAGATATTCACATGAATATCGAAGCGCGGCTTGCCACCCTCATCGGCCCGGCCGCCGGCCGTCTGCACACCGCCCGCTCGCGCAACGACCAGGTGGCGCTCGATTTCCGCCTGTGGGTCAAGGAAGAATTGCAGAAGACCGAAGGCATGCTGACGGCGCTCATCGCTGCCTTCCTCGACCGCGCCGAGGAAAACGCCGATACGGTCATGCCCGGCTTCACGCATTTGCAGACGGCGCAGCCTGTCACCTTCGGCCATCATTGCATGGCCTATGTGGAAATGTTCGGCCGTGACCGCGCCCGCGTACGCCACGCCATCGAGCACATGGACGAAAGCCCGATTGGTGCGGCCGCCCTTGCCGGCACCGGCTATCCGATTGATCGCCACATGACGGCCAAGGCGCTCGGTTTCCGCGAGCCGACCCGCAACTCCATCGACACCGTTTCCGACCGCGATTTCGCGCTGGAATTCCTGTCGATCGCCTCCATCTGCGCCACGCATCTGTCGCGTCTTGCCGAAGAGATCGTCATCTGGTCGACGCCGCAATTTGGTTTCATCCGGCTGTCGGACGCCTTTTCCACAGGCTCGTCGATCATGCCGCAGAAGAAGAACCCTGATGCCGCTGAGCTGGTGCGCGCCAAGACCGGCCGCATCAACGGCTCGCTGATCGCTCTCCTCACCGTGATGAAGGGTCTGCCGCTCGCCTATTCCAAGGACATGCAGGAAGACAAGGAACAGGTTTTCGACGCCGCCGAAAGCCTGGAACTGGCGATCGCCGCCATGACCGGCATGATCCGCGACCTCGAAGTACGCAAGGACCGCATGCGCGCAGCGGCGGGTTCAGGTTATTCCACCGCGACAGATCTGGCCGACTGGCTGGTGCGAGAAGCAGGTCTGCCCTTCCGCGATGCCCACCATGTGACCGGCAATGCCGTGGCGCTGGCGGAAAAGAAAGGCTGCGATCTCGCCGATCTTTCGCTGGAAGAATTGCAGGCCATCCACCCCGGCATCACCAACAGCGTTTTCGATGTTCTTTCGGTGGAAGCATCGGTCGCCAGTCGCACAAGCTTCGGCGGCACGGCTCCTTCGGAGGTGCGCAAACAAATCGCCTGGTGGCGCGGCCGCAACTGACAAAATCACGTTACGCTGCGATCACAAGAAACAGGGTGCACAAGCGCCCTGTTTTTCGTTATCAGAGATGCACATATTTCCTTTGGACAGGCCCATGCTTTCAAAATCCGTGCGCAAACTCATCGTTCCCATCGGCATGACGCTTGCCGTAAGCCTCGCTCTCACCGCCTGCGGGCGCAAGGGCGACATCGATCCGCCGAGCACGCCGGTCGAAATGCGCAACAAGCGCGCCGCCGATGGCAGTGAGCCGAAGCCGGCAACGGCGGAACGGCCCTTCATTCTCGACAAGCTTCTCTGACGGGTAAAAAGCCGTGAACCATTTTGGCTATATCGACGGCGTGCTGCACGCCGAAAACGTGCCCATGCCCGAGATCGCCAAGGCGGTCGGCACGCCCTTCTACGTCTATTCGACCGCAACCCTGGAGCGCCACTACAAGGTGTTCTCAGGTGCGTTTGCGGATGTGGACGCCATGGTCTGTTATGCCATGAAGGCCAATTCCAACCAGGCGGTGCTGAAGACGCTGGCAAAGCTCGGCGCCGGCATCGACGTCGTCTCCGGCGGTGAATTGCGTCGCGCTCTGGCTGCTGGCGTGCCGGCAAACCGCATCATGTTCTCCGGCGTCGGCAAGACGGTTGCGGAAATAGATTATGCGCTGGATGTGGGCATTTATTGTTTCAACATCGAATCCGAGCCGGAGCTGGAAGTCCTCAATCTGCGCGCCATCAAGGCGGGCAAGCGGGCGCATGTCTCCTTCCGCATCAACCCTGATGTGGATGCGCGCACCCACGCCAAGATTTCCACCGGCAAGAAAGAAAACAAGTTCGGCATTTCCTATGAGCGGGCGCGCGCCGTCTATGCCCGTGCCTCAACGCTGCCCGGCATCGAAGTGACCGGCATCGACATGCATATCGGCAGCCAGATCACCGAGTTGCAGCCTTTCGAAGACGCCTTCCGGCTGCTGCGCGAACTCGTCGAGGCCCTGCGAACCGATGGCCACACCATCAGCCATGTCGATATCGGCGGCGGCCTCGGCATTCCCTACCGCGACGACAACAATCCGCCGCCGCTGCCGGATGCCTATGCGCATATCGTCAAGAACGAGTTGAAAAGCCTCGACTGCAAGATCGTCACCGAGCCCGGCCGTCTGATCGTCGGTAATGCCGGCATTCTGGTAACGGAAGTCATCTATGTGAAGGATGGCGGCGAAAAGACCTTTGTAATCGTTGACGGCGCGATGAACGACCTCATCCGTCCGACACTGTATGAGGCCTATCACGGCATCCGCCCGGTGGTGCAACCGGCAGAGGATACGCCGCGCATCAAGGCCGATATCGTCGGCCCGGTCTGCGAAACCGGCGATTATCTGGCGCTGGACCGTGAGATGGCCGCACCGCAACCGGGCGATCTCATCGCCGTCAGTTCCGCTGGCGCCTATGGTGCGGTGCAGGCAGGAACCTATAATTCCCGCCTGCTGGTGCCGGAAGTGCTGGTCAAGGGTGACAAATTCCACGTCATCCGCCCCCGCGGTACGTATGAAGAGCTGATCGCCCTCGATTCCGTGCCCGCCTGGCTCGACTGATCCGCTTGCAGCCGATCACAATTGAGCGAAGCTGCCTAAAAAATGGGGGTGAGGGCTTGGCTGCCCTCGTCTTCGCCACAAAGAATGTTATCCTTGCCTCTGTGATATGGAGAACTCGCCGTTCCGGGAATGGCGTTGACGTGGCCAGAACCGGGAGAACGGATTGATGACCACAGCCGGAGAGGACAGGACAGGCAGAAAGCGCTCCACTGGCGCATTCGTGCAGCGGCCGGACCTTACCCGCCGGGTTGCCGCCAAGCGTTTCTTCGCAAAAATCGTTCTGCTTTCGGAGAAGATCGCCCCGAAAACGCTATGGCCGCTCTCTATTGCCGCTCTGTTTCTGGTGCTTGCCTGGTTCGGCCTTTACCGGCACATGCCGGATTTTCTGCGGCTCGGCGTCGTTTTCGTGCTCGTGTTCGCCTTCATTGCCACTCTCCTGCCGATCGCGCGGCTGAAATGGCCGACTGACAACGACGCTTCCCGCCTTCTCGAAGATCGCAACGGTCTTGCACACCAACCTGTTGGAGTACAGGAAGACGAACCGGCCTTCGACACGCCTTTTTCCAAAACGCTCTGGAAGGAACACCAGATCCGCATGGCGGAGCGTATCGCCGCACTGAATGCCGGTCTGCCGAAGCCCGATATCGCCCGTTATGACCGTCTCGCCCTACGCGCCGTTCCCGCCCTTCTTCTGGCCGCTGCCTTCGGATTTTCCTTTTCCAACGGCGCAGGCACGATTGCCGATGCCTTCCGCAGCCAACCGACCGTGGGTCCGCTCAATCCCGATATTCGACTGGATGCCTGGGTTACGCCGCCCTCTTATACCGGCCGCGCACCGATTTTCCTGACTGGGCGTGACGCGACCAACCGCGACGCGGTTTCCGTGCCGCAGTCCTCCAGGCTGACGATCCGCATGACCGGTGGTGATGGCGGCGAAGAAGTGACCTTCGAACCGGAAATGGCGGGCGCCCTGCAAAAGCTCGCTCCCGAGACAACCCGGGCCGACAGCGCGAGCGGTGATGTCGCGGTTCCGGCGCAGGCTCCTTTGGCGGATCAGCCCTTGGCACCGCGCACCTTCGCGATGGATGTCACCGAAAGCGGCATGATAACCGCCAATGGTGAGCAATGGTTGTTCAATGTCATCCCGGACCAGCCGCCCAGCATCGCCTTCGACAACATGCCGCGCCGCGCCGTCAACGGCGCGCTGGAAATCGGCTTCACCGCCAAGGATGATTACGGGTTGAAGGAAGCTCACGCAATTATTGAGCCTATCGGCGTTGCCGAAGGCGCGACAGCGCTTTACCCGTCGCCGGAATTCAAGCTCGATCTGCCGCGGCAGAACAATCGCGAGATCAAGGGGCTGACCAGCCGCAACCTGACCGAACATCCGATGGCCGGGAAACGCGTGCGTATTACACTGGTGGCGACTGACGGTGCAGGCCAGACCGGCCGCAGCCCTCCGCATGAAATGGTGCTGCCGGGCCGCAATTTCTCCGAACCGCTGGCTGCTTCAATTGCCGAACAGCGGCAGATTTTTTCGCTCGACACACGCCAGATGCCAAAGGCGATCGCCTATAACGAGGCGGTTGGAATGCGTCCGGAAGAGACCATTCCCAACACGACGCATTATCTCCTGCTGCAATCGGCGCAGACCCGCATGCGGCTCGCCTATAATGAGGAAATGCTGAAGGACACGGCGGATTACCTTTGGGAGATCGCACTGGGCATCGAGGATGGTGATCTTTCGCAGGCGGAAAGGCGCCTGCGCGATGCACAGACCGCCCTTTCCGAGGCGCTTCAGCGCAATGCCTCCGATGAAGAAGTGGCCAAGCTCATGCAGGAGCTGCGCGAGGCGATGCAGCAGTTCATGAGCGAGCTTGCGCAACGCATGCAGAATGCGCCGCAAGCCAACATGAACCAACAGGCACAGAACGTGCTGCGCCAACGCGATCTGGAAAACATGATGAACCAGATCGAGAATCTCGCCCGTTCCGGCAATCGCGATGCCGCGCAGGAAATGCTCTCGCAATTGCAGCGCATGATGAACAATCTGCAAGCCGGCCGACCGCAGCGTCAGGGGCAGCAAGGCCAGCAGCAGAGCAGCAAGATGCGCCAGCAGATCGACAAGCTAGGCGAAATCCTGCAGCAGCAGCAGAAGCTGATGGACGAAACCTTCAAGCTGGATCAGGCATTGCGCGACCGGATGCAGCGCGGTGATCCGCAGCAGGGCGGCGAAAGCGACGACCAGCAGATGGGCGAAAACGGCCAGCAACAGCCTCAGGGCCAGCAAGGCCAACAGGGTGAGAATGGCCAACAGGGCGGACAGCAGCAGACTGACCAGATGACCGCCGAGCAATTGCGCGAAGCGCTGAAAAACCTGCGGGCCCAGCAGGATGCCCTCGGCAAGCAGCTCGGCGAATTGCAGCAGGGACTTCGCGATCTCGGCATGGAGCCGGGCGAAAATTTCGGCAAGGCGCAGCAGGAAATGCAGGGCGCCGGTGAGGCGTTGGGCAAGAGCCAGGGTGAACAGGCCGTCGAGGGCCAGGGCAATGCGCTGAATGCGCTGCGCCAGGGCGCACAGGACATGATGGGCCAGATCATGCAGGCCATGCGCCAGCAGGGCCAGCAGCCGGGTCAGGGGCAGGAAGGTATGGCCGGTCAAGGCGGCCAGAACGGCCGCGACCCGCTCGGCCGTCCGCGCAGCACCACCGGCCCTGACTTTGGCGATCAGGTGAAGGTGCCTGACGAAATAGACGTGCAACGCGCCCGCGAGATTCTTGATGCCATCCGCGAAAAGCTCGGCAACAATCCGCCGGGTGAGGTGGAACGGCGTTATCTCGAGCGGTTGCTGGATATCAGGTGAGGGTTCGCACAGGTAATGGTGCGCCTCTTTACATCCTGTTTCAGAAGCTAAAGTTTCCGTCATGCCGGACTTGATCCGGCATCCAGCAGACGCGCGTCTGCGCGGCGGAAAGAGTTCTTTCAGCCCAAGGACTTGGGCTGGCTGGATTCCGGCTCAAGGCCGGAATGACGGAGGTAGGGAACTGCGCTGAGCCAGGGGGCTGACCAACAAAAAAGGCGGCCCGACGGCCGCCCTTTAAATCTCTGCGCCCTTGCCACTCAGGCCGCAAGCGCCCGCGCCACGGCCTTGCGAATATCCGGAAGCGCAAAAGGTTTGGAAACCACGTCCACGATCTTCGTCGCCAGATCATCCGCCCGTTCGCGCTGCTCGGCGTAACCGGTCATCAACAAAATACGCATGGCCGGGAAGCTTTCGGCGGCGCGGTGCGCCAGCTCGATGCCATCCATGACCGGCATGCGGATATCCGAAAGAAGAAGATCGAAACTGGTTTCCTGAAGCTTTTCCAGGCCCTGCTCGCCGTCTGCCGCCTCATGGGTCTCGTGACCGTCGAGACGGAGCGCCCGCGCCACGAAAGAACGCAGCGCATCCTCGTCTTCGGTAATCAGAATCTTCGCCATTACTCATTGCTCCTGGGCATCATTTCCAGCCGTGAGCAACATCGCAGGCTCCTCTTTTCAAGAGGTAAACACCCAGGCTTTGGCTGGGTGAATGGTTAATGAGGCGTCTCTTCGCTGTGCCGTTCCGGCACGGGAAAACTGCTCAGGCGTCGCCGGTGACAACGCCGACGAAGGGCAGCTCGCGGAACGCATAAGCGACATCCATGCCGTAACCCACCACGAAATAATCAGGACATTCGAAACCGACATAATCGGCTTCCAGATCTTCCTTGCGCTTGACTTTCTTGTCGAGAAGCACGGCGATGGTGACGTTGCGAGCGCCACGTTCGTAAAGAAGTTCCTTGGCGAAGCGCAGCGTGCGGCCGGATTCGAGAATGTCGTCAATCAGCAGGACGTCGCGGTCTTTCACGTCGCTGTCGATATCCTTGACGATCCTCACGCCCTGCGAGACCGTGCCGGTGCCATAGCTCGACAGCGTAATGAATTCGACTTCGGGGGCAAGACCACTGTCATGCAGCGCGCGGATAAGGTCGGCCGCGAAAATGAACGATCCCTTGAGCACGGCAATGACGAGCAGATCCTTGGTCGGGCCGCTGGCAATGTGCTTGGCCATGTCGCGATTGCGCTCTGCAATCTGCTCGGCGGTATAAAGCGGCTCGATGTTTTTTCCACGGACGACGGGCATTCATACTCCTGTGCTGCGCCTTGCCGATTTTACCTTTCAGTAAAAATAGAAGACAGGCGTTAGCACAGTCAGCGTCCGGACGCACCCGCCTCAACGAAGGAAAGCTTGATCTCGGGCGTTTTTCCACCGGGATGGCGCAGTTTTGCCGAAAAACCGTGGCTGAAACCGGGCTGCATCTGTTTAACCGGCGGTTCAATGACCATGCTGGCCACCAGTTGTCCCTTGGCGGCAAAAAGGTCGGCGCGAAGGGCCGGCACCTCTTCAAGCTTGCCGCCGTTGTTCTCCACGATGCCATTGATGAGCAGGATATCCATACCGCCCGCCTCCTGCGGCGTCACGGTGACATGGGAAATGGCGAGGGGGCTGACCGACGCTGCTACAGCGGTCTTTTCCGGCACCACCACGGAGAGGCCGCCTGAACAGACAAAAACAAGAATGGCGAGCCCCGCCACCAGCGCGGAATAAGCGTCCGCCGAAAGGAGGGATAATCTGCGATCCAGCCAGCCGATGAAGGCGAGGCCGAGCACACCGATGGTGACAGGTGGTTTTGCACCGTCCAGGGGCCTCGCGCCGCGATTGTCGTTTCCGGGCTGGCGCGGACGGTTTTCCTTGATGGTGACAAATTCCGCGTCTACCACGTCAACTGTCGGGTTTGCCGTCCGCGCCGTGCGGCGCAGCGGCGTCTCCGGCATCAGGAGGTCAAAATCGAATGCCGCTTGCCGGCGAGATGAACGGAACATAGCCATAGAATTCCTTGGGTGAGGTTTTCCGGCCCGCAAAACTGGGCATTGCAACGAATCCTGCCAAGTTTTAAATTTAAATGGTTAATGCTTCGCAAAAACCGCTCGCCGGGCGTCCCGAACCGGGGTAGACCGCGCCCTCCGGCTTCATCCCAGCGGCTTGCGAACCACCACGAAACGAAGAGACTGGAAGTCCGTTGATCCATTTCGAAAATGTCGGGTTGCGTTACGGCATGGGACCCGAAATCCTGAGGGACATGACCTTCGATATTCCCAAAGGGTCGTTCCAGTTTCTGACCGGCCCCTCGGGTGCCGGCAAGACAACGCTCCTGCGCCTGCTACTGATGTCGCTGCAGCCGACCCGCGGCAATATCCGCATGTTCAATCGCGATGTGTCACGCATTCCGCGCAGCGAGCTGCCGATGTTGCGCCGACGCGTCGGCATCGTGTTTCAGGATTTCCGGCTGCTTGATCATCTGACGACCTATGAGAATGTCGCCCTGCCGCTGCGCGTGCGTGGCAAGGAAGAAAGCGCCTATCGCAACGACGTGATCGAGCTTCTGAAATGGGTTGGGCTCGGCGAGCGTGTCAACGTGCTGCCGGCGATCCTTTCCGGCGGCGAGAAGCAGCGCGCCGCCATTGCCCGCGCGCTGATGGACCAGCCGGAAATATTGCTGGCCGACGAGCCGACCGGCAATGTCGATCCGCCGATGGCCAAGCGCCTTCTCAACCTGTTTCTGGAACTCAACCGGCTGGGCACCGCCGTCGTTATCGCCACCCATGACTTCGGCCTGATGGACCAGATCGATGCGCGCCGGATGATCCTGACCGAAGGGCGGCTCGACATCTATGAATGAGATCACCCGCAAACCGTTGAAGCCGGAAGCGGCGCAGCCGAAGCGTCCGCCCATGCGCATCCGCCCGATGGCACCCATTCTGCCGCCCTCCAACATTCAGGGCAATGCGCTGATGGTGGTCATCGCCATCATGGCTTTTCTCGCCTGCCTCACGCTCGGCGCCGTTTCCATGGTGCGCGCCACCGCCGCCACGTGGCAGAGCCAGATTTCCCGTGAGATCACCATCCAGATCAAACCCGAGGACGGGCTGGACATGAATGCAGCGCTGAACAAGGCGCGCAATCTGGCGCTCACCTTCGTCGGCACCCGCGATGGCACCATTCTTGACGATGCGGCGACATCACGCCTGCTGGAGCCGTGGCTCGGCAGCGGGCTCGATCTCTCCGAACTTCCCATACCGCGTCTCGTCGTCATCACCATCGATGAAAACAATCCGCCCGATTTCCATGCGATGCGGGATATGCTGAAGGCCGAGATTCCACAGGCATTTCTGGACGACCATCGCACCTGGGTCGACCGGCTCGTTTCCATGGCAAGAACCACTGTCATGATCGGCGTTGGCGTCCTCGTTCTCGTGTTCACAGCCATGGTACTGACCGTCGTATTTGCCACCCGCGGCGCGCTTTCCGGCAACCGGCACATTGTTGAGGTGCTGCATTTTGTCGGCGCGGAGAGCAGCTTCGTGGCGCGGGAATTCCAGAAACACTTCCTGAAGATCAGCCTCAAGGGCGCGGCGGCGGGCAGTGCGCTGGCGGCCGCCGTGTTCCTCGTCGCCGGTTTCTGGCAGTCGAGCACCGTCGCCACCCCCCAGAGCGACCAGGCAAGCGCGCTTTTTGGCTCCTTTTCCGTCGGCCTTGGCGGTTATTTCGGCATTGCGATGACGATGATCATCATCGCGCTTCTCACCACCATCACCGCACGCGTCACCGTCATCCGCACCATCGACGATATCGATCGTGTCCGGTCCGATCCGTCGAAAAGCGACGGCCTGGCATCGTGATGACACGATGAATCTAGCGGAAAAACTGAAACCGTCACGAACGGGATGTAACCTGCGGACGGTGGACAAAAATGCCTGTTCCTTGCCTTAATCGGCGAGTAATCAGGAGGAATGTTTGTGAGTCGGACGGACCAGGATCAGGCAGCGACGCGACCGGCCCGAAAGGGGCTTTTGGCGCGGCGTGGTCCATTGCGCCGTTTTATCCGCGGCCTCATCCTGCTCTGCGTCATCGCGCTCGGCGCATTTTCCGGTGGTTTCCTGTGGTTTGCGGATTCTGTCGCCTCGATGCGCCCGCCCGAGGGTGCCAGAGGCGATGCCATCATCGTGCTCACTGGCGGTTATCAGCGCATCGAACAGGCGGTCGGCCTTCTGAGAGACGGCGTGGGAAAACGGCTTTTGATTTCAGGCGTCAACCCGGCCACAACCCGCTCGCAGATACGCAAGATGACGCAAGGGTCGTCCGACATGTTCACCTGCTGCGTGGACATGGGCTACAAGGCGATAGATACGATCGGTAACGCCAATGAGGCGGCGAGCTGGATACGCGATCACAACTACTCTTCCATCGTGGTCGTCACAAATAATTATCACATGCATCGCAGCCTTCATGAATTGCGCAGTGCCAGCCCACACACACAATTCATCGCCTATCCCGTCATCAGCGCCGATCTTGCCCGCACGAACTGGTTCGTGGAACCGGATGTGGTGAGAACCATGCTTTATGAATATCTGAAATTCGTGGCGGCGGCCGGACGTGACCTGACGGGCTTCGGCAAGGGCGATGGCCTGCGCAAGGCCACTGCCGATCACACTGCACCTAAAGTCACTGCAGCTTCCTCATAAGCATCCAGAAACACGCTTGCTGCCGCCCCTTGTTTTCGTGTAGGCGTCTGACATCGGCATCCGGCATCGAAACGCTAAAGACTTCGAACCGGCTGCGTCCCGGGAAGGCTGTTGATGCTCAAGCTGCGCTCTTTTCTTTTCAATACGCTGTTTTATCTCAACCTGATTGTCCGCATGATCGTGCTGACGCCGATCTATTTTATCCTGCCACGCAAGATCGCCTACGAAATCCCGAAGAACTGGGCGCGCTCCAATCACTGGCTGATGAAAACCATCGTCGGCACCACCTTCGAGATCGAAGGGCTGGAAAACATTCCAGAGACTGGCTGCATCTTCGCACCGAAGCACCAGTCCTTCTGGGACACCTATGCGCTGCTGCCCAACCTTCCCGATCCGGTCTACATTCTAAAGCGCGAACTTTTGTGGATCCCGCTGTTCGGCTGGTACGCGATGAAACAGAGGATGATCCCGGTCAACCGCGCCGCACGCGGCAAGGTGATGCTGAAGGTGATGGAGCGCGCGAAAGAGGAAATGGCCGCGGGGCGCGAACTCATCATCTATCCCGAAGGGACACGCCGGCCGCCGGGCGCCGAGCCTGAATATCGTTACGGCATCGCGAGGCTGTACCGTGACCTTCAGGTTCCGGTCATTCCCGTCGCCATGCATCCGGGCCTCTTCTGGCCGCGCCGTTCCACCATGCGGTATCCCGGCCATTTCAAGGTGCGTATCCTGACCGCCATCGAACCAGGGCTCGACCCCGATGTGTTCTTCAAGCGCCTGATCGATGTCACGGAAAAGGCGAGCGACGAATTGCTGCTGGAAACCGTGCGCAACAATCCGCATTTGCCCTTGCCGCCGACTGCGGTGAAGCGGATTGCCGAACTTCAGGGCAAGGAATCAACGGCTGGCTGAGCGACAAGCGCGCCGACATTGGCAGCGATGCTCTCCAGCAAGGAATCGCGTATGCCCATGTCCTGCAGATGCTGCACGGTGTTGAAGACGTAATCCGTGTTCGGACCGGAGCGACCGGCCGCAGCCGCGATGATGACAGCCGATTCGGCAACGCCGAGACCGCCGATATATTGCTCATGCGCGGGATCGGCCACATAGGTCACGGCGCTGCCGCGCCGGCCGTCGGAAAGCGCGATCGAAACCACCCGCTCCTTGTAAACGTTCGTCACCAGTTCGCGCTCACGCAGATAGGCCATGACGGGATCATGATCCTTGCCCCGCACGCGAAAAGCGACGCCAAGACATGAGCCACCGCGTTCCAGCCCGAGAACGAGGCCGGGCTTTTCTTCCGTGCCTCTGTAAAAATTGGAGCTGATGCAGAGCGAGCGCCGATAACCGTGCAATCGTGCCTGCTGCCTCTCCTCAAAGGCGAAGCCAGGGTTCCACATTAACGAACCGTAGCCAAAGACCCAAAAATCGTCCATATCCCAAGCCAAATCAAAATTCCCTGAAGTCTGTTCATCGGAGATCAATATGGCAGCGTCAAGCCAATCCGGCACGGCCAAAAAATTCCTCTGGCTCGCCATCGCCATCCTCGTGGTTATCGGACTTTATACCGCCGGGTGGTTTTACGCCGCCGACAGGCTGAAGCAGACTGTCCTGAACGTGATTTCCCCCTCGCAGGCCCGCAGCGTCAGCGGCGAATGCAGCGATATCGCCTTCAAGGGTTATCCCTTTCGCATCGGCCTCTTCTGCGCGAAGGTGACGGTGGATGACAGCCAGAACGGCGTCTCCGCCTCCTTTGGCGAATTGCGCTCGGCGGCACAGGTCTACAATCCCGGCCATATCGTCTGGGAACTCGATTCGCCTGCGGAAATCCGCTCGGCCCACGGCCTGACCATTTCGGCGGAATGGAAGAACATGCAGTCCAGCATCGTCACCAGGCTGAAGGGCATTGACCGCAGTTCACTCATCATCGATGGGCTAAAGGCGCAGGCGGTTTCCTCGGTCACCGGCCAGACCATCGACTTCGATGCCGTCAAGACGGAGATGCACCTGCGCCAGAACGGCGCCGATCTCGATGGCGCGATCACGCTCACGGACTCCGCGACCGTCATCAAGGACTGGCCGCAGATTCTTCCGCGCCTCAACGCCATTGCCGATGTCACACTCGCCGGCAAAGCGGGCATGGTGGATGGCAGCGATACAGCTGGCCTTTATGGCGCAAGCGGCGAGCTTCGCCGGCTGGTCGCCGATATCGGCGAAGGCCGTGTCATGCGCATCAGCGGCCCCTTCTCCTTCGATAACGAGGGTTATCTCTCCGGCAAGTTCAAGCTGGAGATCGAAAAGCTCGGCGCGTGGTCTGACAATGCCAAGCAGGCGTTTCCACAGCTGCAATCCACCATCGACACGGCGCGCAAGCTGCTCGGCGCACTCGCCGGCGGCGGTGACAGGGCGTCCGTCGATCTCGTAGTGGACCGCGGCCGCGCCACGATCAGCGGCTTTATCCCGCTGGGCAAGATTCCGCCGATCTGAGGGTTAGCCCGTAATCGACGTCATCCTTGGGACAAGCCCGAGGATGACGAAAGCAAGGCTTTGACACTTTACCAGCGGTTTGATGGCCGGATCAAATCCGGCCAAGACTGTCGCCAGCGGCGCCCTACTTCTTCTGATCCAGCGCGTGACGACCGAAGTCGGGCGCATCGACGTCCTGACCTGCCTGCACGATGGAGCGACGAATAGCGCGGGTGCGCGAGAACAGCTCGAACAGTTTGTCGCCCTCTCCCCAGCGAATCGCTCTTTGCAGGGAGGCGAGATCCTCGGAAAACCGGGCCAGCATCTCAAGGATGGCGTCCTTGTTGTGCAGGCAGACGTCGCGCCACATGGTAGGATCGGAGGCGGCCAGACGTGTGAAGTCGCGGAAACCGGAGGCAGAATATTTGATGACTTCCGATTCGGTCACCGTCTCCAGATCATCCGCGGTGCCGACGATGTTGTAGGCGATGATATGCGGCAGATGCGAAACAATGGCCAGAACCTTGTCGTGGTGTTCGGCATCCATTTCATCCACGCGCGAACCGAGCGCCCGCCAGAAATCCTTCAGCTTTTCCAGCGCCGCCGCGTCCGTGCCCGGCAGCGGGGTGAAGATGCACCAGCGGTCGCGGAAGAGGCCGGCAAAACCGGCATCCGGGCCGGATTTTTCCGTACCTGCCAGCGGATGGCCGGGAATGAAATGCACGTTGTCAGGCATATGCGGCGCCATCTGTGCGATGACCGAAGCCTTGGTGGAACCCACATCGGTAACGATGGCGCCCGGTTTCAGATGCGGTGCGATCTGCCGCGCCACGCTTTCAGACGCGCCGACAGGCACGGAAACGATGACGAGATCGGCATCCTTCACCGCTTCCGCCGCCGAGACGGTATAATCCGTGCCAAGCGCCAGTTCTTCCGCCCGTTTCAGTGTATCTTCGCTGCGGGTGGAAATAATCACATGGCGGGCGAGCCCCAGTTCCTTGATGTCCCGGGCAATGGACGAGCCGATCAGGCCGATGCCGATCAGCGCGATGCGTTCAAACATGATCTCAGCCATCAAGCCCGCCCCATGAACTCGGTGAGAGCAGCGATGACGCCAAGATTGGCCTCTTCCGAACCGATGGTCATTCTGAGCGCATTGGGGAAACCGTAACCGCGCACCGCACGCAGAATGTACCCGCGGCGGCTCAGGAACTCGTCAGCGTCCGTTGCCCGCTTGCCGTCCTGATCCGGAAAATGGATGAGGATGAAGTTGGTGACTGACGGCGTGACGGTGAGGCCGAGGCCGGTAAAGGTCGTGACCAGCTTTTCCATCCACACCGCGTTGTGCGCCACGGCTTTTTCGACGAAAGCCTGATCGCGGATGGCAGCGGCACCCGCTGCGATGGCCGGCGCGCTCATGTTGAACGGCCCGCGCACACGGTTCAGCGCGTCGACGATGGCGGCCGGACCATACATCCAGCCCACGCGCAGGGCGGCAAGGCCATAGACCTTCGAGAAGGTCCGGGTCATCACCACGTTGCGGTTGCCGGAAACCAGTTCCAGCCCGGCCTCATAGTCGTTCTTGCGCACATATTCGGCATAGGCCGCATCCAGCACCAGCAGAACATGTTTCGGCAGGGCGGCCTGCAGGCGGCGAATTTCCGCAACCGGAACATAGGTGCCGGTGGGATTGCCGGGATTGGCGATGAACACCATTTTGGTCTTCGGCGTCACGGCGGCGAGGATCGCGTCCACATCGACAGCGCAATCCTTTTCCTTCACCGTCACCGGTGTCGCGCCCGCACCCATGATCTGAATCTTGTAGACGAGGAAACCGTGTTCGGTGATGATCGCCTCATCGCCCGCACCCAGATAGACGTGGCAAAGCAGGCCGAGAAGCTCGTCCGAGCCGTTGCCGCACAGGATATTCGCGATGTTAAGGCCATGCACGTCGGCAATGGCCTGCCGCAACGCAATCGCCTGCCCGTCCGGATAGATTTCCAGATGGCTGGCCGCCGCACCGAAAGCCTCGATGGCTTTCGGGCTTGGCCCGAGCGGGGTTTCATTGGAGGAGAGCTTATAAACCTTCGCAACGCCATCCACATGCTCCTTGCCCGGAACATAAGCGGCGATATCCAGAATACCCGGACGCGGAACAGGTTGGCTAAGCTCTGCACTCATTTGATCGACCTTTGGAAAGCGCCGGAGAACCCGGCAAAAGCAATGCCGGAGGCATTAGACCGGAACGGTCGCTTTGTCGAGGGTCAGCGCGGCTTTCCTTGGCTTGCGGCCGCGCGGGTGGTGGGCACCCCCTGTGGCGCGAGAACGGGCACGAAAACCCGGCGCGAGGCGCGCTGGGTCACTGGCAATCCCTGATAGAGACGTTTTTGCGCTTCCACCACGATGACGCCGGAAAACAGCGGCCAGAGACGACGGCCGGTATGTTCGAGGTAACGGCGGAATTTCAGCACCGGCCGGCTTGTGGTGGGCGGAAAGAACAGCGCCTCGGCGGTGGCGCCCGGCGTGAAATTGGTTTCGCGCAACAGCGCCGTCAGCTGCCCGCGCGAATAGGGCCGGCCGGAACCGAAAGGCGTGTGTTCCATGCGCGCCCAGACGCCGCGGCGGTTCGGCACCACGATGACCAGGCGGCCGCCCGGCGCCAGTACCCGCCATAGTTCCTTGAGGCTTTCCCGCGGATTTTCGGCAAATTCCAGCGCATGCACCATGAGAACCCGGTCTATCGACGAATCGGGCAGCGGCAATTCCTCATCGAACACCAGCGCGGTGGAGGAAAGCTCTCCCGCCGGCCAGTTCACCGCCCCCTGCCCGGCCGGCATGAAGGCGAAGGTGCGCTCCGTATCGCGGCGGAACCGGTCCAGAAACGGCACGGCATAACCGAGGCCCACCAGCCGCTCTTCCGGCAAGGGGGGCCACAGCGTCGAAAGCGCCATGGTGATCGCCTGCTCGGCAGAGCGGCCAAGCGGAGAATGATAGAATTCGCGCAGATCGACGATATCGGTATTCATGGGCGAGAATGTAGCATCAGGCGGTTGGACTTCAAGGCGTCTGCCCTTACATTGGAAGTCGGTTGGGAAAGTCAGGCAGGCGAATGCGCCGGTTTTGGCCGGCAAATGGAGAGGATACGATGAAACCTTTGGAAATAGACGTCTTTCTTTGCCGCAGCGACAATTTCGGGGTTCTGTTGCACGACCCCGAAAGCGGGGCGACTGCCGCCATCGACGCGCCGGAAGAAGGCCCTATCCTGCACGCTCTCGACGGCCACGGCTGGAAGCTCACCCATATTTTCACCACGCATCACCATCAGGACCATGTGGAAGCCAATCTTGCGCTGAAAGACAAGTTTCAGTGCGAAATTTACGGCCCTTACGATGAGGCCGTGGCCATACCGGGGCTCGACCGCTCGCAGGCCGATGGCGACGAATTCGAATTCGCCGGCCGCCGCGTTCAGATCATCGCCACACCCGGCCATACGGCGGGGCATATCTGTTATTATATGCCGGATGACGGGCTGCTGTTTGCCGCTGATACGCTGTTTGCCATGGGCTGCGGCCGCCTTTTCGAACGCCCGGCGGCGGATATGTGGCATTCCTTCCAGAAGCTGATGGCTTTGCCGGATGAGACCAAGGTCTATTTCGGCCATGAATACACGCTGAGCAATGCCCGCTTTGCCCTGACCGTCGACCCCGATAATGCCGCGCTGCGTGACCGCGCGGAAAAGGTGGAAAAGGCACGGCAGGCGAATGAATTCACGATTCCCACCACCATCGGGCTCGAAAAACAGACCAACCCCTATATGCGGGTGGCGGATACCGGCATTCGCAAAAATCTTGGTCTGGAAAGCGCCACCGATGCCGACGTCTTCGCGGAAATCCGCACGCGCAAGGATAATTTCTGATGGGAACGGATATATCTGCGCAGGCGATCATTCGTGAACTGGGACTCGAGCCGCATCCCGAGGGCGGTTTTTACTACCAGACTTTCCGTGACAAGGCCGGCGGCGATCGCGGTCATTCGACGGCCATTTATTATCTCCTGGAAAAAGGCGATCGCTCGCACTGGCATCGGGTAACCGATGCGGTGGAAGTCTGGCACTATTATGCCGGCGCGCCGATCGCGCTGCATCTTTCGCAGGATGGCCGGGAAGTGCAGACCTTCACGCTCGGCCCTGCCATTCTGGAAGGCGAGCGCCCGCAGGTCATCGTTCCCGCCAATTGCTGGCAGTCGGCCGAAAGCCTCGGTGATTATACCCTCGTCGGCTGCACCGTCTCGCCGGGCTTTGCCTTTTCGAGTTTCGTCATGGCCGAACCCGGCTGGTCGCCTGGGGATGCGCAGTAACTTTCAGAGCAATGCTGGCAGCGGGATGAGGAGGCAAAGCGAGAGCTTGCCCTCTCATCCGACCCTTCGGGCCACCCTCTCCCTGGCGGCGAGAAAAAATACGCCGCAACGTCTGCTTTTCTTACACTACCATCAGCCTTAGTCAGCCGCCGTATTTCGTGGCGGTGATGTAGACCTGTCCCACCCGCGTCGGGATGATCGCATAAACGGGCGCATAGACATCCATGTTGTTCGACTTGGCGAACCAGATCTCCATCGAAATGGATTTCAGATATTCGATATCCTTGCGCCCCTGCCGGTAACCCGACTTCGGCACATAACGCGCCTTGCAGACGATGGCATCGCCATTAAAACCATTGGTCTTGAACGGCTTGGTGCCGCTGGAGCTCAAAACGAGATCGAGTCGCGATTCGCCGTCATAGATCGGCAGGCGAGTCGGGCAGATGCGGCCGCCCGCGGGAATGATGAGACCGGAAATCGGATCGAGAACCGAGCGCAGGTCGCGGTCTTTCACATCAACCCAATTGTCCGGCCGTGTCTTCGGCTCCGGTTTCACCGTCGTCGATGTCACGTTGCCGTTGCGATAGACGACGTCATAGGTGCGCACGCGTTTGCCGTCCTTATAGACCAGCGAATACTCGTTGGCCTGCAGCCGGTGGCCACGCCTGGCGCCGGAAACGGTCGTCTTGCCGGAAATATCCTTGAGAATGCTGGCAAGACCGGCGGCACTGAAGGACCCGGAGATCGAATAATTTGGTCCATCCATGCGAGTCGAAAAACTCGCTTTGGCAATCGGCAAAATGCCGAGATTGATGCTGTATTCGCTTGTGTGGCGCGCTTCGGCAGCGAGCGAGGGGGAGACACCCGCTAACGCCATTGTCGCGGCCACGAAAATGCTTTTTCCTCTGGCAATCATTTCGATATCACCTTAAAAGAGGCGCGGAAGCGGCCTTATCGGGCGATGATATACGCCGACTTGTGGCAATAAAAAAGCGGATGCCGGTTGAAAACGCCGGAATTTCCTTTCATTTGCTCGCGAGCGGCTTGACTGTTAAGTCTCGTCTGACTATAGAACCGCAACTTTCCAATCATGGCCAGTTGGATTGCCACCCCGGTTTTTGCCGGTGGCGAGCCAGTGGTGAAACAGACGAAACGAAATAGGTGTACCCATGTCCCGTGTATGCGAATTGACCGGCAAGGGCGTCCAGACGGGCAACAACGTCAGCCACGCCAACAACAAGACCAAGCGCCGGTTCCTTCCGAACCTTTGCCAGGTTACGTTGATCTCCGATGCTCTCGGCCAGCGTTTCCGCCTGCGTGTTTCCGCAGCCGCTCTGCGCTCCGTTGAACACCGTGGCGGCCTCGATGCCTTCCTTCTGAAGTCCGGCGAAAACGAACTGAGCATGCGCGCTCGTCTCCTGCGCCGCCAGATCGCCAAGAAGACGGCTGAAGCTGCTTAATAGCAGTTTCGACATCATCGACATTCGGAAGGCTTGACTGGCTTTGGCCGCTCAAGCCTTTTGCTTGTTTAATCCGGTTCCAACTGGTGGCATCACCCAGGATAAAAAAATGCTCTACCTGCGCTATACGCTTATCTATGTCGTGCTGATGACCCTCGTGGTCGTTGCGTCCAATATTCTGGTGCAATATCCGCTTTCCGGTTCGCTGTTCGGCATCAATCTCGGCGACCTGCTGACCTGGGGTGCCTTCACCTATCCAATCGCCTTCCTTGTCACGGACCTGACGAACCGCCAGTTTGGCCCATCCATCGCGCGCCGCGTCGTGCTTGCGGGCTTTGTCGTCGGGGTCACGCTGTCCTTCTGGACATCCATTCCACGCATTGCAGTCGCCTCTGGGACGGCTTATCTGATCGGTCAGCTGCTGGACATTTCCGTGTTCAACCGCCTGCGCCGCCAGCGCTGGTGGCATGCGCCGCTGGCCGGCTCCATGCTGGGTTCGGTGCTGGATACGGCGCTCTTCTTCTCCATCGCCTTTGCGGCAAGCTTCTCCTTCTTCGGCCCCAACGATGCCTTCGCCATCGAAAACGCTCCCATCCTCGGTGTCTTCGCCGTGGAAGCGCCCCGTTGGATTTCATGGGCCCTGGGTGATCTTTCGGTGAAGGTTCTCGTCGGCCTTGTCATGCTCCTGCCTTACGGCGCGCTGATGAACACGCTGAAGCCGATGCCGGGCGCCGTCAAAACCGGCCGCGTTTGAGACCGTCAAGCGCGGATCAAATCGCGCTTGCAAGCCAGCCGTCAGCATTGCAGTCTGTCGTCCGTGGCACAGCGCGGAGGCAGGTAGACATGCAGATCAAGGACGTTATCGACATTGTAGAAGCCGCCAGCGCTACGCTTTCAGGCTCAACCTTCAATGACGTCAATCTTTCCGGCACGGTCTTCGACAACGTCAATCTTTCCGGGGCGAGCTTCAACAATATTAATTTGTCGGGTGCGTCGTTCACGGATAACAACATGTCCGGCTGGTCGATCGATGACGTCAATTTTTCCGGTCTGAAACTGAGCAACTCAAATCTGTCCGGTGCGCAGATAACGTCATGCCGAATGACCGGCATGAAGATCGACGGCATTCCCGTCGAGGATTTGATGGCTGCCTACAAGGCGGCACAGCAGCAGACTTGATTTTACTCCACTAGTCTGAATTCCAGCATCAGGTTGCGCTGGAGGAAAGAGTGGTTGTCATCAGAAATGATGACGAGGCGCGTCGAACCATCCGGCCCCTTCACCACATCCATGCCTTCCATATTGTCGATCTGGTAGGCCATGCCGGCTTCCATGAGGATTTCACCATCCACCACCGCGCCCGGCCGGATATCAGCACCGTGTATGCGGCGGATGCGCATGCCGACGCCTTCGGCAAAATTGAAGCGGCGCTCGAGCAGCAACAGGTCGCCATTGGGCAGGAATGCGCCATCAGTCACGTCGAACGAGGGATGGTGGGTAACCGCGAATGTGCCTTTCAGCGGCCCCTCAAGGACCGCGGCGAGAAGATTGCCGTCCGCATCAATGCTTTTCTCCGCAACGACGACGAGAGCGCCCGCGAGCGGCGAATCGGCTGGCGAGACCGCCAGCGCCTCCATGCCGCCATTGTGGCGCAGCTCATTATTGGGAATGAGATGCGGCAGACGGCCAAGTGGCTTTGAGGTGGCAAAGCCCGGATCGGGATAGATATCGATCCTGTGGCGTTGCTCGTAACTGACGAAAACCCTGCCGCCGCGGAGCGCCAGCCCTTCCGCATCCATCTCCATCTTGCGCGGCGGTTCGCGGCCGTTCATGTCCAGCATCGGGGTAATACGGACTTCAGCAAGACCAGACAGCGCCCCGACAGCGTCACGTGTCACCCTACCGGTCAGCCAGTGGCCGGTATCCAGCACCGCAACGAAGTCTTCCCCGTTGGGGCGGAACCGAATGGAGGAGATAGCGCCGAACAACTTTTCCGGCGCACTCATCACCATGCCGCCAATGAATTCCAGCTTGCCGAAACGTTTTTCGCTGGTGCCGACCTCGAAACCGGAGAGCTGACGGACGCTGACCGGCACATCGATGGCGGACGCGCCAATGGAAACCGGACAAAGCGATACGGCCGCCAGAATGGCGGCCATCAAGAGCGTTTTGCGGGCGGAGGACGCCCCGCCCTGCTTATCCCGCACGACGGACCCTGCGGGACGAACCGGCAGCGCCGCTCGTATCTTCAAAGAGCGCCGCGAGCTGTTCGGTCATCGCGCCAGCCAGCTCGTCCGCATCCACAATGGTGACCGCGCGGCGGTAATAACGTGTCACGTCATGACCGATACCGATTGCCAGCAGCTCCACCGGCGAACGCGTTTCGATCTGCTCGATAACGGCGCGCAGGTGCCGCTCCAGATAGTTGCCCGGATTGACCGACAGGGTTGAATCGTCCACCGGCGCACCATCAGAGATCATCATCATGATCTTGCGCTGCTCGGGGCGGCCGATCAGGCGATTATGCGCCCACATCAGCGCCTCGCCGTCGATGTTTTCCTTGAGCAAGCCTTCGCGCATCATCAGGCCGAGATTGCGCCGTGCGCGCCGCCACGGCGCATCCGCCGACTTGTAGATGATATGGCGCAGATCGTTAAGGCGGCCCGGCGAAGCCGGCTTGCCGCTGGCGAGCCATTGCTCACGCGATTGCCCGCCCTTCCATGCCTTGGTGGTGAAGCCCAGAATTTCCACCTTTACACCGGAGCGCTCCAGGGTACGCGCGAGAATATCGGCGCAGGTGGCGGCAACCGTGATCGGACGGCCGCGCATCGAACCGGAATTGTCGATGACCAGCGAAACCACGGTATCGCGGAATTTGGTGTCCCGTTCCTTCTTGAAGGAGAGCGGCTGCATGGGATCGATGATGAGCCTGACGAGGCGGGCCGGATCGAGATAACCCTCTTCCAGATCGAAATCCCAGGAACGGTGCTGCTGCGCCATCAGGCGGCGCTGCAGACGGTTCGCCAAACGCCCCACAGCGCCCTGCAGATGAGCAAGCTGCTTGTCGAGGAAGGCGCGCAGACGGTCAAGCTCGGCCTCGTCGCACAGTTCCTCGGCGTGGATTTCCTCGTCGAATTCCTGCGTGAAGATGCGGTAATCGACTTTCTCGTTGAAATCATCGAAAGGGCTGTTGGGACGGCGGGTCTCGCCAGGCGTTTCGGAATCCTCGTCGAGATCGTCGGACATTTCCTCGTCCGACATCTCGGCGCCGTCCATCTCGCCTTCTTCCATTTCCTCCTGCGAGGCCTCGTTCTCATCGGCGGGCGTCGCGTCGGAGCCGGCCTCTTCCTCAACCTGCTCTTCTTCGGTCTCGTTGGTGCGCGGCTGGTCCTCGTTGGATTCCGCTTCCTGGCTTTCCGGCTCGTTATCCTCGTCGCCGAAATCCTCCGCCATCTGCATGGAGGTCAGCATCTTGCGCACAAGACGCGAAAACGCCTTCTGGTCGCCGATCACCTTGGAAAGATCGTTCAGGTCGCCGGCAGCCTTGTCCTCGATGAAGTCGCGCCAGAGGTCGAGAACCTTGCCGGCACTTTCCGGCGGCTTTTCGCCTGTCAGCTTCTCGCGCACCAACAGCGAAACGGCTTCGGCAAGAGGAGCATCATCCTGTTTTGTAATACCGGCAAAATTCGCCTTGGCGTATTTTTCCGTGTTCATGGCATGGATATTGGAAGCCATGCCCGGCATCCGCAGCGCACCGATCGATTCAACGCGCGCCTGCTCTACCGCATCGAAGATCAACCGCGCTTCAGCGCCCTGCGGCGACATCACCGCATGGGTATCCGCATCGTGGCAGGCGAGACGCAGCGCCATGGAATCGCCGAGGCCGCGGGTTATCGCGATTTCCTGCGCGGTGGGTTTCTTGGAAATTTCCGGCAGGCGCATGCGCTCGCCGGCAAGACCCGGCCGTTCATTGGCGAAAACGACTTCGACTTCGGCATCGCCAGCGACGGATCGCACGCATCCGGCAATCGCCTGACGCAACGGTTCCGTATCGACCGCCGTACCCGGTTTCGCTCTGGAATTGTCGCCGCGCGCTGCCATTGTCTTTCCTGTCGATTGTCGACGCCTGCGGCCCACGCATCTCTGGGTGCGCGATCCGCCGGCGTCCTTAAGTCATGGATGATCTTTTCCGGGCAAGCCGGGAACGATCAGGCGCTGAGAACGATGTTCGCAGCGCTTTCCTTCAGCTCGACGCCAAAGGCCCGCTGATACTGTTCGGCCACCAGCGTGCGCTCCAGCTCGTCGCACTTGTTGAGGAACGTCACGCGGAAGGCAAAGGCGAGATCGCCGAAGATTTCCGCATTTTCCGCCCAGGTGATGACGGTACGCGGGCTCATGACGGTGGAGAGATCGCCATTGATGAAAGCCGAACGGGTAAGATCCGCCACGCGCACCATCTTGGAGACGGTTTCGCGTCCCTTCGGATTGTCGAAGCTCTTCACCTTGGCGGCGATGATGTTCACTTCCTGCTCATGCGGCAGATAATTCAGCGTGGTGACGATGGACCAGCGGTCCATCTGCGCCTGGTTGATCTGCTGCGTGCCGTGGTAAAGGCCGGTCGTATCACCAAGGCCGATGGTGTTGGCGGTCGCGAAAATGCGGAAGGCCGGATGAGGACGGATAACGCGGCTCTGGTCAAGCAGGGTCAGGCGGCCAGACGATTCCAGCACGCGCTGGATCACGAACATCACATCCGGGCGACCGGCATCATATTCATCGAAGACAAGCGCGACATTGTGCTGGTAGGCCCAGGGCAGGATGCCGTCCTTGAATTCGGTAACCTGTTTGCCGTCTTTCAGGACGATGGCGTCCTTGCCGACGAGATCGATACGGCTGACATGGCTGTCGAGGTTGACGCGCACGCAGGGCCAGTTGAGACGGGCAGCCACCTGCTCGATATGGGTGGATTTACCCGTGCCGTGGAAACCGGAGACCATGACACGTCGGTTGTGAGCAAAACCGGCAAGGATCGCGAGCGTCGTGTCGCGGTCGAAAAGATAGTCGGGATCGAGATCAGGCACATAGGCGTCGCCCTGGGAATAGGCGGGAACCCGCAGATCCGTATCAATGCCGAAAACCTCCCGCACGGACACCGTCGTGTCGGGCAGGTTGGAAATATCAAGGTCGATTTTGCTCATCACGTCTCCAAGGCGGGCGGCAGCCACCCGGCCACATCATCAATCAGGCGGTAAACACAGAAGTTGGCTTAGCAGAAACCTGACTGCTTTAACAATTGATATGCTTGAACAACAGCCCGAAAACGTTCTTCCGAACCACGATCGCCACCATTAGCATCAGGATGGTGCTTTTTGACAAGCTCCTTATAGCGCCTTTTTATGTCTTCCTGCTTTGCACTGGAAGAAAGTCCGAGCGTATCGAAGGCTTTTGCCTCCAGCGTCTTCAATTTTCGGTCCTGCTGCATGCGGGTGCCGCCTGCCTTCGAGCCACCCGCGAAACCGCCGGCAAAGCCGAAAGGATCACGGATACGGGCATTGCCGCTCGCCGTGCCGGAGCGCAGCGTGGAATGCAGCGGGCTGTCGCGGGCGGTCTTGTTGACGCCAACCGTCCAGGTGGGGCGATGGCCGGTGATCGCTTCCTTCTGGTAACGGGCGATCTCGCTGTCGGACAGGCCGGAAAAATAATTATAGCCTTTATTATATTCCTTCACGTGCTCAAAACAGAACAGGAAGAATTGCCCCTCGGCATTGCGGCCGACGGGTGCCCGGTGAATGCCCGGCTTGTCGCATCCGTCCCACTGGCAGGTTGGGGCCTGAACCTCAGGTTCCCGCTCCCTTTTCCGGCGCGTGCGGATGCGGTCGAAATATTTCGAATCCAGTTTCATGATGCCCTGATTATGGGGTGCGAAAAGCCGCACAACAAGAATTGACAAAGCGGAATGTTACAGGCTTTTAGGGAGCCCCCTTCAAAGACCGGCAAACAGTATTGGAGCCCTTCGAATGTCTCTGCGAGAGCGCATAGAAACCAAGCTTCGGGAAAGCTTTTCACCGGAGCGCCTGAGGGTCGTCGATGAAAGCCAGATGCATGCGGGCCACCAGCCGGATATCACAGGTACCGGCGAAACGCATATGCGTGTTCAGATAGTGTCGGAGAGCTTTTCCGGCAAGTCCCGCATCGAACGGCACCGGGCAATCAACGCGCTTTTGAAGCCCGAACTCGATGCCGGGCTGCATGCTCTGGCGATAGAGGCAGCGGCACCGGGGGAAGCGGTGCGGTTTTAAGTAAAGGTTGTCATCAGAACCGAGAGCAAGCCCCCTTACCCGGCCCTTCGGCTACCTTCTCACCGGCGGAGAGAAGAAACCGGGCGGCAACGCCTTGCTCAACGCGCCAGCAACTTTTCCCCGTAGAGCATTGCCAAAACAGCTTGTTCTTTTCCCCGCCGGGGAGAAGTGCCGGAGCGAAGCCAGGCGATGAGGGGGCGCTCTCACCGTACCTCTCAGCGCCAGTTCACCCCGGATGCTTCTCCGACAGGAAGGACTGCACCTCGGATGCCGCAACGTCATCCGCCACGAAGGACTGGCCAATGCCGTGGGTGAGGATGAAGGTGAGCTTGCCGCCCTTGACTTTCTTGTCCTGCGCAATTGCCGTCATCAGCGTTTCGACGGGCGGCAATTCTCCAGGAATATCTTTTATCGTGGTCGGCAGGCCGACTGCCTTCAGGTGCGCTTCGACGCGCGCGGCATCGTCAGGACTTGCGAGGTTCAGGCGGGCAGAGAACTGGTGCGCCAGCACCATGCCGATGGCGACACCTTCACCATGCACCAGCCGCTTGCCGTCGTAATTGGTCGCCGCCTCCAGTGCGTGACCGAAGGTGTGGCCGAGATTCAGAAGGGCGCGTACGCCGTTTTCCTTTTCGTCGGCCACCACCACGTCTGCCTTGGCCTGGCAGCTGGTCGCAATCGCCTGGATGCGGGCAGGGCCGCCGGTACGGATGTCGTCCCAATTCTTTTCCAGCCAGAAGAAAAAATCCGGCTTGTCGATCAGGCCGTATTTCACCACTTCGGCGTAGCCGGCGCGGAATTCGCGCGGACTGAGCGTATCGAGCACCGCCGTATCCGCCAGCACCAGATCAGGCTGGTGGAAGACGCCAATGAGGTTCTTGCCGTGGCGGGTGTTGATGCCTGTCTTGCCGCCGACGGAGGAATCGACCTGCGCCAGAAGCGAGGTCGGTATCTGCACGAAACGTACGCCGCGGCGGACGATACCGGCTGCAAAACCGGCGAGATCGCCGATCACGCCGCCGCCAAGCGCGATTACCGCATCATTGCGCTCCACCCTTGCGGCTAGAACCGCATCGCAGACAGTGACGAGATGCTCGAAGCTCTTGGTCTTTTCACCGGCCGGCAGGGTCAGGGAAACAGCCTCGATGCCGTCCGTCTGCAGTCCATCCATCAAGCCTTCAAGGTAGAGCGGCGCGACATGCTCATCGGTGATGATCGCCGCGCGCCGGCCCCTCAGCCGCGCCGAGATTTCGCCGCCCGCCCGGCCGATGAGGCCGGGCCCGATCAGAATGTCATAGGCGCGCTCGCCGAGCGGCACATGGACGAGACGTTCATCGGCGTGGATTTCAGAAGGCGTCATGGGAATCAGTCTTTCTGTTCGATGCCGGCAATGGCGGCCAGCACTTCGGTCACGATGATTTCCTTGCGGACATCACGGGATTCGATGGTGAGATCTGCTTCCGAATAGATCGGATAGCGCTTCTCCATCAGGGCCGCCAGCGTGGCCCTGGGGTTTTCGGTCTTGAGAAGCGGGCGGTGATCACGCTTGTTCACCCTCTCCCACAACACCTCCAGATCCGCCTTCAGCCACAGCGAAATCCCACCACGGCTGATGTGCCGGCGCGTATTGTCGTTTATGAAGGCGCCGCCGCCAGTTGAGATGACCTTGGGCCCGCCGCGCAGCAGCCGCTTGATGACCCGCGTTTCCAGCGCCCGGAATTCTTCTTCACCATAGGTGGCAAAAAGTTCTGATATCGTCATGCGCGAAACCCGTTCGATTTCGACATCCGTATCGATGAAGGGAACCCTGAGCTGCTGGGCAACCATGCGGCCTATCGCCGACTTTCCGGCGCCCATCAGTCCGACAAAGACGATATTGCGCCGTCCGAGTTTTGCCCGCGCTTGCTCCCCGAGTGTGGCCGGGACGGATAAATTCGTTTCGCTCATAAATTTGAAAGCCCGTTTGGCATGGATATCTGCAAATGTTTACGAAGCGTCAAGCCAAATTGCTGACTGAATTGCGGTGAATCACAATGATCGCCGCATGCGGCGGCGACAGTGGCAGGCTTTTTCAGCTTGCCGCCGGTTTCGCCGCACCGCATATACGTTTCGATCGCCACCTTCACGGAGCCGCCATGCCCACCCTCTTCCGCTTCACGATGATACTGGCGACCATCGCGGGGCTGGTCTATGGCGGCATGGTGCTGCTTGTCATGGTCGTTCAGCCCCGCGACCGCGAAGTAACGGTGCGCATTCCCTCGGAAAGGCTGAACCCACCGGGGGCAGAACCGGCAAGGCGCACCCCATGAGCGGTCAACCGGCGGGGGGGCGCGACAGCGCGCGGCTGGAGAGTTTTCTGGAGATGATGAGCGCCGAGCGGGGTGCAGCCGCCAACACGCTCGCATCTTACGAGCGTGATCTGACGGACCTGCGCGAGTTCCTTGGGAGCCGCCGCCAGTCTCTGACAGAAGCCGCCACATCGGACCTTTCCGCCTATCTGACCCATCTTTCCGCGCAAGGCTTCGCTGCGACCTCGCAGGCGAGACGCCTCTCATCCATGCGGCAGTTTTATCGCTTTCTTTATTCGGAAGGCCTGCGCAGTGACGACCCGACCGGCATCATCGATGCGCCCAAGAAGGGCGTTGCCCTGCCGAAAACGATGAGCGTCGCCGATGTAAACCGTCTCCTCGGGCTTGCGGCGCAGGAAGCGGCAACCGAAGGTCCCGGCCAGCTCGCGCGCATCCGCATGCATCTGCTGCTTGAGCTTCTTTATGCGACCGGCATGCGTGTCAGCGAACTCGTCTCGCTTCCGGTTAAAGTGCTGCGTCAGGAAGGACGTTTCCTGATGATCCGCGGCAAGGGTAACAAGGACCGGATGGTTCTTCTTTCCCGAACGGCCATCGAGGCCATGGAAAAATATGAAGCCGCCCTAAAGGCGCTTGCCTCAGAAAATGGCAAGGCAACGAAAAAGGCCGAAGCGACGGATAGCCCGTGGCTCTTCCCATCCAACAGCAAGGAAGGCTATCTGCCCCGTCAGGTCTTCGCCCGCGACCTCAAGGACATCGCCATTCGGGCCGGGCTGCACCCCTCGGCAGTGTCACCGCATGTGCTGCGCCACGCCTTCGCCAGCCACCTCTTGCAGAACGGTGCGGATTTGCGCGCGGTGCAGGAACTGCTCGGCCACTCCGACATTTCCACGACACAAATCTATACACATGTGCTGGAAGAACGCTTGCAAGAGCTGGTACAAACACATCACCCCCTTGCCAAACAGGGCAAAAACCTTGATTAGAGCGACCGGAACCGCCGGATAATCCGGTCAAACCTTGCGCAAAACGATCGGAAACGGATCTCATGCACAATTATCTCGACTTCGAAAAACCTATCTCGGACCTTGAGGGCAAGATCATCGAGCTGAAGAAGCTTGCCGATGAAGACGAGAGCATAGACACCTCGGAGGAGATCAACCGCCTGGAATCGCGCGTCAACGATGCGATGCAGGACATCTATTCCAAGCTGAACGCCTGGCAGAAAACGCAGGTCGCGCGTCATCCGCAGCGTCCGCATTTCGTCGATTACGCCAAGGCGCTGTTTACGGACTTCACGCCGCTTGCCGGCGACCGCAAGTTCTCCGAAGACGCCGCCATACAGGCCGGCCTTGCCCGTTTCAACGGTCAGCCAGTCGCAATTATTGGCCAGGAAAAGGGCAATGACACCAAGAGCCGGCTGAAGCACAATTTCGGCAGCCCGCGCCCGGAAGGTTACCGCAAGGCTATCCGCGTGCTGGAATTGGCCGACCGCTTCTCGCTGCCTGTCGTCACGCTTATCGATACCGCAGGCGCCTACCCCGGCGTGGGTGCGGAAGAGCGCGGCCAGGCTGAGGCCATCGCCCGCTCGACGGAAATGTGCCTGAACGTGAAGGTGCCGATCGTCTCCGTCGTCATCGGCGAAGGCGGCTCGGGCGGAGCCATCGCGATTGCCACCGGCAACCGCGTCTACATGCTGGAACATGCAATCTACTCTGTAATCTCGCCGGAAGGTGCGGCATCCATCCTCTGGCGCGATTCGACCCGCGCCAAGGAAGCCGCGACCAATATGAAAATCACCTCGGAAGATCTGAAGTCGCTCGGCGTCATCGATGGTATCATTCCCGAGCCGATCGGTGGCGCGCATCGCGCGCCGGAAACCGTGATCAGCGCGACAGGCGACGTTATCGCCAAGGCGCTGGCCGATCTTTCCCAGCGCTCGGGCACGCAGCTTAGGGCCGAACGCCGCCAGAAGTTCCTGGATATCGGCCGTAATCTCTGAGGCGGCCTTAATTTCCGCCGCTATCGCCCCAACTCGGCCATAGTCCGGTCACATCAAAAGATGGATCGGCGGCCGCGGGGGCGGATCCGATTTGAGTTAAGAAGATGTAAACGGTTAATACCGTATTTAAATTGCACACGGAACGGTATAGAACTGCCGCCACTTCGTGCCATCGTCTTTCGGATCAGATCATGCGTTTGACACATTTTGCACTTCTTGCCTGTACCGCGCTCGTTCTCGCCGGTTGTAACGATACACTCGAAACCGTCGAACGTGATGTGTCGCACATCAAGAACAAGGTTGATTACCCGCTGTCTCCGTCCATTCTGGCCGAGATCGACAAGAAGGGCATGGACCGCACGTCGCCGATCATGATCCGTATCTTCAAGGAAGAAGGTGCGCTGGAAATCTGGAAGGCCAAGCGCGATAACCGTTTCGACAAGATTGCCGAATATCAAATCTGCGCATGGTCGGGAAAACTCGGCCCCAAGGTCAAGGAAGGCGACCGGCAGGCGCCGGAAGGTTTCTACAACCTGACGCCAGCCCATCTCAATCCGAATTCGAAATATTACCTCGCGATCAATACCGGCTTCCCGAACCGCTACGATGCTGCCAATGGCCGCAACGGCACCAACCTGATGATCCATGGCGCCTGCTCATCATCAGGCTGTTATTCGATGACGGATGCGCAGATTCTTGAAATCTACGGTTTTGCCCGCGATGCCTTCAAGGGCGGCCAGAAGACAGTTCAGCTGCAGGCATTTCCTTTCCGCATGACGGCGGAAAACATGGCCCGTCATCGCAAGAGCGAGCACCTCGAATTCTGGAAGATGCTGAAGGTTGGTTACGACAATTTCGAAGTCACCAAACGTCCGCCGGAAGTGAATGTCTGCGAGAAGAAATATGTCTTCAACCAGCAGGCGGAAGGCGGCAGCTTCAACGCTTCGGCTCAGTGCCCGCCCATGAGCACGCCGCCTGCACTCGTCAGCGCGCTTTCGAGCTATGAGAAGACCTACGATCTCGCCTATGAAAAGGCGATGAAGAAATATGAAGGCATGGCCTGGTACGACCCGAGCGAAGCCGAGCGCAAGGCGCTGGTGGCCGAAAAGCGCAAGGGCCGCGAACCCGCCTATGCCCCGACGGGCTCGGCGCTGAAGGCCGGCAAGCTGATGAAGGAAACGGAATATGCCGCGCTGATGGAGAAGAAGGCGCAGCAGGTGACATCGTCTTCGCCAGCGACCACCGCAACCGCCTCGGCGCTGCGTGGCCCTCGCCCTTCGGCTAACCAGCCGGCCACGGCGCCGCAATCGAACCCGGCACCAGCTGCCCCGACAATGGTTGCCTCGGCTACGCCTGCAGCAGGCCAGACTGGCGCTGCTGCCCAGAGCGTTCCGGTGCCAGCCATGAACCCGCTTGCCTATTCCGCAGCCCCGGCGCCGGAAGCACCGGAGAAGAAGCCCTTCTGGAAGTTCTGGGCCAAGGAATGACCGCAACAAGCGAGATCATCTTTGATTTGAGGGGGCTTAAATGCCCCCTTCCGGTTTTGAGAAGCCGCAAGAAACTTGCAACGCTGAAGACGGGGGATGTTCTCACCGTCGAGACGACCGATCCTTTGGCGGTGATCGATATTGCACATATGTGCAATGAGGATGGGCATCGTCTGGTGGAGACGACGGCGCTGGATAAGGGCCATCGGTTTCGGATTATGAAGGGGCCGTAATACACGGCGTTTCAACGTTCTCGTCCGTGGTTACCCCCCTCTGTCCTGCCGGACATCTCCCCCTCAAGGGGGGAGATCGACAAGCGGCTTGCTCCGATCATCTTTATCGATGCAGTAGCCCGAAATGTAGAGCTTGTGAGAAAACGAGCGGCCGCAGCAACTGATCTCCCCCCTTGAGGGGGAGATGCCCGGCAGGGCAGAGGGGGGTAAGCCACTCCTACCGACCTACGCCATCACCGCGCGACCTAAAACCGCAACCCCGAAACCGCCAAAGGATTATCCGTCAGTGCCTGCCGGTCAGGTCGATCGATACCCAGCGCGCTGGTGAAGGCAGCGAAGAGGTCCTTTACGAAAGCCTCCGGCAAATCCTTCGTAATCAGCACCATGCGCGTGCGCTGATCAGCGGGGTCCGGCCAGGCGGAAAGACGCTCCGGCGCGTGAAAAATCGTCTGCACGCCATGGAGCACCAACGGCCTGTCCGGATTGTCCGTGAGCTTTACGATGGCCTTCATGCGCAGAAGCTTTTCACCATGCGCCGAGCGCAGCAAATCCACAAACATGTCGATGGCCATTGGGCTTATCGGCTCGTCGTGTATGATCGAAAAGGAACGAATGGATGCATCGTGGCGGTTCACGTCGTGGTCATGGTGGTGGTGGTGATCATCGTGGTCGCCGTGATGGTGATCATGTGCATGATCATGGTGGTGGTGATCGTGCAGCGCCTCTTCGCCTAACCAACGGCTGACATCGGCAGTTTTATTGCCGGCATCGTAAAGGCCGTTATTGAGCAGATAAGCTGCGCTCCAGTCGGTTTTGTCACCGTCCTCGATGATCGCGCGCGGATTGAGCGCCTCTAGGCGGGCAGTCAATGCCGCAATCGTGGCGTCATCGGCGAGCGCTCGTTTCGTCACCACAAGACGATCGGCCACAGCCACCTGTTTCACGGCTTCCTGATGATTGTCGAGTGTGGAGAGGCCATTCACGGCATCCACCACAGTGACCATGCCAACCAGCACGAAATTCTGCGCAATGACGGGGTTACCCATGACTGACTGCATGACGGGAGCGGGATCGGCAAGGCCGGTCGTTTCGATGACCACGCGCTTCACCGGCTTCAGCTTGCCGGTCTGGATACCGTCCATCAGTTCCGCCAGCGTGTCCACCAGTTCGCCGCGCACGGTGCAACAAAGGCACCCTTCCGCCAGTTCTATAATGCCCTCGCCCGCGCTTTCGACCAGCATGTGATCGATGCTGACATCGCCGAATTCATTGATGATGATCGCTGCGTCGCTCATGTCAGGATCCTTGAGGAGCCGATTGAGCAGAGTCGATTTTCCGGCGCCGAGAAATCCGGTGATAATGGAAACCGGGATACGATCGCGAGACATGTCTGGCCTGTATGTTGATTGCCGCTTTGGGAAAGTCAGTTCAGGACGTAAAACCCGCAACGGCATGAAGCTAAAACAAATCGCCCGAGGCTGGAAGCCGCGAGCGCCACTGTAATATCATAACATGATCGATCTGCGAATAGCCAAATGGCAGGCGGCCGGGAGACCTCTCCCGGCACCTTCGCCTGTCCGTCAGAATGTGGGGCGCGGGATCGGGATCGGCACATTCGCCAATTGGCCCTTTGCGGCCGCGCCCTTGGGCGCATTAACCGCGACCGTCTCGCTGCCCGGTATAAGACCGGCAAAGGAATATTCCGGCGGGCGGGTCATTTCCTGCACATAGGGCGAATGGATGACCATGCGGCCGGCATCGTCGCGTCCCTCACTGCGGATTTTCGCCGCCTTCGGGTTGCATATTTCGGCGCTGATATCGTTGACCTCTGCGGTATCGCCATAAGGGGCAAGCGAGGCGAGCGAGACACCCTGACCGGAAGGAGACGTCAGGCCCATCTGCAGAAGATCGGCCGACTGGTCGGTTCGACCCGCGAGACTATCGGCACCCAGCACCACAGTGATGATCGAGCGGCCATTGCGCACGGCCGATGCCACCTGGTTGAACCCGGAAGCGCAGATAAAGCCGGTCTTCATGCCATCCGCGCCATCGAAGCGGCCAACCAGCATGTTGAAATTGGCGTAATTCTTTTTGCCCGTGGTGACGCCCTCAAGCGAGAAATAATGCGCATATTCGGGAAATTCCCGCTTGATGATCAGCGCCAGCAGCGCGAGGTCACGGGCCGTAGTGTATTGGCCCTTCCCCGGCAGACCATTGGGGTTCACGTAATGCGTGGAATTCATGCCGAGGCGCTGCGCCTGCGCATTCATCTGCGCCACGAAATTATCCGTGTTGCCGCCGATGGTCTCCGCAATCGCGACCGCAATATCGTTGGCGGACTTGATCAGCAGCAGCTTCAGCGCGCTGTCCATCGTCAGTTTCTGGCCGGGCTTGAAATACATCTTGGAGGCGGGCTGGTCGGCGGCCTTCTTGCTCATCACCACTTCGGTCTGCGGGCTGATCTTGCCAGCCTTCATCTGCGAAAAGGCGATATAGGCGGTCATCAGCTTGGTCAGCGAAGCCGGATACCATTTGCGGAAGGCTTCCTGGTGCGAGATCACCTTGCCGGTTTTGACATCGACCACCATTTTCGGATTGGCATTGGCCACCGGGGCCGCGGCGACGACACCTGCGGTGATGATGGCAATGGCTGCGGAAAGCCGGCGGGCGGCGTTTGGCGATTTGAAAGTCTGTGGCAAGGCTAGTCCTCGAATTCCCGTCTTCAGTCGGGGAATGGCAATATTCACCATATATGTCCTAGCAATGGCAAAGTACATTGATTACGTCAATTATGCGGCGCACTATCCACCACGGAGGATGGAGTTTTACGACACGCCGTACCGATGAACCCAGGAATGAACGAATGCCGATTTTGAACAGAGCCGCCGAACTCCAGCAGGAAGTCAGCGAATGGCGGCATCACCTGCACGAAAATCCAGAGATTTTGTATGATGTCGACAACACCGCGGCCTTCGTCGCGGAGAAGCTGAAATCTTTCGGCGTTGACGAAATCGTGACCGGTCTCGGCCGCACCGGCGTCGTCGGCATCATCAGGGGCAATCTTCCAGGCAATCGCACCATCGGCTTCCGCGCGGATATGGACGCGCTGCCCATAGTCGAGGAAACCGGCAAAGCCTGGGCATCGAAAACGCCCGGCGCCATGCACGCCTGCGGCCATGACGGCCACACCGCGATGCTTCTCGGCGCGGCGAAGTACCTCACCGAGACCCGCAATTTCGCGGGCTCGATCGCTGTCATTTTCCAGCCAGCGGAAGAAGGCGGCGCCGGCGCGCTCGCCATGGTCGAAGACGGCCTGATGGAGCGTTTCGGCATCGACGAAGTTTACGGAATGCACAATATGCCGGGCATTCCGCTTGGCGCCTTCGCCATCCGCAAGGGCGGCATCATGGCAGCACCGGACAAGTTCTCAATCACGGTCAAGGGCCGAGGCGGCCATGCGGCCCAGCCGCATCGCACGATCGACCCCATCACCATCGGCGCGCAGATCGTAGGCAACCTGCAAATGATCGCCTCACGCAATGCCGATCCGATCCGCTCCGTTGTCGTCTCGGTCACGCGCTTTCAGGCCGGCTCCAGCCACAACATCATTCCCAACGAGGCGCTGATCGCCGGCACCGTGCGCAGCCTCGATGAGACAGTGCGCGATCTCGCCCAGGAGCGTATCAAGCAGATGGCGGAAGGCATTGCGCTTGCCAATGGCGCAGAAGCCGAAGTCGTCTATGAGCGCTATTGCCCGGTGACCTTCAACCACGCCGCTGAAACCGACCACGCTATCCGTGTGGCCCGCGATGTGGTTGGCGAACCGAATGTAGACCCCGATGTCGATCCCTCCATGGCAGGAGAGGATTTCTCCTTCATGCTGAAGGAAAGGCCCGGCTGCTTCATCTTCATTGGCAATGGCGATTCGGCCGGGCTCCACAATCCGGGTTATGACTTCAACGACGAAGCCATCGCCTACGGCATCTCCTATTGGGTGAAACTTGCAGAACAGCGCCTGACGAGCTGATGTCAGGCCAACGCGAAGAAAGCGGAGGACGAGATCAACCGCGATGAAGAACGCGGTTGATCCGCCGGCTGGGTCAGGTTAAAGAGCAATTCAGTGTCCACGTAGCTCAGCAGGATAGAGCACAGGATTCCTAAGACAAATTGGGGGTTGCGTCCGGAAACGACGCAATCGATCTGCTCAAAGTCGGGGAAAGCTTCGCTGGTCTTCCAGCATGCCAATCCCGAGCCAAGCTCCGGAGAAATCCGGTGAAGGTGTAGAGACTGGATGGGCAGCACCTAAAGGCCTCACGGCCCATGGTGAAGGGACAGTCCAGACCACGAACGCCCTTCCCGACAAGGCAGGGCGGCGGCGAAAGCCGAAGCGGTATGAATCCTGGGGTCGGAGGTTCGAATCCTCTCGTGGACACCATTTCCTGAAAATTATTTAAAATCAATGACATAATCGGATAGCGACCAGCAGACAGCTGGTCCGGGCGCGAGAAGTGGTGCGTATTCTTTGCCAGCCTGGCCGCCTGCAATTGGCAAATATCAGATCGACCGACATAAAAGCGTTTCCTCCTAGAACACAGAAAGTTCAAAGCTTCGTAAGGGAACGTTGAAAGCCCGCGATCGCTTCCTATTTCCTATCAGTGACGACGAGGCGCCTGTCGAAGTGGGTCGCGCGAGACGAGGGAGATTTGATGATCGACGAATATGGTCCATATGTGCAGATGTCCACACTTGGAGAACAGATGGCTGCCTGCTACCAGACGGATGCAAATCTCGCGCTGGAACCGCATCTGGCACATTACATGGACGAGGTGGAGGTGAATATAGCCGCCGACAGCTTCAACCATGTTGGCTTCCTGAACGGGATCAGCAGCCGGTTGCAGGTGACGTTGGCGGCAACGACCAATCAAAGACGCCGGGAGTTTCTGCAAGCGGTTGTGGCTTCGCTTCAGGAGCGGATCGACCGCCATTCGTTCGATGTGGCTCAATAGGATTGGACCGGTCATCTCCCCGCGGTTGACCGGCTTGCCGCACTTGGTCGACGAGACGGTCACAAGGCCTGTCTTACAGGAGCCCTCGGCGGCCGTTGTTGACTTGGACGCGCCGTCATCATTCGACGAAAATCCGGACACTCGACGCACGGCCATCGGCGTCAATCACCGTGAGTGTGGAAAACCCCTGCCCTTCCGGTCGCCATTCACTGTTGCGACGGTGGGACGCATCCGGCAAAGGCAAACCGTTGGCGAGCCAGCGGAAGGGTGCACGCCCGCCCTGAAGCTTCAGCACCAGTGGCGAGATGCCCGACTGGCCGGAAAGCTCCACCCGCGCGCCCTCGGGCGGATAAACGATGCGCGGGGCGCTTTCACGTCTTGAAGCCGAAAGCAGGCCGTTTGCGGTCGTCGTAAAACGCCGCTGGTTTGCCGGAAGGTCGGCCACGCTCACGCGCGCGACGCCGGAGGGTGCTGCCGGCATTGGCGTGATGGCCACGCCCGATTTTTCAAAGGCCTCGAAGAGGATGGGAGCCGCCGTCGCGTAACCGGCAATACCCGGCACGGCGCCGTTATCGGCGCGGCCGACCCAGACGCCGACCACGTGCCGCCCGTCATACCCGATCGACCAGGCGTCGCGGTAACCGTAGCTGGTGCCGGTCTTGTAGGCAATGCCGCGCTGTTTCATGCCGAGTGGCGGCAGCACGCCGGACAGGATGTCCGAAACGTTCCAGATTGCGGCATCGGAAAACAATCGGTCGCCTTCCAGTCGTTCCGGGGCGGAGCGGACGCCATCACCGAGGCGTACGGGACCCTCGCCACCTGTTAGCCCGGCATAAAGCTGGACAAGATCGACAAGCGAAATACCGGCGCCTCCGAGAGCAATGGCGAGCCCGGGTGCTTCGTTGGCAGGCAACGCGAGTGTGACGCCAGACCGCCGGAACCGCACCATCAGCGCCGATGGGCTCACCGCGTCGAGCAATTTCACGGCGGGCACGTTGAGCGACAGTTGCAGCGCCTGCCTGATGCTGACATCGCCCTGATAATGCATGTCGAAATTGCGCGGCCGGTAACCGGAAAAATCAGCCGGGCGATCCTCGATGATGGTCTCCTGACCGATCAGGCCATCCTCAAAGGCGAGGCCATAAATGAATGGCTTGAGGGTCGATCCGGGCGAGCGCACCGCGCGGCTCATCTCCACGAAACCCCTCCTCGCGGTATCGAGATAATCCGCCGAGCCGACCTCCGCCAGAATATCCCCGCTCTCTGCGTCGGCCATGACGATGGCGACGGATACCTTATCGCCGATTTTTCCTGCTGCATGGCGCGCCACGCCTTCCAGTTCCCGCTGGATCGAAAGCTTCAGAGTCGAGCGTATTTCCGCAGCATTGGGGAATTTCGCACGCGCGGCAGCAGCCATGTGCGGTGCTAGCGCCGGCAGATCGCGCCGGCTGGTCGGAACGCCCGCAAGCGTCGCCCGTTCCGCTTCGCCCTCACCCACGACACGTTCGACGGCAAGCCTCTGCAAGACCCGTTCCCTTGCCTGTCTCGCCGCCTCGGGATACCTGTCCGGGCGACGCCTTTCTGGCAATTGCGGCAGGGCGACCAGAAGGGCCGCCTCGGCCGTGTCGAGCCTTCCCGGCTCCTTGCCGAACCAGGCGAGGCTGGCCGCGCGTATGCCTTCGAGATTGCCGCCATAGGGCGCGATATTCAGATAAAGATCGAGGATATCCGCCTTGCTGAGCCGCCGTTCGATTTGAATAGCCCGCAGGGCCTGAAGAAGCTTTGCCGAGAAGGAGCGATCGGCGCGTGGCTCGACCAGCCGCGCCACCTGCATGGAAAGCGTCGAGGCGCCGGATACGATCCGGCCGTTGCTCACCAGTTGCCACGCGGAACGCAGCAAGGCCCAGGGATCGATACCGTGATGGTCGTAAAAGCGTTGGTCCTCATAGGCGACCAGCATCCGCAGGAACTGCGGATCGACTTCGGCCGCCGTGGTGTCGAGCCGCCAGCGGCCATCCGCTGTTGCAAAGGCACGCAGCAACTTGCCGTCTCGGTCCAACACCTCGAAGGATCGCTGCCGCGCTGTCTCGAGCGGCGGCGGGTAGGCCTTGTCCAGCGCATCGAGACCGAAGGCCGCACCGCCGATAAGCAATGCGGCCATAACGAAGCCGACGATGACAGCTTTTTTCCGCCTCATGGGGTCGCCGAACGCACCTCCATGCGGCCGGTTGCGGTGCGGGCGGCAAATTGCGGCCGGTACATATCCTCAACAGACGCCGCCGGATGATCATAAGTACCGGGAGTGACCGCGCGGACGACATAGGCCAGCGCAATTTCCGAACTGTCCCCTGCCGAGCGATCGAAGGCCGCCACAAAACGGTCGTAGCGGAATTCGGTATGCGCCGCCTCCGTTTCCGGCAACCAGTCGAAATTCGACAGTTCGGCCGAATTGACGAGGCTCGGATTGTCGATCTCGAAACCGGAAGGCAGTAGATCCGTTACCAGAATGCGCGACTGCCAGCTATTTTGCGGCACCACGTTCAGAACCACGACATAACGTTCGTTCTGTGTGACGTCGCTCGGGTTCACCTCCTCGCCATCCATGGAATAATAGGTGCGGGTGATGGTGAAGCCTTCGCCGCCGGCAGCGAGCGGCTGAGCCGGCGGGGCCACCGTAGTGACGACGGCCGTGACCGGATCAGCCGAGGCATTGGCGATCTTCAGCGGTGCGGCCAGCAACTCGTCGCCGCTCATCCGCTTCCCGAAACCACCGGTCTGCAGATCACCGTTCACATCGAGACGGATATCCTTGTCCTCGCCTTTCACGGCCCGGGCGGCCAGCAGCATCCATGCCTGCTCCTGTGTGCTAGTATAGGGCTTCTTTTCCCATTCCCTTGCCACGGCACCGGCAAGCTGCGGCACGACGGCCGGAACCGGACGGCTTTCCGCCGCCAGCGCCAGCGCCGCCGCACCGTCGCGAAGGGCGGAGCCGTAATCGGCGCGGGCGAAGCTGACATTGGTGGCGCGGCTGGCCATGTCGAGCGAAGCACCGAACACGGTCTTCGAACGGGCCTGGTCGCCGTAAAGCGAAAGGGCTGCGGCAACCTGCGCCTTGGCAAGCGGCGTCGGGAAATCGGCAAGCGCAGTATCGGCGTAATAACGCAGATCGTTGATCGCCGCCTTGCGGTTGCGCGCCAGCACATAAAGCGAATAGGCGATCTCGTTGCCGCGATCCTTTACATTGCTGTCATAGGACAGGCCGTTCTGCAGGTTGTTCAACGCCTGCACCATGGCCGCTTCGGGGACATCGTACTTCTGCTCGCGCGCGCGGGTCAGGAAGTCGGTAATATAGGCATCGAGCCACAGATCGCCGTAACCCGGCGACCAGAGGCCGAAGCTGCCGGAACTCGACTGGAAGGACAGCACGCGGTAGACCGCTTCCTGGACCCTCTTTCGAGTGTCGGGATCTTCAGCCATGCCGCTGTCCTTCGTCAGTTCCGAGACGTAAAGCAGCGGCAGCGCGCGGCTCGTCGTCTGTTCGGCGCAGCCGTAAGGATATTTGTCCAGCATCATCACCAGCGCCGGGATATCGAAAGCGGGCGAGCGCGTGACATTAACGGCGACGGAGGAGCCGAGGAGCATGCTGTCGGCCAGAAGATCGCCGTTGATCGTCAGGCTGCTGTTCGGCGCAATCTTGATTTCGCGCCGCGTCGTGACTGGAAGAACGGCCGGGCGCACCGGAATGTTCAGAACCTGCTCAAGCGAGACACCTGCCGCATTGGAGACCTTGATTGTGATCGCGCCATTGCCGGGCTGTTCGCCCGTCAGCGGAACGGTCAAAGACGACTTGCCGCCCTTTTGCAGCGCAAGGGTCTGCGACACTTCACCCTGATCCACCGTCAGAGCGGTATTGCTGGTCACATCCAGCCGGTAGTCGGCGGCGTCGCCATCCGTATTGGCGATATCAAGCCGCAATTGCGAGATATCGCCGGGGGCGAGGAATTTCGGCGCGCTGGCCGTTACCACGACGGGATCGCGAATGATGGCATCGGAAACCGCATGTCCCACGCCGGTCTTCGTCCAGGCAACCGCCATGATGCGGGCCGTCCCGTTGAACTGCGGAATATCGAAGCTCACCGTCGCCTTGCCGTTAGCGTCAAGTTCGACCGGACCGGCAAAGAAGGCCACAAGCTTTTCCGTGGGCGGGCTGCCCTGAATGGCCGCCCCGCCGCCATCACCGCCGGTGCGCAGCCGGCCGGTGGCGCCAAGCGAGCCGTCAATCAGGCGGCCATACAGATCGCGGATTTCCAGTCCCAGCCGGCGCTGGCCGAAATACCATTCATCCGGCTTCGGCGGCTCATAGCGGGTGAGGTTCAAGATGCCGACATCGACCGCCGCAACGATGGCGTAGGCCTTTTCGCCCACACCAGCCCCCGCAACCGTGATCGGAATTTCGAGCGGCTGGCGCGGCAGCGTCTTCTGCGGCGCGCCGAGTGTGACGGCAAGCTTGCGCTCGGCCGGATCGACGGCAAGCCACTTGATGCCGATGGCGCGCATGGGCATACGGCTTTCCTGCGCGTCGCCGGGGCGGAACAGCGTCGCCGTCACATAAGCGCCAGCGCCCCATTCCTCGGTGACCGGAATGTCGATCTCGCCGCCCTCTTCGCCGATCTCGGCATTCTGTACCGCAATCAGCTTTTCCGAACCGGACGTTATCATCAATTCACCGGCGAAACGTGAGGAGACCTTGAGTTTGGCCGTATCGCCGATCTTGTAGCTCTGTTTGTCCAGCGCGATTTCCAGCGCATCCGGCGTTTCCGTCGAGCTTGCCTCGACATAGAAACCGGCATCGAATTCGACACTGGAAACCGGTGCGCCATTACCCGCACCCTCCACTTCCAGCCGGTAGCGGCCCCAGGTGACCGGCACGGAAATTTCGCCGCCATTGGCGTCGACCGAAAGCGTGCCGGTTTCCTGCTGCTTGGTGTATTCCACGGGCTCATAACGCCAGGAATTACCCTGACGATACCATTGATAGTTACGCTCTACCTTGATGAGCTTCCAGGTCAGGCCATTCATCGCCTGTTTGGCACCATCGGCACTGACACCGATGATATGGAAACGTCCAACGGAGTTCTGGGCGAGATCGCCGGAAAACTGCGGCTTGATGCCAATGACGGATGCTTCCGCCTTGATGGGCAGCGCCAGCGAGCGTTCCACGGCGCGGCCGCCGGCTTCGCGCATGCGCACGGTGATGTTGGCGGAGAGAAGCTGCGTTGTGGATGGCAGATCGGTGAGATCAACGTTGAAGCTCGCTTTGCCCTCTTCATCCAGGACCGGCAGATCGGCAAGCGTCGTGCGGTTTTCCTCTTCGCTTTCCTCGTCGGCCAGGCCGAAGAAATACCCTTCGAAATCGGCGCTGGTGCGCGTCGGCTTGATCGCGACCTCTCCTTCCAGCGTCAGGCCGGCAGCGGGCGCGCCATAAAGATAACGGCCATCAACGTCGATTGCCGTTTCTGCGCCCGGATCGATCTGTCTTGCCTTGCTCGAGAGGTCAAACTCGGTGCGGTCAGGCACAAAATCATCGACAAGGAAGCTCTTTTCGCTGATCGCAGCCGTCTTCGGGTCGGTATGGATGCGCAATGTCCAGGTGCCGCGCATGGCATTTGCCTGCAACGGCAGATCCACCGCATGACCGCCAAGCGCCTTGCCGTCGCTGACAAAGCGCCGGTCTTCCACCCCGTCAGGGCGTGAGAAAATGAAAGTGAGCGGCAGGTCCTCGATTGCCTTGCCGTCAACGTCACGGGCCAGGGCTGCGGCATGCACGGTCTCGCCGGCACGGTAGATGCCACGTTCGGTCCAGCTGAACACGTCGATAGCACCGGGTGCTGCACGTCCCGTCACGCCGCGATCCGAAAGATCGAAGCCTGCACGGGTCATATCGAGGAACACGTAATCCTTATCGCCGTTGCGCGCCGTCAGGATGGCAGGCGCCTGAGCCGCCGTGCCGCGCATCAGGCCGGCAGAGAACACCGCGCGTCCGTCCGCATCGGTTTTCGCGGTGCCCAGCACCTCGTTGTTCTTGGCCAGGAGCTGCAGATCCACGTCCGCAAGCGGTTTAGCGCTGCCGAGTGCACGGACAAATACATTCAAACCGTCCGTTCCGGCATAGGTGGTGATTCCGGTATCCGACACAAGGAACCATTGGGTGGCGCGCGAATCCCAGGTTTCCGGCGCCGTGCCCGGCGGCACGGCAGTCAGCACGTAGATGCCCGGCTTGCGCTCCGGCAAGGCCTCATCCACTGGAAAACTCGTGACCACATCCTTGTTGAGATCGGGCTGGATATCAATCGAGCCCTGCCAGACAAGCTCGCCGATTTCGTTTTCGATACGGTCGGCATTGTAACCGTCCATCTGCGTCAGAAACTGCGAATTTGCGAGCAGCGCGGTGATATTGCGGTCACCGACGCGATAAAGCTTCAGGTCGGCCTTGTCGGCATTCACAGAGACAATCGGAATGCCACGGCGCGCACTGCCCGGCAGCACGAAATTCTCGCCGGTGAAGCGCACGCTGGCCGTGCGGTCACGCACGTAAATATCGAGATTGACCTGTTTTTCCAGCGGCTGTTCCACGGAAGACGGCAGGCCGGCGCGCAGTGCGATCTTGTAGCGCTGGCCATGGGTCAGGCCTTCGACGCAAATTTCGCTGCCCTTCGCCTCGATGGCCTTGGGAGCTGCCCCATCCAGCGTGATGAAGGAAGAATAATCGACGCCATTCTTCACCAGCGGTTCGGAAAACTGCACGCAGGCGCGCGGGCTTACGCTGTCCGTATCCACCGTATTGTTGATGACGCGAAAACCCTGGCGCGTGCGCAGGTCGGCATAGGCCGCCTTTGTCTGTGAATCGTCGGTAAGCGCAAGGCTTTCCTTATAGGCATTGAGGGCTGCGCGATAATTCTGGGTTCTTTCAAATGCCTTCGCCAGCCGGTTCAGGGCTTCGGTGCGGGCGCTGACTGTTCGGCTCAGCTGATAGGCATTGATGGCGGCAGACGCCGCTTGCCCTGCGATCGAATAATTATCGGTGACCTGCGCCGCCGTTTCGGAAAGCTCCGCCCAGAGCGCGCCGTCGTCTGGCGTGATCGCAAGGGCCTGCTTATAGGTCGTAACCGCATCGGGAATATTGCCCCCGGCCGCCTGCTGCCGCGCCGTCTGTACGAGGGCTTCCACGCCTTGCCCGCCCTCACCGTCATTCGCCGCAAGGCCGGATTTCATTCGGCGCGCTTCCTGCTGCAGGCTGTCAGTGACGAAGGACAGGCGCTGCGGCGCGCCGATATCGGCTTCCGTCGCCGCTTCGACAATCTTGCCGGCAACCGCACCGGGGAAGGCGTTCAGCTGATTGAAATCAGATTTGAGGAAGCACCATTTCACCTTTGGATTGTAGGTAAAGGCCTTGCAGGATGTGTCTCCGGCGCAAATCTCGCCACATTGCTCCAACGAGACGTTTTGCTCCGTCCTGAGATCGAAGCCGAAATAATCGCCATTTTGGGTGGTCACGACCTTGCGGGAGGGTTCCGCCGCCATGGCTGGCGCAAAAATCATGGCGGCTGAGACCGCAACCAGCGAAATCCGGACGAGCGCGCGCAACGACATCAGTTCTCTCCCCGCAACAGACATGTCGGGCGGGACTCTGGTCAAATCCACGCATGGTTGTCAACGCATCTTCGTCAATTCGCGCCATGACAATCTGTGGAGAGTAAAAGAAGCTGCGATTAGTCCTCTATTTTACGCGCTTCCGAGATGAGCATGATCGGCACACCGTCACGAATTGGATAAGCAAGCCGTGCATTTTCGGATATGAGTTCATTGCGGGCACGGTCATAGGAAAGGCGGCCCTTCGTCAAAGGGCAGACAAGCAATTCGAGAAGCTTCGGATCGACGTTGTTCATCCTGTCGTCCATGGCGGCGATCCTACTGCAGCACGTTGCCGCCCTCACCCGATCCTTGGGCAAGAACGATCTCGGTGATGGCGATCAATGTTTCGGCCCGCGTCTTCAGATCGGGCGCTTCCAGCAGCGCCTGTTTTTCGGCGGGTCCAAAGGGAGACATCATGGAAAGCGAATTGACCAGAACACGGTTGCCGGCCCTTTCCACACTCTCCCAATCCGCTTCCAGCTGGTTGGCATCCAGAAACGAGCGGAACACCCGCAGCAGGTTTTCACGGTCCACGGCCTCCTCATCGTATTCGCCGGAGAGATCGGCGATGAAGGGCGCGTGACGGAAACTGCGATAGGGCTTGCCGGCCTCCACCTCCTCCAGCAGACGGAAACGGCACACACCGGTCAGCGAGATGATGTAACGGCCATCGCCGGTTTCGGAAAAGGAGGTGATGCGGCCAAGGCACCCAACCGCACTCAACGGCCCGCCCTCTAGGCCCGATTCAATGACATGAAGGGCTGGCTGCACCATGCCGATGAGACGGTGACCCGCCAACGCCGTGTCGATCATGGCAAGATATCTTGGCTCGAAGATATTGAGTGGAAGATGGCCTTCCGGCAACAGAAGAGCACCGGGAAGGGGAAAAACCGGCACGGTTTCCGGCAGGTCGTCGCTCTTCACATATCTTGCATTTCCGACATGCATGGGAATCAAGCCCCCTGTTCACTGCTGCCGGCCGGCGGATCAACCGCCTGGCCGGGATATGCCCGCATTAAGAAAACAGTATCGACGAAAGCTTCCGGCGGCCCGCGACGGTCGCCGGATCCTTAAAGCCCCAGGCCTCGAAAAATTCGAGAAGCTGGCGGCGCGCGCCGTCGTCGTCGAAGGTCCGATCCTTACGCATGACGTAGAGCAGGTGTTCCGCCGCCTCGTCGCGCCGGCCCTGCGCATTCAGCACCTTCGCAAGCTTAACCCGTGCCTCGTGTCGATCCGGGTCGGCTGCCAGTTCGCTTTCCAGCGCCACGGGATCGCCGATCTTGCGGGCTTCCTCATATTGGGCGATCTTTTTCGAAACGAGCTGAATGCCCGCATCCTCATTGAGTTCCGCCGGCAGTGACGACAGCAATTCACTGGCCCGCTCATATTGTCCGGCGGCGATCATGCATTCGGCAATGCCGGCAATCGCTGCGGGGTTTTCCGGATCCGCCTGCATGACGGCGCCAAAGAGCTGTGCTGCGCCGTTAAAATCGCCATCGGCCAGAAGCTGTTTCGCTTCGGTCAGAACGGCCTCGATCTCCGCCTTGGGATCGCCTGCATCAGGGCCGGCAATCTTTTCGACGAATTGCTTGATCTGGCTTTCCGGCACCGCGCCCATGAAGCCGTCGACCGGCCGGCCATCGGCAAAAGCGACGATTGCCGGAATGGACTGGATGCCGAGTTGGCCGGGAATGGACGGGTGGTCGTCAATGTTCAGCTTCACGAGCTTCACGCGGCCATTCGCTTCGTTGACGACTTTCTCGAGCACGGGCGTCAGCTGTTTGCACGGGCCGCACCAGGGCGCCCAGAAATCCACGAGAACTGGCTGACGACGTGACTCTTCCAGAACGTCCTTGGAGAAACCAGCCGTCGTTGTGTCCTTGATGTGTCCGGAGGACGCACCATTCAGCTCGCCACTATAGTGCGCGCTTGCGGACATCTGCCCGCCGTAGGAACCGCCGTAAGGATTATTCGTGTCGCTCATGCCGGTCTCCCGTAACCTCTGTCATATGTCTTGATTGAACCAAAGATCGTGTCTCACTCGCTGACTTTCAAGACAAGCGGCGTATGTCCGGTCGCCTCGAGAAAGCGAATGAGATCCGCGGATGCGATCGTCGTCGTCTGATCGTTGGAGAGCGGGTGGCCATTGACAAGTTCGTTTTCCAGCAGCGCGCTATCCAACACAAAAGTGACCTGCCGGTCCGTGTCGTTGATTGCGCCGAACACCGTGACCGAACCCGGCACCACACCCAGATATTCGAGCATTTTTTCCGGCCGGCCGAAGGACACGCGGCTTGCAGCACCGATGATCTTATGGACGCTTTTCAGATCCACCACCGCGTTTTCTTCCACGGTCAGAACGAAGTACTGGTCCTTCTTGTCCTTTACAAAGAGGTTCTTTGTGTGGCCCCCAGGGATCAGGTCGCGCAATGACTGCGATTCCGCGACGGTAAAGACAGGCTCGTGCTGTTTCGTGGTGTGCGAAATTCCGAGCCCATCGAGAAATTCGAATAGCTCCGCTGCCGTCTTGCGAGAATTCTCCGCCATATGCTGCCACCTGCCTCTGCCGATTCCATTGTCGTTGCGTCATGATTAAGTGGGCAGCCGCCCATTGGCAACGCGGGAAAAATCGGCTGCAGGAAAAATTATCAATCTTTTCCGCCGCTTGTCGCATTTCTCAAAGAAATTTTCGCGTTTTTGTCATTTCCCTGTTGCATTCCAAAATCGATTGAGCGATATAGCGCCCGTCGCCGCTTCGGCGGCCCACGGTTCAGCATACTACCCCGGACCGGTGGATTTGAGCGGGTGTAGCTCAGGGGTAGAGCACAACCTTGCCAAGGTTGGGGTCGAGGGTTCAAATCCCTTCGCCCGCTCCAGTTTCCCAAGTCATGATCTTCCGGATGTTTATTTTTTCGCAGCGGCGGTTTTCGTTGCGGCGTCACCGGCTTCATATTGTCTGTGTACGAGCGGTACAAAAATCGTCCCCCGGGCGGAACCTATATCGAGGATGGCCGTTTGAACGCTGAGGCTCCTAACCTCAGTTCCCTCTGATTGCCCGCTGCCAGCGGGCATTTTTTTACCCTCTTTAAAGTCGCCTCCTGCGCCCGCCCCTTTAAAACTACGGGTGAGAGCCCCGTCATACGCGGCTGAATGGCAGAACACCCCTTTCAGCAGCAACAATATGACGCCTTGATCTTGCCATATTTCATTCAGTGTGCTTTTGTGCAGCCGCCCTTGTGGGAGGGGGTAGAGGTTGAGGCCCGCTGGCTGCATTTCAGCAGTAAGCGGGTTTCCCTTTTTTTGGGCGAGATTCGCCGGCAAAGGCGCCTGATCCATTGCTATTTTCCACCGAGACAAGCAACGAACTCCCGCGCTGCACGGTGAGGTATGGTTTTTTCGTATGAAGAAAAGTGGTAGCGGGAGAGGGACTTGAACCCCCGACACGCGGATTATGATTCCGCTGCTCTAACCACCTGAGCTACCCCGCCACAGGGGAAACGTGACAGTCATGTGACCGGCCGTTCCATCAGGATGAGCGGCTTATAAGGTGCCGCTCCCCAAAGTGTCAAGCGCAAGATGCGCAAAAAATTCGCTTTCCCCATCGCTGCAAAAAGCGAGTGGTTTCAGGCGGCAACCGGCTTTTCCAGAAGCGCCTTGAGCGACGCCTCGGCCTCCGCCGAGCGTTCGGACCGTTCAATGAAACCGCCGCCGTACACGCGGGCATCCGCGCCCGGCGCGGAATAAAGCACGCAGGCCTGACCGGGCGCGACACCCGCCTCTCCGGTCATCAGGTCGACATAGATACCATTCTCATCCGCATGCAGCACTGCCTCCGTCGGAGGACGGGTGGAACGCACCTTGGCGAAGCAGGCAAAGCCCTGCCCGGCGTCGACGGCCAGGTCGCCATCACCCAGCCAGTTCATGTCACGCAGATAGACGCGGCGGGTTTCCAGCGCCTCACGTGGGCCAACGATGACCCGGCGGCCACGCGCATCGAGATGCACGACGTAAAGCGGCTCGCCTGTCGCAACACCGATACCGCGGCGCTGGCCGATCGTATAATGCACGATGCCATCGTGGCGGCCGAGCACACGCCCGTCGAGATGCACGATATCACCCGCCAGAGCCGCATTCGGCTTCAGCTTGTTGATGATATCGGTATATTTGCCCTGCGGCACGAAACAGATATCCTGGCTGTCGGCCTTCTTGGCAACGACAAGCCCCATTTCTTCCGCCAAAGCCCGCGTTTCGGCCTTGGAGAGGCCACCGAGGGGAAAGCGCAGATAATCGATCTGTTCCTGCGTGGTTGCGAAGAGGAACCAGCTCTGGTCGCGGTCGCTGTCGATCGGCCGATAGAGCGCGCGGCGGCCCGGCTGGCCGGGAACGGGGTTGGGCCGCGAACGGATGTAGTGGCCCGTGGCCAGCGCATCGGCACCCAGTTCCTGCGCGGTCGCTAGAAGATCGGCGAATTTTACCGTCTGGTTGCAGGCAACACAGGGAATGGGCGTCTCACCCATCGCATAAGCTTCCGCAAAGGGGTTGATGACGGTTTCACGGAACCGCGCTTCATAATCCAGCACGTAATGGGGGATACCCAGCGTTTCGCAGACCCGGCGCGCATCGTCGATATCCTGGCCGGCGCAACAGGAGCCGGCGCGGTGCACGGCGGCGCCATGGTCATATAGCTGGAGGGTGATGCCGAGGACATCGTAGCCCTCGCGCTTGAGGATACCGGCCACAACAGAAGAATCGACGCCACCGGACATGGCGACAACGATCCGGGTATCTTCCGGCCTCTTGTCAAAATCGAGCGTATTCACGTTTTTTCCCATCGTCAGTCATAACGGGGGTAAAGGCCCCGCCGCCTGTCGGTCATCCGCCGCGAGAAACCTTGCCCACTAAAAGGGCCGTCCTGTCTCGCCATACCGCGGATTTAAGGGCTGCATATAGAAAGGAATGGCTTCACACGCAAGTACGGGGCGGAAAACCGCCCCGTAAAGCCGTCTGATTCCCCTTGTGGAGGGCTTCAGGCGCCAGCCGTCTTCTGGCCGCTGCTGCCGAACCACTTGTCGCGCTCCCGCCACAGGGCGGGCATGGCCAGCAATCCGATGGCCGTGAAGGCGATCAGCGTCTTGTTCAGCTGCGACAGTTCGGCCGTGCGTCCATCGAGATAATAAACGCCGTAGACGATCGCCACGTGCCAGACATAGACCTGCAGCGAGTGGCGGCCGAGCAATTGCAGGAACTTCAGCGACAGCACCCAGATAACGCCTTCGGCGATTGAGCGCACGAGCGGGCGGTGGTGATGCGGTCCGGCAATCACGAGCCAGGTGAGGCCAACGCCGACGGCGAGGAAGTTGATGAGATAGACCGGGCCGAAATCGGCGCGGATTTCCATCGTCGAAAACTTGCCCATCATGAATTCCGGCATCAGACCCCACGCGGTAGCGATGCGGAGCGGCATGAAGAACAGGCAGATGACAAGCGCGGCCTTCGGCAGCCAGGTGTGCTCCGGGGAGAAAATCTTCTTCCACGGAATGCGGTTCTGCGCCGTCATAGCACCCATCACCAGCGCCGAGTAGAACACCAGCTGCCAGCCGAGCAGGTTGAAGCTGACGCGAATACCCTGTTCGTCCGCGCCTTTGACGAGTTCATTGAGAGGCGTCGTCACAATCTGCTGCAGGCCAAGCTGTCCCGCCATCCAGACCAGCAGCGAGCCGGCCATGACATAGGCCCACTTGCCATCGAGGCAGAGCTTCACCAGGACAGGCGCGAAAATCATGTAGACAATATATTGCGGCAGAATGTCCATGAAGGTCGGCTGAAAGAGAAATGTCGCAATTGCCGCCAGACGCAGCGGATCGTCGAAAGACGTCATGCCGAGCCAATTGTACCAGATATAGGGCGCATGCGGGATGATCATACGGAAGAACAGAACGGCGATGACGAGACCCATCGCATAACGATAGAGTTCCAGCGCGCGGTTCCAGATCATCTGTTTACCGGCGTCATAGCCATATTTCATCATCTTGCGCGCATATACCATGCCGATCAGCAGGCCGGACAGGAATACGAAGCCCTGCGCGTCCTCGACAAAGGCGAACTGGCGATGGTTGATTTCCACCAGCCAGAAGCCGCCGGCAAACACCAGATGGTTGATCAGCATGAAGACGAGGAAGTAACCACGCATCCCGTCGATCAGGTCAAAGCGTTTCATTTCGATAGCTCTCCGTTCTCGCGGGCCGTGCATTGCCCGGCCACCCAGCCCGGCCTGCGAGATGCCGGGAATTGGATTGTCAACGCGTTTTTGCGGCTGAGGTTCCGCTCCCAAAGCGGTTTAGAACCGGCACGAAAAGTCACATTGACGTGTACGCCCTGTGGTTAGGACGCGGGGACTGAATGCCGGATGAATGAAAAAAGGCAATTCCGTGAAGCGGATAAGCCATGCGCCGGGGACATACCGTGGCAAACAAGCCTCAAGGCCTTGCATGGCAGGGGAAAGCCGAATCCGCCGAGCGTGGCTGGCGGATATATCACCCGTAAGATCTCCCAATCTTTTTTCGCGGCATCCCGCCATGCTTTTTAGGAAGCTTATCGAACGAAACGAATAAAGGCCCGGCGGTGAAGCGACCGCCGGGCCTTATCCGTTTAAGAGGCTCTGATTCGTCAGGCGGCGGCCTGGATGGCGGCGACCTGCCAGTTGTCGTTGCCGGGGCGGCGGACAAAGGTCCACATTTCCACCGATTCGGACGGATGTTGCTCGTCACCTTCGATCACCTTGCCGGAGGTGCGGTCACGCATCACGTCGATGGCAGAGTAGCGCATCGCGACTGTCGCGTAGTCCTGCCCTTCTTCGTGCCATGCTTCGGCGACATCGCCCTGCAGTAGCGTCACCTCGCGCACGTCGTTTTTCACACCGCTGGTCGCGTTATCGCTGAGTTCTTCAGCGAGATAAGACATGGCTTCGGGCGTCGTCAGTTTGCGCAATGTGCCATAATCCTCGGCGGCATAGGCAGCCTGCACGTCTTCCAGCATTTTCTGGAACGTCTCGAGGTCGCCCTGCGTGATGCCGATTTCGTCGCCTTCCGAGATGGCGTTGGCATGGGGCGTGGGCTTTGCCGTTGCGGCAGCAGCAGCCGCTCCGCCCGCAGCGCCGGCCATCGCGCCGATCTTCGGAATCTTGAACGAGGATGCTGCCGGACCCGCCTGCGAACCGCCATTATAGGAGGAGCCGGAATGATCCGTGCGTTGCGAGCCGTTGGCCGATCCATAAGCGGGCTGGCCCTGACGGCGCGACGCGAAGAAACGCATGGCGAGCATGACCAGAAGGCCGATCAGCGCAACCTGTAGCAGCATGCCGAAGAAACCGGCCATGCCGCCGAAACCACCACCCAGAAGCATGCCGAACAGACCGCCCATCAGCAGGCCGCCCATCAGACCACCCATCATGCCGCCGAAGAGGCCACGATTTTGCTGCGGCGCCTGTGCGCCAGGACGTGCCGGCTGAGCAGCGCCAGGAGCTGCCTGGTTGGTGTTGGGCGTCATGCTGCGGTTAATCGGCGCGGTCTGGCCGGGCGCAGTGCTGGTCGAAGGCGGAGCGGAGTAGGTCCGCGTGCCACGGCTGCCGAAACCGCCGCTGGCGCGACGTGCTTCTGCCATATCAACCGCCACAAAAGACACCGCGATACCAAGCGCGGCGACTGCGAACAAACCCTTGAAGCGCCGAAAGGCAGCAAACATCGTTATCTCCTGTTGGCCGCCCTCCCATGAGCGGCATCTCAACAGGCGATATAGCAACTCATGATCATCATTTTTAGACCGCTCGGCTTAAATTTTTTGTGATATGCAACCAAGGCGTGAGGCGCGTGCAATCTGCCGCAAATCGAATGCTGGAAAAACAAAAACCGGCACAGGGTTTCCCCTGCACCGGTTCCTATTGTCCCCTTGGGAGGAACGATAGATCAGTCGACGTTGAACGTCAGCGGCTTGACCTGACGGATGGCCGGGTTGGCGCGCAGCTTGTCCAGCACCTCTTCGGAAACCGGACCGTCGACATAAAGCAGGGCGATGGCGTCGCCGCCTTCCTTTTCACGTCCAAGCTGGAAGTTGGCGATGTTGACGCCAGCCTCGCCGAGCGTGGTGCCCATGAAGCCGATCATGCCGGGAACGTCGGTATTGGTGATGTAGATCATGTGCGATCCGACATCGGCATCCATGTTGATGTTCTTGATCTGGATGAAACGTGGCTTGCCATCCGAGAACACCGTGCCGGCAACCGAGCGGATCTGGTTTTCCGTCTTCACCGTCAGCTTGATGTAACCGTCGTAAACGCCGGTCTTGTCGCGCTTGACCTCGGAAAGGATGATGCCTTTCTCCTTGATCATGACCGGGGCCGAAACCATGTTCACGTCGGCAACCTGACTGCGGATGAGGCCGGCCAGCAATGCACTGGTCAACGCCTTCGTGTTCATGTTGGCGGTTGCACCGTCATAAAGGATTTCGATTTCCTTGGTGGCGCTTTCCTGTACCTGGCCGACGAAAGACCCGAGAACATCCGCGAGACGGATGAAGGGCTTCAGACGCGGCGCTTCCTCAGCCGTGATCGACGGCATGTTGATGGCGTTGGACACGGCACCCTTGACGAGGTAATCCGACATCTGCTCGGCAACCTGCAGGGCAACGTTTTCCTGTGCTTCCGTGGTCGAAGCGCCAAGATGCGGCGTGCAGACGACGTTAGGAAGGCCGAAAAGCGGGCTCTCGGTGGCGGGCTCGACTTCGAACACGTCAAAACCGGCACCGGCGACATGGCCGGACTTGATGGCTTCCGCAAGGGCAGCTTCATCCACTAGACCACCACGGGCGCAGTTGACGATACGTACGCCCTTCTTGGTCTTGGCAAGGTTCTCGGCGTTCAGGATGCCGCGCGTCTTGTCGGTCATCGGCACATGCAGGGTGATGAAATCGGCCTGGGCCAGCAACTCGTCCAGCTCAACCTTGGTGACGCCCATTTCCTGCGCGCGCTCCGGCGACAGGAAGGGGTCGTAGGCGAGAACGTGCATCTTGAGGCCAAGTGCACGCGAGCAGACGATCGAACCGATGTTACCCGCACCGATGACGCCGAGCGTCTTGCCGGTGATTTCGACACCCATGAACTTCGACTTTTCCCACTTGCCGGCCTGCGTGGAGCTGTCGGCTGCAGGAAGCTGGCGGGCGACGGCAAACATCAGCGCAATCGCGTGTTCTGCCGTTGTAATGGAGTTGCCGAAAGGCGTGTTCATGACGATGATACCGCGGCGCGAGGCAGCCGGGATATCAACGTTGTCGACGCCGATGCCGGCGCGGCCGATGACCTTGAGGTTGGTCGCGGCTTCGATCAGCTTTTCGGTTGCCTTGGTGGCAGAGCGGATGGCCAAGCCATCGTAATTGCCGATGATTTCAGCAAGCTTGTCCTTGTCCTTGCCGAGCTTCGGCTGGAAATCAACTTCGACGCCACGATCACGGAAAATCTGGACGGCGGTTTCCGACAGTTCGTCGGATACGAGTACGCGAGGTGCCATGGTTCACGGGCTCCTTGAAAAACGGTGCAGTTTTGAAAGCGGGAACTATGCGGCCCTGCATCAGCGCAGGGCCGGTATGAAATCAGGCGGCAGCCTTGGAAAGTGCTGCCTTCTGCGTCTGGTAAGCCCAGGTGAGCCAGGGCATGACGGCTTCCATATCAGCCGTCTCGATGGTGGCGCCGGCCCAGATGCGCAGACCGGACGGGGCGTCGCGGTAAGCGCCGATATCGAGGGCGACATTTTCCTTTTCGAGCAGGGCGACGACGCCCTTGGCAAAATCGGCCTGTGCCGCGGCATCCAGCGCCTGGACCTCGGGATCGACGATCTTGAGGCAGACGGACGTATTGGAGCGAGTTTCCGGCTTCACGGCCAGGTTGGCGATCCAGTCGTTCTTCTCGATGAAGTCGTAAATAACCTTGGCATTGGCATCGGCGCGGCCGATCAGCGCCTTCAGGCCACCGAGATTCTTTGCCCAGAGCAGCGCGTCGATATAATCTTCAACGCAGAGCATGGACGGCGTGTTGATGGTTTCACCGGTGAAGATGCCTTCGATCAGCTTGCCGCCGGAAACCATGCGGAAGATTTTCGGCAGCGGCCATGCCGGTGCGTAGCTCAAGAGACGCTCAACGGCGCGCGGCGACAGGATGATGACGCCATGGCCGCCCTCGCCGCCGAGAACCTTCTGCCAGGAGAAGGTGACGACGTCGAGTTTCGTAAAGTCCATATCCTGCGCGAAAGCCGCCGAGGTGGCGTCGCAGATGGTCAGGCCCTTGCGGTCGGCGGGAATGAAATCGGCGTTGGGAACACGAACGCCAGAGGTCGTACCGTTCCAGGTGAAGACTACGTCGCGGTCGAAATCGACTTCGGCAAGGTTCGGCAGCAGACCGTAATCGGCCTCGAACTTGCGAACGTCCTTCAGCTTCAGCTGTTTGACGACGTCGGTGACCCAGCCGGCGCCGAAGCTTTCCCAGGCGAGCATATCGACGCCACGTTCGCCGAGCAGCGACCAGAGCGCCATTTCAACGGCGCCGGTGTCGGATGCGGGAACGATACCGATGCGATAATCGGCGGGAACATCAAGAACTTCACGGGTGAGATCGATGGCCTGCTTCAGCTTGGCTTTGCCAACCTTGGCGCGATGCGAGCGACCGAGCGGCGCATCGGAGAGAGCATCTAGCGACCAACCGGGGCGCTTCGAGCAGGGACCAGAGGAAAAATGCGTATTGCCCGGACGGACGTCCGGCTTCACGATATCTGTCATTTGACTACCCTTCCAGATAGGCGCTCCACGTTAGGGTGGAGTGTCCTGACGCCGTTGCTATTCCTGTCGCCGATCCCAGTCAAGCGGAATATGTCGCTACGCAGAAGAATCTTGGTCCATATGCGTCATGTCCCTTGCCACATGCCGATAAAACAAAACCGCCCGCACCCGGAGGATGCGGACGGCCCGAAACTATCAGGTTGGCGTGACGTTTATTTATAAACGGCAGGCTGCAGCGGAATATCGGCAGGCGGCATGTACTGAGCGGTATCGCAGCCATTGAAGACATAACGGCCACCAACGCGCACCTCATGCGAATAAAGACCCTTGTCACGACCGGGGCCGCCGCCATTCTCATAAGCGAACATGTCGCCCTTGTTAATCTGCCGGAAACGGTAACCGATATCGGCCTTGAGGTTACAGGTGACATCAATGGATGCGCCGGCCATAAGGGCGTAAGCGAAACGCCACTTGCCCCTGCCACCGTGTTCGGTGGTCGGGTCGCAATAGCCCGATCCGTCTGTCGCGCAGGAGGTATTACGCAACTTGTCCCACTTCACGTAGGACGCGCCGATACCGCCGCCGACGTATGGTGTGACGCGGCCGTAGGTACCCAGATCGACATAGGCGTTCGCCATCAGCGTATAAGCCCGCAGCGCGCTTAGGTCGGTCGATACGCACGGCGTTCTGCTTCCCAAAGGACCACCGCCACAAAAACCACTAGTGGAACCGCGGAAATCCGACTTGCCCATATAGTCGAAGGTCAAGTCGCTGCGGAAATAGTTGTTGAACTGATAACCGACACCGGCGCCAATGACATAGCTATCGTCGATCTTCGCAGTATCGAAATCAGCGAGATAGCCACCAGGGCCACCCTGATAATAATTGGCACCACGCAGCTTATTGAAAGAATAACCGACGTCGCCACGCAGATACCAGCCGCTTGCCTGGGTGATCTCCACTTCGGGAGCATAGGTCGGCGCAGGCTCAGCTTGATAAAGATCGGCGGCAATGGCGCTGGTGCCGGTCAGCAGGACGGCCAGAAATCCGGCCAGGGCGTTTTTCATGACTTCCACTCCAGAAGAGGCACGTGCGTTTGCGGCAGCAGATGCCAGTGAACTGTTCAGTCATGGAGATTGACGTAAAATGGTTAAGTCCCGATTAACCACGCTCATTCACTATATTTATTAGTAAATACTCAAAGAAAAAGCCGGCGGAAGGCCGGCTTTTTGCTGATTTATTGTTGCTATGCCTCACGCGGCAGAGCGGGCATTCGCGATGATGCCGGCAAGATCATTGACGATACGCTCCACCTTCGCGCTATCGTCGCCTTCCGCCATCACGCGGATCAGCGGTTCGGTGCCGGAAGGGCGGATGACGAGGCGGCCATTATCGGCAAGCGCACTTTCCGCATCCGCAATTGCCTGCTGCACGACCGGGTTTTCCAGCGGTTTGCCACCGGAGATACGGACATTCTTCAAAAGCTGCGGCACGGGCTCGAACTTGCGACAAACCTCGCTCACCGTGCGGCCGGAGCGCTTGACCTTTGCGAGAACCTGCAATGCCGCAACGAGCCCATCCCCCGTGGTGCCATAATCCGACAGCACGATATGGCCGGACTGCTCACCGCCAACATTGAAATTGTGGTTGCGCATGTGTTCGACCACATAGCGGTCGCCCACCTTGGTGCGGGCAAGGGTGAGGCCCTTGTCGCCAAGAAAACGCTCAAGACCGAGATTGGACATGACAGTTGCGACGATGCCACCGCCGCGGAGCGTGTTGTCTTCGGCCCAGCTGTCGGCGATGACGGCCATCAGCTGGTCGCCATCGACGATCTCACCGCGTTCATCAACGATGATGACGCGGTCCGCATCACCATCCAGCGCAATGCCGATATCGGCCCGCACCTCGTGGACCTTTTTCTGAAGGGCTTCCGGGTGCGTGGAACCGCATTCGAGGTTAATGTTGATGCCGTTCGGCTCGTTGCCGATGGTGACGACCTCCGCGCCGAGTTCCCAGAGAGCCGCGGGCGCCACCTTATAAGCCGCGCCATTGGCGCAGTCGATGGCGATTCGCAGGCCGCTCAATGTCACGTCGCGCGGAAGGGTGCGCTTTACGAACTCGATATAACGATAGATGTCGCCATCGACGCGCTTCGCCCGGCCGATTTCGGCAGGTTTCGCCAGTTGGGCGTAGATATCCTTGTCGAGGAGGTCTTCAATCTCCAGCTCCAGCTCATCGGAAAGCTTGTAACCGTCAGGCCCGAAAAGCTTGATGCCGTTGTCGGAGAAGGGATTGTGCGAGGCCGAGATCATCACGCCGATATCGGCGCGCAGCGAGCGGGTCAGCATGGCGACGGCCGGCGTCGGGATCGGGCCGAGCAGGAAGACATCGAGACCGGCGGCGGTGAAGCCGGCAACCAGGGCGTTTTCCAGCATATAGCCGGAAAGGCGCGTATCCTTGCCGATGACGACACGATGGCGATGATGGCCACGGCGGAAAATCGTCCCGACGGCAATGCCAACCCGCATCGCCAGATCAGGCGTCATGGGGAAGACGTTCGATTGTCCGCGGATACCATCGGTTCCGAAATAACGGCGTGCCATTTTAACTCCAAATCTTTTCCAGCATTCCGGCATAAGCTGAAAACAGCCGGAAGCGTTTTTGGCTAGATGCCACAAACCACGATAAACAGCACGTAAATTACCGCAAAAATGGCTTATATCTTGTTACCAAAATGAAAAGGCCACCCGGAAACCCGGATGGCCTTTTACAATTTCTAACAGACGCGGTCGATCAATGCGGCTGCGGCTCCATGCCGCCTTCGGCTTCACCGTCGCCCTTTGCTTCGCCGTCACCCTTCACTTCACTGGGACCGTCCTTCTTGGTGCCGGCCTTCGGCACTGCGGAACCACGGCTGCCCGGAGAATCGTCGCCCAGATCGCGGGCGGGCTTCTCACCCTTCAGCAGGGCCTTGATCTCGTCACCCGTCAGGGTTTCGTATTCAAGCAGACCCTCGGCAATCGCAACGAAACCATCGTGATTTTCCGTCAGAATGCGGCGAGCCTCGGCATAGGCCTCATCGATAAGGCGGCGAACTTCCGTGTCGATCGTCTGGGCTGTGGCTTCGGAGACGTTCTTCGACTGCGAGACGGAATGGCCAAGGAAAACTTCCTGCTGGTTTTCACCATAGGAGACCTGGCCGAGCGCATCGGAAAAGCCCCATTGCGTCACCATGGCACGGGCAAGCTTGGTTGCCTGCTCGATATCCGAAGACGCGCCCGAGGTAATGTTTTCCTTACCGAAGGTCAGTTCTTCGGCAACGCGGCCACCCATCATGATCACGAGGCGCGACACCATCCACTTGTAGCTCATGGAATAGCGGTCGCCTTCCGGCAGCTGCATCACCATGCCAAGTGCGCGGCCGCGCGGGATGATCGTTGCCTTGTGCAACGGATCGGCCACGGCAACCTTCAGAGCGGTGATGGCATGACCGGCTTCGTGATAGGCAGTCAGCTTCTTTTCGGCCTCGGTCATGGCAGAAGAGCGGCGCTCCGCACCCATCATGATCTTGTCCTTGGCGTCTTCGAATTCCTGCATGGTGACCACGCGCTTGTTGCGGCGGGCGGCCATGAGGGCGGCTTCGTTGACGAGGTTCATCAGGTCCGCACCCGAGAAACCGGGGGTGCCGCGGGCGAGAACCTTGAGATCGACATTCGGCGCCAGCGGCACGTTGCGGATATGCACCTTGAGGATGCGCTCGCGGCCGACGATGTCAGGGTTCGGCACAACGACCTGACGGTCGAAACGGCCGGGACGCAGAAGTGCGGGATCGAGAACATCGGGTCGGTTGGTAGCGGCGATGAGAATGATGCCCTCATTCGCCTCGAAACCGTCCATCTCGACCAGCAGCTGGTTCAGCGTCTGTTCGCGCTCGTCGTTACCGCCGCCGAGGCCGGCGCCACGATGGCGGCCGACGGCGTCGATTTCATCGATGAAGATGATGCAAGGCGCATTCTTCTTTGCCTGCTCGAACATGTCACGCACGCGGCTGGCACCGACGCCAACGAACATTTCCACGAAATCCGAACCGGAAATCGTGAAGAACGGCACATTGGCTTCACCTGCGACGGAACGCGCAAGAAGCGTCTTACCGGTGCCCGGAGGACCAACAAGCAGAACGCCGCGCGGAATCTTGCCGCCGAGGCGCTGGAACTTCTGCGGGTCACGCAGGAATTCCACAATTTCCTCAAGATCCTGCTTGGCTTCATCCACGCCGGCAACGTCGTCAAACGTCACGCGGCCATGGGCTTCCGTCAGGAGCTTGGCCTTGGACTTGCCGAAGCCCATCGCACCGCGCGAACCACCCTGCATCTGCCGCATGAAGAACAGCCAGACGCCAAGAATGAGAAACATCGGCAGAAGCGTGCCGAGATAGCTCAGGAAGCCCGAGGAGCCATCGCTTTCCGGGCGCGCCACAATGGTCACGTTCTTGCTCTGCAAGCGCTCCATCAGGCTATCGTCGATGACGGGGGAATAGGTCTGAAAGGCCGTGCCGTTTTCGGTATAGGTTCCAAGAACCCGGTTACCGGTGACGGTCACGTCGCGAACTCGCCCGGAATCCACGTCGCGGAGAAACTGGGAATACGGAATCTCCCGTGAACCCGTTTGCGTCGGCGACGTCTGGAACATGCTGAACAGCGCGATCAGCAAGAGGGCGATCACGGCCCACAAGGCGAAATTTCTGAAATTTGGGTTCATCGAACTCCCCGAACTCACACGGGCACAACTACTGCCCGCTATTACGTGCCCTTAACATAAGGACGACATCTGCCCTTGCCAAGGCAAAGCGCATTATCTGATGCGTTTTGGTGTAAAAACTGTTCCAAGGCAATTCACGAAAATGAGGCCCGATTTAAACCGGGGGCTGTGGATATGCCGGCCGTCCGAACAAAACAGCGATCGTATTTGCCAACTCAAGGTCGAAGCGTGGCAGAAAAAGATCGAAGGGCGCCAGCCTTGGCGTCACATCGACCGTCAACTCCTCGACCGTTTGCCCCACTTCCGCTGCGGCGATTTGCGGAAGGCCCGATAGCGCCAATCTGGTCACTCCCGGCGGCACCGATGGAAAACCCGCTCCAGTACCAGCCTCCTCCGCGCTGACCCGGACAGGGAAAGGCGACCGGTTTTCCACGATGAAGCGATCATCCCACAGGCCCTTCTGATATGCCTCAAGACGAAGCTCCGGCAGATTTCGTTGCTCGCGGAAGATATATAGCCCACCCCGTCGGCGATCAAGCAGGACACGACCGACTGTCATACGTCCGTAATTGCCGGTTTTGAGGAAGCAAAGAACGCGCTCCATGCTGCCCGCGGCCGGCAGATAGGGCCGCCCGCCGAGACTTGCTATCAGCACTGCCAGCCCGTGCCGGAAATCCGCCCGATCAGGCGACACGCCGTCCGGCTGCAATTTCGCGAGCGCACCAGAAAAGACCTCGGCGTGTGCGCGCAGGAAAACTGCCGTTTTTTCAGAGGATATACGCCTTTTTTCCGCCTCTCCCCCATCGGCCGGAAGCGGAACATCAGGCAAGGCCTGCCGCATGCGAACACGCTCATATCGTGGATTTTCGTTGCTTGGATCGTCGAGCCAGCGCCGCGAACGGGACGACACGTAATCGCGGATCGCCTGCCTTTCACACCTCAGGAATGGCCGCATGATCCAATGGCGCCGAGCGTATAAAACCGCGTCCGCCATGCCGGAAAGGCCGAGATTGTCCTCGCCGCTGTTGCGGGCAGCGCGCATCGCGACGGTTTCCCGCTGATCGCCGGCCGTGTGACCCGTCACCACGAGATCGGCATCGAACGCGACGGCTGCTTCCGCGATAAGCCGGTAGCGGGCAAGACGGGACGCTTCCGAAATGCCGGAGACCGGCTTTAAACCTTCCCACCGGCGTGTGACGTGCGGAATGCCCAGCTCGGCGCAAAGTGTCGCAACCTTGCGGGCCTCATCGGCGGATTCCACTCGCAGAGCGTGATCCACTGTAACGGCAGAAAGCCGAAGCAGATCGCGCCCCTTCTCGGACATCACCTCATGCAATGCCAGCAACAGGCCGGTGGAATCGCTGCCGCCGGAGATTGCGACGAGAATATGCGCAGGTTCGCGGAATTTTTCGACAAAGGACCGTGCGGCCGCAAGCGGCGCAATTGCCTGTTCATTCGGAATGCGGGCATCAACCGGCATGGAAAGACCGCCGCGATGGCAGGGAAAAGATCAGCAGCTCAGCCGCTTCTGTTCACTGGCGACTTTGTTCAGCACGGTCTTCGAGGCATTGGGGTAACGCTTCGGCACCTCGCGCAGCGTGGCGCAGGCCGTTTCGGTATTATCGAGAGCGGCAAGGGACATGCCAAGCTTCATCAGCATTTCCGGAGCCTTCGGAGACTTGCCATAGGCCTGGTGGCCGTTAAGAAAGGTCTTCGCGGCTTCGTTGAACTTGCCCTGGGAATATTGCGCTTCACCCAGCCAGAAGCTCGCATCCGCGGCTTTCGTGCCCTTGGGGTAACCCTGCAGATATTGCTGGAAGCCCTGCTCCGCCAGCTTGTAATCACCGGAAAGGACATGACCGTAAGCGGCCTGGTAGATATCGCCTTCGCTGGTCAGCGCCGCTGTATTGACGGGATCGGTCTTGCGCGTGCTGCTGCCTGTCGTCACGCCGGGAAGGCTGCCGGAAGAATTGTTGGCGCCTGAATTGAGCGTGCCGCCAATAGGCATCCCCTTGGAATCAAGTTCGATCGAACCGAGCGTGGTCTCACCCGGCGCGCCTGTCGGAGCACTGGAGGGAGCAGACGGTGAAACGGAAGCGCCACCCTCGGGTGGCGTTTCGATGATCGTTGCAACGTCGTCGGTCGGGGGCGTCGCCGGACTGACCGGACTTGCCTCCGCCTTCTTTTTCGGCGTTGCTGTAGGACTTCCGCCCTTTCCGCTTTCCAGTTCCTGGAAGCGGAACTCATTGTCTTCCTGCGCCTTGCGGATCGTCTCCTGCATCTGCAAAAGCTGGAAGCTCATTTCCTCGATACGGCCGTTGAGTTGCCGGATCTGTTCTTCAAGCTGCTGAACCCGATAGGCTTCATTGGCCTGAACCCGGACGACCGGGGGCTGCTGCTGAGAATTGATCGTGCCGAAGCTACCCCCCGCACCGAACAGCGGACCCGAAACGGCTGTGCCGCTCAAGCCGGTGCAGGCTGCAAGCCCCAGCATTCCCGCCACGACAAGTTTCTTCATCTCATTCGTCCTGCCTTAACTGATTTGCACCGGAATAGTGCAAGCCGGATTTTTTCCATATCGACCGAAAAAGCAACTTAACTTCGGCCAAACTATGAAAAAAACAAAAGGCGGCCCGAAGACCGCCCTTTATTTACGTTCACAAAAACGTCAGGCGATTACATGCCTGCGCCGCCGAGAACCGTGACCGCGCGACGGTTCTGCGACCAGCAGGAAATGTCGTCGCAAACCGCGACCGGGCGTTCCTTGCCGTAGGAGATCGTCTTCATGCGGCTTGCCGGAACACCCTGAGAGGCCAGGAAGTCGCGGGTTGCTGCCGCACGGCGGGCGCCGAGTGCCAGGTTGTATTCACGCGTGCCGCGCTCGTCGGCATGGCCTTCAACCGTGATGGCGTAGTTCGGGTAACGGGCAAGCCACTGTGCCTGGCGCTGCAGGGTCTGCTGGGCGTCGGCGCGGATCGAGGTGGAGTCCGTGTCGAAGAAGATGCGGTCGCCGACATTGACCGTGAAGTCCTGCTGGGAGCCCGGCGTTGCAGAGCCTGCGCCACCAAGGCCGAGTTCACCGGCGCTGTTCGGCATGTTCTTCTTGTTCGCGCAGCCTGCGAGAGCAAGCGCGAGCGTCATGGCGATGACAGCCGGGTTACGGGCCAGTTTCTGCATGGGGCTGAGTGCCGAAATATGTGTACGGCTCATCGCCGGTCTCTCCTTAGGATTTCAATAACGTTGCCGGACACTAACTGATCGCGGTTAATAGCCGGCAAACGCTTATGGTTAACAGAAAGGAAATGTCCCAGTTTTTTGCTCCCTCACAACACTTTGCGGCAAGAAAGAGGCACATTTCCCTGTGGTATGCTTAAAACATCACGGCACCGGTTCAAGCCGGCGCCGTGATGGCAGTCATATCAGTCCAGAAGCGGCGACCAGGCCGGGTCTGAAGCGAAGGTCGGTGTCTTGATGAGCTGTTCATTATAGCCCGTCAGATCGATCGAATAGAGCTGCGGACCGCCCGCACCCGCGTTCTGGCGGAAGAACATCAGTACGCGGCCATTCGGTGCCCAGGTTGGCCCTTCATTGTGGAAGCCGCTGGTCAGGATTCGTTCGCCCGAACCATCCGTCTTCATCACACCGATCGAGAACTTGCCGCCAGACTGCTTGGTGAAGGCAATCAGATCGCCGCGCGGGGACCATACCGGCGTGGAATAGGAACCATCGCCGAAGGAAATGCGCTGCTGGCCGGAACCATCGGCATTCATGACGTAAATCTGCTGGCGGCCGCCACGGTCACTTTCAAAGGCAACACGCTGACCGTCAGGCGAATAGGACGGGGCCGTATCGATCGCCGACGTGTTGGTCAGGCGTGTCGTGGTACGAGAGCGCAGATCCATGGTGTAGATATTGGCGTTGCCATCCTGCTGAAGGCTCATGATCACCTTCTGCCCGTCAGGCGAAAAGCGCGGCGAGAACGTCATGCCTGGGAAGTTGCCGACGACTTCACGCTGTCCGGTTTCCAGCTGCAGCAGATAAACGCGTGGCTGCTGGCCTTCAAAGGACATGTAGGTGACTTCCTGGCGGCTCGGCGAAAAACGCGGTGTCAGGACGATGTCGTTCGAGTTGGTCAGGTTGCGGACGTTGAAACCGTCCTGGTCCATGATCGACAGCTGCCGCTTGCGGGCCGTCTTCGGACCACTCTCGGAAACAAAAACGACGCGGGTATCGAAATAACCCTTTTCACCGGTGATGCTTTCATAGATCGCATCCGCGATGATGTGGGCGACGCGACGCCAATTTTCTGGCTGGGTGAAGAACTGCTGGCCCGCCATCTGCTTATTTGCAAATGTGTCCCACAGACGGAATTCCGCACGTAAGCGACCATCCCCTTCGCGCGTCACGCGACCCGTCACAAGCGCCTGCGCGTTAATGACTTTCCAGTCCTCGAAACGCGGCTGCTGATCCGGATTGCTGATCTTCTCGATAAAAGCATTCTTGTTGATCGGCGCAAAGAGACCGGACCGTTGGAGGTCGGCTGCAATAACGGCAGAAACCTGCGCGCCGATCCCGTCTCCGGATATGAAATCCGTGATGGCGATGGGCAGCGGCTGTACATTGCCCTTGTTGATGTTGATTTGAACTTCCGCATTGGCAGGCACGACAGCAACCAGCGAAAACAACATGCCCGTTGCAACCATGAGGGCGCGGAGGACAGAATTCTTGATCATTGAAACAAGCCTTTCAGCTTCTTACGAAAATGGGACAGATATTTCAGACGCATAGTGTCGACTCCAGAATCTGTCGGCTTAAGTCGCGAAATCGGAGGCGTCGAAGTTGAAAACGATCGTGTTCCAACCCTTTTCGCCATCATATTTCTCGGGCGGTAAGTTCTGCAAAGGCGATGAGCGCAGAACGGCACGCCGGGTGCTGCTCTCCACTGCACGGCGGGTACCTTCAGGACCACCCGATGCCGTTACCTCCGGCTCGCCCACCACGTTCCCCGCCTTATCCAGCGAAACCCGGACCTGCACCCTTACCTCGGCTACTCCCGTCAGGCCGGCGACCATCGACCAGTTCTTCTGAACCTGGCCTCTGACATTGTCCATTTCGCTGGCGCTCAATCCCGTACCGATGGTCTTCTTGCCGCCAAGAGACGCCGTCTGGGTGGAGCGCTTTGCGCCGCCGCCCGAAGGTGCCTGCTTGTTAAGCAGCGCAGAAATTTCGTCGGCGTTAAATTCACTCGCCTGAGAGGAAGCAGATTTCGCCGTCTCCTGCTTCTTCTCACCGGGTTTCTTATCCGAAGGCTTGTCCGTGGACTTGGCCTGATCGGGCTTCTTCTCAGCTGGTTTTTCGGCTGGTTTCTGCTCGGCGGGCTTCGTCTCGGCCTGTTTCGGCTCTTCGGGCTTGGGTGGCTCAGGCCTGGAATTCGGGCGCGGAATGTTCTGCGGCACGGGGATTTCGGCCGGTTCCTGCGTTGCCGGCGGAGGCTCTTCCGCTTTGGTTTCCTGCGGTGGCGGCTCGGTCTTCGGCTGCGGTGTAATCTCAGGCTTCGTCTGCGGCAGGGCGGCCATTTCCTGCTGCTTCGGAGCCGAGGTTTCTTCCTTGACGATCTCCTTCACGTCGTTCGCTTTCGTATCGACGGTCGGAAGTGGCTTTTCCTGTTTGGGCGGGGCGGCCGCACTCATATTGTCGTTTGGCTTGGTCGTCGGCGTCGGCGGCGCCTCTATATCTGCCGTATTGTTACCGACATTCTGAGAGTTCTCGATGATATCAGGCCGGGTCGTCGGAACAGGAGCAGATTTTTCCGCCTTCGGAGCGTTCTTATCACCCTGCTGGATCTGGGTTAGCTCTTTAACATTCACCAGCTCCACCGGCAGTGCCTCAGCCTGAGACACGTCGAGGGGTTCCGGCGAGCCCAGGGAGACAAGGGCGAAAGCCAGAAGCGACGCATGCACGATCGCGGATGTGGTAAGGCTGCCCTTCATCGCTTTACGTCAATTGTCCTGTTTCTGCTGGGTCACAAGCCCGATATTTTTGAAACCGGCCGCCTGGATACGCGCCATCACATCCGCAACGACGCCATAGGCGGCAACGGAATCCGCGCGCACGAAAATGCGTTCGTTATAGCCGGTCGTGGCGATTGCCTGCAGCTTGTCCGCCACTTCAGCCGCCTGGATTTCCGTTTCCTGCAAATGGATCTGGCCATTGGCATTGACGGAAATGGTGATCGGTTGCGTGTCCGAATTCAACGCATTGGCGGAGGTCTGCGGCAGGTCGATCGGCACGCCGACAGTCATCATAGGCGCCGCCACCATGAAGATGATGAGCAGCACGAGCATGACGTCGACCAGCGGCGTCACGTTGATTTCGCTGATCGCGCCGCCTCTGCGCCGTCCGCCGCGTCCACCCCGGCGTCCGCCGGAACCGCCGCCGCTGCCACCTGCTGACATACCCATATCATCTACTCCGTTTTGCCTTGCGGCAAATCACTCGACGGCATTGCAGTCGGCCGCTTACTGGGCGGCCTGCCGTGTCTGAAGTTTTTCATCGATCTGTCGCGACAGGATTGCCGAAAATTCGTCGGCGAAACCTTCCATTCGGGCGGAAAGCTTGTGCGCGTCAGCCGTGAACTTGTTGTAGGCGATAACCGCGGGAATAGCCGCGACAAGGCCGATCGCGGTGGCAAGAAGCGCTTCCGCGATACCGGGAGCCACGACCGCGAGGTTGGTGGACTTCGAACCGGCAATCGCCTGGAACGAGGTCATGATACCGACAACCGTGCCGAAGAGACCGATAAAGGGGCCGGCCGAACCGATGGTGGCGAGCGAGCCGAGGCGCGCCTCGTATTGTTCGCTTTCCCGCGCCATGGTCACGTCCATTGCCCGGTCGATACGCATCTGCAGGCCGATGGGCGAACGTGCGCCACGCTCGAAGGATTTTTTCCATTCGCGCATGGCCGAAACGAAAATTGCGGCCAGACCGCCATTCTGGCGCTCCGCCAGCGTCCGATAGAGCTCTTCAAGAGACTGGCCCGACCAGAACACCTGTTCGAACTGGTCGAACTGGCGCCTCGCCTTGCCGAAGCTCACATATTTGTCGAAGACGATTGCCCACGTCCAGACCGAGGCGGCGATAAGCCCGATCATCACGAGCTTAACGATGAGGCCCGCCTGCATAAACAGCGCCCAGAGACTTACATCATGCGTCGCCGCTGCCAAACCTGCCTGTTCCATAAATATCCAATCCCCGAATCCAAACGCCCGGTACGGGACCGGGCGATTCAAACGCGTGTTAACGCTCGAAGTCCTGCGGCAACAGCCGCCAACCCCTTAGCCATACCCCGATACTTGCCAGTAAGCCTTACTTGCCAATAAATTTGGTGAAAGGAAGGCGTGCGCTGCACAAATGCCAGTTGCTAAAGTAAGACACCATTATGGTTAAAGGAGTGTTACAACCCGGCCACGCCCGGCGGATTTACTGATCCGGCCCGTCAATTACTTCAGAAATTTTTCCGCCACCGTCTCGGGAAGACGCCTTGGCCGGCCATTGGCATTGATGACGGCTATGATGACCTTGGCGGCGACGAGCAGCGTTTCACCGCGCCTGATTTCCTGATTAAGCACCATTTTCGCGCCCCCGGCCTTCTCGGTGATGGTTGTCACCGTCAGCACGTCGTCCATCCGGGCGGGGCTTTTAAAATCGATCTCCATGCGATGCACGACGAAGACCAGACCTTCTTCATCAGCGGTCAGAAGCGCACTTTGTTCGCAGCCGAGGCAACGCAGGTAATCGGTACGGCCCCGCTCAAGAAAATGCAGGTACCGCGCGTGATAAACCAGGCCGGAAAAATCGGTATCCTCGTAATAGACGCGTTGCATCAGGCGGTGACCGTGTTCGATCAGTTCACCCGACAGCGAAACCAAAAGCTCGCTCATAATGTCTCCTTGGGATTTTCAGTAGCGTCGGAGCGGCCCTCGCGGACAATCAGATGCTCGTGCCGCAGGGGCAACGCCTCGATGCACTCTGCGATGAAGCGCGGGCGCAGATCGTTCCTGATCAGCGCGGAAGTTCGTGAAGGCAGCCAGCGGAATTCGACCTCGATGCCATCCATCACCCTGTGGACGATGTGGTTTTCATGGAATGGCAGGGGATGGCCCAGCGAAACGAGATAATAAAATCCCAATTCATGGGCCGAATAACCGTCATAGGCGAAAAAGTTTTCGGCCGACCATAAAAGGCGCTCCACCGAACACGTCCGATCAAGCTCCTCACCGATCTCGCGAACAATGGTCTGCTCGGAGCTTTCACCGATTTCAGCCCGACCGCCAGGCAAGGCCCAGTAGTCATCCCCTGCGCCACGCTGCACCAGAAGATGATCACTCTGAAAAATGAGGGCTGCCACGCGCATGCTGAAAAGCTGCGGTCTGCGATCCAACCGGATCATGTGACGTTGGGGCGGAGAGGTCATTTATCGTCCAGATCGCCGTCGTGCCAGACAAGGTGTCGCGTGGCCCTGGGCAGGTTCTCTATTTCGTCGGCGATGAAATAGGGGGGAATATCGAGCTCCGTCAATGCCTGCCGGGTTGCCGCGACCCAGCGAAACTCAAGCTCGTTATCGCCATCCTGAACACGGTGAATAATGTCGGTGGGATGAAAGGCAAGCGTTTGCGGCAGGTCCATCAGGTAATAAAAGCCGAGTTCGTGCCAGTCCTTGCCTTCGTAATGGAAGAAATTTTCGACCGCCCAGAGAAGCCGCCCGATCTTGGCTTCCACACCGAGCTCCTCGACCATTTCTCGCGCCAGCGTTTCTTCTGAGCGCTCACCCATTTCGGCACGCCCGCCTGGAAAGGTCCAGAATTTTTCATGTGTGGCCCGGTGCACCAGGACGTGGCCATCGCGGAAGGCCAGCCCCGCGACCCGCATCTGGAAAATGCGCTTCGGCTTGAACTTGATGCGGATGCGGGTGTCCTGCTTGGTATCGTGTGTCATTGGGCGGGCCTGCGGGCTGGAAACATCAAATCGGTTTCCGTCCACCCTAATGCATCCATCTCGTCTTTTCTCGCCTTTGCATCATCTCCCACAATGAATTCATCCAGTTGCGGCGGCTTGACCGGGGTCCCGGACAGCATCGCATGCGCCTGCCCGCGATGATGCGTCTGGTGCTGGAAGAGATGCGACAGAACGTCGTCGCAGCGATCCTGCTGGATACGCCTGCCGCGGTGGATATTGACAATAGCGGCGAGGCGATCTTCATCGAGCCCGTCGACAAGAGCGATCAACACCTCGTCAAGCTCTGTCTGGGCGCCTTGCAACGCCAGCATGTTGGCAAAGGGTTCCTCTACGGCAAAGGCGGCCAGTCCCAGTGTGCCGCCCTGCAACGCATCGATATAAAAGCGGTCGACAGTGTAGATATGATTGAGCGTCGCACGCAGCGTCGGGAAGAAACTGATGCGGCGGGCAACAAACGCCTCCTGCGAAAGCTGGAGACAGGCTTGATGCAGCCGGTAATTGGCGAGCCGGTTGTTGCGCGCAAGTTTGCGGAAAACCCGCAGCGGATCATAAGGCATCGGCATCCCTCCCGTAACACCTAACGGCGTCGTTCAATCGGTGCGTTCGAGCTCTGATCTGCTTTTCAGAACCTTGCCGCCATCTTCCTGTTCGATGAGATAAGCGGGTTCGTCTTTGCTGGCCTTACGCTTTATCGTGGAACCGGAAATCGTTCTTTCGACATCTTCGGTGAAGACTTCAAGGATTTTCCCTTCACCTGTACCCGTGCCCCAGTTCCAGCGGACCTTCGTACCCTTGCGATATCCAGACATGACCATCTCCGTGCCAAAGACGATCAAAGCCGGCAAGGCGGGTTTGTTCCCCTCAATCGTCCTCAAGCGTGAGCCGGAACTGTGCTGCCTCGAGATCCTTCGGCGGCTGCATGCCCAGATGTTTCCAGGCCGTGGCGGTCAGGATACGCCCGCGCGGCGTGCGCTGGATGAAACCCTGCTGGATCATATAGGGCTCGATGATATCCTCGATCGCGTCGCGCGGCTCCGACAGTCCGGCAGCAATGGTCTCGATGCCGACCGGGCCTCCGCCAAAATTGACGGCGATCATGGTCAGATACCGCATGTCCAGCTGGTCAAGACCCATATTATCCACCAGCAGCCGCGTCAAAGCCTCGTCGGCGATATCCCGGGTAACGGCTTCCGCCCGTGCCACCTCGGCAAAGTCGCGCACCCGGCGCAGAAGCCGTCCGGCAATGCGGGGCGTGCCACGCGCCCGCCTCGCCACTTCGCGGGCACCCTCATCCGTCATGTTGAGACCCATCAGCCGCGCACCGCGACGGACGATAAGTTCCAGTTCATCAACCGTGTAAAAGGACAAACGCACGGGAATGCCGAAACGGTCGCGCAGCGGTGTCGTCAAGAGGCCGAGGCGGGTGGTGGCGGCGACAAGCGTGAATTTGGAAAGATCGATCTTCACCGAACGCGCCGCCGGGCCTTCCCCGATGATCAGATCGAGCTGGAAATCCTCCATCGCCGGATACAGGATTTCTTCCACGGCCGGGTTGAGGCGATGAATTTCATCGATGAAGAGAACATCGCGCTCTTCAAGATTGGTCAGGAGCGCGGCGAGATCGCCCGCCTTGGCGATTACCGGCCCTGAGGTGGACTTGAAGTTTACTCCAAGCTCCTTGGCCATGATCTGCGCCAGCGTGGTCTTGCCGAGGCCGGGCGGACCGACGAACAGCACGTGATCCAACGCCTCGCCACGATTCTTGGCGGCCTCGATGAAGACCTTGAGATTGGCGCGCGCCTCCGCCTGCCCGGTAAAGTCGTCCAGCGACTGCGGGCGCAGGGTGGTGTCGATGTCCTCACCGCGCTTTTCCGGGGTGATCAGTCTTTCCGCATCGCTCATTCAGGGCATTCCATTATTTCTAGAATTCATGAGGTCGTCTTCGCCGCTATAACATGGCTGTCGCGCCAGGGCCCGTCACGAAATTCAACACCGCATCCGGACGCTTGTGTAACGCGCTCACCTTACCGTGAAAGCTCCTTCAGCCCCAGCCGGATCAGCTTGGCGCTATCCGCGCCCTCACCGCCATTTTTCAGCGCCGCGGCGACCGCATTGGCGGCCTGGTCACGCGAATAGCCGAGATTGGTGAGTGCAGATACGGCGTCCGCCACCGGCGCGGAGGCTACACCCTCCCCGAGTTCCTGCTTCAGTCCGATAGCCCCGGACGCCTCGCCCGCGAAAGCCGGGGCCTTGTTGCGCAATTCGGTCACGAGGCGCACGGCCACTTTGGGCCCAACCCCCGGCGCACGCGATATTGACGCCTTGTCCTGCAGCGCTATGGCATTGGCAAGCTCGGTGGGCGACAGGGTGGAAAGCACCGCAAGAGCGACTTTCGATCCGACGCCCTGCACGCTCTGCAAAAGGTTGAACCATTCCCGCTCCAGCGCCGAAAGAAAGCCGAAAAGCTTGAGCTGGTCCTCTCGTACATAGGTTTCGATGAAGAGGATCACGGCCTCTCCGACGGAGCCTATTTTCGACAGCGTGCGCGCCGAACAATAGGCGACGTAACAGACGCCATGCACATCCACCAACACGTAATCCGTGCCGATTTCCTCGATGCTGCCCTTCAGTTTTCCGATCATGATCGCGCCCGCTGAAATGAGACTTAAAATTAACCGGCCGCCAGCAGCCGACGCATCCTGTCACCGCCGCGATTATGGGCGTGGCAGATTGCGATCGCGAGGGCGTCCGCCGCATCGTTACCCTTGAACTCGGCCTTCGGCATCAGGATTTTCAGCATCATGTGAATTTGCTGCTTTTCACCATGCCCCACGCCGATGACAGCTTTTTTCACGGCGTTCGGCGCATATTCGAACACCGGCAAACCGGCACGCGCCGGAACAAGCATGGCAATGCCGCGCGCCTGTCCGAGTTTCAGCGTGGCCACCGCGTCCTTGTTGACGAAAGTCTGCTCCACAGCCGCCTCATCGGGCTGATGGCTGTGCACGATTTCCGCCAGGCCGTCATGAAGCTGGCAAAGCCGGGAGGCGAGATCCATGTCGCCATCTGAAGTCACCGTGCCGGAAGCGACGAAACGCAGGCTGTTTCCCAATGTGTCAATCACGCCCCAGCCGGTGCGCCGTAGTCCGGGGTCGATGCCGATGATCCGAATCGTCTTTTGCATGAGGTACCTTATCTTTCCGGCCGCGAGACTGCCAGCGATAAGTGAACAAAACGACAACATTCCCGGATACAGACGTCAAGTCAGGACCAAAGTTGTGCCAGTACCGACCTTTGGCAAAGGCCAATTTTTTTGATCCATCCTTCAATTCTACGCGACTTGTCTGGTAAATCCGTAGACGCGCCTTACATCCGCTGCAAAGACCCAGATTACGCAGGAGCGTCGGATGATCCCCTTTTCCCTTCTCGATCTTTCGCCCATCGGCGAAGGCGAGAGCGTCAGCGCGGCGCTCGAAAACTCCCGCCGGATGGCGATCAAGGCTGAAGAACAAGGTTATAACCGCATATGGCTGGCCGAACATCACGGCATGCCGGGCATCGCAAGCGCCGCGACGTCGCTCGTTATCGCCCATGTGGGTGCGGCCACGAAACATATCCGCGTCGGCTCGGGCGGTATCATGCTTCCCAACCACTCCCCGCTCGTCATTGCCGAACAGTTCGGGACGCTTGCAGCACTTCTGCCCGGCCGGGTCGATCTTGGCCTGGGCCGCGCCCCCGGAACGGATATGCGCACCGCACGGGCGCTGCGCCGTAATCTCGACGCCGGTGCGGAAAATTTCCCGCACGACATCGTCGAATTGCAAAGATATCTCGGCCCGCCCCAGCAGGATCAGGCGATCCTCGCCGTACCCGGCATGAATTCGAACGTGCCTATCTGGCTGCTCGGTTCCAGCACCTATAGTGCGCATCTGGCCGCAGCCCTTGGCCTGCCCTATTCCTTCGCATCTCATTTTGCCCCTGACATGCTGATGGAAGCGATCCATATCTATCGCGAGCGTTTCCAGCCCTCCGAGGTGCTGGACAAGCCCTATGTGATGGTGGGCGTGATGGGTGTAGGCGCCGATACCAACGAGGAGGCACAGCATCTCTTTACCTCGTCACAGCAGCAATTCGTCAATCTGCGGCGCAATGTGCGCACGCAGTTCCCGAAGCCCGTGCACAGCATGGAAGGCTACTGGAACGAGATGGAGCGCTTCTCCGTGGAGCACACGTTGCGTTTTGCCGCCGTTGGCGCGCCTGAAACGATCCAGCGTCATCTCGACGGTTTTCTGGCTGAAACACAGGCGGATGAACTGATTGTCTCGATGCCGATCCACGACATCGAAAAGCGGCTGCGGTCGGTCGAGATTTTCGCCGACGTGCGGACATCCATCAAAAAGGCCGCCTAAACAAAAAGCCCCGGAGCGGATCGCTGCCGGGGCTTTTTTTAGGAACGTAAAAACGTCAGGCGGAAAGCTTGGCGAGAATTTCTTCCGACACTTCGAAGTTCGAATAGACGTTCTGCACGTCGTCATCGTCTTCGAGGTTGTCGATGAGTTTCATCAGCGACTGTGCCTTTTCTTCATCTACCGGTACCGTGTTCTGCGGCTTCCAGATGGCCTTGACGCTTTCGGCTTCGCCCAGCACGCCTTCCAGCGCCTTGGATACCTCGTTCATCGCTTCGAAACCGCAGATGATGATGTGGCCGTCTTCGGAAGATTCAACATCGTCCGCACCGGCCTCGATGGCCGCTTCCATCACCTTGTCTGCATCGCCGACTTCCGCCTTGTAGGAAATCTCGCCGACACGGTCGAAGGAGAAGGAGACCGATCCGGTTTCACCCAGCGCACCACCAGCCTTGGTGAAGATGGATCGTACATTGGAGGCAGTGCGGTTACGGTTGTCTGTAAGCGCCTCGACGATGACGGCGACGCCGCCAGGGCCGTAGCCTTCGTAGCGGACCTCATCATAGTTCTCGCCTTCGGCACCCGCAGCCTTCTTGATGGCACGTTCGATATTGTCTTTCGGCATGGACTGGGCCTTGGCGTTCTGGATGGCCAGACGCAGGCGCGGGTTCATGTTCGGGTCGGGCATGCCCGTCTTGGCCGCAACGGTGATTTCGCGCGCAAGCTTGGAAAACATTTTGGACCGCACGGAGTCCTGCTTGCCCTTGCGGTGCATGATGTTCTTGAACTGTGAATGACCAGCCATGGAAAACCTGATTTATCGTAATTTGGAGATTGCGGGCCTTATAAGTGCGATAGGCTCATCGTTCAAGCCCGCAGGCGCTTTCTCTTGCCGCAACAACAGAAGGAACTGATTTATCCGCTCTTCGTTCTGATCATGAACGCGACGGAGAAGGCCATCTTGTCCACTCCGCCGCAGCCCCAAACCGGAAGGAGAAGACATATGGTCAGCCTGACTGAAGCAAGAGAAGCCCCGGCCCGCCAGCTCTGGGACGAGATCAATTCCGTCCATGCCGGCATGCTCGGCCTTGAGGGCCTGCACAGTCACATGCAGCCTATGGCGCCCCACGCTGACCCCAAGACCAACACGATCTGGTTTTTTTCCAAAAAAGACACTGATCTGGTAAAATCGCTCAAATCCGGATCCCGTGCGCATTTCTGCCTCGTGGGCAAGGATCATGATTATCACGCCTGCCTTTCGGGCGTACTCGAAGCGCGCGATGACAAATCCAAGATCGACGAATACTGGAATTCAGTCACCGCCGCCTGGTACGAGCACGGCAAGAGCGATCCGCAACTAACGATGCTGGCGTTGCATGTCGATGATGCCGATATCTGGGCTTCGACGGACAGTACGCTGAAATTCGGCTGGGAAATCGCCAAGGCAAACATGTCGGATGACAAGACGCCCGACGTCGGCGTTCGCCAGCACCTCACCTTCGCCTGAGAACCCGCTCCCCGAGCCTTTCCCCGCCCGTCGCCATTTACATGCCTTTCGGCACCAGTATCTGCGGCTGGCGGGGAAGGTTTCTCATCGAGACTCGGATGACCGGATCGCTCGCATAGGCGATAGCGAAATTTTCGCCAAACATAGTCAGAAACTGCTCCAGCGGCGGGCCGGTGCGATGCATCGGCAGGATCAGCGCAGAGCGCAGGCGCTTGACCACCCTGCTCATGCTGTCGGCCCCCATGGTCAGACCACCATCGACAGGCACCATCAACACATCCAGGCGGCCGATCTCGGCATAATGCGTGTCCGTCAACTCATGATGCAGATGGCCGAGATGGCCAATACACAGCCCGGCAACCTCGAAGATGAAGATGGAATTGCCGTTTTCCTGAAAAGACTCATAATCTCCCCAGCGGTTGCGGATGTCGGTTGAGACATTGCGGATGTAAACGTCGCCCACGAGCACCTTGTGCTCGGCTTTTTCTCCCGGCGTATCGCTCCAGCCATGCAGCACATATTGAATGGCCGGGTCCGGATTGAGGGTGAAATGTGTTGAATGCGCCCGGTTCATGGTCACCACCGTCGGCATGACGGGAGGGCGATAGACGCCGTTATAATCCGTGGCAATCGTTACCCCGCCGGGACTTTCGATCAGGTAGGTGGAGTGGCCGATGAAGCTGATTTTCACCTCTTCCTTCGCCGTGGCCTGAGCCAACTGAACATTGCGCGCATCGAAGCGCGCGAACATCACGCCCGGAATGGCGCTGGCGATCGCCTGGCACTGGCTGACGGGAGGACGGCTCGCCGACTGGGAAAAGGCCGCTCCCGAACAGGCGATCAGTCCTGTTACTGCAAGCATTAGCACGCGCAACATCATGCCACTCCCCTGAACTTGCGAAGCTGAGAGGATGGGACAGGTTTTGCCGAGCGTCCAGTTACATCAGCAACTGAAGGCTAGCACTCTCGTCATTGTGAACGCTTCGGCGGGATCAAACCCAGAAGGAAGGCAGCGTTTCCGAAAGTCGCGGCCCGATGCGCAGCGGCGCAATTTTTTCCGCAAGCCCAGTCCGGTCGGAAATCTCCACCCCGACACCGCAGATCGTGGCAGGCCCGCTCGCTGCCTCAAAGCGGCCCTTCGGCATCTTGGAGATAAAGCGGTTGATCGGCTCTTCCTTGTCCATTCCGAGGGAACTGTCATAATCGCCGCACATGCCCGCATCCGACATGTAGGCGGTTCCGCCGTTCAATATCTGTGCGTCAGCTGTCGGAACATGGGTGTGGGTGCCGACGACGAAGCTTGCACGGCCATCCACGAAATGTCCGAAGCACTGTTTCTCGCTGGTCGCCTCGGCGTGAAAATCGAAGATGATGGCATCCGCCTGTTCCTTCAGCGGGCAGGCAGCAAGAATGCTTTCCGCCGACTTGAAGGGGTCGTCCAGCTCCGGATGCATGAAGACCCGCCCCATGATGTTGGCGACCAATATGCGTGCGCCGTTGCGGGCATAAAAAATGCCCGAGCCCTTGCCCGGCGTACCCTCGGGGTAATTGGCGGGCCGCAGGAACTGGTCATGGCGCTCGCAGAAGGAAACCGCCTCTTTCTGATCCCAGACGTGATTGCCGGTGGTGACAACATCGGCACCGGCATTGATGGTCTCGAGATAGATATCCTCGGTGATACCGAAACCACCAGCAGCATTCTCACCGTTGACGATGACGAAATCCAGCTTCAGATCGGAAATCAGCCCCGGCAATCGCTCCCAGACAGCCGTGCGTCCGGTCTTGCCAACCATGTCTCCGAGAAAAAGAAGCCTCATTCACCCGCCCCGATCTTGCGCATGTTTCGATATTTCGTCCCCTCTAACGGGTAATCCATCTTTTAAAAAGTGCTAAAGCGCCTTTTGCTCACTATCGGAGATCGACAACGGGGCTGAAAACCAGCGCAGACCGCTTTCTGTCAGAATGGCGTGAAGCGAGACATCGTGCGGCTCCGCGGGGATGTCTGCCACTTCCTGGCAGTCAAAGGCGACACCGATGAGAACGGGCTGTTTGCCCTTGGCGTGCAACCGCGCGATGGCGCGGTCATAATGGCCTGCGCCATAACCAACCCGTTGCCCGTGTCCGTCGAAGACGGACAGGGGTACGAGCAGTATATCGGGATCGAGAAGCTCCGCCTCCTCACCCGGACCGGTCGTGCCGAAGCCAGTCTTCACCAGCGGCGTATCCCTCTCGAAAGCCCTGAAGACAATGGTTTCACGATCCAGCACAACGGGAAGGACGAGACGTCCACCCCTCACCCGCAACGCTTCCATCAGCGGACGGGTATCCGCCTCCGAGCGGATCGGCATGAAGCCGGAGATGACGGTCCCCGGCACAAGGGGAATATCCGCGGCACCGTGGGCGGTAATGAACCGGCTCTTCTCGTGCCGTTCCGCCAGTGTCAGAGCATCTCGCGCGGCGAGCCGTTCGCCGCGCAACCTTGCTTTTTCGGCAACGTCACCGGGCATCAGGCGGCCCGGCTCACGAGAACCTTGTCGATGCGGTGACCATCAAGGTCGATGACCTCGAAACGCCAGCCGTTGCGGGTTACATGTTCACCCAGTTCCGGCAGGCGACGGAACTCGTCCAGGACAAGTCCGGCGACGGTCTCGAACTCGGCGTCCTCATTGATCTGGAAGCCCATGCGATAAGCGAACTCATCGGCAGGCATCCAGCCGGCAACGAGGAACGAACCGTCCTCGCGCTCGACCATGGCCGGCTCTTCGTCGTCATCTTCCTGAAAGGCACCGGTAATGGCCTCAAGCACGTCGCCGGAGCTGATGATACCTTCGAAATGGCCGTACTCGTCATAAACGAGGACCATGTGCACGGTGGAGCGACGCAGCGACTGGATGACGTCAACGGCGCTCGTCAGGTCGGACACGACGGGCACCTCGCGCAGAAGCTCACGAATGTTGAGCTCCTTGCCGGAGGCCAGCGCATCGAAGGCGTCCTTGGCGAAAAGCACGCCAAGAATTTCGTCGGACGCGCCGTTGCGCACCGGCAGACGCGAACGCTGCGTCCCGCGAAGCTGCTCGCGGATTTCCTCGGCGCTGTCTTCGATATCGACCACTTCCACGTCGCGACGCGGCGTCATCAGGCCGCGCGCGTTGCGGTCAGCAAGGCGCATGACGCTGGTGATCATCGCCGATTCTTCGGTCTCGATCACGCCGGCGCTATGGGCTTCGGCCAGGACGGTGCGAATTTCATCGTCGGTAACCGACGCGTTGGATTCGCCACTATGGCCGAGAAGCGCCAGAATGGCCTTACCCGACCGGTCGAGCAGCCACACCAGCGGCGCGCCGACCTTGGACAGTAGCATCATGGTAGGCGCAACACGCGCGGCAATCTTTTCAGGATCGCGCAACGCAATCTGCTTTGGCACCAGTTCCCCGACGATCAGTGACAGGTAAGTAATGGCGACGACGACCGAGCCGACGCCAATTGCATCGGCCGCACGGTCAGGAACACCCTGCTCCAGAAGCCACGCCGTAAAGCGGGCACCGAGCGTGGCGCCGGAAAATGCGCCCGAGAGGACGCCGACCAGCGTGATGCCGATCTGCACTGTAGAAAGAAAGCGTCCGGGGTTTTCGGAAAGGCTGAGCGCCTGTGTGGCGCCCTTGCTGCCTTGCGTGGCAAGCACCTTTAGCCTCGCCGGTCTGGAGGAGACAACGGCAAGCTCGGACATGGCAAGCACACCGTTCAATACGGTGAGCAGGACCACGATCATAATTTCAGTAAACAAGTTTAGCTCTTTGGGCTGTTGAACGGCACGTCGCGGTTTTGGCCGCAGCGCCCCTTTTTAAAGGGCATGACAGACATACCAATCCGGATAATAGGGAATTGTTCCGCCATTGCAATGACAGGAATATAAAAAAGCCGTGCCCGGCAGTTATGAAAAATGACTGTCGACTATATCGAGGGTACAGGGAAGCATCGGAATTGTCCCGAAACTTCAAGCGCGTTCCACGGCGACCGATGGAGATTTACGATCCTGGGTGCCTACAAAAGTAGGTGGGCACCGTGTGTCCAGCCCCACGGGACTGGCCAGGGACAGCTCCCTTTGGATCGAGTATGGCCCCAGGGATTGTGGTTCCTGTCGAGAAGCGCAGAACGCATTCAAGATATAGGACGGATCGGGAAAAACCGCCAGAGGCGCAGAGCGAAATTTTATCGCTTCGGAATTCCGGATGATCAGTGTGCCGCCGGTTTTGGGCGGTCCAGCAATTTTTCGGTAATGCCGTTCAGCCGGTCGGCCAGATCGCCGATGGCAAGCGCCACCATCTCATCCGACTTCGCCTTGTGCTCGGCCATGCCATCGCGATTGCGGGAGAGGGATGCGACCTCACCTTCCAGCTTCTCGATCTTGCGGTTGAGCTCGGAAAGCTCGTCCATCACCATGATACCGGCCATCACCGTTAGCCTCAGATCGCCGATTTCTCCGAACTGGCTCTTAAGATGCCCTACATACCGGTCGAAACGGGTGGCAAGGTCGGTCAGGTGGTCTTCCTGGCCTGCTTCGCACGCCATGCGATAGGCCTTTCCGTCGATCATAACAGTAACTTGCGCCATGATACCGCTCCTATCGATCCAGCACCGCGCGGATCGTCTCCATGGCCGTCACCAGCCGGCGCGAAACCTCGCGATTGACTTCTTCAAGACGGTTAGCGCGAAACTCGGCCTGGTCCAGTTCCTGCGCCAGTCTGGCGCGGTCGACATGGACGCGCTTCACCTCGTTATCGATCTCGCCGGTCTCTCTCTGCCGCTCGATACGCATATCGATGGCATTTTCGAGATTTGTGATGGCAGCATTCAGCTCCGTCAGCGCAGATTGTAAGGTCTTCTCAGCCGACATCGTTTTTTCCAACTCGCACGCCACCGGCCGAATCGTCCGGTTTCAGGCCATTTAAACGCTCACGAGGTTATTACCCGATTTACCATCCCGTCAATCAAACCAGTGCATTGTGGCGTTTTGCTCTGTGGATGAACGAAGAAACCGGGCCGGGCGGGACACGAAATCCGTTCCAGCCCCCGCTTTGCGAAACGATTTTTATCGACCGCAGAACCGCAATTGCCCGTCGATTTATTGACTTGCCTGCCTCACCTGCTATGGATCAACCCGCTTTTTGGATAGTTGCGTAAAACTATCTCCTTTCACCCGGAAACAGACGGAAAAGCCATGATTTCTCGCGACAAACACAACCGGATGGCAAATGCGATCCGCTTTCTTGCCATGGATGCAGTGGAGAAGGCCAATTCAGGCCATCCCGGTCTGCCGATGGGCGCCGCTGATGTCGCCACCGTTCTCTTCACCCGTTACTTGAAATTCGATCCCAAGGCGCCGCTTTGGCCGGATCGCGACCGTTTCGTGCTGTCGGCGGGTCATGGTTCGATGCTTCTTTACTCGCTGCTCTATCTGACGGGCTACGAGGACATGACGATCGACGAGATCAAGCGTTTCCGTCAATTCGGTTCCAAGACCGCCGGCCATCCTGAATATGGCCACGCCACCGGCATCGAAACGACCACTGGTCCGCTCGGCCAGGGCATCGCCAACGCCGTGGGCATGGCAATCGCCGAACGCAAGCTGGAAGAGGAGTTCGGCTCCGACCTGCAGAGCCACTTCACTTATGTACTGTGCGGCGACGGCTGCCTCATGGAAGGCATCAGCCACGAAGCCATCGCGCTTGCCGGCCATTTGAAGCTTAACAAGCTCGTTCTCTTCTGGGATGACAACAACATCACCATCGACGGCGAAGTTGGCCTCTCCGACAGCACCGATCAGATTGCCCGTTTCCAGGCGGTTCACTGGAACACCATCCGTGTTGACGGCCATGATCCGGATGCGATCGCCGCTGCCATCGAAGCCGCGCAGAAATCGGACCGCCCGACCTTCATCGCCTGCAAGACCGTCATCGGTTTCGGCGCGCCCAACAAGCAGGGCACCCATAAGGTTCATGGCAACCCGCTCGGCGCAGAAGAAATCGCTGCGGCCCGCAAGAGCCTGAACTGGGAAGCCGAAGCTTTCGTCATTCCGGAAGACGTGCTGGATGCATGGCGTCTTGCCGGTCTGCGCTCCACCAAGACGCGTCAGGACTGGGAAGCCCGCCTCGAAGCCGCTGAGGCCGGCAAGAAAGCCGAGTTCAAGCGCCGCTTCGCCGGCGACCTGACGGGCAATTTCGATAGCTCGATCGATGCTTTCAAGAAGAAGATCATCGAGAACAACCCGACCGTTGCGACCCGCAAGGCCTCGGAAGACTCGCTCGAAGTCATTAACGGCGTGCTGCCGGAAATGATCGGCGGTTCTGCCGACCTGACGCCGTCCAACAACACCAAGACCAGCCAGATGAAGTCCATCACGCCGACGGACTTCTCCGGCCGTTACCTGCACTACGGCATCCGCGAACACGGCATGGCTGCTGCCATGAACGGCATCGCACTGCATGGCGGTCTCATTCCTTATGCGGGCGGCTTCCTGATCTTCTCGGACTACTGCCGTCCGTCGATCCGTCTTGCCGCGCTCATGGGCATCCGTGTCGTCCACGTTCTGACGCATGATTCCATCGGCGTTGGTGAAGACGGCCCGACCCACCAGCCGGTGGAGCAGATCGCTGCCCTTCGCGCCATTCCGAACCTGCTCGTCTTCCGCCCGGCGGATGAGACCGAGACGGCGGAATGCTGGCAGCTGGCGCTGGAACAGAAGCATCGTCCGTCTGCGCTGGCCCTCACCCGCCAGAATCTCGCTCCTTCGCGCAAGGAATATGAAGAGAAGAACCTGTCTGCTTACGGCGCCTACGAACTCGTCTCCGCCAGCGACGCCAAGGTTTCGATCTTCGCTTCCGGTTCGGAGGTCGAAGTGGCTCTGAAAGCGGCCGCAACGCTGAAGGACAAGGGCGTATCCGCCCGCGTCGTTTCCGTTCCCTGCTTCGAACTCTTCAAGGAACAGCCGGAAACCTATCGCAACGCCATCATCGGCAAGGCTCCGGTCAAGATCGCGGTGGAAGCCGCCATCCGCCAGGGCTGGGATTATTTCATCGGTAACGATGGCGCTTTCGTCGGCATGCACTCCTTTGGAGCGTCCGCGCCGGCGAAGGATCTCTTCAAGCACTTCGGTATCACGGCAGAAGCTGTCGTCGCCGCAGTCGAGGCAAAACTTGCGTAAGGGCTTCCCAAGCCCTCACCATTCAGCAAAGACCAAGCCCATTCTTGATCGGGAGACTGTAAATGACTGTAAAAGTTGCCATTAACGGCTTCGGCCGCATCGGCCGCAATGTTTTGCGCGCCATCGTCGAATCCGGCCGCACCGATATCGAAGTCGTCGCCATCAACGACCTCGGCCCGGTTGAAACCAACGCTCACCTGCTGCGCTACGATTCGATCCACGGCAAGTTCCCGGCCGACGTCAAGGTCAAAGGCGACACCATCATCGTTGGCGGCGGCAAGCCGATCAAGGTGACGGCCGTTCGCGACCCGGCAACGCTGCCGCACAAGGAACTGGGCGTCGATATCGCGCTTGAATGCACCGGCATCTTCACAGCCCGCGACAAGGCTGCTGCCCATCTGACGGCCGGCGCAAAGCGCGTCATCGTTTCGGCTCCCGCTGACGGCGCCGACCTCACCGTCGTCTTCGGTGTCAACCATGACCAGCTGACGAAGGATCACCTCGTCATCTCCAACGCATCCTGCACCACCAACTGCCTCGTGCCGGTCGTGAAGGTTCTCGATGACGCCGTTGGCATCGATCATGGCTTCATGACCACGATCCACTCCTACACCGGCGACCAGCCGACACTGGACACCATGCACAAGGATCTGTACCGCGCCCGCGCCGCAGCCCTGTCCATGATCCCGACCTCGACGGGCGCCGCAAAGGCTGTTGGCCTCGTCCTGCCACACCTCAAGGGCAAGCTTGACGGCACGTCGATCCGCGTTCCGACCCCGAACGTATCGGTCGTCGACTTCAAGTTCGTGGCCAAGAAGAGCACGACGGTTGCCGAAATCAACGCAGCCATCAAGGCGGCTTCCGACGGCCAGCTGAAGGGCATCCTCGGCTATACCGACGAGCCGCTGGTTTCCCGCGATTTCAACCACGATAGCCACTCGTCGATCTTCGCCAATGACCAGACCAAGGTCATGGAAGGCAACTTCGTGCGCGTCCTGTCCTGGTACGACAACGAGTGGGGCTTCTCCAACCGCATGTCGGATACGGCGGTCGCCTTCGCGAAGACCATCTAACGAATACCCATCAGTCGATGCATTCCGGCGGGAGCGATCCCGCCGGATTTTTTATTCCCGGTTTTCCTCTATAGTGCCGCCATGTTTTCAATTTCCTGCCTTTGTCTGGTCCATTTTGAAACGGACAAGGGACGCAGGGATAACGGTCGTGCGCAATGCACTTCGGCCCTGCCGTATCTTTCGATACACCCCGCCTTGCGTTACCTTTCAACGCCGCCGACCGAGCGCTGACAGACCGCAACCCGTGGCGCATTGACTGCGAACGTGCAGAGCAATCATTGCGGTGGCCAGCGCGGCGTGAAAGAGGCGGTGGACGTGGAATCATTTTATCTGTTGTTGCTGGTGGCAACTGTTCTTGTCCTCGTCGCCGCCTTCTCGAGCCTCATCGCCTACCGCTTCGGCGCGCCGCTGCTGCTGCTTTTCCTTGTGATTGGACTTGCGGCGGGTGTGGACGGACTCGGTATCGAATTCACCAACAACCCTCTCGCCTATATGCTCGGTTCGCTGGTACTTGCCGTCATCCTGTTCGACTCCGGGTTTGGCACGTCGGTCCAGTCTTTCCGGCTTTCCGCGGCACCGGCAATGGCGCTTGCCACGGTCGGCGTTATTCTCACATCCGTCTTTTTCGCGGGCGCAGCCGCCCTCCTGCTCGGGCTCTCCTGGCTAGAGGGCCTGCTGCTCGGTGCCATCGTCGCCTCCACCGATGCGGCAGCGGTGTTTTTCCTGCTGCGCATCGGCGGCATCCACATCCGCGATCAGGTGCGCTCCACGCTGGAGGTCGAATCCGGTACCAACGATCCAATGGCCATCTTCCTCACAGTCGCCCTAGTCGAGATCATCGCCAAAGGACAGGGCTTGGCCGGTATCGAAAGCGGTTTTCTGCTGCTTTTTGTTGAGGAAATGGGCCTCGGTGTGATCGTCGGCGTGCTGGGCGGTCTCATGATCGCCGCCGTGGTCAACCGTTTTGCCGCCGATCGCGGGCTGGCGCCGATCTTTGTGCTTGCGCTGGCGCTGCTCGTGTTTTCCTTCACCGGCACGATTGGCGGCAGCGGCTTTCTGGCGGTCTATGTCGCCGGCATTGTCGCCGGCAATCGCAGGATCTTCGCCAAGGAAACGATCCGTCGCTTCCACGAAGGGCTGACGTGGCTGGCACAGATCATCATGTTCCTGATGCTCGGCCTGCTTGCCACGCCGTCGCAGTTTCCTGCAATCGCAATTCCAGCCATCCTGCTGGCGCTGTTCCTGATCTTCGTCGCCCGTCCGCTCGCGGTCTGGCTCAGCCTCATGCCGTTTAACTACACCCAACAGGAAACCTCTTTCGTCGCCTGGGTGGGCCTGCGCGGCGCCGTCTCCATCCTGCTTGCCATCATGCCCATCCTCGGCGGACTTGATGACGCCCAGATCTATTTCAATGCCGCCTTCATCATCGTGCTGGTATCGCTCCTCGTGCAGGGCTGGACCATCAAACCAGTGGCAACAAGGCTGGGGCTGATCGTGCCGCCGCGCATGGGCGAGGTGGACAAGCTGGAAGTTGACCTTCCCGGCACGGCCAATCACGAACTGATTTCCTACCGCGTGGCAAAGGGCAGCGCCATCCTGCAGGGCGAGCGCATTCCCCGCTGGGCGATGCCTTCGCTGGTGGTGCGTGACGGTAAATCGATTCGCTACCAATATGCCGGGCGACTGCGTGAAAATGATCTTGTCTATCTCTTCATCGCCCCCGGTTATTCCCGCCTGATCGACCGGCTCTTCGCGAGCGCCCTGCCCGTCGCCGATGACGACGCCGATTTCTTCGGCACCTTCGCGATCTCTCCCGCCCGGCCGGCGAAGGAGCTTGATGCCGCCTATGGTCCCGGCCTGCTTGCGCCAGCAGAACAGGCAATGAGCATCGCAGAACTCATCGAGACACGTCTTGCCGGACGGGCCGATTATGCCGACCGCGTGCGCCTCGGCTCCATCGTCCTGATCGTGCGAACTTTGGACGAACATGAGGCGATAGCGGGTGTCGGAATTTCACTGGAGCCGGTCGAACCGGCTACCACCCTGCCGATCTTCATCAGCTTCTCGGAAATTTTCAAACGGGTGCGTGACTATCTGGCGCAGCGGCGTCACTCGCGTTCCACCGCTACCGCACAAGACGTGGTCGCACCTTCAAACACCGTGAGAGAAAATGAAGCCTGACCGGCTTGCGTCGGCAATCAGGCATAGTATGGTCCCTGCCGAACTCGCAACAAATCAGGATCGACCTATGCCCGCTTTCAAGACCATCGATGACCTCAACGACATTGCCGGAAAGCGCGTTCTCGTCCGCGTTGATCTCAACGTGCCGGTCGCGGATGGCAAAGTTACGGACAAGACCCGTATCGAGCGGGTCGCGCCGACCATTCTGGAACTTTCCAAGAAGGGCGCAAAGGTTATTCTGCTTGCCCATTTTGGCCGTCCGAAGGGCGAACCCGTGGCTGACATGTCGCTTTCCCAGATCGTACCAGCAGTTGAGGAAGTGCTGGACCATGCCGTCTCCTTCGCGTCCGACTGCATCGGCGCGCCGGCGGCGGAAGCCGTTGCGAAACTGAACGACGGCGACATCCTGCTTCTGGAAAACACGCGCTTCCACAAGGGCGAAGAAAAGAACGATCCCACCTTCGTCGAGGCTCTGGCGGCCAATGGCGATATCTATGTCAACGACGCCTTCTCCGCCGCGCATCGCGCCCACGCCTCCACCGAGGGCCTCGCCCGCCACCTGCCCGCCTATGCCGGCCGCACCATGCAGGCCGAGCTTGAGGCTCTGGAAAAGGGCCTCGGCCAGCCGGTCCGTCCGGTCGTCGCCATCGTCGGCGGCGCGAAGGTTTCAAGCAAAATCGATCTTCTGATGAACCTCGTGAAGAAGGTCGATGCCCTCGTCATCGGCGGCGGCATGGCCAACACCTTCCTCGCCGCCCGTGGCGCCCAGGTTGGAAAATCGCTCTGCGAGCACGATCTGGCCGAAACCGCAAAGCAGATCATGATCGAGGCCGCGACTTCCGGCTGTGCCATCGTGCTGCCGGAAGACGGGGTCGTTGCCCGCGAATTCAAGGCCGGTGCGGCCAGTGAAACGGTCGACATCAATGCCATTCCCGCTGACGCCATGGTGCTCGATGTCGGCCCGAAGTCGGTTGAAAGCATCAAGGCCTGGATTTCACGCGCGGAAACGCTGGTCTGGAACGGGCCGCTCGGCGCCTTCGAAATAGAACCCTTCGATGCAGCCACCGTGGCTGCCGCAAAACATGCCGCCGAATGCACGAAGGCCGGCAAGCTCGTCTCCGTCGCAGGCGGCGGCGACACCGTGGCCGCGCTCAACCATGCCGGCGTTTCCGAGGATTTCTCCTATGTTTCGACCGCCGGCGGCGCCTTCCTTGAATGGATGGAAGGCAAGGAACTGCCGGGCGTTGCCATCCTGACCGCCGCCAAGTAAACTTATCTCACTTGCCTGACACGAGGCCGGACAAGCGATGCTTGTCCGGCCTCGTCTTTTGGTAAGTGCACGCGGGAGGAAAAGTTTCAAACGATTGAAATCATTTCAATCGTTTCAATGAGTTAGCGTGCCATTTCCCTGCCCTGGAACTTCTGTTATCGGAAATTTATTGTGCCTTGGGAGAATAGCAAATGACCGAACGTCTCGAAGACATCGCAATCAAAATGGTCGCCGACGGCAAGGGCCTGCTCGCCGCCGACGAATCCACGGGAACGATCAAAAAGCGTTTCGACAGCATCAATCTGGAGTCCACCGAGACCGCCCGCCGCGACTATCGCGAGATGCTGTTCCGTTCCGACGACGCCATGAAGAAATATATCTCCGGCGTCATTCTCTATGAAGAGACCCTGTTCCAGAAGGCTGCCGACGGCACACCTTTCGTTGATATCATCAAGGCGGCTGGCAGCCTGCCGGGCATCAAGGTGGATATCGGCGCCAAGCCGATGGCCTTCCACCCGCATGAATTCATTACCGAAGGCCTCGACGGTCTTTATGAGCGCCTGCGCAAGTACCATGAAGCCGGTGCGCGCTTCGCCAAGTGGCGTGGCGTCATCACCATCGGTGAACAGCGCCCGAGCTGGGGTTCGATCAAGGCAAACTCCCAGTCGCTCGCTCGTTATGCCGCTCTCTGCCAGCAGGCGGATATCGTGCCGATCGTTGAGCCTGAAGTCCTGATGGACGGCGAGCCGGGCACGCACGACATCGACCGCTGCGCGGAAGTCACGCAATGGGTTCTGCAGACCGTCTTCGCGGACCTCTTCGACGCCCGCGTGAACCTCGAAGGCATGATCCTCAAGCCGAACATGATCATCGACGGCAAGAAGGCCCGCAAGGCTTCCGTCGAGGAAGTGGCGGAAAAGACCGTGAAGGTCCTGAAGGCAACCGTACCTTCCGCCGTTCCGGGCATTGCCTTCCTTTCCGGCGGCCAGTCCTCCGAAGAAGCAACGGCGCATCTCTCCGCCATGAATTCCGGCTATGACCTGCCCTGGTCTCTCACCTACTCCTACGGCCGCGCGCTTCAGGATACGGCCCTCAAGACATGGGGCGGCAAGCAGGAGAATGTCGCTGCCGGCCAGCGCGCCTTCACGCACCGCGCCGCCATGAACAGTCTGGCGGCCAAGGGCAACTGGAAGCAGGAACTCGAAAAGGCAGCCTGAGGCTTCGCTCCAGAGCTTTGGTGAATGAAAGCCGCCTCCCGGGGCGGCTTTTTCTTATGGGCGCAGAAGCAGCGTTACCGACCAGATGACAAAGGCGGTAACCGCTATCTTCCAGCAATCGCCCCGTTTCTTCAGCCCCGGCAGGCCGAGCGGCCGGATAATCTGGACGGCCATGGCCAGCAGTAAAAAAAGGCCGATCGCCTTCGTCATTTATTGAGCCTTTTCTTTATTTCTGCATCGTCACAGGCTGGACATTTTTACCGTTCACCAGAAGAGTGCAACTCATTCGGGTAACTCCCGTTGTATGACCTGTCCGACCGTCCGTCCGAACGCATGAGAGTGTTGTCATGAGCAGAAATCTTCTACCCGTATTCGCTCTTTTATCCAGCACTCTGTTTCTCTTTCTCGGCAACGGTCTTCAGGGCCTCGTGCTGCCAGTGCGTGGCTCGGCAGAAGGTTACTCCAACGAGATCCTCGGTTTCCTCGGAACCTCTTGGGCTGCGGGCTTCGTTGTCGGTTGTTTTGTCGCGCCGGCCATCGTGCGCCGTGCCGGCCATGTGCGGGCTTTTGCGTCTTTCGTCGCATTGGTATGCCTGACCGTGCTCATGACCGGTCTCATCGTTGATGACGTCTGGTGGATTACGCTGCGTGCGCTTACCGGCTTCTGCACCGCCGGCACCTCAATGATCATCGAAAGCTGGCTGAACGAGCGCGCCACGAACGAAAGCCGCGGCATGATCTTTTCGCTCTATATCGCCATCACGCTTCTGGGCGTCGTGGCGGGTCAGATGATCGTGCCGATGGGAGATATCAGCAATACTTCGCTGTTCATGATCTGCGGCATCATTTATTGCATCGCCATTCTGCCGGCAACGCTTTCAAAGGCGGCCAGTCCACAGCCCTTGCAGAAGGTGAAACTGGATTTGCCGGCGCTCTATCGCAACTCCCCGGTCTCCTTCGTCGGCATTCTGATGATCGGCATCGCCAACGGTGCTTACGGCACGCTCGGCGCCGTCTTCGGTGCCCGGGCAGGCCTGGATCCGACCATGATCGCCATCATGGTGTCCGTCACGATTTTCGTCGGCGCATTGGCGCAGTTTCCGGCGGGGCGCCTTTCGGACAGGATAGACCGTCGTTACGTGCTGGCCGGCCTCGCGGGGCTTGGCGCCGTCGCGGGACTTGCGGTCGCAGCCGTGCAGCCGCATCACGTCTACGTTCTGATTCCGATGATCGCCGTTTACGGTGCAGCCGCCAATGCGCTCTATCCCATAGCCGTGGCGCACGCCAACGACTTTGCGGCGTCCGAGGATTTCGTTAAGGTTTCAGGCGGGTTGCTGTTGCTTTACGGCGTCGGCACCATTATCGGACCGACGCTCGGCGGCGCTGTCATGACCTATTCCGGGCCCTATGCGCTGTTTCTGGTCACAGCCGTCGCCCATATTTTGATTACTGCCTATGCCATTATCAGAAGCCGCAGGCGCGCCGCGCTTTCAACCGACGAGAAAGACAATTTCTCGACGATGATGCCGACGACGCCTTCGCCGCTGGTGACACCGGAGAGTATTGCGCTTGACCCGCGCGCGCCGCAATATCCCGGCGAGGATGGGGACTACGTGGAAAAAGGAGCAGGCATATGAGCCTCTTTGACGACGACCGCCCGCAAAAACCCGCTGCACACCAGATTGGCAGCGATCTCAGCCTCCTCTCCGTGGACGAACTGGACAGCCGGATCGAGCTTCTCCAGGCCGAAATCACCCGACTCGAAGAGGAAAGAAAGCGGAAATCCGCGGGAAGACAGGCGGCGGAGAATCTTTTCCGATCCTGATGCGCGTTGACCAATAAACCCGGCCCGCACGTGCCTAACGGCAGAAGCGGTTCAACGTGCGTTCCAAAATAAGAGGTTTTGGGTCAGTCTTTCGTTTACCATTAACCAAAAATTAAGCTTTCTGAGAGATTACTATACATGTCCAGTTCTTCTGGATTTCAGGCATCTTCTCCATTCGGCGAATTGGTCTGATTTTTCTCCCTGTTTTACCTTGAGAGCCGCTTTCGCGGCTCTTTTTTTGCCGCCGCTGGCTTCGGTAAAACTGTGGGTATTAACCCTTCTTTAATAATTGCCTTGCGCATTTCAGGTAAAGATACCATCCTGAAAACACTAAAGGCCGGAACAAAATATCCGGATCGTCGTTGCCTGACAGTGTGGTGCGTGAGCAGGGATTTAAAGAAATGTCGGAACAGGTTTTAAATACCATAAGCTTTGCGGGGCGCGCGGCTGCTTCCAACCAGTTCAAGACCCTCTATACCGAAGGCATGACCCTGGTGGAGGAAACCGCGAGCTATCTCGACGGCGCCGGCCGCGCTGCCTCAAAAGTTCTGCCGCGCATGGCCTCAGTGCTTTATGCCGCGGAATCGATGCGCCTCACGACTCGCCTGATGCAGATGGCCTCCTGGCTGCTGCTCCAGCGCGCCGTCAACAACGGTGAAATGACCCGCGATCAGGTTTTGAGCGAGAAGAATAAGGTTCGCCTCGACAGCTTCAACGTCGACCGCAACGCGCCCGGCTGGAACGACCTGCCGGAGTCCTTCCGCGATCTTATCGAGCGCTCGCTGCGTCTCCAGAACCGCATCGCCCTGCTCGACCGCGAAATCTATCGCCCCTCCGAAGCCGCGAAGGTGCCGGACAATGAGAACAGCGTTCAGGCGCAGCTCAACCTTCTGCGCACGGCTTTCTCGATCAACTGAGAAAACACCACATTGAGTGGACAATTTGAAAGCAGGCTCACCGGCCTGCTTTTTTGTTTCAGCGGTCATGCCGGGTAGATGCCATCGCCAAAACAGCGCAACAAAAAAGCCCGGTAAAACCGGGCTTTTTTAACAATCCGTCCGCAAGGGAATCAGAGGCCGAGGCCGCCGAAACGCTTGTTGAACTTGGAAACGCGACCACCGCGGTCCATAAGCTGCTGGTTGCCGCCCGTCCATGCCGGATGGGACTTAGGGTCGATTTCAAGGTTCATGACGGCGCCTTCCGAACCCCAGGTAGAGCGGGTTTCGTATTCGGTGCCATCGGTCATGACCACCTTGATCGTGTGATAATCGGGATGGATATCAGCCTTCATGACAATCTTCCTGGTTAAGTGACGTGCGGTCCATTTGCCGCAATTGCGTCAACTGAGCCAATTCAATAAATGAAGCCATAGTCCAGATGGGCTATGGCTTCCCAATTCGATGCGGAGCCTATACATGAAGGTCGCCGAGATAACAAGAGCCTGCTATCCCCTTGTGAAAGGAGATGGCTGCCGGGCAGGAATTTTACCGCAGACCGGAAATTCGCCCGCAAAAGGCCGAAAAATGGCGAAGAACGAGGAGCATAGAGGACGTGGCAGACATCGAACAGCATAAAGCGGTGAAACAGAGAAGCCTGAAACCGCTCCTTGGCCTGTTTCCTTATCTCAGGCGTTATCGTGGCTTGATGGCTGCGGCTCTTTTTGCACTTGTTCTGTCTTCCGCCACGACTCTCGCCTTGCCGCTCGCCGTTCGCCGCATCATCGATCACGGTTTCCAAACGCCTGATGGCGGTATGATCAACAGCTACTTCGCCATGCTTTTGGCCATTGCGGTTGTTCTCGCACTCGCCAGCGCCATGCGTTATTATTATGTCATGACGATCGGCGAGAGGGTCGTCGCCGATCTGCGCCGCGATGTGTTCGCCCACCTCACCACGCTGTCACAGCAATTCTTCGATGCCAACCGCTCAGGCGAGCTCACCTCGCGACTGACGGCTGACACGGTGCAGATCCGCTCCGCATTCGGCTCATCTGCGTCGGTGGCGTTGCGCAACATCATCATGTGCTGCGGCGCCGTGGCGATGATGATCTATACCAGCCCCGGTCTTTCCGGACTCGCGCTGCTGGCCATTCCCTTTATCGTTTTTCCCCTGATTGCCTTCGGGCGCTCGGTTCGCGCCCGCTCCCGTACGACACAAGACACATTGGCCAACTCCGCCGCTTATGCTTCCGAGACGATCGCGGCGAGCCGCACCGTACAGTCCTTCAATGCCGAGACGCTGGCGAATGCCCGTTATGGCGCTTCGGTGGAAGCGGCCTATCAGGGCGCACGCGCCGCCATCGGCGCACGCTCCATCCTCACCGCCGTCGCCATCACGCTCGTCTTCGGCAGCGTTGTCGGCATTCTCTGGTATGGGGCGCAAAGCGTCCTGTCCGGCAGCATGACCGCGGGAACGCTCGGTCAGTTCGTGCTTTATTCGGTCATCGCGGCCAGCGGCCTTGGCCAGCTCTCGGAAGTCTGGGGAGAACTGGCGCAGGCCGGCGGCGCGGCGGAACGGCTGTCCGAACTGCTGGACGAGCGCTCGCCGGTTCTCGATCCCGTCGCGCCCGTCACTCTGCCCCAGCCACCGCGTGGCGAAGCCGCATTTGAGAATGTCGATTTTGTCTACCCGCTCGCGGCAGGACGGTCGATCGTCTCCGGCCTCTCCTTCAAAGTCAGCGCCGGCGAAACCGTCGCCATCGTCGGCCCCTCCGGTGCGGGCAAGAGCACGGTCTTTTCGCTGCTGATGCGCTTTTACGATCCGCAGCAGGGCCGTATCACCATTGACGGCGCTGATATCCGCGACGTCAAGCTCGCCGATCTGCGGGCGCGCCTGTCCATCGTCCCGCAGGATGTGGCGATATTCGCCTCCTCCATCCATGACAATATCGCCTTTGGACGGCCTGACGCGACGCGGGAAGAAGTGCGCGCCGCCGCCATCGCCGCGCAGGCCGACAGCTTCATCGAACGCCTTACCGACGGATATGACACCCAGGTGGGAGAGCGCGGCGTGACGCTTTCCGGCGGGCAGCGCCAGCGCATCGCCATTGCCCGCGCCATCCTGCGTAACGCACCTATCCTGCTTTTGGACGAGGCCACGTCGGCGCTCGACGCGGAAAGCGAGACACTGGTACAGAAGGCTCTCGATGAGCTCATGAGCAGCCGCACCACCATTGTCATCGCCCACCGCCTTGCCACCGTTCTCAAAGCCGACCGCATTCTGGTGATGGATGAAGGCCGCATCATCGAGGAAGGCACGCATCAGAGTCTCATTCGCCAGAACGGTCTCTATGCCCGGCTCGCCCGTCTGCAATTCCAGACCGGGCCCGAAGAACTGCGTGCACAGGCCTGAGTTACGTCAGCACGCTGCGCCCCGCAACGCGCCCGGAAAACAGGCATCCTCCGAGGAAAGTGCCTTCAAGCGCGTTATATCCATGCATGCCGCCACCGCCGAAACCAGCCACCTCGCCAGCGGCATAAAGCCCCGGCACCGGCTCACCGCCGGCGTCCAGCACCCTCGCCTCAAGGTCGGTGTGCAGGCCACCCAGGGTCTTGCGCGTCAGCACATGCAGACGCACGGCAATCAAAGGCCCCATGGCAGGATCGAGCAGGCGATGCGGTTTCGCCGTTCGCATCAGCCGGTCACCGAGGTAACGGCGCGCACCGTGGATCGCCGTTACCTGCGTATCCTTGCTAAAGCCGTTTTCAATCTCACGGTCGCGCGCTTCGATCTGCCGGCGGATGTGGTTGGTGTCCAGACGATCATTTCCGGCGATGGCGTTCATCGCAGGCACCAATTCTTCCAGCGTATCACGAACGGCGAAATCCTCGCCCCGTTCCATGAAAGCCCGCACGGGTCCAGGCGGCTCCTTTCCCAACCTTTTCAGCAACAGGCGCATATTCTTGCCCGTCAAATCAGGATTCTGCTCCGAACCTGAAAGCGCAAACTCCTTCTTGATGATCGCTTTGGTCAGAATGAACCAGCTGTAACCGCTGCCACGTTCACCCAGCATCTTCAGTGTGCCAAGCGTATCAAAGCCAGGCATGGCCGGCGCATGAAGCCGGTCACCATTCGCATCGCACCAGAAGGACGAAGGACCGGGCAGAATGCGGATGCCGTGACCTGGCCAGATCGGGTCGTGGTTTTTGACACCCTCGGTGTAATGCCACATGCGGTCACGGTTGATGACCCCGCCACCCGCCGCCTCGGTGATGGCGATCATGCGGCCGTCCACATGCGCAGGCACACCGCAAACCATGTTTTGCGGCGGCTGGCCCAGTCGTTCCACGGGCCAGTTACGCCGTACCAGCTCCTGATTTCCGCCGATGCCGCCGGAACTGACAATGACCGCAGCAGCGGAAAGACTGAATTCGCCCTGCTCTTCCCGGCTGCTCTCCTCTCCGCGTTGCACCGGATCGCTTGCAAGAACCGCGCCGGAAACGCCGGTCACCCGGCCATCGGCGATATCCAGCCGATCAACCCGGTGGCGGAAGCGGAAGGATAGTCGCCCATCTGCCGCGATAAGCTTTGCCTTTTTAACGAAGGGAGCAAGCACCCCGGGGCCTGTGCCCCAGGTGACATGGAAGCGTGGAACAGAATTGCCATGGCCATCGGCCAAACCGCCGCCACGCTCGGCCCAGCCTACCACGGGAAACCAGCGCATACCCATGCGGTGCAGCCATTCCCGCTTCTCACCGGCAGCAAAATCGAGATAGGCCTCTGCCCAGCGACGCGGCCAGTGATCTTCCGGGCGATCAAAACCGGCCGAACCGAACCAGTCCTGCCTCGCAAGGTCGAGACTGTCTCGCACGCGCATCCGACGTTGTTCTGGGCTATCGATGAAAAACAGGCCGCCAAGCGACCAGAAGGCCTGTCCGCCCAGGTTCCGCTCGCCCTCCTGATCAACCACGCAGACGCTGAGACCTCGCTCGGCAGCCTCCGTTGCCGCAACCAGCCCGGCAAGCCCCGCCCCGACAACGATCACATCATAGCGTTCCATCAGCCCCTCCCAGATATGACGGAATTACTTTTACGCGAACGTAAGTTTACTTTCGTCGGAAGGCAACCGCCCAGATGCGGTCCGCGATTTCAGCGCTCGGTCAGCTTGAGCTCGATACGGCGGTTCTGCTGCCGTGCCTCCGGTGAGTCACCTTCTGCAATCGGCTGATATTCTCCAAAGCCGGCGGCGACAAGACGGTTTGCCGGCACGCCCTTGGAGATCAGGAACTTCACAACCGAAGTGGCACGGGCCGAGGAGAGTTCCCAATTGTCGCGGTAGCGGCCGGAGCCGGACAGCTGGACATTATCCGTATGGCCATCGACGCGCAGGACCCAGTTGATCTCCGCCGGGATTTCCTTTGCGAGATCAAGCAGCGCGGTTGCGAGCTTCGCCATTTCCGCTTGCCCTTCCGGATTGAGTTCATTGCCGCCGGAAGGAAAGAGCACTTCGGATTGGAAGACAAATCGGTCGCCGACGATGCGGATGTTTTCACGATCGGACAGAATTTCGCGCAACCGCCCGAAGAAGTCGGACCGATAGCGGTTCAGTTCCTGCACCCGCTGCGCCAGCGCGACATTGAGGCGGCGGCCGAGATCGGCGATCTTGACCTGAGAAGAGGCATCCTTGGCTTCCGAAGCCTGCAGCGCGGCTTCGACCGAGGCAATCTGCGCCCTCAGCGCCGCAATCTGCTGGTTGAGCAACTCGATCTGCGCGGAGGCGCGGGAATTGGCCTGCCGTTGCTCGTCCAGTTCACCGGTGAGACTGCCGATACGGGCGTTGGCGCTGGCATTGTTGCCCGAGCCGGCGTCGAGCAGTGCCTGCAGCCGCGACCGTTCATTCTCAGACGCGGCAAGAGTGGATTGCAGGCTCGCCAAGGCGTCCTCTACATCCTGCTTGTTGCCCTTTTCCATGGCCAGAAGTTCGGTCAATTCGGCAATCTGGCTGTTCAGACGCGTCAGCACCTCGTCCTTGCCGGTAATCTCACGCGACAGCACGAATTGCGCGAGCACGAAGACCGTCAGCAAAAACATGATGGCCATCAGCAGCGTCGACAGCGCATCGACGAAGCCCGGCCAATAATCCACACCCCTGTCGCGGCGGCGGTTGCGCGCAAGCGCCATGGCTATTCGCTCCCGTTATCGTGCCGGGTGCGTCCGGAAGACTTCGTATCGCTGTCAATCCGCGCCGAAAGCCGGTCGAGCGTGCGGCGGAGCGATTTGGATTCCTCCTGTTGCGCCTCGATCCAGTCGCGCAACATCTGCTGTTCGCTGCGCATGTTCTTGACCAGACCCTGAATGCCTTCGGCAAGACTGGTCATGGCCGCGAGCGAACGCTCGGTGCTCACCACGGCCCCTGCGTCGCCCCGGGACTCCCTTGGGGCGTCCGTCGTATCCGTCACCGAGGAAAGCCAGTTTTCGAGCTGGGTGTAGAAACGGTTCTGGGCGCGGCCGGCCTGAAGATCGAGAAAACCGAGAATCAGCGAACCGGAGAGACCAAGCAGTGACGAGGAAAAGGCCGTTCCCATACCCGCCAGCGGCGCGGTGAGACCGGCCTTAAGCGAACCGAGAATATCATTGCTGTCACCGGCGCTTGGGTCGAGAGACTGGATGACGTTGCTGATGGCGCCAATGGTGCCGATAAGGCCCCAGAAGGTGCCGAGCAGGCCGAGAAATACCAGCAAGCCGACGAGATAACGCGAAGTATCACGCGTCTCGTCGAGGCGCGTTGCGATGGAATCGAGGATCGTGCGTTGCGTAACGGCAGAAAGGCGGACTTCACCACGCTTGCCGATCAGCGTGCTCATCGGCGCAAGCAATTTGGGCGCGCGACCGACCTTTTCGACGCTGCCGGCGGCACGAAAGGCGTTGAACCAGCGGACTTCCGAACGCAGGCTCATCGTCTGCGTAAACACCAGAATGATGCCGATGGCGAGCACACCGAGAATGAAGCCGTTGAGCCCCGGATTGGTCATGAAGGCGGTGTGCGCCTGCCGATAGAGAATCGCTGCCAGAAAACCGACGAGGATCAGAAACAGAACCATCGTCCAGAGAAACGGTGTGGGGCTGGACAGCTTGTGGCTGTATTCCCGTGTGGTCACCGGTTTCTCGACGCCAAGATCGAGCAGCTCCGAATCCGCCATAACGTTCGCATTCCCTTTGGTCAGCTATCCAGCGGAAGCTATTTGAAAATTGCGACGATTTGAAGCGAAAAGCCGGTCTTTCGTCACAGGCTTTTCACGAAAGAAGGCATGGAGCCGGGCGAGGGAAAACAAAAACGCCCGGCGAACATTCGCCGGGCATCGAAAACTTGCAGAAAACGGCAGGTTTTCTGCTGAAAACCAATCAGCGGCCCGGAATAGGACGGTTGGCCACCTCAACGAGCGCCTTGTGGATATATTCGTTGCCTGCAGCAACGGAACTGCTGCCGAAGATATCCGTGCCGCCCTTGATGTCGGAGGCGAAACCACCGGCTTCCCGAATCAGCACGAGGCCGGCCGCCATGTCCCACGGCGAAAGATCGGCTTCCCAGTAACCGTCGAGACGGCCAGCGGCAACGTAGGCGAGATCGAGCGACGCCGCACCCATGCGACGGATGCCTGCAGCCTCCCCCATGACGTGACGAAGCTCGACCAGGAACTTGCCGTGGTTGCCGCGGCCGAGATGCGGCACGCCGCAGCCGATGACGCAATCCGTCAGCGCCTTGCGCGCGGCAACGCGGATGCGGCGATCGTTGAGGAACGCGCCGCCGCCACGCTCGGCGGTGTAGAGTTCGTCGGTAGCAGGATTGAAGATCACACCGGCGACGACTTCGCCGTTACGCTCCAGTGCGATGGAAACCGCAAAATGCGGAATGCCGTGCAGGAAGTTGGTTGTGCCATCGAGCGGATCGACGATCCAGCGATGTGCACCATCGGTTCCCTTTTCCTCGCCGCCTTCTTCACCCAGGAAATCATAGGTCGGGCGCGCCTTCATCAGCTCCTCGCGCACAATCTTCTCGGCCTTCAGATCCGCCTGCGAAACGAAGTCGCTCGGTCCCTTGACCGAGACCTGCAGGTTCTGCACTTCACCGAAGTCACGCGACAAAGACTTACCCGCCTTGATGGCGGCCTGAACCATGACATTGAGAAGGGCTGAACGGGCCATCGATGTTTTTTCCTGGAAAGCTTGCGAACCGCCCGGAAGCTCACCGGGCAGGCACGTCATTATTTTCTTGAATTGAAAGTTTGCGGTTCAAGACCACAAAACGCGCGGAAATTCAAGGTAAAAAGCCCATGGGTCAACCGCGGCCAGGGAACGCAACCCTTCCATCAGGTCGGACGGAAACGATTTGCGGCCTCGATCGCCTTCTTCTGCTGCTCGTCATTGATGCCGAGATAGAAGTCCTCGAGAGACGGATCCTTCAATCCGGCGCGGCGGGAAAGCACGTACCATTTGGCTGCCTCAACCGGATCAGGCCGGGTACCGAGTGCCTGAATATAGAGATGCGCAACCTTGTTCTGCGCCACGACATTACCGCGCTGTGCTGCGCCATAGAGCCAGCGGAAGCCTTCGTCGAGATTACGCTCGCCACCAAATCCGTTGACCAGCCAGATACCGAGATCGACCTGTGCAGTGTCATAGCCGGCCTTTGCAGCGCGCATCAACCAGTCGCGCGCCTTTGCCTTTTTCTCGGCAGGCACATCCTTCACGGACCAGTAAATTTGCGATACCGCATATTGCGCATCGGCAATGCCCTGTTCGGCGGATTTTTCATAGAAGGGCAAAGCCATCAGCAGACCCTTGGCGCCCGGATTTTCCGAAACCAATATCTGGCCCCAGTTGAACTGGGCAGAGGCGTTGCCGGCTTCCGCTGCACGACGCATGAAATCATCGGCCTTCGCCTTGTCGCGCGTAACGAACTTTCCTTCCATCAGGATAAGGGCAAATTTGAACATGGCGACGGGATCGCCGCCCTGTGCGGCCTGCTGATACCAGAACGCGGCTGTTTTCTCGTCACGTGCAATGCCAAGTCCGCGCGACATCATTTCCGCCACCAGCGTCTGGGCGGGTGCGTCACCGTTCTGCGCGCGGTTCAGCGCCTTATCAAGCGCCTGCACATATTCGCCGCGCTGGAAATGGCCATAGGCCTCATCCACCCGGCCCTTGAATTCCTTCTCAGGCGGCAGTGCCGGCAGATCCGCACCCATGCGCTGATAGACGTTCACGCCGGCTGAAGGCTGCAAGTCCTTCTGCTCTTCGGATTGCACCCTGCCCTGACGGGTCGGCTGAGCCTCATTTTCCAGCTGTCGGGAAAGCGCGTTGTTTTCACTCTGCGGCCCGGATTGAGCAAGAGCGACACCCGCCGACGCGCCGAAAGCAAACGCCAGCAGCGAAACTGAGAGGCAGAAATGAAGCGAGCGCATGATCATCGCCTGTATCAACCGTCAAACCGTGGCGCTTTTTCGTCAAGCAAAGCGTTGATTTCAGAAACGGCCTGGGCGGCGCCACCGACATTATCGAAAACACCGCTGCGCATAGCCACGAACTCCACGCCCGTCTCCGCCACGGCAACCACGGACGAGAGGTCCGTGCCGCCCATGACGATGGCGGGGATTTCGATCATCGACGCCCACCACTCACCAAGCGCCAGGTTCTTGGGATGCGCCTCGGGCTTGATGTCGCCTTCGAGCTTCCCGAAAAACACGTAATCCGGATTGGCCTCGCCCTGCTCCAGCGCCTTGTGGCGGTCATCGGCATTTCCGCCGCCGACGATCAGTTTCGGGGTGAATTTTTCCACAGCCTCCGAAAGCGCCTCGGCGTTACCGACCACATGCAGCCCGTCCGCCTTCACCCGGCCGGCGACACGGCTGTCACCGGCAATGAGCGCTGCGGCACCCGACGCCTGGACGAGGGGTACGATCAGTTCGGCGCGTTTCTGAAAAGCGGCTTCATCCAGACCGTATTGCGGAATGATGACCGAAGCGACATCGCCTCCCCGCAGCGCGGCTTCCACATCTGCCGCCTGCTTTTGCGCATCGTCCGATTGCGGGACGATCAGGACAAGGCGGCAACGGTCTTCAACAATGCTCATCGTTTCGTCCATTTCAGGCAGACGACGCTTCCGGCGCGATCTGCACTCGTTTTCATATGACAAATCCGATAAACCGGACCGGCGAAAGGATCAACCATACATCCATGCTGACCGATTTTCATTTTTATCTCGTCGCCATTCCCGCAGTGGTTCTCGTCGGCCTTTCCAAAGGGGGACTGGGCGGCGCGCTGGCGCTGATGGGCGTGCCACTGATGGCGCTTGCCGTATCGCCCGTGCAGGCGGCGGCGATATTCCTGCCGATCCTGATCGTCATGGATATTGTTGCGCTCTTCGCCTGGCGGCACTACAACCATCGCCAGACGCTCCTTGTCATGCTGCCGGGGGCAATCGCCGGCATTGCGCTCGGCTGGGCAACTTCGAGCATGATCTCCGCAGATGCCATGCGTCTCGTCGTCGCCTCGGTCACGATCCTGTTCGTGTTGCGTTACTTTTATGAGAGTTTCAAAAGCCGCAATGGTCAGGAAATTCCGGCAGAACCGCAAAGGCCGGCCGCCGCCACGCTCTGGTCCAGCCTGTCCGGTTATGCGAGTTTCGTGGCCCATGCGGGTGGACCGCCCTTCCAGATCTACGTTCTGCCGCTGAAACTCGACCCGAAGACCTATACCGGCATGAGCGTGCGCTTCTTCGCCATCATGAATGCGATCAAGCTCATACCCTATTTCGCACTTGGCGCGCTCGACGCCACCAACCTCAAGACATCGGCAAGTCTGCTGCCCGTCGCGATGCTGGCGACGCTGGCCGGTGCAAGAGTGGTGAAATACCTTAAACCATCCGTGTTTTACCCGCTGATGTATGCCATGGCGTTGATTGCGGCACTGAAACTGCTGTGGGACGGACTGCCGTTCTAATACGGCAATAAAAAAAGCTCTGGCAGCAGGTTTTCGCCGCCAGAGCTCGAAAGGGTCAGACCGCCGACCCCTCATTCATCGAGGGCCAGCGATCTGCCATAAATCAATGTCTTGTGGAGGCTTTGAGCCTCTGGAGTTCATCCTTCAGGCGCAGTTTACGACGTTTAAGGTCCGCGATCTCTCTATCGTCAGACGACGGGGAAGCAAGAATACTTTCGAGCTCCTCCTCCAGAGCACCGTGTTTCTTTTCGAGCGATGCAATATGAGCCTGAATGGTCATGCGGCACGTCCTTCCTTTTTGAACCTACCTCCAGCTCTCCATCGCTGGAGTTTCAGGTTTGCGACGACAATGTGACACGGATCGATCGGCTTGTCGAAGGCGAAATGAAGGCAATAAGTGGGCAATTTGGTCGCAAGGGATAACTTCCCGTTACCGCGATTTGATGATAGAGGCTCGTGAACGATCACATACGCGCCGGAGGCTATCCGGCTGGCATAAAATGGGGATGACAAGATGCCCGATCAGGACCAGGCGGACATCAGGCTCACGCTGGCGCGGCTGCGCCAGGAGCATGAGGATTATGACGCGGCGATCAATGCGATGATCCAGACCAGCTGCGACGCGCTGCGGATACAACGCATGAAAAAGAAGAAGCTGGCCGTCAAGGACAAGATGACCCAGCTGGAAGATCAGGTCATTCCCGATATCATCGCCTGAGCCCGGAGACATTACGTGACAGCAGAAACGCCCCCCGTCGCCATCATCATGGGCAGCCAGTCCGACTGGGAGACCATGAAGAACGCCGCCGACACGCTGGATGCGCTCGACATCGAGTACGAAGCCCGCATCATTTCCGCCCATCGCACCCCTGACCGGCTTTACGATTTCGCCAACGGCGCGAAAGACGAAGGCTTCAAGGTCATTATTGCGGGCGCCGGCGGCGCTGCCCATCTGCCGGGCATGACAGCTGCCATGACGCCGCTTCCGGTCTTCGGCGTTCCGGTCCAATCGAAGACCATGTCCGGCCAGGACAGCCTCTATTCCATCGTGCAGATGCCCGCCGGCATCCCTGTCGGCACGCTCGCTATCGGCAAGGCCGGCGCGATCAATGCGGCCCTTCTCGCGGCCGCGGTGCTGGCGCTTGGCGATGAAGACCTTGCCGATCGTCTGGACGCCTGGCGTGCGCGCCAGTCGGCGGCTGTCGCGGAATACCCCATGGACAGCGCCCAGTGACGACACACGACATGGCAAAGACAACCAACCTCACCATCGGCATCATCGGTGGCGGGCAACTCGGCCGCATGCTGGCGATGGCCGCGGCGCGTCTCAACCACCGTACCATCGTGCTGGAGCCGCAGGCGGATTGTCCGGCGGCACAGGCCTGCAACGACCAGATCGTGGCAGCATATGATGACGAAAACGCACTTGCGCAACTCGCAAGCCGCTGTGATGTCGTGACCTACGAATTCGAGAACGTGCCCGTTGCCGCGGCAGAAAAACTCAGCGCCTCGGTTCCCGTTTATCCGCCGGCACAGGCGCTCAGCGCCTCACAGGATCGCTTGACGGAAAAACGCTTCCTCAACGATTGCGGCATTCCAACCGCCGATTTCCGCGCCGTGGATAGCCAGGAAGAACTGGAAGCCGCGCTGGCCGCCTTTGGCGGCAAAGGTGTGCTGAAAACCCGTCGCATGGGTTATGACGGCAAGGGCCAGCGCCTCTTCCGGGGTGGCGAAGACCTCGCGGGCGCGTTTGCAGCGCTTGGCGGCGTGCCCCTGATTCTTGAAAGCTTCATCGCCTTCGAACGCGAAATTTCGATCATCGCCGCCCGTTTCCGGGACGGGACCGTGACCTGTTACGATCCGGCCGAGAACGTTCATCTGAACGGCATCCTGCACACATCCACCGTGCCGGCCGCACTTTCGGATGCCGCAAGGGATATTGCCGTGAAATCGGCGGAAAAGCTGCTGGCCGCTCTCGATTACGTCGGCGTTATCGGCATTGAGTTTTTCGTCCTGCCGGATGGATCGCTGGTCGCCAATGAAATGGCGCCCCGCGTGCACAATACTGGCCACTGGACGGAGGCGGCCTGTGTGATCTCGCAATTCGAACAGCATATCCGAGCCGTATCGGGCCTTAACCCCGGCAACACTGATCGCCATTCCGACTGCATCATGACCAATCTGATCGGCGATGACATCAACGACGTACCGGCATGGCTGTCGAAAAAAGACTGTCTCGTCCACCTCTACGGCAAGACGGAAGCACGGCCGGGCCGCAAGATGGGCCACGTGACGCAGCTTCTGCACACAGGAAAAGCCTAGTCTTTTAAGGCAAAGACGCGGGCAAGTGTTGACAGGCAGGGCTCAAACAGGTATCTGCCTGCCAACCGAAAAGAGCGCGCCCCGTTGCGCGCTTTTGATTGTTTGAATAGCACGGCACAAACCGTGCAAAACTGCGGACCAGTAAAATGAAGATCAAGAATTCGCTTAAAGCGCTTAAGGCCCGTCATCGCGATAACCGCCTGGTTCGCCGCAAGGGCCGCGTCTACATCATCAACAAGCAGAACCCGCGCTTCAAGGCTCGTCAGGGCTGATTGACTGCGACTGCGGTTCGCGATCAGATCGCGGATCACTTTGTTGACAGACCAGAAGTTTGCATTTGATATTGGGCGCAGTCGGGTTAAGCTTTAACCCATGCGCCCAAATCGTTTTTGCACCGCTCTCATTATTGCTCAGGGCTTCATGGTCTCAAGCCTCGCGTTTGCGGGAACGGCTGCTGTTGCTCAAGCGGCAGACGGAAAGCCAGCTGTTGCTGTCGAATCAGCGCCATCACCCGCCAAGACAATCGACACGCTTTTCGCTTCGCTGAAAAAGGAACGGAATGCGGTCAAGGCGCGCAGCATCGCCAACCAGATCGCCTCCGAATGGAATGATTCCGGCAGCGCAACGATCAATCTCCTGATGCAATGGGCAGGCGAAGCTGCCGACGAAAAGCGCAACGCCGCCGCTTACGATTTTCTCGACCAGGTTGTTTTGCTCGATCCCGACTATGTGCAGGCGCCCTATCGCCGCGCCATGGTCCATTTCGCCGATGGCGACACCCGCAAGGCAATGGCGGATATCAACCTGACGCTGGAAAAAGAGCCGCGCTATTTCCCGGCCCTCGCAAGCCTGGCCAACATCCTCGAAGCCTCCGGCCGCGACGAGCTGGCGCTAAAAGCCTGGGAGCGTTATCTGGCGCTTTATCCTGCGGACAAGGATGCCCTCAAGGAAGCCATCGACCTTTCAGAAAAGCTGGCTGGCACGCGCGGCTGATGTCGAGGGCAGTTTAAACAAAAATCGCCGCAGAAGCGGCGATTTTTCATTGAGGCATTTTCAGCCGATCATTCCATGCCGAGCGCGGCCATATAAGTCTGAAGAATCGTTTCTTCCTCTATGCGCTCGTTGGCATCCTTCTTGCGCAGGCGGATGATGGTGCGGATTGCCTTGGTATCGTACCCACGCCCCTTCGCTTCGCCCATGACATCCTTGATATCACCCTGAATAGCAGCCTTTTCTTCTTCGAGGCGCTCGACGCGCTCGATGAACTGACGCAGTTCGGCGGCGGCGACGGTTTCGGTGGTGCTGGTTTCGTCCATCATATCATCCTTCATTGGCGGCCCGCATGTGGGCCTTGTTCATTCAAACTGGCAAGGCGTTCGCCGGTCGCTGCCAGCAGGCAGCAAAATTCAGGCCTGTGAACTGCCCACTGAAAGGCGTCCCGTCAAGTCGATTCCGTCGGTGAAGACTTATTCCTTGGGCCGGTTCTGCTCGAAAGCGGCTTTCTGGTCGCCACTCGCTTCGCCCTGGTATTTCTCTTTCCAGTCCTCATAGGGCATGCCGTAGACGATTTCCCGGGATTTTTCCTTGCTGAGCGGAACACCCGCTTCCTCGGCCGCTTCACGGTACCAGTTGGAAAGGCAGTTGCGGCAGAAGCCCGCGAGATTCATCAGGTCGATGTTCTGCACATCGTGGCGTTCACGAAGATGTTTGACGAGACGCCGGAATGCGGCCGCCTCAAACTCGATCTGCCCGTTGTCGTTCTCATTTGTCATGGCGAAACTCCAGGCTCAATAGGGGCCGGTGCGGGAAGCGAACAGCTGATATTCATGCAGAACCGGATCGTCATTCATTGCGGCAAAAATGGGAGCGAGCCGGTCTGACCATTCGGCGATCCCCTCCTCGTTCCCGATCAGATCCTGCCTGACCTCCAGAAGTGCGTGCGGTATACCCTTCGCCATACAATGACGATACATGGTATCGCCCTTGAGTGCTCCGTCATAGGGTTCGTTGTCGCCGACGAGAATGTCGCCGGTAGCGCGCAGATGCGCCAGCAGCGGATCGACGGCGCGATGATCCGTATCCCACAGAACCGCCGCATGCCATGGCCTCGGCGTTTCCTTCCAGAACGGTGTATAGGAATGCAGTGACAGGACGAGCGGCGCTTCTTCCGAGGCCTCGGCCACACGGGTCAGCACGCTGTCCACGGCATTGTGATAAGGCCGGTGAAAAGTCTCGATCCGCCTTTGCCATTCCTCGTCGGAAATCGGATGGTTTCCGGAGATGATCGCTCCGTCCGAGATTTTCATGATGAGAGTTGGATCATCCTCACCACGATTCGGATCGATCAGCAGCCGCGAGAAACGCCCGAGCACCGCCGGCACGCCAAGGCGCACAGCCAGCGAGCGCGTTAGCCCCTCTATACCGATATCAAATGCGATGTGGCGATGAAAAGCGGTTTGCGGAAGACCAAGATTGCCGTAGTGTGCCGGCAGAAGGTTCATGGCGTGGTCTGCCAGCAGGACCATGCCTTTGTCATAATCGCCTTCTATGATTTCATAGGGTATGAAGTCGTTCATCGATGATTTTTCTGGGGCAGCATTGAGGAGAGAAACTTGATGGCATGGCTTGAGGCCGGGCGCAAGTTACGGCGGAAGAACAGCCATCTACCTTATCGCACTCACGATCCCACGAACAATATAATCGATTAAACTCGCGTTGACTTTCTTGGGCGGCCACGCCAAGAAGTGTGTTCATTATAACCATGGAATCCGGATGGAAGCCGTGACTCAGTCATCTCTCGCTCGTCCCCGCCACATCAGGCACCTCGCCCGTCTTTTTTCCATAGCGGCATTGTTTCTGACCCCTTTCATGATCGCGGCGCCCGCGTATGCGGATTTTCGCGTCTGCAACAGCACGCAGAATCTCGTGGGGGTCGCAATTGGCTATCGGGCACAGGAGGGCTGGGTCAGCGAAGGCTGGTGGCAGGTCCCCGCCTCGACCTGCGCGACGCTGATCGAAGGTGAACTGCAGTCACGTTATTATTATCTCTATGCCGAGGATGCCGCTCATGGCGGCCGCTGGACCGGTGACGTCAACATGTGCGTGGCGGAAAACGAGTTCAAGATCACCGGTGTGGATGATTGTTATGCCCGCAGCTTCCAGAGAATGGGTTTCAAGGAATATGACACGGGCAGACAGGGCAGCTGGATGGTCCAGCTTTCCGATACGCCAGGCACACAGGGAAATCAAAACTGATGAAGCGTAACCGCAAAGTCAAAATTCTTGCAACTCTCGGCCCTGCCTCCTCCGATGAGGCCATGATCGAAAAGCTGCATCTCGCCGGCGCGGATCTTTTCCGGATCAACATGAGCCATGCGAGCCACGACCTGATGCGGACGCTCATTCAGCGCATCCGTTCGGTCGAGAGCCGCAACGGCCGCCCCATCGGCATTCTGGCCGACCTGCAGGGTCCCAAGCTGCGCGTCGGAAAATTTGCGGAAGGCAAGGTCGAGCTCGTACCTGGCCAGACCTTCACCCTTGATAACAACGACGCACCTGGCGACAACACCCGCGTTTTCCTGCCGCACCCCGAAATTCTCGAGGCGGTCAAACCGGGCCATCGCCTGCTGATCGATGACGGCAAGCTGCATCTGCGCGCTGAAAAGAGCGACGGCAAGAGCATCGTCACCACGGTCATTTCCGGCACGCGCATTTCCGACCGCAAGGGTATCAGCCTGCCCGACACTCTGCTCGGCGTCGGCGTTCTCACCGACAAGGACCGCGTCGACCTCGATGCCGTGCTGGAAACCAACGAGGTAGACTGGGTCGCGCTTTCCTTCGTCCAGCGTCCTGAGGACCTGGCTGAAGTGCGCAAGATCGCACGCGGCCGCGTCGGCCTTATGTCCAAGATTGAAAAGCCGCAGGCGGTCGAGCGCATCGAAGAAATCATCGAGCTTTCTGACGCCCTGATGGTTGCCCGTGGCGACCTTGGCGTCGAAATGCCACTGGAAGCAGTTCCCGGCATTCAGAAGCAGCTGACCCGCGCCTGCCGCCGCGCAGGCAAGCCGGTCGTGGTTGCCACGCAGATGCTCGAATCGATGATAACAGCGCCTGTACCGACCCGCGCTGAAGTGTCCGACGTCGCCACCGCCGTCTTCGAAGGCGCTGACGCGATCATGCTCTCTGCCGAGTCTGCCTCTGGCGATTATCCGGTCGAAGCCGTTTCCACCATGGCCTCCATCGCAAGCACCGTGGAACAGGATCCGCATTATTCCAACATCATCTACGCGCAGCGCGCCCAGCCGGAACCGACAGGCGCCGACGCGATTTCGCTGGCCGCCCGCCAGATTGCCGAAACGCTGAAGCTTGCGGCGATCGTCACCTACACATCGTCGGGCACGACAGGTCTGCGCGCGTCGCGTGAGCGGCCGCAGGTTCCGATCATCGCCCTCTCGCCGATCATCCAGACCGCACGCCGACTGTCGGTTGTCTGGGGTCTGCACTGCGTCGTCACCGGCGACGCCAGCGATCTGGACGACATGGTGAACCGCGCTTGTCGCATCGTCGTTTCCGAAGGCTTCGGCAAGCCGGGTGACCGTATCATCATCTCCGCCGGCGTTCCGCTCGGCACACCCGGCGCGACCAACATGGTGCGTATTGCCTATATCGGCTCGGACGGCCAGAGCGGCGTCTGACGGACAGATATCAGGAACAAAAAAACCCGCCGTCACCGGCGGGTTTTTTATTGGCCTCTCGGGCCGCATTGGCAATGAAGGCTCAGTGCATCTTGACCGGCGTGCTGAAGCGGCTCGATTCGATGGCGACCGCGCCCGGCTTGAAGCTTGCCGACGTCGCGGAAGCCGACATATCGTGGCTCAGCATGCGGTTGGCGACAACCCGCGGCGCCTTGACCGAGCGCCCGGTCGTGCCCTTGTTCTGATTGAGGGCCCAATCCGAAATCAGGTCCTGTGTCAGACGCCCGCCGCCGACCATGGCCTGGTGGGAAACCGCAGCATCCTGCTTGCTCGGGCGTGCACCCTTGGTCGGCAGGCCGGCAGTGAGACCACTATTGATGGCAGGTTTCAGATCGAAAGCGTCACCGAAGCCGGACTGTGGTTCTGCCTTGGCCGTTTCAGCAGGTGCGACCGTGACCTTGTGATTGACGGCGGCCGGGAAAGGAGCGGCTGTCGGCGTGACGGCTGACTGAACCTGCGACCGGGCAGCCTGACCGCTCTGTTCCAGAGCTGCGACCACCGTTGGTGAAAGGGTGTCCTGCTGCGTCTCGGCGAGGTCGTCTTCACCCTCCGGATCGGCATTCGCGGCCGCCAGCAGGGCTTCCGCAACAGCCGGACGGTTGGCGGGGACCGGAACAGAGGCCAGTTCGCCCGTTGCTGCGGGCGTTGCGCCTTCAGCGGAAGCGGTGAGAACAGAACCCTCGGCATCCCCCTTCATGCCACGCGGCCCGAGAAGCGTCGGCACCGGAACTGAAACCTCGGCGAGATCGGCAAATTGCTGACGCTCGGCAGGCGCGGATGTGGGCGTCGGTGTGGTCGCTGCCTGCAGCGCATCCTGGGCTGCGTTACGCGCCGGCGAATAAAGCGCGGTCGCAAGGCCGGTATTGGCAGGCGGCTGGTTGCCGAATGCGGGACGGGCCGTGGGCAACGGGGCATCGGTCACACCCGGAAGTGCCTGGGCCGAAGCAACGGCGATTGTCGGTTCGGGCTCAGGAGCCGCCTGCTGCGGAGCTGCCGGGCGAGCAACCGCCGGACGTTCGGCGGGCTCGGGCGCTGCGATGCTATCGGGATCTTCATCCTCGTCACCGCCGCCAAACAGGGCCTGCAACAGGGTCTTGCGCTTGCCGCCGCCCGAAGAGGCCGGACCGGCACCGGCACTGGAAGCAACCTGAATGGAAGAGGAACTGACGCGCTTCTTGTAATCGGCAAGCGCCTGCTCATAACCGGGAAGCGGCTTACCATCGGAAGGAAGATGCAGCGTATTGCCATTCGGGAAGATGCGGACGAGTTCCTGGCGGCTCATGCGCGGCCAGGCACGAACGCCGCCGACATCCATATGCACGAAAGGAGATCCCGATGTCGGATAGAAACCGACGCCGCCGATCTGCATCTGCATGCCGATCTCGCGAAGACGGGAAAGTTTCACGCCGGGGATATAAAAGTCCATGGCCTTGCCCAGCATGTGCTGGCTCTTTTCTGCGACACCCTTGGTGCGCGTGCGCAGAAGACCATTGGTTTCAGGCGAGCGGAAAGCCGACACGACGTTGATATAATCAGTGGCACCGCTGCGGCGATAGACTTCCCAGACGAGATCGAAAAGGCGCGGGTCCATGCGTGTCGGCTGGTTGCGACGCCAGTCGCGCAGGAATCGGTTCAGCTCCTGCAGACCCTTCTGGTCATATTTTCCATTGCGCTTGAAGGTGATGACCGCCTTCTCGCGTGTGTGGATATAATACAGCTTGAGACTGCGCGTTTCGGCGGCGGCTTCCGTCGCCGAAACACCAACGAAAGGCATTGCGGCGAGCATCAGGCAGGCAAAGGTGACAGCGCGTGCCGACAGCTTCGTGCATATATCCTTGATCAAGCCGCGCGCCATCTTGCCTGAAAGCGCGTTATTCCGATGCAGATATGGCAATTCGATCCCCGCCTGGAAGACAATTTCTGTCACATTGCCTCAAATGAACGTCAAATACGGTGACACGATGGCAAAATTGCCACACACATACAACCTTCCTCTATATAGTGAATCAGCCACTAACAAGAGGTTTATAGACGGTAAGCGGATATCCTTGCTCAGAAGTTAACGAATTTTGCGATCTGCCCTCGAATAAGTGCCTTGCGCGATCATGCGACGTCTCGAAGCGGATCATCGGGATCGATGCCGTAATCCTTCAGCTTGCGATAAAGTGTCGAGCGGCCGATGCCGAGCTTTCTGGCGACCTGACTCATCTGCCCGCGATAAAAACGCAGGGCGAAACGAATAAGCTCCTCTTCGATCTCCGCCAGCTTGCGGATGTTGCCTGTCTCATCCGTGCTGGAGATCAGGCTTCCTCCCCTGTAAATGGTGGTGGAAACATCCGCCGGTTCATCCGTGACGACATGGTTTTCGACGGCTGGTGCCGGTGGCGAATAGGCTGCGAGCTTCAGTGACGATCCGGATGGCGAGCGGATGGCATCCTCTGCGTAATCGCCTGTCGAGAATTCCGGCAGTTGCAGCGCGATCTGCGGAAAATCGGCATCCGACAGTTCCCCGCCCTGCGACAGCACGACGGCGCGGAAGACGGCATTTTCAAGCTGGCGAATATTGCCGGGCCAGTCATAAGCGGTCAGCAGCGCCAGCGCGCTGGCATCCAGGCCCACGGGATTGGGCAGCTTCTGCTCCGCGGAAAAACGTTCGGCAAACACCCGTGCGAGGTGGGGGATATCTTCCTTCCGGCGACGCAAGGCGGGAATGGTAATCGGAAAGACGTTGAGGCGATAATAAAGATCCTCGCGGAAGCGGCCTTCCTTGACCTCCTCGATGAGATTCTTGTTGGTGGCCGAGATCAGCCGCACATTTACTTTCTGCACCCGAGCGGAACCGACGGTTTCTATTTCGCCCTGCTGGACGGCGCGCAGCAGCTTGACCTGCACGTCCAGCGGCAGATCGCCGATCTCGTCCAGGAACAGCGTGCCACCATCCGCTTCCATGAATTTGCCGACGTGCTTTTCCGTCGCGCCGGTGAAGGCGCCCTTCTCGTGACCGAAGAGAATGCTTTCCACGAGATTATGGGGAATAGCGCCGCAATTGACTGTAATAAAGGGCTTGTTCGCCCGGTCGCCGGCGGACTGGATGGCCCGGGCGACCATTTCCTTGCCCACGCCCGACTCACCCTCAAGCACCACGGGAATGCTGGACTGGGCGGCGCGCTGCGCCAGTTCGATCACCCTCAGCATTGCGGGGCTTGCGGAAACGATATCGGTAAAATTCACTGCATTGCTCCGTCCGCGCCTGCCCGTGCGGGCCTTTGCCTCTCTTCTGTCGAGCTTGAGCGCATTGGAGATGGCGGCGCCGATCCTTTCCGGTGAGACCGGCTTGACGACGAAATCGAAGGCGCCGGCGCGCATTGCCTGCACCACCGTGTCTATGCCGCCCTGCCCCGTCTGGACGATGACCGGAACGTCGACGCCCAGTTCACCAACGGCTTTCAGAAAACCGAGACCATCCATCTCCGGCATCATGAGATCGAGGACGACGACATTTATTTCACCGCTATATTGCTTGAGGAGCTCCAGGCCGGCCTTGCCGTTCTCGGCAAGCAGGGCCAGGTGCCCATAACGTTCCACCGCATTTTTGAGCAGGCGGCGCTGGACGGGATCGTCGTCTATCACAAGAACATGCGCGGTCATTTTTAGCTCCGGTTTCCGGTTTATGGACCTGCGTCATGCGGTCCCTTGTGCCGCACTCTGGCACGGGAGACTTGAACATCCAGTTTTGAGAATTGCTTGCATTTTATCCATTGCCGCGGGAAACAAAGGCCCCATATGCTGCGCAAAGCATAATCAGAAGGACATATCCGATGACCCTCAACCAACCCGTTCCGCAGCCTGTCTTCGCCCTCGCCGAAACAGCCGCCCCACTGCTTGGCGACCTGCCCGGCTGGAAGCTTTCGGACCTTTATCCGTCGGGAGATTCGGCCGAATACAGGGGTGACCTGGAGAAAGCGGCGTCGATGGCGGCTGCTTTCGAGCAGAAATGGAAGGGCAAGCTTGAGGCCGCCGCAAAGGCGACGGGCGAAAAGGGCATCGGCGCGGCGCTGAAGGAATATGAAGCGCTGGACGATCTTATCGGCCGCATCGGCTCTTTTGCCGGGCTCACCTATTTTTCCGACACATCCAATCCGGCAAACGGCAAACTCTACGGCGACGCCCAGGCGAAACTGACGGATATTTCCTCCCACCTTCTGTTCTTCACGCTCGAACTCAACCGCATCGACGACGCCACGATGGACGCCTGCATGGCGAATGATGCAGCTGCAGGGCATTACCGCCCCTGGCTTGTGGATTTGCGCAAGGACAAGCCGCACCAGCTCGATGATCAGCTCGAACAGCTTTTCCTTGAAAAATCGATGACCAGCGCGGCGGCGTTCAACCGCCTCTTCGACGAGACGATGGCAGATCTGCGTTTCGACATAGACGGTGCAAGCTTGCCGCTGGAAGTGACGCTCAACATGCTTCAGGAGCCGGAACCGGAAACCCGAAAGAAGGCGGCGGAAGCGTTGAGCGCCACCTTCAAGGCCAATCTGCGGGTCTTCTCGCTCATCACCAACACGCTCGCCAAGGACAAGGATATTTCCGACCGCTGGCGCAAATTCGAGGATATTGCCGATAGCCGCCACCTGGCGAACCGCGTCGAGCGCGAGGTTGTCGATGCGCTGGCGGCGGCAGTCAAAAAAGCCTATCCGCGCCTTTCGCATCGCTATTACGCCATGAAAGCGAAGTGGCTTGGCATGGAGCAGATGAATTATTGGGACCGCAACGCACCCCTTCCCGATACGTCGAACACGATCATTTCGTGGGATGAGGCAAAGGATACCGTACTTTCCGCCTATGGCGACTTCGCGCCGGAAATGGCCGATATTGCCCGCCGCTTCTTCGATGAAGAATGGATCGACGCCCCTGCCCGCCCCGGCAAGGCGCCGGGTGCCTTCGCACATCCCACCGTGCCCTCGGCCCATCCCTATGTGCTGGTCAACTATCTCGGCAAACCACGCGACGTGATGACGCTTGCCCATGAGCTTGGCCACGGCGTGCATCAGGTTCTGGCCGGCGAACAGGGGGCCCTGATGTGCGCGACGCCTCTCACTCTGGCTGAAACGGCCTCGGTGTTCGGGGAAATGCTGACCTTCCGCAAACTGCTCGATGACACGAAGGATGTTCGGGAACGCAAGGCCATGCTCGCCCGCAAGGTCGAGGACATGATCAATACGGTCGTGCGCCAGATTGCTTTTTATGAATTCGAGCGCAAGCTTCACACTGCGCGCAAGCAGGGTGAACTGACCTCCGAGCAGATCGGCGACTTGTGGCTTTCCGTTCAGGCCGAGAGCCTGGGTCCGGCGATCCGGATTTCCGAAGGCTATGAAACCTGGTGGACCTACATCCCCCATTTCATCCACTCGCCCTTCTATGTGTACGCCTATGCCTTTGGCGATTGCCTGGTAAACTCGCTTTATGCGGTTTACCAGAAGGCCGAGTCGGGCTTTCAGGAGAAGTATTTCGAGCTTCTGAGGGCGGGCGGCACCAAGCACCATTCGGAACTCCTGAAGCCCTTCGGCCTTGATGCGACCGATCCCTCCTTCTGGGACAAGGGGCTTTCGATGATCGAGGGGCTGATCGACGAGTTGGAAGCGCTGGATAACAGGCAGGCTTAATCTCATCCACCGGCAGGGCTATCCTGTTCCGGATAAGCTTTGCCGGTTGATGGTGCCGGCACAGGATGCCGGTCATCAATTTCGGACGACGAGCACAGGCCATGAAACGCAAACCCGCCGATCTGACCTTGAGGGAAACGCTGCGCTGGGAGCCACAGACCGGCTTTCAGCGCATTGACCAGCATATCCGCCGGCTGCTGCGCTCTGCCGACGCGCTCGGTTTCCGTGCCCCGGCCAATGCGGTTCAGGCGCTGGAAAAGGCGGTGGGCGGCGACAAGCCGCTCTGCGTCAGGCTGGTGATGAACTACAAGGGGGAACTGGACATCGAAACCACCGAGTTCGAGCCCCTGCGACAGGATACGGTCTGGCGGGTTCGTATCGCCCGGAACGTCAAACTCGATTCCACTGATACCTTCTATCGCCATAAGTCCTCGCGCCGCGAACCCTATGACGCCGCCCGTGCTGAATTTTCAGCCGGAGAGGCCGACGAGGTACTGCTGCTCAACGAACGCGGCGAATTGTGCGAGGGATCATCGACCAGCATTTTCGTGGAAATGCCAGATGGGCAATTGCTAACGCCGCCGCTCGACAGCGGCATTCTGCCGGGCGTGCTGCGCGCCGATCTGATCCGCGAACGCAAGGCGCGTGGACAGGCACTGAGGCCGGAAGACATTGCCGGCCGCAGGCTCTTCGTCGGCAATTCGCTGCATGGGCTGGTTGCGGCGGAACTCATCTAAACCGTTACCGCCAGAAGCCGGTCGCGGCCCTTCTCCTTGGCCGCATAAAGGGCCTGATCGGCACGCGTGAAAATATCGTCCGCGCTTTCCGCCGTCCGATAGGCCGTCATGCCGGCCGAGCAGCTGTAGGAAAAATCCGGAAAATCCGCGAGAGGTCGCGAAAGCCGAACTCGCTGCAGCAGCCGCTCGACAATGTCCCGCCCCTCGGCAAGAGACGTTCTCGGCAGGACGAGCATGAACTCTTCACCACCGATCCTGCCGAAACAATCGACCCTGCGGATGACGGAATGGGCGACGCCGACAAAATCGCGCAGCACCGCGTCACCGCACTTATGACCGAAACGATCATTGATCTGCTTGAAAAAATCGATATCGAGCGTGCAAAGGCAAAAAGAGGCTTCCAGCCCCTTTGAGACCTGCTCGACCTGCAACGCCAGCTTGGCGAAGACGAAGCGGCGGTTCGCCGTTCCCGTGAGTTCGTCCGTCTGGGAGGCGCGTACGGCCAGATCCCTGTCCTGCCTCAGCGTTCTGTAACCCTGGCGCAATTCGGTGACATCGCTTGCAACGCACAGCATCCAGCCATCCTGCTGCACCGTTTCCGTCATCCAGAACCAGCGGCCGTCATACATGTCCATCTCGAAGGCGCGGTAAGGCAGCTTGCCGCGACGGGACTGCGCCGACAGCAGCCATCCCTCGAAATCATTGTTGCGAATGACGACACCGGTCCGCAGCCGGTGGTTCAGCCGCATGATATCCGCCCAGGTCGGAAAATCATCTTCGGCAAGCCTGAAGCTCTCCCGAAACGACGGATTGGCATGCCGCAACCGATCGTCGGAATCATAGAGGGCGATCAAAACGGGGGTGGCACTCTGAAGCGCTGTTACACGCGCGAAAAGATCACTCAACAGGCAACTCCTGTGATGGAGAAATCCCTCCCCCATCATCCCGTCAAGCCCTCCCCGAGCCTTGGTCGATGGCGAAAAGAAGAGTTCAATTATAAACGCGCCCTCCAAAATGCGAAGAGGTAGAATGAAGGGAAGAGAAGCTGAACCGACCTTGCGAGCAGCACCGTCATATGTCCGTCATCTGCCTGCCCTTTATTGTGGCACGCTTTTGTGATCTAGCTTACTTATTGGCTGAAAAAGGAAAATTGACGAATGACGGACGCAAACCACCCGATTTATGGCGATATCGATGGCCCAATCATCATGATCGGCTTCGGCTCCATCGGGCGCGGCACTCTTCCGTTGATCGAACGTCATTTCAATTTCAACCGGACCCGCCTCGTGGTCATCGATCCGCGCGCAGACATCGCCCCGTTTCTGGCCGAGAAGGGCATCCGTCATATCCAGACACACCTGACAAAGGAGAACTATAAGGAGGTTCTCAAGCCGCTTCTTAAAGGCGTGCGGGGTCAAGGTTTCTGCGTCAACCTTTCCGTGGATGCCGCATCCGTCGATCTCATGCGGATTTGCCGTAAACACGGCATGCTCTACATCGACACCGTCGTCGAGCCATGGCCCGGCTTTTATTTCGATGCCGATGCCGACAATGCCGCGAGAACGAATTATTCGCTGCGCGAGACCATGCTCAAGGAAAAGGCGCGCAGACCCGGCGGCACGACGGCCGTTTCGACCTGCGGCGCCAATCCGGGCATGGTCTCGTGGTTCGTGAAACAGGCACTCGTCAATCTCGCAAAGGATATCGGCGTCGACATCGAGGAGCCGCAGTCCCATGACCGGGAGGGCTGGGCGAAACTGATGGAGCGGCTTGGCGTCAAGGGTGTTCACGTGGCTGAACGCGACACCCAACGGGCGAAAGAACCCAAGCCCTTCGGCGCTTTCTGGAACACGTGGTCCGTCGAAGGTTTTATCGCGGAAGGTTTTCAGCCGGCAGAGCTCGGCTGGGGAACGCATGAGAACTGGATGCCGAAAAACGCAAGAAAACAGAAGAAGGGCAGCAAGGCAGCGATCTATCTCGATCAGCCGGGCGCCAACACAAGAGTACGCACATGGTGCCCGGGCCTTGGGCCGCAATATGGATTTCTCGTCACGCACAATGAGGCGATTTCGATTTCGGATTATTTCACCGTCCGCAACGAAGGTGGCGACGTGACATACCGACCCACCTGTCATTATGCCTACCATCCCTGCAACGACGCGATTCTCTCCCTGCATGAACTCTTCGGCAATGGCGGCATTCCCCAGCCGGTTCAGCATGTGCTGGGCGAAGACGAGCTTGTCGATGGCGCCGACGAGCTGGGCGTCCTGCTCTATGGTCACGAAAAAAACGCCTATTGGTATGGCTCCCGGCTCAGCCTGCAAGAGGCGCGGTCGCTTGCCCCGAACCAGAACGCGACCGGACTGCAGGTCAGTTCGGCGGTGCTGGCTGGCATGGTCTGGGCGCTCGAAAATCCTCAGGTCGGCATCGTCGAAGCCGACGAGATGGACTATCGCCGCTGCCTTGAAGTGCAGCGCCCCTATCTCGGCCCGGTCGAGGGTCATTATACCGACTGGACACCGCTTGATGGTCGTCCCGGCCTGTTCCCCGAAAATCTCGACAAGTCCGATCCCTGGCAGTTCCGCAACATCCTCGTGCGCTGATGGAAGAGTCTCATATTTGCCACGCCGGGACTTTCCTGAATGACCTCAGGAACCGGGGAGAGCGAACAACGTTGCCTTGAAATAAAGAACGCTTCACGGCATGGTCGAAGCAAGAAGCTTTTATCGAATCGCAGGAGAACAGGCTCATGAACTTCAAGACAAGCGCGGCTTTGCTTTCAGCCGCCATCGCGGTGTCTTCATGCGTCGCGCCGGGTCCATCGCAGCAAACCTCGATGGCGCCGTCCCTGTCCCGCGGGCCGGCTGTCGACGGCCGCTGGATCGACCGCAACGGCATCGTATCGACCTTCCAGAACGGCGCCTTCTCCACCCGGTCAACCGACACCAACACGCTGCTGGCCTCCGGCACCTATGTCACCATTTCGCCGACGCTTTACGAAATCAATATGACGTCGCTGGTTCGCAACACGCAGTCGCGCGTTAACTGCGCCCTCGTCTCCCCGTCACAATTGAACTGCACGACGGACACAAACAGCCAGTTCTCGCTCACGCGTCAGGGCTGATAATATCACCTATTCAATAAGATAAACCCCTCAGACGCACGCCTTTGGCGTGCGTTTTTCTTTATTGCCTACCTGTCATAATTTCGCTTGCGGCGACTGCCGCTAAATGGAAACATCCGGTTTTCGAAAGACTGACATGTTTTCGGACTAAAGAATGAGCGTGGTCGGAGAATGATCAACCGGCCAGGGCTTCCGCTTTGAACAGGAGAGAGGGACCATGAAGAGAATTTTGGGACTGGGCATGCTGAGTGTTTCGGCGATAACGCTTTCCGCCGGCGCGGCTCTGGCCGATTACGAGCTCAACATTCTTCACATCAACGATTTTCACTCCCGTATCGAATCGATCAACAAATTCGACTCGACCTGCTCTGCGGAAGAGGAAGGCAAGAATGAATGCTTCGGCGGTGCCGCGCGCCTGCTGACAGCGATCAACCAGACAAGGGATGCCCTGAAGGCCGGGGGAAAAAACGTCCTGCTGCTCAATGCCGGCGATAATTTCCAGGGCTCGCTGTTCTACACCACCTACAAGGGCACGGTGGAAGCGGAAATGCTGAATGCCATGAAGTTCGACGCGATGACCGTCGGCAACCATGAATTCGACGATAGCGAGGACGGGCTCGCCGGCTTCCTCGACAAGGTTCAATTCCCCGTCGTGACCGCCAACGTGGTGGCCACCGCCGCCTCTAAAATCGGCGACCGGGTAAAGCCGTTCATCGTGCTCGAGGTCGGCGGACAGAAAATCGGTATCGTCGGCGCCGTTGCCAACGATACGGCCGAACTGGCAACACCTGGTCCCAACATCACCATTGCCGAAGATGTCGCGAAAATTAGCGAACAGGTACGGAAGCTGAAGCAGGACGGCGTCGATAAGATCATCGCGCTCACCCATGTCGGCTACCCGCGCGATCTGGAATTCATCGCCAAAATTCCCGATGTCGATGTTGTGGTTGGCGGCCATTCGCATACGCTGCTGTCGAACACCGACCAGAAAGCCGAAGGCCCTTATCCGACGCTCGTTGACAATCCCGGCGGCTACAAGGTTCCTGTCGTGCAGGCCGGCCAGTACAGCAAATATCTTGGCGACCTCAAAGTCGTCTTCGACGACAACGGCGTGGTGAAGGAAAGCAAGGGAGACCCGATCCTCGTCGATTCCTCCTTCAAGCCCGATGAAGCCACGCTGAAGCGTATCGATGAACTGAAGGCGCCGATCGAAGCCCTGAAAGCCAAGGTGGTCGGCACTTCTGAGGGCCCGATCGAGGGCGACCGCAAGATTTGCCGCGTGAAGGAATGCTCGATGGGCAATCTGGTGGCCGATGCAACGCTGGCCCGCGTCAAGGATCAGGGCGTCACCATCGCTTTTGCAAACAGCGGCGGCCTGCGTTCCTCCATCGATGGCGGCGATGTCTCCATGGGTGAAGTGCTGACGGTTCTGCCGTTCCAGAACACCGTCGCAACCTTCCAGCTCAAGGGCGAGGATATTCGTGCCGCCCTCGAAAACGGCGTCAGCCAGATTGATGACGGTGCGGGCCGCTTCATGCAGGTTTCCGGCATGAAATATTCCTTCGACCGCTCGAAGCCGGCCGGCAGCCGTGTCGTTTCCGTCGAAGTCAAGGAAGGCGATGCCTTCGTGCCTCTCGATCCCGCCAAGACCTATATCGTTGCGGCCAATAACTACGTGCGGACCGGGGGTGACGGCTTCAAGGTTTTTGCGACCAAAGCCATCAACGCTTATGATTTCGGCCCCAATCTCGAGGAGGCCGTCGCGGCCTATATTACCGCCAACAGCCCCTATAAGCCCTATACGGATGGTCGCATCGCCGAAGTGACGCCCGCAGGTTACGTCGCCCCGGCGAAGCCCGCAGCACCCGCGCCGGCAGCGACGACCGCCGCTCCGTCCGCCACACCGGCACCCGCACCTGCAGCCCCTGCCACCCCCGCACCGCCCACAACGACGCCTGCTGCAGGCGCCAGCAAATATGTGGTGGAAAAAGGCGATTCGCTCTGGAAAATTGCTGCGGAGAAATATGGCGACGGCGCGCTCTGGCAGAGAATTGCCAAGGCAAACACGCTGAAGCATCCGAACCACATCGAAATCGGCGAGGAGCTGGAACTGCCGGCTCAATAAGCGGGGCTACAGCAGACAGGGCAATATGCCGCAGACACGAAGCCGGCCCTCGGATTTCTGGGCCGGCTTCTTTTTTCTAATGAAAAACAGATACTTACGAGAATAATTTTGCCGCCTGAAGGCATGTGCCTGCCGGAATGGCGGAAATAGCCGGTGGCGGTGGTTTAATCCTGAAGAATTTCGTCTAGAACACGATGAACAAAGTAACGCCACGGGCGTATAGCTCGGGCACGTCCGGCCAAACTTCATTGCTGTTTGCGTTGGGGTCAATAAACAGACGATGGAGCGTTTCCAGCCTTTATCCGAGGCGGAGCGTCCTTCGCACAACCAGTTCGAGTTTCAGGGTATCATTCATGGTGACAGAACTATCCGCACTCCCCGCGAACCATCCCCGTGTCGCATTTGGCAAGGTGGGCGTGCTGCTCGTCAATCTCGGCACGCCCGATGGTACGGATTATTGGCCGATGCGCCGTTATCTGGCGGAGTTCCTGAGCGACAAGCGCGTGATCGAATGGTCGCGCCTCTACTGGTATCCGATCCTTTACGGCATCGTCCTCAACAAGCGCCCACAGAAGGTTGGCAAGGCTTACGAGGAAATCTGGAACCACGAGCGCAACGAAAGCTACCTGCGAACATATACGCGCAGCCAGGGCGAGTTGATGGCGCAGGCATTGAAGGATTTGCCCAACGTGGTTGTGGACTGGGCAATGCGTTACGGGCAGCCTTCCATCGCCTCGAAGATCGACGCGCTTAAAGAACAGGGCTGCGAAAAAATCCTGCTTTTTCCGCTTTATCCGCAATATGCCGCGTCCACCACGGCGACCGTGAACGACAAGGCGTTTGAACATCTGATGAAACTGCGCTGGCAGCCGGCGATCCGCACCGTGCCGCCCTATCATGACGATCCCGCCTATATCGAGGCGCTCGCCGCCTCCGTCAAAAACCATCTGGCGACGCTGGACTGGGAGCCGGAGATGCTGATCACCTCCTTCCACGGCATTCCGCAATCCTATTTCAAAAAGGGCGACCCCTATTACTGCCATTGCCAGAAAACCGCCCGTTTGCTGCGGGAGGCTCTGGGCTTGACCGAAAAGAACTTCATGATCACGTTCCAGTCCCGTTTCGGACCGGAAGAGTGGCTCCAGCCCTATACCGACAAGACCGTGGAAAAACTCGCCTCGGAAGGCATCAAACGTATAGCCGTGATGAATCCCGGCTTCGTATCGGATTGTCTTGAGACCCTGGAGGAAATTGCCGGTGAAGCCGGAGAAATCTTCCTGCATAATGGCGGCGAGAAATTCACCCACATCCCATGCCTGAATGACAGTGCCGAGGGCATGACCGTTCTCGAAAAGGTTGTGCGGCGGGAGTTGCAAGGCTGGGTGTAATCTTGCCATAACGATACGGGGGTAAAACCCTGATCATGATGTGCTGGAGGGTAAAGTGATGATCGCATTGGGCGGTTTCGACATCGTCGTCTTGGCAGCCGTGGTTCTGGTCATTCTGGTGCTGTTTGCCGGCATCAAGACCGTGCCGCAGGGATACCGCTATACGGTGGAACGTTTCGGGCGCTATACGCGCACGCTCGAGCCGGGCCTGAACCTCATCGTACCCTTCTTCGAGCGCATCGGCGCCCGGATGAACGTGATGGAGCAGGTGCTCGACATCGCCACACAGGAAGTCATCACCCGCGACAATGCCAGCGTTTCCGCCGATGCGGTGGCGTTTTATCAGGTTCTGAATGCGGCGCAGGCTGCCTATCAGATCGCCAATCTGGAAAACGCCATCCAGAACCTTACCATGACCAATATCCGCTCGGTCATGGGTTCGATGGACCTCGATGAATTGCTGTCGAACCGCGACGCCATCAACGACCGCCTTCTGCGCGTGGTGGATGAGGCCGTGGGACCTTGGGGCATCAAGGTCACCCGCATTGAAATCAAGGATATCGCGCCGCCGAAGGATCTCGTCGATTCCATGGCGCGGCAGATGAAGGCGGAGCGCGAAAAACGCGCGCAGGTGCTGGAGGCGGAAGGCGCCCGCAATGCCCAGATTTTGCGCGCGGAAGGCGCAAAACAATCCGCTATTCTGGAAGCGGAAGGCCAGCGCGAAGCAGCGTTCCGCGACGCCGAAGCGCGCGAACGTCTCGCCGAGGCCGAAGCCAACGCCACCCGGATGGTGTCGGAAGCCATTGCCGCCGGCAATGTCCATGCCATCAACTATTTCGTTGCTCAGAAATACACCGAAGCACTTGCAGAGATTGGCACGGCCAAAAACGCCAAGATCGTGCTGATGCCGATGGAGGCCTCGGCGCTGATCGGCTCTCTCGGCGGTATCGGCACGATTGCGAAAGAGGTCTTCGGCAACAACGGAGACGCGCCCACTGCTCCCGCCGCGCCCGCATCCTCCCGCTCCGTGCCGCCGACACGGGCTTCGGGCCAGACGATTAACGTCACGGCTCCCGGCAATCCCTTCGGTTCTTCCTCGGAGAAGTGACGATGCTGCAAGGGCTTGCCACGGAACTTGGACCATGGAGCTGGTGGATCGTCGCTTTCGTGCTGCTCGCTGCCGAACTCATCGCCCCCGGCGTCTTTCTGATCTGGATCGGCCTTGCCGCACTGGTCATCGGTGCGCTCTCCCTGCTCCTTTGGCAAACAGCGTTTTGGGCGTGGCAATTGCAGTTAGTGATGTTTGCCGCGCTCTCCGTCGTTTTCGCTCTGCTCGGCCGGAAATACTTCGGCAGAAACCGGGCGACAAGCGACGAGCCCTTCCTCAACCAGCGAGAGGCAAGCCTTGTCGGCCGCACGGCGACGCTTCAGGAACCGATTGTCGAAGGGCGGGGCCGTATCAGGCTGGACGATACCTGGTGGCCGGTCAACGGTGAAGACCTGCCGGCGGGAACCCGGGTGAAGATCGCTTCCGCCCGGGGACGAACGCTGACAGTCGAGCCGCTAGAGCGATAGGTTTTCAGGATCAGCCTTCTCAGGATCGGCTGGCCTCAGGCCACGCCGATTCTCAGCAGATCGTGGAAATGCACCAGCCCTATCGGCCGGTTGTCGTCATCGACCACGATCAATGCGCCGATGTGGAATTTTTCGAGCGTTGCCAGCGCACCCGTTGCCAGGACCGATTTTTTGACCGTCTTGGGCGTCCGGGTCATGATATCGTCCACGGTCAATTCGGCAAGATTGCGCGACAGGTTGCGCGCCATGTCCCCCTCGGTGACGATGCCGCACAGACGCCCGTCCTCATCGAGAACGCCGACGCAGCCGAAATGCTTGCGGGAGAGAACACCCACGGCTTCCGGCATGGCCGTTCCCCTTTTGACCAGCGGCACACGATCGCCGGTATGCATTATGTCGCTGACCAGCGTGAGACTGGCGCCCAGCTTGCCGCCGGGGTGAAATACCTTGAAATCGCCCGCCGTAAAATTGCGCGCTTCCAGCAGCGCAACAGCAAGGGCATCACCAAGCGCAAGCTGCATCAATGTGGAGGTGGTGGGCGCAAGGCCAAGCGGGCAGGCTTCCTGCTCGTTGGGAACCAGCAATACGATATCGGAAGCCTTCGCCAGCGATGATGTCTCGGAACAGGTGAGCGCGATCAGCGGAATGGAAAAGCGGCGCGAATAATTGATAATGCTGCGCAATTCGGCACTTTCCCCACCCTTGGAGATGGCGAGAACCACGTCGTCGCCGCCGATCATGCCCAGATCGCCGTGATTGGCCTCCGCCGCATGGACAAAAAATGCCGGCGTTCCAGTGGACGCAAAGGTGGCCGCCAGCTTCGCACCTATATGCCCGCTTTTGCCCACACCGGTTATGATGAGACGGCCGTTCGACTGGCCGATTGTTTCGATCGCCTTGCAGAAGGGGACCGAGAGACCGTCTCGCAGAGCCGTCTCGAGGGCGGCAAGGCCCGCCCGCTCCATCGAAATCGTCCGTACGGCGGATTCGATGGCATTGTCTTCGACCAAGTTGACGGCGCGCGTAATCATGGGGGACTGTTACTCTTTCAGCCGGAATAAGTCCACTCCCTGCCGGGAGCCGCCTGCTTTAGTGGCGCAAATCCGGCGGAGAAATTTCCTCCATGGTTCCCAGCCGCTTAAAGGGAATGTTTTCTTCATCGACGAGATATCGGCCAGCGGTCCTCACCCAGGAAACCGAACCGTCGGTGCGGCGCACGGCATATTCCTGACTGTAGAAGCTCGCATCCTTCAAGGTGTTCAAGGCGGTCTCTATAACCCGATTCCGATGATCCAGATCCACTTTTTCGAGTATCTGGAAAATACTGATGCCCTGCATTGCCTGTCTTAGTGGAATTCCGAATAGTTCAGCGCACACTTCATCCAAATAGAAGCGGTCATTGGTAATATCCCAACAATAGAAACCGACCTGTTTGATATTCAAAACGGCTTTCATGAAACGACACTGTCACACAAAATAAAATTCAATACGATTTGCCGGGCAATGGAAGGTCATCTTTCGTTAATCATAGGGCGATTCCGTGCCAAATTGAAACGTTTTAATCTTTTCATATTAGGAATCTGCATTTGCGAACAGCCCCGCTGCCGCCAGCTCTGACCGGTTCGCGCAGGTAACGGGAGTGGACGGCCCTCCAGGACGCCTCCCCGTGACATCAGGAAATTCCGGCGATCTTTATCAACTGTTAACCATAAAAAACCTATTGTTAAAGCGATGTTAAAACTTGCGTCGACTGTTTGGTCCCTGGTTTGTCCATGTCGTTTCGTCGGCCTTTCTGACTGGGGCCTGCGGCAATGTATTGGCGGACTGTCGGTCCGGCATTCGGCCCATTCGCCGGGTGAAAGGAATGATTGTGAAGGGCACCGCCACACGTCTGCCGACGTCGCGGAAAGCAGCAACCCTGCTGCTCGCCTGCACGCTTTTTTACCACCACGAAGATGCTTCTGCACAGACGGCGACTGCCGCCCCGGCAATGCCTGGCGCCGCTGCCACGGCCGATGGCATTGGCTCCGCCGCTCCCGCGCCGACCCCCGGGACAATGGCGGGCACGGCCCAGGCCACAACGGCACCTGTCCCCACGCCCCAACTCTGGCGTCCCTCAAATAATCCCGGTGACGCGATTTCCGAGCAGCAGGACGAAGCGGGGCAGCCCTATGCCGACGCAGACAACCCCTATGAGCCGACCGTGGACGGGGGCGAAAACCCACGCGTTGTTACCGAACCCGGACAGACTCCGGGAATTCGGCTGGGCACCCTTCTGCTCCGGCCTTCGATCAGTCAGACCATCAACACGGAAAAACAGAGGAATACGGGTGGTCCCTCGCGACGAAACTATCTGACGACGGGCATACGCGGAACGCTCACCAGCGACTGGTCCCGCCATGCTTTGACCGTCACCGGAGACGGCGCGTGGGAGAAAAACTTCGGTGATAAGGACGGAGAAGAACCAAGGGCGCGGATAGAGGCCGATCTGCGTCTTGACCTCGGATCAGAAACAACCGCCAACCTCAAGGCCGGTTACGAATTCAGCCGTGAAGACACGACCGATCCCAATGCCTTGACCGGCGCCGCCGTGCAGGGTGGCGAACACCGTTTCAGCGCCGGGGCATCGATAGAGCGGGATTTCGGCAAGCTGCGAGGTCTGGCCGCGCTTGACCTGTCCCGTACGGTGTATACCGACGCGAAGGGTCTCGATGGCCGGCCGATCAGCCTCAGTGACCGTGATCAGAATGGTGCGAATCTGCGCGGACGCCTCGGCTATGAGCTGTCACCAGCGCTGATCCCCTTCCTCGAACTGAACGCCGGCACAACGAAATATGACAGCCGCCTCGACAATTCCGGTTATGCCCGTTCATCCAATGCCTATGGGGCGAAGATTGGGGCAGAGGTCGACCTTGGCGAAAAGACCCGTGGCGAAGCCGCCATCGGTTATCTGCGCAAACAATATGACGATGATCGCCTTGCGTCGATCGGCGCGTTGACGCTGGACGGCGACCTTAACTGGTCACCCCAGCGCGGCACGAATGTCAATCTTGGCCTGCGCACGACAATAGAGGATTTCGCCGGCGGCCCGCAGGGCGGATGGGTTTCCTATCGCCTGGATGCCGGGCTGACCCACGAATTGCGCAGCAATCTGGTAGCGCGACTGACCGGCCAAATCGTGCATCGCACATTCCCCTCCTCCGACACGGAGGACGCCGTGGAATATACGGCGGGAGCCGGCCTGACCTGGGGTCTCAACCGTTATCTCGATCTGACTGCCGATGTCAGCTACCAGTGGACACCGGTTTATGACAGCAGCGAACTTCGCGTCGGTGCAGGGCTTGTCCTGAAGCGATAAGCGCCAAATAAAAATCCCGGCGCGAAGGCCGGGATTTTGTCATCTATTCTCTGGTCTCTCACTTCAGCCCGTCGATCAGGGCCTTGATCGGCTCTTCGATTGCCGGACGGATATCGCCGCGCTCGAGAGCGAAAGCGACATTGGCCAGAATGAAGCCATCCTTGGCGCCGCAATCGAAGGTCTGACCGCGGAAATGATAGCCTGCAAACTCCTGCGACTTGGCAAGCGTCAGCATGCCGTCCGTCAACTGGATTTCATTACCGGCGCCACGCTCCTGATTTTCGAGAATATCGAAAATCTCGGGCTGAAGAATATAGCGACCGTTAATGTAGAAATTCGAAGGCGCTGTACCCTTTGCAGGCTTTTCAACCATTTCGGTAATCTTGAAACCCTCACCCACGGTCTCGCCCACGCCGACAATACCATATTTATGCGTCTGGTCGGGAGCGCATTCCTGCACGGCGATGACGTTGCCCTGGGTCTGGTCGTAAAGTTCGACCATGCCCTTCAGGCAGCTTTTCTGTGAATGCATGATCATGTCAGGCAAAAGCACGGCGAAGGGCTCGTCGCCGACGATATCACGGGCGCACCAGACCGCATGGCCCAGGCCGAGCGGCACCTGCTGGCGCGTGAAGCTTGCGGTACCTGCCTTGGGCAGAAGGCCGGCCAGCAGTGTCAGCTCGGCGTTCTTGTTGCGCTCGCGCAGCATCTGTTCAAGTTCAAATTGAATATCAAAATAATCTTCGATCACCGCCTTGCCGCGGCCGGTGACAAATACAAAATGCTCGATACCCGCTTCTGCCGCTTCATCGACGACGTACTGAATAACCGGCTTATCTACGACGGTGAGCATTTCCTTCGGAACTGCCTTGGTTGCGGGCAGAAAGCGCGTGCCGAGACCTGCGACGGGAAATACGGCCTTCCGAATTTTCTTATGTTCTACCACATATTCCTCCTGAGAGATAACACTTGATCACAATCCCCGCACGCTGTTGTTATTTCAAAAACAACAACGTTTTGTAAAGGGTGACGCTACCATCTATTAATGGTAAAGAATTTGTTGACGTTCTTTTGTTATCCATGATGACGCCCGATGCGTTTTCGCAATCGAAATGACATTCGAGAGAACGAAAGACAGACGATGACAAAGATGATCCCTTCAGATGTCCGCAAATTCGGCTGCATGGTGGCTGCTGGCCTGGTAATCTCGCTGGCGCCGGTTTCGGCCCGCGCCGATGCCGGATTCCGTCAGTGGATCAACCAGTTCTATGCAACAGCCGCGAAAGAAGGCATTAGCAAGGCGACCTATCAGAAAGCCTTTGCCGGCGTTAGCGAGCCGGATCCCGACGCGTTGCGCAAGGCCACTTTCCAACCGGAATTCACAACGCAAATCTGGGATTATCTCGACTCCCGCGTCAATCCGTACACGGTGCGGATTGGCCGCGAAATGAAGATGAAGCACGCGACGACCCTCAACTGGATCGAGCGCAACTTCAACGTCGACAAGCACATCATTCTCGCCATCTGGTCGATGGAATCGAATTACGGCGCGGTTCTCGAAAAGCCGGAGCGTCTGCACAACATCCCGCAGGCGCTGGCAACGCTCGCCTATTCCGATCCCAAGCGCGCCAAATTCGCGCGTACGCAATTGATTGCCGCGCTCAAGATCCTTCAGGCGGGTGACGTCACCCCCAAACAGCTGACGGGCTCCTGGGCCGGCGCGATGGGCCATACCCAGTTCATCCCGACAAGCTACCTGCTTTACGCGGTAGATGCGGATGGCAATGGCAAACGGGACATCTGGCATTCCGTCCCGGACGCTCTCGCAACTGCCGCCAATCTTCTCGCGAAAAACGGCTGGGAGCCCGGCCGGACATGGGGTTACGAAACCGCCGTTCCGCGTGGCGGCGCGCGGTATGAAGGCCAGACGAAGACCATCGCGGAATGGGCAAAGCTTGGCTTCACCCGCCCCAACGGCAAGAATTTCACCCGTGGTTCCGACCGCGCGATGCTGAAACTACAGGGCGGGGCAAACGGCCCGGGCTTCCTGATGATGAAGAACTTTTTCACCATCAAGAAATACAACGCCTCCGACAGCTATGCGCTCGCCGTCGGACTGCTCGCGGATGAAATCGCCGGTTACGGCGGCATGCAGCAGAAGTGGCCGCGTCCGGACGGTACGCTGGATATTCGCGAAAAATTCGAACTTCAGACCCGCATGAAGGAACTCGGCTATTATGACGGTGAAGTCGACGGCAACTTCGGCTCCGGTTCCAAGGCCGCCATCAGTGCCATCCAGTCACGCATGGGGATGGACGCGGACGGCCAGCCGTCGCAGCGGTTGCTGAGAGCCCTTCGCAACTGATAATGTGCCGGCGAGTTCGGCGGCAGTTACGAAACGCCGCCGAAATATCCGGAAGGGCCGATGTCATGAGTACGAAACCTGCGGAAAAAACTGGAAGAACCGGCTGGCGTTTCTGCGCCGTCCTTCTTTCCGCTGTTCTTGCCATGCCGCTCGTTCCCTCCGAGAGCTTGGCACAGGAACAGCGGCGCACCCTGTTTGAAATGCTGTTCGGCAGGCCAGTGGGCCGCGATAGCGGATCAGGCCGCGAATACCAGCCCCGCAACCGGCGCGATTTCCCATCCGCGCCGCGTGAAAGATCGGTTACCCGCCCGCAACCAGCAAGGAAAGCGCCTTCGGTGGTGCAGATGCGAACCGCTAAGCCGGAGCCTGCCGCCAAGCTTGAAAATGCCAGGCGCGTCCTTGTTATCGGTGATTTCCTCGCCGGCGGGATGGGGGAAGAGCTGGTCAATGCCTTTGCCAGCTCGCCGGCAATTGCGGTCGATGTGCGTGCCAACGGCTCTTCCGGCCTGGTGCGCACCGATTATTACGACTGGTTCAAAAACCTGCCGCAATTCATAAGCGAGACCAACCCCGCCACCATCGTCATCATGATGGGCTCGAACGATCGCCAGCAGATGCAGATCGGCGATATCAAGGAAAAATTCGGCACGGAGGTCTGGCTCAAGGAATATGAGAGGCGGATCGATGAGCTTCTCACCCTCGCCGGCCGCCCGAAAGTGCCGCTGTTATGGGTGGGTTTGCCCGCCTTCCAGTCTCCCTCGCTTTCTGCGGATCTCGTTGGGTTCAACCGGCTTTACCGCAGCCATGTGGAAAAATTCGGCGGCGAGTTCGTGGATGTCTGGGACGGTTTTGTCGACGAAGCCGGCAAATTCGTCATCACCGGTTACGACATGAACGGTCAGCAGGCCCGCCTGCGTGAGGCCGACGGTATCGGCATGACGCAGGCCGGAAAGCGCAAGCTTGCCTTTTACGTCGAGAAATTCGTCCGCCGGCACCTCGACGGCGCCGGACCGGACCTTGTGAAACTGGACGGCAGCAATCTGCCGGCACTCACCTCCCTGCCGGCACTTGGCATCGATGCGGGACAGGTGCGCACCCAGCCGATCAGCCTTACCGATCCTGCTCTCGATGGCGGCGACAAACTGCTCGGGGATGTCCCTCTTTCGGCCGCGCCAACACGCGTCTCCGTCGTGGAATCCCCGCGCGAAAGGCTGACCAAGCGTGGCGAAATGGCCGATGCGCCGGCAGGCCGCATCGATGACTATCGGATGACGCCCGATACCACGCAGGCAAAGCAATAGAAGCTTGCCCGCCGTCTGCCGCCCAGTCGGTCGGCGTAATGTTCAGGCAATCCCACGATGACAGGATAGCTGCAGCTTTGCAGGAATGCGGAGATCGGTCACAAACCTCCGCCGCTCCACCGATTTCGCACGGCGAATGTATTCGACGGCGACGCGTCGCTTGCCATGAGCGTCAGCGGCACCGTCGTTTTTGACTCCATGTGTACGCTTCACCCTAAAGTGTGCCGACAATGCCGAGACGAATTCATGCGCCTGCTGCTTGTTGAAGACGAACGTGAGATGGCAGCGGCCCTGTCTGCCGCGCTCCATCGGTTCGATATTATCGTGGATACGGTCGGAACACTGGATCTCGCCCGACACGCCATCATGGATGGTGTCCACGACCTCGTTGTGCTGGACCGGCAACTGCCCGATGGTGACGGCATCGAACTGATAGAAAATCTGCGTCTGCTGCCGGTCACCCCACCTGTCATAGTGTTGACGGCCCAGGGCGGGCTCGTGGATCGGGTGAAGGGCCTGAACCTTGGTGCAGATGACTATATGGCCAAGCCTTTCGCTGTCGAAGAGCTACTTGCCCGCATTCGCGCCCTGATGCGCCGACCCGCCGGAACCGTGGCGATGACGGCAAAACTCGGCAGGCTGGAGTTTTGTTTCGAGACGCGTGAAGTGCGTATCAACGGCGCGTTTCTTCCGCTGACGAGACGGGAGTTGCTGATTCTCGAAGCCTTGCTGCGACGACAGGGCAGAACAGTGCTGCGCTCGCTGCTCGAAGAGGCCGTCTATAACTTTGACGATGAAATCCAGTCCAATGCGCTCGATTCCCACATTTCCCGCTTGCGGCGCAAATTGCAGGCCGCGGACGCCGCCGTGGAGGTGCATGGCATTCGCGGCGTGGGATATCTTTTGAGGGCGACGGGATGAGATTGTCCAAGAGAAAGTCACTGAAGCGGCGATTGACCATTCAACTGCTCCTCTTCCAGATCGGCAGTCTGTTGATCGTCAGCATCGCATTCTTTGCTTATCTGTTGAGCGACGGCGTCGGCAGCGCTCTTCTTAGCTCGGAGGCGGCGCAGATAACTGCAAACGCTTTGATCCGCGATACGGATGGGAAGCTTACGCTGAAAGAGACGGCCGAATATGCCAAACTCCGGGAAAAAATGCCCGATTTCTGGTTTGTCGCGCTGAGCGACAAGGATGAGCTCATCCAGGGTGGCCCTGTGCCCGAGGCCTACAGCAACATGGAGAAGGAGTTAAACGACATCAAGATTTCGAACATTCGCGAAGCCGGGATGTCCTACTCCTATCTTGCCGTTCTCTACCTTGCGGTCGTTCGCCGTGCATCCGGACCAGCCGGCGACTTCATGATGATCGGAAAAGGCGATCTTTTCAGCATGACGCTCCCTGTTCTGCTGTTCTCCAACATCATGATTTTCCCGGTCCTCGTCCTCATCTCCATTGCGACCGCGATAGCAATTCCCTTGATCATCCGCAGGGAATTTCGTGCACTCTCGACGATTGCCAAAACCGCGGAAGCGATCGATATCGACAGACGCGGATATCGCTTGCCCGACAATGATATTCCAAGGGAAGTGCAGCCGCTGGTGCACGCCGTCAATGGTGCGCTCAAGCGCCTGGACGATGGCTATGAACGGCACAAGCGCTTCATTCTCGACGCCGCGCACGAATTGCGCACGCCGGTCGCCATTCTACAGACGCGTGTCGAAACTCTGCTGGAAGGGCCCGCGCGCAGCCGGATTTTGGCGGATGCAAACCGTATCGGCGTGCTGGCCGAACAATTGCTCGATCTGCAGCGTCTCGGCGGCCAGAAGGCGCCATTAGTGCCGCTCGATCTGGTCAATCTCTGCAGATCGGTTGTTGCCGATATGGCACCGCTTGCCATCTCGCAGGGTTATGAGCTCTCATTTGAACCGGAGGAAGAACCGATCCTTGCACTTGCGGACGATCCTTCCCTGCGGCGAGCCCTGATGAATATCGTGCAAAACGCCATAGAACACGGCGGCAACCGCGGAACCATAACGATGACAGTGGCGGGCAATCGGGTGATAGAGATCGCCGACGAAGGCAACGGCATTCCTGAAAAGGAGCGGGAACTCGTCTTTGATGCCTTTCATCGCCTGCAACCTCGAGACCGGGGCACGGGCCTCGGGCTTAATCTCGTGCAGGAAATCGTGCGGTATCACGGCGGAGATATTACTATCGGCGATTCATCCAGCGGTGGGGCCTGCTTCCGGATTACGCTTCCCTATTGCTGAAAAAGAAGCGCTCGTTTTCTGACATCAAAAAAAGGCCTGTTGCGGGTGCGACAGGCCTTCCCATTTTTATCCATTTGCCGGCTTAGCGCGGAAGAACGGTCGCGCCCATCAGCGCTTCATCGATAGCACGCGCCGCCTGACGGCCTTCGCGGATCGCCCAGACCACCAGCGACTGGCCACGGCGCACATCGCCCGCCGCCCAGAGTTTGTCGACAGAGGTCCTGTAATCCGTCTCGTTGGCGACGACATTTGTGGAGCCACGGCGGTCCGTGTTGAGTGTCAGCTTGCCGTCCATTTCCTTCAGAACGCTGTCCGTGAAGGGACCGGAAAAGCCGATGGCGATGAAGGCGAGATCGGCCTTGATGATGAACTCCGTGCCGGCAATGGGCTTGCGTCGGTCATCCACCTGGCAGCACTTCACACCTGTCAGCACGCCGTCTTCGCCAACGAATTCGAGGGTCGCCACCTGGAACTCGCGGATGGCGCCTTCGGCCTGCGAAGACGAGGTGCGCATTTTGGTTGCCCAGAAAGGCCAAACCGCCAGCTTGTCTTCCTTTTCCGGCGGCATCGGGCGTATGTCGAGCTGGGTGACTTTAACAGCACCCTGGCGGAACGCCGTGCCAACGCAGTCGGATGCAGTATCGCCACCGCCCACAACGACGACATGCTTGCCGCCCGCGAGGATCGGATCGGCCGGCCAGCCAACGCTGTCAATGTTTTCACGACCGACGCGCCGGTTCTGCTGCACTAGATAGGGCATGGCATCATAAACGCCATGCAGATCCGCACCGCCGATGCCGGCCGGGCGCGGGGTTTCCGAGCCGCCGCAATAAAGCACGGCATCGTGGTCGGCGAGAAGCGCCTCCACCGTCACATCGACGCCGACATTGACGCCACAATGGAAGGTGACCCCTTCGCCCTTGATCTGCTCGACACGGCGGTCGATGAAGTTCTTTTCCATCTTGAAATCGGGGATGCCGTAACGCAGCAGGCCGCCGGGCTTGGATTCGCGCTCATAGACGTGAACCTCGTGGCCGGCACGGCCAAGCTGTTGCGCCGCCGCCATGCCCGAAGGACCGGAACCGATGATGGCGACCTTCTTGCCGGTGTGGATCGTCGCCGGCTTCGGCACGATGAAGCCCAACTCATAGGCTTTGTCGGCAATAGCCTGTTCGACGGTCTTGATCGCGACCGGCGCATCCTCAAGATTCAGCGTGCAGGCCTCCTCGCAAGGGGCGGGACAGACGCGACCGGTGAATTCCGGGAAGTTGTTGGTGGAATGGAGGTTGCGGATCGCCTCCTCCCAGTTATTATTGTAGACCAGATCGTTCCAGTCGGGGATCTGGTTGTGCACGGGACAGCCTGTCGGGCCGTGGCAATAGGGAATGCCGCAATCCATGCAGCGCGCCGCCTGCTTCTGCACCTCGGCATCCGACATCGGAATGGTGAATTCGCGGAAGTGGCGGATACGATCCGATGCGGGCTGATACTTGCCCACCTGCCGGTCGATCTCCAGAAAACCTGTAACCTTGCCCACGTTTATGTCCTCACATCAAAGCGGAGCGCCTGTCGGGCCCCAGTACCAGGTGGCGAAACCCAAAGCCGCCCCAGCACGATGAACTCAAATCCGGTCTCGCCGCCCGTCCAAGTGGTCGCCACGAATGGCGACCGCTGTTATCAGCGAGATCAGGTGGTGTAGTGTCCTCACGCGACGGATTACTCCGCCGCCACGCCCATGCGCATGCGCTCCATTTCCTCAAGCGCACGACGGTATTCAACCGGCATGACCTTGCGGAACTTCGGACGGAACTCGCTCCAGCGATCGAGTATATCCTTGGCACGCGACGAGTTCGTGTAATGGAAGTGGTTGGAGATCAGCTGGTAAAGGCGCTCCTCGTCATGGCGCGTCATGTCTTCGGAAACGTCGACACGTCCCTTGTGCATGAGGTCGCCGCCGTGATGGTGCAGCTTTTCCAGCATGTCGTCTTCTTCCGGAACCGGCTCCAGCTCAACCATGGCCATGTTGCAACGCGTGGCGAAATCGCCCTTCTCGTCGAGAACATAAGCCACGCCGCCGGACATGCCGGCCGCAAAGTTGCGGCCGGTCTCGCCAAGAACGACCACGATGCCGCCAGTCATATATTCGCAACCGTGGTCGCCGACACCTTCAACAACCGCAACCGCGCCGGAGTTACGCACCGCGAAACGCTCGCCAGCCACGCCACGGAAATAGCACTCGCCGGTTATGGCGCCGTACAGCACGGTGTTGCCGACGATGATCGAGTTTTCCGCGACGATACGGGCGTTTTCCGGCGGGCGCACAATGATGCGGCCACCCGAAAGACCCTTGCCGACATAGTCGTTACCGTCACCCACCAGATCGAAGGTGATGCCTCGAGCGAGGAACGCACCGAAGGACTGGCCCGCCGTGCCGCGCAGCGTCACATGGATCGTGTCATCCTTCAGACCCTTATGGCCCCAGCGCTTGGCGAGCGCGCCGGAGAGCATCGCACCGGCGGAGCGGTCAACGTTTCTGATCGGCACTTCGAAGACCACGGGTTCGCGGTTTTCCAGCGACGGCAGCGACTTTTCGATCAGCTTGCGGTCGAGAATGTCATCGATCGGATGCTTCTGGCGTTCGGTCCAGAACGTCGCTTCCTTGGGTGCCTCGACCTTATGGAAGATGCGGCTGAAATCCAGACCCTTCGCCTTCCAATGCGCCAGCATCTCATCCTTCTCGAGCAGTTCGGAAGCGCCGATGATCTCGTCCAGCCTGGTCACGCCAAGCGAGGCAAGGATTTCGCGCACTTCTTCGGCCACGAAGAAGAAGTAGTTGATGACATGTTCCGGCGTGCCCTTGAAGCGCTTGCGCAGAACCGGGTCCTGCGTGGCAACGCCGACAGGGCAGGTGTTGAGATGGCACTTGCGCATCATGATACAGCCGGCCGCAATCAGCGGCGCGGTGGCGAAGCCGAATTCATCCGCACCGAGCAGCGCGCCGATGATGACGTCGCGGCCGGTCTTCAGACCGCCATCCACCTGCAGGGCAACGCGCGAGCGGAGACCGTTCAGCACAAGCGTCTGCTGGGTTTCGGCAAGGCCGATTTCCCAGGGCGAACCCGCGTGCTTGAGCGACGTCAGTGGTGACGCGCCCGTGCCGCCATCAAAACCGGCGACGGTGATATGGTCTGCGCGGGCCTTGGCTACACCGGCCGCAACCGTTCCGACGCCGACTTCCGACACCAGCTTCACCGACACATCGGCTTCCGGATTGACGTTTTTCAGGTCGTAGATCAGCTGCGCCAGATCTTCGATGGAATAGATATCATGATGCGGCGGCGGCGAAATGAGGCCGACGCCCGGGGTGGAGTGACGGGTCTTTGCAACCGTCGCATCCACCTTGTGGCCGGGCAGCTGGCCGCCTTCGCCGGGCTTTGCGCCCTGCGCTACCTTGATCTGCAGCATGTCGGCATTGACAAGGTATTCCGTCGTCACACCGAAGCGACCAGATGCGATCTGCTTGATGGCGGAGCGTTCCGGGTTCGGCTGGCCGTTCAACAGCGGCATGTAGCGGTCGGATTCTTCCCCGCCCTCACCCGTGTTGGACTTGCCGCCGATGCGGTTCATGGCAATCGCGAGCGTCGTATGCGCCTCGCGGCTGATCGAGCCGAAGGACATGGCCCCGGTCGAGAACCGCTTGACGATATCGGCTGCCGGCTCGACCTCATCGATGGAGACCGGTTTGCGACCGAGTGCTTCCGCCGACTTGACCTTGAACAGGCCGCGAATGGTGTTCATGCGCAGCGCCGTTTCGTTCACCATGCCGGCGAATTCGCGGTAGCGATCCTGACTGTTGCCACGCACGGCGTGTTGCAGCGAGGCGACGGCGTCCGGCGTCCAGGCATGGCTTTCCCCGCGCATGCGATAGGCGTATTCGCCGCCGATATCGAGCGTGTTGGCAAGGATCGGGTCCTTGCCAAAGGCCGCTGTGTGGCGCGCCACGGTTTCTTCAGCGATTTCCGTCAGGCCGACACCTTCGATGGAGGTGGCGGTGCCGAAGAAATATTTCTCGACGAATTCCGAAGACAGGCCGATGGCGTCGAAAATCTGCGCGCCGCAATAGGACTGGTAGGTGGAGATGCCCATCTTGGACATGACCTTGAGGATGCCCTTACCCACCGCCTTGATGTAGCGATAAACGACTTCATCATCAGACACTTCCTTCGGGAAGGCGCCGTGCTTGTGCATGTCAAGCAGAGTATCGAAAGCGAGGTATGGGTTGATCGCCTCCGCACCATAACCGGCCAGAAGGCAGAAATGGTGGATTTCGCGCGGCTCACCGGTTTCGACGACGAGACCGACCGAGGTACGCAGGCCCTTGCGGATCAGGTGGTGGTGCACGGCGGCTGTCGCCAGAAGTGCGGGGATCGCGATGCGATCCGGGCCAAGCTGGCGGTCGGACAGAACGATGATGTTGTAACCGCCGCGGACGGCGGATTCGGCCCGCTCGCAGAGGCGGTCGAGCATTTCGGGCATGCCTTCGGCACCGCGCTCCACATCATAGGTGAAGTCGAGCGTCTTGGTGTCGAAACGGTCTTCCGTGTGACCGATGGAACGAATCTTCTCCAGATCGCCATTGGTCAGGATCGGCTGGCGCACTTCCAGACGCTTGGCGCGGGCAGCACCTTCGTGGTCGAGAATATTCGGACGCGGGCCGATGAACGACACGAGGCTCATGACCAGCTCTTCGCGGATCGGATCGATCGGCGGGTTCGTGACCTGCGCGAAATTCTGCTTGAAATAGGTGTAAAGCAGCTTCGACTTGTCGGACATGGCCGAAATCGGCGTATCCGTGCCCATGGAGCCGATGGCTTCCTGGCCCGTCGTCGCCATCGGCGACATCAGGAGCTTGGTGTCTTCGCTGGTGTAACCGAAGGCCTGCTGGCGGTCGAGCAGCGACACGTCGCGGCGCAGCGCGCGTGGTTCGACAGGCTTCAGCTCTTCAAGGATGAGCTGCGTGCGATCAAGCCAGCTGCGATAGGGATGCTTGGCGGCAAGCTCGTGCTTCACTTCCTCGTCGGAAATGATCGCACCCTTTTCCATGTCGATCAGCAGCATCTTGCCAGGCTGCAGACGCCACTTCTTGACGATGCGCTCTTCCGGCACTGGCAGCGTGCCGGCCTCGGAGGCCATGATGATGCGGTCGTCATCAGTGACGAGGTAACGGGCCGGGCGCAGGCCGTTGCGGTCGAGCGTCGCGCCAATCTGCTTGCCGTCGGTGAAGGCAACGGCGGCGGGACCGTCCCACGGCTCCATCAGGGCTGCGTGATATTCGTAGAATGCCTTGCGTTCGGCAGACATGGACTGGTTACCGGCCCAGGCTTCCGGGATCAGCATCATCACGGCATGGGCCATGGAATAACCGCCGCGGACGAGGAACTCGAGCGCGTTGTCGAAACAGGCCGTGTCCGACTGGCCTTCATAAGAAATCGGCCAGAGCTTGGAGATGTCGTCACCGAACAGCGCGGACGAAACCGATGCCTGACGCGCCGCCATCCAGTTGACATTACCGCGCAGCGTGTTGATTTCGCCGTTATGGGCGACCATGCGATAGGGGTGCGCCAGCTTCCACGACGGGAAGGTGTTGGTGGAGAAACGCTGATGCACGAGCGCGACAGCCGATTCGAAACGCGGGTCCGAAAGGTCCTTGTAATATGCGCCCACCTGATAGGCGAGGAACATGCCCTTATAGACGATGGTCGAGGAAGAAAGGGAAACGGGATAGAAATCCTGCGTTTCCTTGCCGCCGCCTTCGTCATAGATGCGGTTGGAGAGAACCTTGCGGATGAGGAACAGCTTGCGCTCGAAATCGGCATTGCTCGCGGCATCGCGGCCGGCGCCGATGAAGACCTGCACGTGGTGCGGCTCTGTCGCTGCGATATCCGGCGCCTTGGAAAGCGAGGAGTTGTCGACCGGGACATCACGGAAGCCAAGGAACTGCTGGCCCTCTTCGCCGATGACGTCGACGATGACCTTCTTGTAGTGCTCGATGCGGGAGGGATCGCGCGGCATGAAGATATGACCGACGGCGTATTCGCCAGCCTTCGGCAATGTCACGCCCTGCGCGGCCATTTCCTCGCGGAAGAAGCGGTCGGGAATCTGCACGAGAATGCCCGCACCATCGCCCATCAGCGGATCTGCGCCGACGGCGCCGCGATGGGTCAGGTTTTCAAGGATGAACAGGCCGTCCTTGACGATCTGGTGCGACTTGACGCCTTTCATATGGGCGACAAAGCCGACGCCGCAGGCATCATGTTCATTGGCGGGATCGTAGAGACCCTGCCTTTCCGGCAAGCCGCCCGCGAAACGCGCTTTCGCAGAAACGGGTGCAGCCGCAGCCGCGGTGGGACAGTCAGTGGTCAGGGTTGCGGCGGCGATATCCGCCTGCGGCTTGTTCGTCATTTTTGTCCCTCCTGCAAATTACTTGCACGGTTTCATGCGAAGGTCCGGCGCGACGCAAATTTCGCTCTTTGGCAAAATCCGCATTCTCGCCGGCTGGATCAAATTTAGGACAGTAAGACTGTCTCAATTCCCGAGGATTTTGGCAGAAACCGGCGGAATTGGCAAGGGCGCGAATCCAATTAGTGAGACCGTCGTTTTATAGCGAAGTTTCGATACTGACCTATTGTGCGAAACTTTCTGTCGCAAATCCCGCCTCCCCATTGCTTTCATTGCCGGATTTGCCAATCGCGGAGTTAGGTCCTAGAACTTTGCCAGTCGTCGCTCCATGCATTTCCCAATCAGAACCCCAGCTATCGGAAAGCCTTCAGAGATGTTTTTTGCTTCAGACAATTGGGCTGGCGCCCACCCGGCCGTCAATGAACGGCTTTCGCGGGAATCCACCCGGTTTGCCTCCGCCTATGGCACCAGCGAACTCGATCTCTCCATCGAAAAGCGCTTCAACGAGATATTCGAGCGCGAGGTTGCGGTGTTTTTCGTCGCCACCGGCACGGCGGCCAATTCGCTTTCGCTGGCCAGCATCGCTCGCGCCGGCGGCCTCACCTTCTGCCATTCGGAAGCCCATGTGATCGAGGACGAATGCGGCGCGCCGGATTTCTTTTCCGGCATGCGCATGGTCGCAGTCGAAGGGCCGAACGGCAAGATGCTGCCGGAAAACCTGATCGAGCGCATTGCCCGCTATCCGCAGGATGCCGTTCACCACGGCCGTGCCGCCGCCATCACCATGACGCAGGCGACCGAAGCCGGCACCGTCTACACACTCGACGAAATTGAAGCCATCTCCAAAATCGCCAAGGAAAACGGCCTGCCGCTGCATATGGACGGCGCGCGTTTTGCCAATGCGCTGGCCGCGCTTGACACCACGCCGGCTGAAATGACCTGGAAACGCGGCGTTGACGTGCTGTCTTTCGGCGGCACGAAAAATGGCTGCTGGTGCGCGGAAGCGATCGTTTTCTTCGATCCTTCGCTCGCTCGGGATTTCTCGTTCCTGCGCAAACGCACAGCGCAACTGTTTTCGAAGTCACGTTTCATAGCAGCGCAGTTTGAAGCCTATCTGCAGGATGATCTTTGGCTCGGTCTCGCCAGCCATGCCAATGCCATGGCTAACCGGCTGCGCGCGGGCTTCGGCTCGCTGAACAGCGCGCGCCTCGCCTGGCCGACCCAGGCCAACGAAGTTTTCGCCATTTTGCCAAAGGCAGCCGCGCAAGCAGCGACGGAAAAAGGCGCAAGGTTCTATGACTGGCTGGAACCGCGCGACATGCCGGAAAAAGTCGGCAAGGACGAAGTACTGATCCGCATGGTCACCAGCTTTGCGACGACCGAGGCCGATGTAGATGAATTCCTGTCCATCTGCGCTGCCGTCTGAGATATCGGAGGGCGTCGCCTTGCGGCGCCCTCAAACCTCCTGCAACCGGTAACCCACCCCGGTTTCTGTCAGGATGTAACGGGGCTGGTCGGGGATTTTTTCGATCTTCTGGCGCAATTGGCGCACATAGACCCGCAAATATTGCACGTCGGTCAGTTCATCCCATACGTGCTCCAGCAGGAAGCGGTGCGTCAGCACCTTGCCTGCGTGCTGAACCAGCACCCGCAGAATATCGTATTCCTTCGGGGAGAGCTTCACCTCCCGGTCCTCCACCCTGACGATACGCCGGACAAGATCGACCGAAAGATCGCCGGTCTGAAAGACAGGCCGTTCACCCTGGCTCTGGAGCCGGTGGCGCAGCGCGACACGGATGCGGGCGACGAGTTCGTTCATGCCGAAGGGCTTTGTAATGTAGTCGTCGGCTCCCAGTTCGAGTGCCTTGACGATACCTGCTTCATCGGTTCGGCTGGACAGGATGATGACCGGCAACGCCACCCCCTCGCTGCGCCATTTCGCCAGAAGATCGTGTCCCGACATATCCGGCAGGCCGAGATCGAGAATGACGAGATCGGGCTTGTCCTGCTCGACCAGCTCCATCGCCACCTTCGCATTCATCGCCTCGCTTACCGTATAATCCTGCGTCGACAACCCCACCCGCAAAAGCTTGCGGATCGGCGGTTCATCGTCAACGATCAGAATGTTAACGGCGGAATTGGTCATTCCAGGGTCTCCTTTGGCGGCGTAGTGGGAGCGGGGTCGCCATTTCGGCTCAGGCGGCGCCCTTTTCATGATCTAGCACAGGCGCGTTGGCGGGAACGGGCAAAGTTACCGTGAATTGCGCACCTCCCCGATCCTGCCTGTTCTCCGCACGAATCGAGCCACCCATGGCCTCGATGAAACCCTTGCAGATGGATAGCCCCAGTCCGGTTCCCGCCTGCACCTGATCGGTCTTGCGCACCCGGTAGAAGCTGTCGAACACCCGCTCCGCATCTTCGGGAGGAAAGCCCGGCCCCTCATCGGCCACGGACAGGAAGACGTGCCTTCCCTGCTGCCAGCCCCGGAGTTCGATGACCGTGTGTCCGGGAGCATATTTGGCCGCGTTGTCTATGAGGTTGAACAGGACCTGTTCGAATAGCACGGGATCGACCCTAAGCATCGGCAGATCAGGCGGAATATCCAGGACAACCTCATGCCGCACAATGATTTTCGCGGCACGCGAAAGCGCTGTCCCGACCATGTCGCCAAGGAAATGCAGCCCGTAATTCGGCTCCATTGCACCCGATCCGATCCGCGTCATATCGAGAAGATTGGAGATGAAGCGGTTCAGCCGTTCGGATTCCTCAACGATCGTCGAAAGCAGATCGGCGCGCGCATCGGGCGGGATGTCCTCGGCAAAGTCCTTCAGCGTTCCGGCCGAACCCAGAATAGCCGCGAGCGGGGTTTTGAGGTCGTGGGAAATGGAAGTGAGGAGTGCTGTGCGCAGTCGGTCGGTTTCCGCGGCCAGCCTTGCCTTGTCGACATCCGAGGCAAGCTGGATACGTTCGATCGCGAGTGCAGCCTGGTCGGCCAGCGCATCAAACAGGCGCTGTTGTTCAGGTGTCAAAAGCAGCCCGCTTCGGTCATCATCCAACCCGACGACGCCGACGGCACCGCTGCCGGTGCGGAGCGGCAGATAAAGCCGCCGGGCGCCCGGCAATGTGTCTGCGCCGCGACCAGCCGCCTTGTCGTGTTCCCATGCCCATTGCGCGGCCGCGATATCGGCATCCACCAGCGTGTCATCGGGCGGATAACCGGCCTTGACGGCAATGGCGTTGTTCTCAGGCAGAAGCAGCACCACCCTCACCTTCAACATCGAAGCCATCTGGTAAGCGGTAGCCCACAACACATCATCCAGCGTCGCCGTTCCGGCAAGCTTTTTGGAAAACAGGTAGAGATCTTCCGTCGTGCGCGCCCTTACCCGCGCCGAGGCCGCCTGCCGTTGCACCGCAACCGTGAGGTTGGAGGCAACAAGCGCCACTCCGAGATAAAAAAGCAACGCCAGAACGCTGTCCGGCGCGCTGACCGTCAGCGTGTATCGTGGTTCCAGAAAGAAAAAATTGAATGCGACGGCGCCAAGCAGCGAGGCATACAACGCAGGTCCAAGTCCTCCGCGAACAGCGGCCGCCAGCACGGCCATGAGAAAAACGAGCGCCAGATTCTGAACGTCGAGCGTCCGGTCAAGCACGATGCCGACAACGATGGCGAGCGCTACGAACAGCGTGCTGTTGAGATAGGAGCCTATCGACCAGCGCGAGCGGGACGGTGCGGCCTTCACGGATTGCGCCGGCTTCTCTTCATTCTTGTCGCCGGAAATGACGTGCACACTGATATCGCCGGCATGGTCGATCAGATCATGCGTCAGCGAGCGCTGAAAAATTCGCTGCCACCAGGATTTTCGCGGGCGACCGATGATGATGTGGGTGAAATTGTTTGTATTGGCGTAGGAGATGATCTCCCGCGTCAGGTCAAGCGCCGGCAGGGTTACCGTCTCGCCGCCAAGCTGCTGGGCAAGCCGCATGGTGCCGGCCAGCCGGTCCTTCTCCGCCTCCGACAATTGCTGCGACCGCGGCGTGTCGAGATGCAGTGCGGTCCATGGTGCGCGCAGCCGGTCCGCCTGCCTTCGGGCATAACGCACAAGACCGGGGCCGTTGCCGCCATGATCAAGACAGACCACAACCCTGTCTCCGGCCGCCCAGGGGCCAGAGATGGCATGGGATTGCATGTGATTGAGCAATTGCTCATCCACCCGCTGCGCGGTGCGCCGGAGCGCCAGCTCGCGCAATGCCGTCAGGTTACCGCGCGAAAAATAATTCTCGATGGCGCGCCGTGCCGTACGGGGCAGGTAAACCTTGCCATCCTGCAGCCGCTTGATGAGGTCATCAGGCGTAATATCGATGATTTCGACATCATCGGCCCGGTCGATGATGCTGTCGGGCACGGTTTCACGGACACGGATGCGGGTAATCTGCGCCACCACATCATTCAGGCTTTCAACATGCTGGATGTTCAGCGTTGTGTAGACATCGATGCCCTGCGCGAGGATTTCCTGAACATCCATATAACGCTTGGGGTGGCGGCTGCCTGCAGCATTGGTGTGAGCAAGTTCATCGACCAGAACCAGGTCGGGGCGACGCGCGAGGATCGCGTCGATATCCATCTCCTCAAGCATCTGGCCGCGATAATCGATACGTTTGCGAGGGACGACCTCCAGCCCCTCGACCAATGCCTCGGTCTCCCTGCGGCCATGCGTTTCCACGACGCCGATAATGGTGTCGACGCCATCCGCAAGCTTCGCCCGGCCTGACATCAACATTTCATAGGTCTTGCCGACACCGGGTGCGGCGCCCAAAAAAATCTTCAACCGGCCCCGCGCCTCGCGCCTGGCGTTTTCCAGAAGCGCATCGGGCGACGGCCGGCCGGGCATGTTGCTGATATCGTCAGGCATTTAACCACCAGTGGTCGAGGCTATGGCTTGCGAACAAGCCATAGCCATTTCAATTCATGAGCCGGCTGCGTCAAGAGCCATGTTGAGCGCAAGAACGTTTACAACGGGCTCGCCCATGAAGCCGAGTTCCGGAGCTTCGACATGACGCTCAACGATGGCGCGCAACGCCGCTTCATCCATGCCCCTCGCTTTGGCGACACGCGGAACCTGGAAATAGGCGGCTTCCGGCGAAACATGCGGATCGAGACCGCTGCCCGAGGCCGTCACCAGATCGGCCGGCACCGCCGAGGCCGGATTTTCAGCTTTCGCGGCCTCGTAATCCTGTTTCACCCGGTCGATAAGCTTGGCGCTCGTCGGCCCGAGATTGGAGCCGGAGGACGAGGCCGCATTATAGCCATCGCCGGCGGCGGAAGGACGACCATGAAAATAAGTCTCGCCAGTGAAGGCCTGCCCGATCAATTGCGATCCGACCACCGTGCCATTTTTTTCGATCAGGCTGCCATTGGCCTGCGCGGGAAAAAGCGCCTGCGCCAGGCCCGTCATGCCGAGCGGATAGGCAAGGCCGGTGATGGCCGTGGTGGCGAGGATCAGCACCAGTGCGGGACGAAGCTGTCTAAACATTGTCTTTACTCCTCAGGCGAGACCGAGCGCCGTGATGGCGAGGTCGATGGCCTTGATGCCGATAAAGGGAACGATGATGCCGCCGAAGCCATAGATGACCAGATTGCGCGATAGCAGCGCACCTGCACCGATCGGGCGATATTTGACGCCCTTCAGCGAGAGCGGGATCAGCGCGATGATGATAAGCGCGTTGAACATGATGGCCGAGAGGATGGCGCTCTGCGGCGTCGAAAGTCCCATGACATTCAGGACGCCAAGCTGCGGATAGAGCGCCAGGAACATTGCCGGAATGATGGCAAAATATTTGGCGATGTCGTTGGCAATCGAGAAGGTGGTCAGTGCACCGCGCGTCATCAGCAACTGCTTGCCGATTTCGACGATCTCGATGAGCTTGGTCGGATCGCTGTCGAGATCGACCATGTTGCCCGCCTCGCGGGCGGCCACGGTACCGGTGTTCATGGCAACGCCGACATCGGCCTGCGCCAGCGCGGGAGCATCATTGGTGCCGTCACCGCACATGGCGACGAGCTTGCCCTTCGCCTGCTCCTCGCGGATAAGCTCCAGCTTGTTTTCCGGTGTCGCCTGGGCGAGGAAATCATCGACACCCGCTTCCGCAGCAATTGCGGCGGCGGTCATCGGATTGTCGCCAGTGATCATGACAGTGCGGATGCCCATGCGGCGAAGCTCCGCAAAACGCTCGCGAATGCCGCCCTTGACGATATCCTTCAGCTGCACGACGCCGAGAAGCTTGCCATCCCGAACAACGGCGAGCGGCGTGCCCCCGGTCTTGGCAATTTCTTCGGCAATTGTCCTTATGCCGCGCATGGCATCCGTTTCGGTTTTGACGGCAAGCGCCACATTGCCCTGTTGCGAAGCGCCGCCGTCAACATAGGAAAGAACGGCGTCGACCGCCCCCTTGCGAATGGAGGAGCCTTCGAAATCGACACCGCTCATGCGGGTCTGGGCGGTGAAGGGGACGAAATTGGCATGCAGCTTCTGCATGTCACGGGCACGGATGCCATATTTCTCCTTCGCCAGAACCACAATGGAGCGACCTTCAGGTGTTTCGTCAGCAAGGGACGCAAGCTGGGCCGCATCGGCCAGTTCCTGCTCGGAAACGCCGGCGACGGGGCGGAACTCGGTCGCCTGCCGGTTCCCGAGCGTGATCGTGCCGGTCTTGTCGAGCAACAGCGTGTCCACGTCGCCAGCAGCCTCGACGGCGCGGCCGGACATGGCGAGCACGTTGAAACGCACCAGCCTGTCCATGCCGGCGATGCCGATCGCCGACAGAAGCGCGCCGATGGTGGTGGGGATAAGCGTGACGAACAGCGCCACCAGCACGATGATCGGGATCGAACCGCCGGCATAGGCCGCGAAACTCGGTATGGTCGCGGTGGCCAGAACGAAGATCAGCGTCATGCCTGCGAGAAGAATGTTGAGCGCAATCTCGTTCGGCGTTTTCTGGCGTTCAGCACCTTCGACCAGGGAAATCATCCGGTCGAGGAAGGTGGAGCCGGCAGCAGCGGTGATGCGGACCCTTATCCAGTCCGACAGCACCTGCGTGCCGCCGGTGACGGCAGAGCGGTCGCCACCGGATTCGCGGATGACCGGGGCGGATTCGCCTGTTATCGCCGCCTCGTTTACCGAAGCAACACCTTCAATAACCTCTCCATCGGAAGGGATGATATCGCCTGCCTCTACAAGAACGATATCGTTCACCTTCAGGCTGGTGCCCGCCACCATACTGTATTGGCTACGGTCATCGCCGGTGAGCAGTTTCGCCTGGGTTTCTGTGCGGGTCCGGCGCAGCGAATCCGCCTGCGCCTTGCCGCGCCCTTCGGCGACGGCTTCGGCGAAATTGGCGAACAGCACGGTGAACCAAAGCCAGAGATTGATCTGGAAGGAGAAGCCCAGATTGGCACCGCCCGTGATGAGATCGCGGATGAACAGCACCGTGGTCAGCACTGACACCGTCGCAACAACGAACATGACCGGATTGCGCGCAAGCGTGCGCGGGTTGAGCTTTTTGAATGCGGCGGCGATGGCCGGCACGAGAATGCGAGAATCGAGGATGCTCACTTGTTTTGACTGGCTCATGAAGAGGCTCCAGCGTTTGAACAGGGCGACCGATGAGGGTCGATCAGCCCGTGATAACTTCGAGAGCGACAACGGCGGCGAACAGAGCCGCCATCATCGCGAGAATGAGATTGGAGGCGCACCAGCCGCCGGGCGTGGCGCTGCCTCTGACGGGAGCGCCGTTGCGGGCGGGAACGATGCGGCGACGTGCGGATTTGCCTTCGTTCATGACATCACCTCAAAAAAGCTGACCTGCCGCCATGACGAGATGTTCGGCAACCGGGCCGAGCGCCAGCGCAGGCAGGAAGGTAAGGCCGCCGACGATCAGGATCGTGCCGACCAGCAGGCCAACGAAAAGCGGGCCATCCGTCGGGAAGGTGCCTGCAGAGGCCGGAACGGTCTTCTTGGTGACCAGCGAACCCGCAATGGCGAGTGCGGGAATGATGACCAGAAAGCGGCCCATCAACATGCCGAGACCAAGCGTGATGTTGTACCAGGTCGTGTTCCCGGTCAGGCCACCGAAGGCCGAACCGTTATTGGCGGCCGCCGAGGTGTAGGCATAGAGGATTTCGGAAAAGCCGTGCGGGCCCGCGGTCCCAATCGATGCCACAGCCGAGGGCAGGATGGTGGCAGTGGCGGTGAAGACCAGCATGGCGAGCGGCAGGCAGAGAATGGCCAGAACCGCCATCTTCATTTCCTTCGCCTCGATCTTCTTGCCGAGATATTCCGGCGTGCGCCCGACCATCAGCCCTGCCACGAAGATGGCGATGACGATGAAGAGCAGAATGCCGTAAAAGCCCGCGCCGACCCCGCCGACGATCACCTCGCCCAGCTGCATGTTGATGAGCGGGATGAGACCACCCAAGGCCGTGAAGCTGCCGTGCATGGCATTGACCGCGCCGCAGGACGCAGCCGTGGTGATGACCGCGAAGAGCGACGAGAGCGCCAATCCGAAACGGACTTCCTTGCCTTCCATATTGCCGCCTGCAAGACCGAAGCTGTGCATCAGCGGGTTTCCGGCTGCTTCCGCCCAGTAGGTGACGGCAACGCCGGCGATGAACAGCACGCCCATGGCCGCAAGGATAGCCCAGCCCTGGCGCTGGTTGCCGACCATGCGACCGAAGACATTGGTGAAAGCTGCGCCGATGGCGAAGATCGATACCATCTGGATCATATTGGAAATGGCATCGGGGTTTTCGAAGGGATGCGCCGAATTGGCGTTGAAGAAGCCGCCGCCATTGGTGCCCAGCATCTTGATCGCGAGCTGCGATGCGACAGGGCCGACGGCAATCGTCTGCTGCGCGCCTTCCAGCGTCTGCGCGTTCACATAGGCGCCGAGCGTCTGCGGCACGCCGAGCCAGACGTAGACGAGCGTCAGCACGATGCAGAGGGGTAATAACACGTAGAGCGTGGAGCGGACCATATCCACCCAGAAGTTGCCGATCGCCTTGCCGGAAGCGCGCGAGAATGCGCGGATCAGGCCGATGGCGATTGCCATGCCGGTTGCGGCGGAAACGAAGTTCTGCACGGTGAGACCGGCCATCTGGGTCAGATAGGAAAGCGTGCTTTCGCCGCCATAATTCTGCCAGTTGGTGTTGGTGACGAAGCTGACGGCCGTATTGAAGGACAATTCTGGTCCGACGGCCGCCATTCCCTGCGGATTATAGGGTAGCACGGCCTGAAAGCGCATCAGGGCATAGAGCAGGGCGAAACCGAGAAGATTGAAGAGAAGCATGGAGACCGCATAGGTCGTCCAGTGCTGCTCCTCACGCTCACTTGTCCCGGCAAGGGCGTAAAGTCCGCGCTCGACCGGCACAAGAACCGGCGACAGCAGCGTGCGCTCGCCATTGAAGACACGCGCCATATAGAAGCCAAGCGGCTTCACCAGCGCAAAAATGATCCCGCAGAAAAGCAGGACCTGGAACCATCCATTGAGGGTCATGGTATCAAACTTTCAACAGCCGCCGCTTCCCGATCAGAAACGTTCGGGGCGAATGAGAGCATAGGTGAGATAGGCAGCGATAAAGACCGTGACGGCGCCGCTCAGGATATAATCAAACGTCATCGCAGCCTCCGTCTAAAGCCGGTCGCAGGCGCGCGTGTAGGCAAAGCAGAGGGCGAAGAACACCGTGGCTGCGCCGATCAGAACAATATCCATCATTGATGGGACTCCTTTTTAATCGAGGAGCCGGACAGGAAGAAAAGCGCCGTCATGTGGGACGTCGCTTTTCATTCTTTCTGGCTGGGAAGAAACACCATCCCTTCCCGCACAGAAGAATGCACCCGAACCGCATAAAGGTTCGAGACGGCCACAGGGGCAATAAAATAGGAATCCTATAGGAATTTCGATGCCCGCTGACCGGACATCGCTTCCGCCAATCAAGTCAGCTGTTGTCACCGAAAGCGGAAACGATGGTTTCCGCCGGACTTTTGTCCGCCAGCAGCGCGGCCAGCAAAATGCGCGCCTGACCCGGACGAAGTGTGGCTGAATGCACGGCGCCCGCCGCGACGAGATCATGTCCACCGCCGCCGCCGCCGTAACTCGCCACGAGCCGCCCTTCCGGCACGCGGCTGGAGACGACGACCGGAACGCCGCGTTCGGCGCAGCGCTTCACGGCTTCGGCGATACGCGGATTGGCATTCCCGGAACCAAGTCCAGCAAGAACGATGCCTTTCGCGCCCGCCTGAAGGCTTGCATCGATATGGGTGGCATCACAGCCAGGATGAATGGCAACGATATCGACGCGCTGATCGGCCACCGGGGCGGCAAGCAACGGTGTTCGGGCGGCAGCCAGTGGCCGGGTCGAGCGGAATGCGTCTGCCTCGTCCGCGCTCAGCTTGTAGAGCCCCCAGGCCGAGAGACAGCGACCGCCGAAGGAGAGAAGCACACCCTTAGCAGCATTCGCCTGATCGAGCGCTGTTTCTATGGCTCGAGCCAGATTTGCCGGTCCGTCTGCGTCCTTATGGTCTGCCGTAAACTGTGCGCCGGTGAAGACCACCGGCTTCGTGATGGCGTGCTGCAAATGGACGAGTAGCGAGGATTCCTCCATTGCATCGGTTCCGTGCAGAACCACGATACCCGCCACTTCGGGATCGTCGAGTTCGATACGAACGGCATCGCTGATGGTCTGCATGTCGGCAAGCGTCAGGCTGGACGAATCTTTCGCCATGAGGTCCACCGGCTTCAGCCGGGCGCCGATTTCCGGTACCAGCGCAAGCAGATCTTCACCGGAAAGGCTGGGCGTGCTGGCACCATCGGCACCGCGCCGACTGGCGATGGTGCCACCGGTGGCGATGACCGCCACCAGAGGTATCGCGCCCTGCCCGCTCAATGCGATGCTCCCGCGCGTTCAGCCGCAAGGCGATAGATGCGGTCACGCAGCAGATACCAGCCGATGACGAGCGCCGGGATGATAATCAGCAGCGAAGCGATGGTCCAGGAGCCGACGGGATAGTCGAAGGCCATCAGCACCAGCACGCCGAACAGAAAAACGAGCGTGAGGATGCCGGTATAGGGCGCGCCGAACATGCGGAAATCCGGACGCACCAGTTCACCGCGCTGCGAAAGCTGCCAGAGTTTGAGCTGGCAGAGCACGATGACGGCCCAGGCGCAGATGATGCCAAGCGCTGACAGGTTGAGCGCGATTTCGAACGCGGCTGCGGGGACAACGGCGTTGAGTGCGACGCCGAACACGGTAACGACGGCAGTAACCGCGATGCCACCATAAGGCACGCCATTCTTGTTCATCTTCGCCAGCGCTGCCGGGGCCGAGCCGGAGACAGCCATGGAGTGAAGGATGCGGCCGGTGGAATAGAGCCCGGCATTGAGCGAGGACAGGACGGCGGTCAGAACAACAAGGTTCATAATGACATCGGCACCCTGCACGCCGATGGAGCCGAAGAAGGTAACGAAAGGGCTCTCACCGGCCTTGTAGGCCGTGTAGGGCAGGAGCAGCGTGAACAACAGCACCGAGCCGACGTAAAACACGACGAGACGCAGGACGACGGCGCGGATGGCGCGCGGCATAACCTTGCGCGGGTCCTCGGTTTCGCCTGCTGCCGTACCGATCAACTCGATCGAGGCATAGGCGAATACCACGCCCTGGATGATGACGAAGGCTGGAAGAATGCCATTCGGGAAGAAGCCGCCATTGTCAGTAATGAGGCTGAAGCCGGTAACGTGGCCTTCGATGGGCGTACCGAAAATGACGAAATAAACGCCGACGACGAGGAAGATCGCGAGCGCCAGCACCTTGATCAGGCTGAACCAGAACTCCAGTTCCCCGAACACCTTCACCGACAGCATGTTCATCGCCAGTACGACCACCAGCGCCGTCATCGCGAATACCCACTGATCGATGCCCGCAAGCCACGGTACGTATTGCTTGAAGAAATTCATATAAAGCGCGACGGCGGTGACATCGGCCACCGAGGTCATCGCCCAGTTGAGCCAATACATCCAGCCGGCCGCAAAGGCCATCTTCTCACCGTAGAACTCGCGGGCATAGGACACGAAAGAACCGGAGCTGGGGCGATGCATGATCAACTCGCCGAGCGCACGCAGCACGAGAAACGCGAAGAAGCCGCAGAGTGCATAAACGAAAACCAGAGCCGGACCGGCCTGTGCGAGACGCCCGCCGGCACCCAGAAAGAGACCCGTGCCGATGGCGCCGCCGATGGCAATCATCTGAATCTGGCGCGGCTTCAGGGCTTTATGGTAACCGAGATCCTCTTCGGCGAAGACCTCACGTTCGGCGGGTGCCGTTTTTCCAGAATGCATGGATTTATCCTCCCGATAAAACGCTTGTAGTCGGCAATTAGCCGGAAATCAAAGTGGAACTGGCGTCGTCCCCAAGGCTGGAAATATGGCCAGCGAATGCGCTCATGCTGTAAAGCTGCATGACAGATTTTTGCCGTCATAAGTCGAGACAATGGCTTTCGTCAAGAGCTGTTCGCCAATATTGACCTACCTCCCCCGCAGGCATATGGTCATTAAATCTGTAAGACAGCTTTACAGATTTTGCAACGCTAGAAGCCAGTGGAGGAATAAGTGAGCGTGACGCGCAGTGAGCATGATTTGCTCGGGTCGAAGGAAATTCCGGCGAATGTTTATTGGGGCGTGCACACCGCGCGCGCGGTGGAAAACTTCAAGATCACCGGGGTGACCATTGGCCATAACCCTTACCTGTTAAGGGGTTTGGCCTATGTGAAAGAGGCGGCCGCACGTGCAAATCACGAACTTGGCCTGCTCGACAGGGATCGGATGGAGGCGATTGCGGAAGCCTGCCGCGAAATCCGCGCCGGCGCTCTTCATGAGCAGTTCGTTGTGGATGAAATCCAGGGCGGAGCCGGCACATCCACCAACATGAACGCCAATGAGGTCATCGCCAACCGCGCGCTGGAACTGCTTGGGCACGAAAAGGGCGAGTATGCCCGGCTTCACCCGAACGATCACGTCAATCTCAGCCAGTCGACCAACGATGCTTATCCGACCGCGGTGAACGTTGGCCTGATCGAGGCGATTGACGACCTGGCAGCCTCGATGGGCGTTCTGAAGGACGCCTTCGACCGCAAGTCGCAGGAATTCGCCGGCTTCATCAAGATCGGGCGCACTCAGTTGCAGGATGCGGTACCGATGACGCTCGGCCAGGAGTTCCGCACGTTCGTGGTGATGCTGGGCGAAGACCAGGCGCGTCTGATCGAATCCGCCGCTCTGCTGCATGAGATCAATCTGGGCGCCACCGCCATCGGCACCGGGCTCAACGCACCGCCCGGTTATGCCGAGCTTGCCTGCCGGCATTTGGCGGAACTGACCGGCCGGCCGCTGGTGACGGCCGCAGACCTTATCGAAGCCACACAGGACCCCGGCGCCTTCGTGCACCTCTCCGGCGTGCTGAAACGCGTCGCCGTAAAGCTGTCGAAGACTTGCAACGACCTTCGCCTGCTCTCGTCAGGCCCGCGCGCCGGGATTGGCGAAATTACCCTTCCCTCCGTTCAGGCGGGCTCCAGCATCATGCCGGGCAAGATCAATCCGGTCATTCCCGAAGTGGTCAACCAGGTGGCCTATGCGGTGATCGGCAACGACATCACCATCACCATGGCCGCCGAAGCCGGGCAGCTGCAGTTGAACGCCTTCGAGCCGATCATCGTGCGTGCGCTCTCCCAGAGCATCAGTCAGCTAAGCGCCGCCTGCCGCACACTGGCAGAGCGATGCGTGGACGGCATCGTCGCCAATCCGGCCATCATGGCGCAGCGCGTGGAAGAATCAATCGGTCTCGCCACGGCGCTTAACCCGCTGATCGGTTATTATGCGGCGACGGAAGTCGCCAAGGAAGCGCTTGCCAGCGGGCGTACCGTGCCGCAGGTGGTTCTTGAACGTGGTTACATGACAGAGGCCGAACTGCAGCAAGCGCTCAGTCCACGGCACCTTGCCAATCTGCCAGCGGTCACGGCTGGCGAAGCCGATCTTCGCCAATGATCGTCGTCACTACCTGCTTCACCTGCCCGAGGTGAAGCTCCATCGCCTCACGCGCCTCAGGCGCTGAACCGCGCCGGATCGCTTCGACGATCCGGCGATGCTCGAAATTGGAAGCGACGCGGCGACCGGCCATAAGGTTCACCATCTCTGATTGCTGGGCGACGGCCTCGCGGGCGTCCGCCACCACCTTGGCAAAGAGGCGGTTGGCGGAGGCCTCCGCGATGGCGCAATGAAACTGGCCATCCAGCAATACCCAGGGATGCGGCCTTTCCTCGGTTTCCATGCGGCTACAGAGATCGAGCAAAACCTGCAGTTGGGCGTCCGTGCGACGCAAGGCGGCCCACCCTGCAGCCGGCACTTCGATAAAGGGGCGGGCCTCGATCAGGTCGCGTGCGGAATAGGCACCGTAATTCAGTTCCGATGGCGGCGTCGGGGTCATCACATACGTGCCGCTGCCTGTGCGCGTCTGTGTCAGGCCGAGCGTCTGGAGAGACCGCAGGGCCTCGCGAATAATCGGCCGGCTGACGCCGTAACGCGTTGCGAGATGTGCTTCCGAAGGGAGCCGGGTACCGACCGCAAGCTGGCCTGTCGTGATGGCGGAACGGATATCATCGAACACCGCTTCCGCGGCATTCTTGCGATTGATCGGCTGTCCATCCGCAAGCCAATCCGACAAACCGCCCATCTTTAAATCCTCCGCACTCTCAATATGTCCGCGATATCGATGCAACCGCCCAAATACAAAAGGACGGCTGCCGCTCTCGCGGCTAAGCCGACCTTCCTAACATCATCCTGCACGCGGGAACAACGACGGTGGATATTTTTATTGGAGCGAGGAGGCAGTGCAGCCACCACCTCGCCCGGCATCCGATATCACGCCTGGATTTCTGCGCCCTCCGGCTTCTCATCCTCGCGTGGAATACGAAACCAGGCAACGTAGAGCGCCGGCAGAAAAAGCAGGGTAAGCGCCGTGCCGACCACAATGCCACCCATCATCGCATAGGCCATCGGCCCCCAGAAGATTTCCCGGGATATGGGGATGAGGGCAAGCGTTGCCGCCGCCGCCGTCAGCATGATCGGCCGCATGCGGTGTTCGGTCGCCTCAATGACGGCACGCCAGGCCGAGACACCTTCGCTTCGCAGATGCTCGATCTGCACGACGAGGATGACCGAGTTCCGGATAAGGATGCCGATCAGCGCCAGCACGCCGAGAATGGCAACGAAGCCCATTGGCGCATTGGAGAAGAGCAGTGCCACCACCACGCCGATCAGGGCCGTGGGCGCCACGGCGAAGACCAGGAACAACCGGCTGAAGCTTTGCAGCTGAACCATCAGGATCGTCGCCATTGCAAACAACATCAGCGGCACCACGGCGACGATCGGCGCTTGCGAATCCGCGCTGGACTCCACCGAACCGCCCGTCTCCACCTTGTAACCCACAGGAAGCGTTTTCTCGAAAGCCTCTATTTTCGGCTTCAGCTGCGTCACGATCGTTGCGGGCTGCGTCGGGCCGATGATGGCAGCCTTGACGGTGACCGTCGGTATCCGGTCGCGACGCCAGATGGTCGGTTGCTCCAGCTCGTAGCGGAAATTGGCAATGGCCGAAAGCGGCACGGCCTTGCCGTTGGTCGCCGGCAATTGCAGGTTCTGCAAGGTTTCGATGGACCCGCGCTCCGACAACTGCGCCCGCGCCACCACATTCACGAGGTAGATGTCGTCCCTGACCTGGGTGACCGTAGATCCCTCGACAATGCTGTTCATGGCGTTGGCGATATCTTCCGAGGAGACGCCGAGCTGGCGGGCCTTGTCCTGCAGCACATCCACCTTCACCACACGTGTCGGTTCGTTCCAGTCCATGACCATGTTGGACAACAGCTGGTGCTCGCCGACAATGCCCGACAATTGCTGCCCGAGCTCACGGACCTTCTGGATATCCGGGCCGCTGAGGCGATATTGCACCGGCTTACCGACCGGCGGGCCGATATCGAGCAGTTTCACGAAGGCGTCAGTGCCGACGAATGTCCGGTCCAGATATTCCTGCAATTCGGCGCGCACCTTGTCCCGCACGTCCAGCCCCTTGGTGACGATGACGGTCTGGCCGAAGGTGACATCAGGAGTCTGCACGTCGAAAGAGAGGATGAAGCGCGGCGCGCCTTCACCGACATAGGTCGTCCAGTGGTCGATATCCGGATTCTTGGCGAGCATTTCCTGCTCGAACTGCGCCATCTGCCGGTTGGTTTCGGCAATCGAGCTGTTCTGCGGCAGGTTCCAGTCAACGATGAGCTCCACACGGTCCGAGGACGGGAAGAACTGCTGCTGCACGAGGCTCATGCCACCCACGGACAGGCCGAACAGGGTTATGGTGAGGATGATCGTCACCCAGCGCCAGCGCAGCGCCCGGCCGAGAAGCCAGGAAAAGGCCGAGGCGAACCGGCCCTTCTTCTCGTGGTGAGATTTCATTGTCTTCGGCAGAATCGTCACGCCGAGCAGGGGCGTGAACAAAACCGCGACGATCCAAGACACGATCAGCGAAACTGCAATCACCACGAAGAGTGTGAACGTAAACTCACCCGCTGCGCTGTTGTTGAGGCCGACAGGAATAAAGCCGGCAACGGTGACCAGCGTACCGGTCAGCATCGGGAAGGCGGTGGAGGTGTAGACATAGGTCGCCGCTTTTCTGAGATCGTCTCCGACCTCAAGCCGCGCGACCATCATTTCGACGGCGATCATCGCATCATCCACGAGAAGCCCGAGCGCGATGATGAGAGCACCGAGCGAAATGCGTTGCAGCGAAATGCCTGTGTATTCCATGTAGACGAAGGTTATCGCCAGCACGAGCGGAATGGAAACCGCCACCACCATGCCGGCCCTGAGGCCAAGGCTGATGAAGCTGATGACAAGGACGATGGCGATGGCTTCGAACAGCGCCGAGGTGAAGCCCGACACCGCCTCATCGACGACGGCAGGCTGATCGGACACCCGGTGCACATCGACACCAACTGGCAGATCCGCCACCACGCGTTTCATCTGCGCATCCAGCGCCTCGCCGAAATGCAGCAGGTTCGCGCCGGTTTTCATGCCGATTGCAAGGCCGATGGCCGGCTGGCCGTTGAAACGGAACAGCGAGGACGGCGGATCGACATAACCGCGCCGGATCGTCGCTACTTCCGTCAACGGGAAAAAGCGGTTGTTGACGCGCAGGTTGATCGCCCGCAGACTGTCTTCAGACGTGAACTGGCCGCTGACGCGAAGCGCCACGCGCTCAGGTCCTGCATTGACGAAGCCGGACTGGGTGACGGCATTCTGCGATTGTAATGTCTTGATGATGGACTGCTGATCAATGCCGAGCGCCGCGATCTGTCGCGTGGAAAATTCCAGATAGATCGTCTCGTCCTGTGCGCCGATGACATCGACCTTGCCGATATTGTCGACGGTCAAGACCTTGGCGCGGGCATCTTCCACCAGGTCACGCAATTGCCGTTGGCTGAGGCCGTCGCTGGTGAAGGCGTAGATATTGCCATAAACGTCGCCGAAACGGTCATTGAAGAAGGGGCCGACCACGCCGGATGGAAACTCGCCCTTGATGTCGCCGATCATGTTGCGCACCCGCACCCAGGTCGGTTCGACATTGCGCGCCTTGGTTTCCGGCACCAGCTCCACAAAGATCGTCGTGCGGCCCGCCACCGTCTGGCTGCGCAGATGATCGAGATTATCGAGTTCCTCGAGCTTCTTCTCGATCCTGTCGGTCACCTGCCGCGCCACTTCCTCCGCCGAGGCGCCGGGCCACTGGGCACTGATCACCATGGTCTTGATGGTGAAGTTCGGGTCTTCCTCGCGACCGAGGTTGAGATAGGAAAAAACGCCGGCGAGAACGAAAACCAGCATGAAATACCAGACAAGCGAACGGTGTTCGAGCGCCCAGTCTGAAAGATTGAATTTCTTCACTGACGGACCTCCTGATCGATCCTGATGGCCTGTCCATCCTTAAGCTTGTGAACGCCGGCGCTGGCGACGCGCTCGCCGGGTTTGACGCCGCCGGTGATGCGCACGCTGCCGCCTTCGGCGGGTTCACCCTCTATCGTGACCGGGCGCGCCGTGACGGTCGCCGTGTCGGCATTAACGATCCAGACCGACCAGCCGCCCTCCGTTTTCAACAGGGCCGATGCCGGCAGCATGATCCGCGGTTCGGAAGCAGCAAGCACGGAAGCCGTGACGACGGAACCGAGGCGGAATGCCGCCGGCGCATCCTGCAGACTGATCTTGGTCCGTCGTGTGCGCGTTGCCGTTTCGGCTGCCGGGGCGATTTCCCGCACCACGCCGGTGGTTCGGATTTTTGGATCGAGCTGCAGGGCGATCTCGAAGGTCGAGCCGATATCCAGACGCTGCGCCGCAAATTGCGGAACATCCACCACTACATCGCGCACTTCCGGGCGGGCGATGGTGACGACCGTCTGGCCGGCGGAAACAACCTGGCCGATTTCACCCGATGTGGCCGTGACAACACCGTCGAATTCCGCATGGAGCTGCGCGTAACCCAGCTGTTCTTCCGCCTTGTCCAGGTTTGCACGGGCCTTGGCAACGGAGGCGTTGGCGGTGCGCGTCGCCTGTTGGGCTTCCTCCAGCGCCGCCTCGGTGCCGCTACGCGCCTCCGCCAGCACACGCTGGCGCTGTTCGGTGGTCACGGCATTGGCGAGCTGCGCTTCGGCATTGGAAAGATCCGACTGCGCGCTCTTCACCGACAGTTCAAGCGCGAGCGGATCGATCGAGGCCACCACATCGCCCTTCTTGACCAGATCGGCGACATCGACGTTCCGCGCTATGATCCGCCCGAGGACGCGAAAACCGAGATCCGTCTGAATGCGCGATTCCACCGTTCCGGTGAGCTGCAGCGCATCCGCCGACTTTTCCTCGACCACCACCGAGAGCACCGGTCGCGGCGCCTCGGCGGCGGCCTCCTGCTTTTCCTGACAGGACGAGAGCGCCATCGCGGGCAGCAGCAAAAACAAGCTTCTGTTTATCCTGAACATTATTGTGCCTGCCCCTTTTCATAGGCGACCTTTTCACCGGTCCGGAGGAATTTGGTCCCGCCCGTGACCACGAGATCGCCGGGGTTCAGCCCCGCCGAGACGACGAATTGACTGGTCTCATAATCCGCAACCTCGATCGGCCGCATGGAGACTTCGGAGGATTGCGGATCCACCACCCAGACGGCGGGTCGGCCTTTTTGCGACGTCATTGCCGACCATGGAAGCTCGATGGCATCCACCTGCCTGAAGCGGAAATGGCCGGATACCGGCGCACCAAGCGGCATGGTCAGATCGCCGTTAAGACCGACCTTCACCCTTATCGTACCATTGTCCGGATCGATCGTCGGAGAGATTTCCCGCACGGGAGCCGCCACGGCGCGGGCGGGATCCGAAAGGAGGCTGACATTGACGAGATTGTCGATGTCGCGCTCCAGGAAAAGAGATTCGTAGACATCAAACACGGCGTCGCGCGGCCCGTCATGCGCCAGCGTGAACACGAGCTGGGCAGCCTGCGCCACCTGGCCCACTTCGACATTTCGCGCCGTGATCACGCCATCCGCATCGGCCCTGAGTTCCGTATACGACAGCGCGTCGCGCGCCGTATCGAGTTGCGCCTGGGCCGATCTGACCGCGCCCTGCGTGGTAAGCAGCGTTTCCTGGGCCTTGTCGACGGCCGAGCGCGAGGTGACCTGCGTCCGGAAAAGACTTTGCTGGCGATCGAATGCCAATTGTGCCTGCGTCTGTTGTGCTTCTGCCGATTGCAGATTGGCAAGGGCAACATCGATGTCGGCCTTCTGCTCCTCCGGATCGATGCGGGCGAGCAGTTGCCCTGTCGTCACCCGCGCGCCCACATCCACCAGCCTTTCGGTGATCTTGCCGCTGACGCGAAACGACAGGTCCGTCTGAACCCTCGCCCTCACTTCGCCGGTGATGATGCTGCCACGGTCGATCGGCTGCTTCTCCGCCTTGACCACATCGACAGTTCGCAGCGGCTTTTCGGCCGGCGGCTCTTCATTGCTGCAGGATGACAGGGCAAAAACGCCGCCCACCGCCCATGCGATAAGAATGGTTCTCATGCTGACCTCTTGATCTTCGCCCTCATCCATAATATTTGACTGACTGTATAGTCAATGAAATTCTTATGCCGTCGCTCTGGGAGCTGTTCGGGGTATCCCTCCCCTAGAGAAGGATCATTGCAGACTGCCCGACGCATTCGCTGGCAAGCAAAGGCATATGTTGACATACCGAGCATCAAACCACCTGCGGAAATCGGTTCCGGTTTTTGCACTGGTGCGATAGGCAGACCACCTGTTACTTCCGCCGATCACGACGGGTAGAAGGGCACGCGCCGACAATATGTAAGGATCCGGGGTAATGGCGAAAACGAAACTCTCACGTGCAGAACAGAAGATACAACGTCCGCTGCAAATTCTCGACGCCGCATTTGAGGAATTCACCAAAAGGGGATTTACGGCAACGCGGGTCGAAGACATTGCCGACCGGGTGGGAGTGACGAAAGGCACGGTCTATGTCTATTTCGAAACCAAGGAAGCCCTTTTTGCCGCGATGATCGAGCACGTCGGCAGACCGTTCCAAGAGGCATTCGAAGCCTACGAACGCACCTCCGACGATCCGGTCGAGGAGCTTCGCCTGCTTCTCGAATTCCTGTTCGAAACGCTGGTGGATGACCGGCGTATGCGGGAACTCTTTCGTTTCGTCGTGGCCGAGGGAGCCAAGTTTCCGGATCTGATAGACCACCACCATGATATTCTGATGGCGCCGGTGCTCGCCCGCATCAATGCTATCCTGGACAAAGGTGTCGCGAAAAAGAGATTCAGGGCCAACGCGCCCGAACTTGCGCATGTCGTCATGTCACCAATGGTCGGAACATTGGTTTTCAGGCTGATTTTCGACGACCGGCGCAGCCTGGACAAGGAGGCCGTCATCAAGGTTCACCTCGACGTGCTCATGCACGGCCTGCTCCCCTGAGCAGCCACAACATCCTGCCCGCCGCGGGCTGGATGGAACCCCACCTGGTGACCTACGATACCGGACCTGGATCGCTCTCGCCCGCCACGAGCACCATCGGCCATATGCAATGGCGGGCCTGGGCGGGATAAAATGGCGCATAGGCCGGCATTGTCGACAAAAGAGTCTGCGCCACCGTAACGCCGAGATCATGCAGCGACATGCGGAAGCTTGTCAGGCGCGGTTCGAGAAACTGTCCGCGCGGGCCGTCACGAAATCCGATGACGGCGAGATCCCGCCCCGGTTCGAGCCCCGCTTCCGCAAGACGACGATAAAGACCGACGGCCATCAACTCATAGATCAGCACAATCGCCGTCGGCCGAGGCCGCATCTGCAGCCATTCGCTGGCGGCGTGATAGCCGCCCTGCTCGCTCGATTTCGCCCGGATGACCAAAGAGGAATCATAAGCGATGCCATTATCGTCCAGCGCACGCCTGTACCCATCAAGGAACACATGCCCGAGATTGATATCGCTGTCGGGCGCGGCTACCGCGATCGAACGATGCCCGGAGGCCACGAGGCGATCGATCGCGCTTTTCGCGACGCCCTCGAAATCGAGATCCACCCAGGCATGATCCGTGCTGGAGGCGGTCCGCCCGAGCGCCACGAAAGGAAGCCGATTCTGCTTGAGAAAATCGACACGCCTGTCGATTCGCCGGGTGGCGGAAATGATCATCGCATCGACCATGCGGCGCGCCACCATACGCTTGAGATATTCGTCGGGGTCCTCTTCTCCCGGGCAAGGCAGAACGATGAGATCGAGGTTGTGACCGGAAAACACGCTTTGCAGGCCATCCGTCAAGCCGAGAAAGAAGTTGTCGGCGTTCTCCACCGTCTGCGCGTCACTGCCCGTCATCAGACCAATGACATTGGTCGTTCCCTGCCGCAGGCTGCGGCCTGACTGGTTGGCGACGTAACCCAGTTTTTCCGCAGCCTCGAGAACGCGGCGCCGTGTCTCTTCGTTCACGTCGGGCTTGCCGTTCAGCGCACGGGAAACAGTGCCGATCGATATCTCGAGGTAATCGGCAAGCTGGCGAATTCCTTTCATGCGCTCCCCTTCCAAATCCCGGCCCGCAATCTGCGCGCCACTTGATGGTCTTGACATATCTAACATCATCGGCATAGTCTCGTAAACGTTTACGACACTCTGCGCAAAGAGGAGTTTGCGAAAGAGTCCGGGGAGATGAGATGACTTTTAATGCCGTTTTATGCGGGTGCGGAGCTATGGCCAAAGGCTGGCTGCGCGCCATCCAGTCCTCGCCGGAAATCGCCGGCGAAATCAGGATCGCAGGTCTGGTGGACCTGAACGAAGGCACGGCCCGCGCGCTTGCCGAGGAATTCGCCCTCGCTGGCGCGGTTATCGGCACCGATCTTCGCGCGGTTCTCGCCGAAACGAAAGCCGACATTCTTTTTGACATCGTCATCCCGCAGGCGCGTTTCGCCGTAGTCGAAGCCGGTCTCGCAGCTCGATGCCATGTGCTGAGCGAAAAGCCGCTTGCAGCCTCGATGGAGGAAGCCGCGACGCTGGTGGAACTGGCGAAAAAAGCCGGCAAAATTCACGCCGTGGTGCAAAACCGTCGATTCGTGGCCGGCATCAGACGTCTACGCCGCGCATTGGAGGACGGCGTCATCGGTGATCTGACCGCCATCCATTGCGATTTCTTCCTGGGGCCGCATTTCGGGGGGTTTCGCGAGGAGATGAAAAACGTCCTGCTTCTCGATATGGCAATTCACACCTTCGACGCGGCCCGTTTCGTCGCCAATGAAAAGCCGCTCTCCGTCTTCTGTGTGGAGAAGAACCCGGCGGGCTCATGGTATGCGCATGGGGCCAGCGCCAACGCGATTTTCGAGTTCTCCAACGATGTCGTCTTCACCTATCGCGGCTCGTGGTGCGCTGAAGGCGAGCGGACAAGTTGGGAAGCACGCTGGCGGCTGATCGGCTCCAAAGGCATGATTCTCTGGGATGGCGAAGACGGTTTTTCCGCCTCGGTGGCTGGCAACGAACAGGGTCTTCTGCGTGGCTTCAAGACCGTAAACGTTTCCGATGTCGTGTCAGACAAGGACACGCGCGGCCATGCCAGCGTCATTCTATCATTTCTCGAATCCATGCGTACCGGCGAGATGCCGGAAACAGCCTCCTTCGACAATATCAACAGCCTCGCAATGGTGATGGGCGCGATCGAAAGCGCGCGCCTTGGCCAGCGCGTTTCCATTGCAGCATAAGGACCGACAGACGTGAGCAATCCGGCAACATCCATCCGCATCGGCACCATGATCAGCGCCACCAAGGGTCAGGCGGCCGAACGTATCGGGCAGATCGCCGATCTCGGCTTTGAAAGCTTCGAGCCCTTCTTCTGGCAGACGACCAACGGTCAGGACCTTGCCGAACTCGGCAAGCGCTGCCTTGATGCAATTGGCGACCGCGATATCACCATCAGTACGCTCGGCATGTTCGGCAATCCGCTGGAAGAAACCGATATCGACCTTCAGACATTGCAGGGCTGGAAGGATTGCATCGACAACGCCCATCATTTCGGTGCGAATTGCGTGGCAGGTTTTACCGGCCGCCTGCGCGGCAGGCCGCTGCCGGAGAGCCTGCCCAGATATAAGGAAATCTGGAGCGAGCTTGCCAGGCGTGCCGCCGACAAGGGCATAAAGATCGCTTTTGAAAACTGCGCCATGGACGGCAACTGGCAGACGGGCGACTGGAACATTGCCCATAATCCCGATGCCTGGGAACTGATCTTCAACGAAACGCCGGACGAGAATATCGGCATCGAGTGGGAACCCTGCCACCAGATGGTTTATCTGATCGATCCGCTACCGCAGATTCGCAAATGGGCGAAGAAGATTTTCCACGTGCATGGCAAGGACGCGACCATCCGCTGGGACGTCATCCGCGAGCACGGCATTTTCGGCAAGGAGAAATTCGTCTTCATGCGCACGCCGGGTTTCGGCGACAGCAACTGGACCGACATTATTTCCGAACTGCGCCTCGCCGGCTGGTCCGGCTCGATCGATATCGAAGGCTGGCATGACCCGGTCTATCGCGATGCGCTGGAAATGACCGGACAGGTGCATGGCCTGAACTATCTGAAAAAATGCCGAGGCGGCGATTTCGTCGTCGATCCGACATAACGGAGACCTTTTGGGAGAAGGTTCCCGAGATTGCAGAGACGATAACCAAGAGGAGGAGATTATGGGTATCGCAAAATGCATGATGGCCGGCGCGTTTCTGTTGGCGGGCGTGTCCGCCGGCGCGATTGCGGCGCAGGCAGAGGACGTGACTTTGACCTTGTGGTCGCTGGACCGGGATATCCAGCCGGCTCCAAATCTCATCAAGGAGTTCAACGCGCTCAATAACGGCATCAAGATCGAATACCGGCAATTGCAGTTCGATGACGTGGTGAGCGAATCCATGCGCGCCTATTCGACCGGCAATGCGCCCGACATCATCGCCATCGACAATCCCAACCACGCCATGTTCGCCGCACGCGGAGCCTTCCTCGATGTGACCGACATGATAGCCAAGTCCGATGTCATCAAGACGGAGAATTATTTCCCCGGCCCGCTGAAATCGGTGATGTGGGATGGAAAATATTTCGGCGTCCCGAAGGCGACCAACACGATCGCTCTTTATTACAACAAGGATCTGTTCAAGGCCGCCGGGCTGGATGCGGCAAAGCCGCCGCAAACCTGGGATGAGCTGGTTGACGCGGCACGCAAACTGACCAACCCTTCCAAGAACGTCTATGGCATCAGCTTCAGCGCCAAGGCGAATGAGGAGGGCACATTCCAGTTCCTGCCCTGGGCGCAGATGGCTGGCGCCACCTACAAGAACATCAACACCGAGGGAGCCGTGAAAGCGCTCGAGACGTGGAAGCTGATGCTGGACGAAAAACTGGCTTCGCCCGATACGCTGACACGCAGCCAGTGGGATTCTACCGCGACCTTCAACGCCGGCAACGCCGCCATGGTCATTTCGGGCCCATGGGAAATCGACCGCATGCTGAAGGACGCGAAGTTCGACTGGGGCGTCACGCTGCTGCCGGTTCCGGCGCCCGATGCGCCGCGCTCATCGGCCATGGGGGACTATAACTGGGCGATCTTCTCAAAGACCAAACATCCTGAAGAGGCCTTCAAGGCGATCGAGTTCTTTGTCTCGCAGGACAAGGACATGTTCAAGAATTTCGGCCAATTGCCGGCGCGCTCGGACATTCCCGTACCGCCCACCGGCAATGCGCTGAAGGATGAAGCGCTCAAGACCTTCGTCGAGCAGCTCAAATATGCACAGCCGCGTGGCCCCTCGCCCGAATGGCCGAAAATCTCGAAGGCCATTCAGGATGCCATTCAGGCCGCGCTGACGGGACAGATGTCTCCGAAGGACGCACTCGACCAGGCTGCACAGAAAATCAAGCTCGTCGATGGTTGATCAGGGAGGCGGCCGGCATGTCCGGCCCCATCCGCAGGGTTCCTCCCGGTGGGGTCGCTTGCCGTGATAAGCGGCGGCGGCCCCGAGCGGAGCTTGCGAGGATTTCTTATGAAAAAGCTGCTTTCCAGCATCAGCGATGGTCGCGGTTTCGATATCGCCCTTGTCGCCTTTCCTTTGGCTTTCCTCTTCGTGATGGCGGGGTTACCCCTGCTTTACAACATCGTCATGAGCTTTCAGGAAGTCGACATGTTCAGCCTGGGCACCTTCGTGCGCCCGTTCGTCGGTTTCAAGAACTATGTCGATCTGTTCCGGCAGCCGGAAACCTGGCCCATCCTGATGAATACGGTAACCTTTGTCGTCGCTTCCATAGCGGGGCAATTTGTCATCGGCTTCGGTCTGGCTCTGTTTTTCTGGGTCAATTTCCCCGGCGCCACCTGGCTGCGGGGCCTGTTCCTCGTTTCATGGGTCATGCCCGGCCTCGTTGTCGGTGCCATCTGGAACTGGATTTTGTCCGGCGACTTCGGGGTTCTGAACTTCTTCCTGCGCGAAAGCGGACTGATATCAGGCAATATTTTCTGGCGTTCGGATGCGAATTTTTCGCTCTGGGCGGTTGTGATCGCCAATATCTGGCTCGGCACCTCCTTCAACATGATCCTCCTTTCCGTCGGCCTCGCCTCCATTCCCGGCGATCTTTACGAAGCCGCCGAGCTTGATGGCGCCAACGCCTGGCAGCGCTTCTACACCATCACGCTGCCCATGATGCGCTCCACCATCGGCGCGATCATCTCGCTCGGGCTGATCTTCACCTTGCAGCAATTCGATCTATTTGCCGCCATTACCGATGGCGGACCCAATAACAGTTCCAACGTGGCGCAATATTGGGCCTGGGACCTGTCCTTCCGGCAATATGACTTCGGCAAGGGCGCGACGATTTCAGTAATCATGATCGTTTTCGTCATGCTGGCCTCCATCGTTTATGTGCGCTCCACACGGCATGAGGTACGCGGATGAGCATCAACAACCGTAACCGCCTGATGCTGGCAATCGCCATCATTCTTGCCATCATCTACCTCTTCCCGCTCTACTGGATGTATCTGACCTCGCTCAAAAGCGGCTCGGAGATGTTCGCCAACCCGCCCTCCTTCTGGCCTGGCGAACCACAATGGCAGACCTATGCCTATGTCTGGAACAGCCGCAATATGGGCCGTTACCTGTGGAATTCGGTGCTGATCGCTTCGAGTGCGGTGTTTTTGATCACCATCCTCGGCGTCGGCTGCGCCTATGTGCTGGCCCGTTATCGCAATGTCTGGGTGGATATCGGTCTGTTCCTCGTCCTGATGCTGCAAGTCCTTCCAGCTTCATTGATGATCACGCCGATCTTCGTCGGTTTCTCGCAATTCGGGCTTCTGGATTATCCACGCCTGTCGGTCATCCTCGCCATTGCGGCGAAAAGCATGCCCTTCTTCGTTGTGCTGGTGCGCGCCACCTTCATGGCCGTGCCGCAGGAACTGGAGGAGGCAGCGCTCGTAGACGGTAATTCGAGGGTCGGCGCGTTTTTCAATATCGTGCTGCCGCTTGCCAGAAACGGCATCCTCGTCAGCGCCATTCTCATCTTCATGCAGGCCTTCGGTGAGTTCGTTTACTCCAAATCGATGATCCAGGCGGCGGAACTGCAGCCCGCCAGCGTCGGTCTCAATTCCTTCATGGGGCCCAACACCAGCGAATGGAACAACATCATGGCCTATGCGACCATGTATGTGACGCCCATTCTCGCCCTCTTCATTCTCTTGCAGCGCCGCATCGTATCCGGCCTGACATCAGGAGCGCTCAAATGACCCTTCAGATCGAACTATCAGGCGTCAATAAATATTACGGCGCTTTCCATGCCCTGAAGAACATCAACCTTTCCATCAAGAAGGGCACCTTTGTCGCCCTTGTGGGACCATCCGGCTGCGGCAAGTCCACGCTTCTGCGCTCGCTTGCCGGGCTGGAGAGCATCTCGGCCGGTGACATGCGCATTGCCGGCACGCTGATGAACGGTGTGCCGCCGCGCAAGCGCGATGTGGCGATGGTATTCCAGTCCTATGCGCTCTACCCGCATATGACGGTCGAGGAAAACCTCACCTATTCGCTGCGCATGCGTGGTGTCGCCAAGGCGGAAGCCCGCAAGGCCGCGGAAGAGGTTGCCGCCACGACGGGGCTTTCCAAGCTCATGAAGCGTTATCCCCGAGAACTCTCTGGCGGGCAGCGCCAGCGTGTCGCCATGAGCCGGGCGATCATCCGTAATCCGCAGGCCTTCCTCTTCGATGAGCCGCTCTCCAACCTCGATGCGGCCCTGCGGGTTCACATGCGCAAGGAAATCCGCGCCCTCCACGACCGCCTGCATGCCACCTCGGTCTATGTCACCCATGACCAGATCGAGGCGATGACCATGGCCGATCATGTCGTCGTGATGCGTGACGGGGTAATCGAGCAGCAGGGGACACCGCTGGAGCTCTATGACCATCCCGTCAACCGCTTCGTCGCAGGCTTTATCGGCTCCCCAGCCATGAACTTCATCCCGGCGACCGTGAGTCCGGATGGCTCATCGCTCCAGCTGCGGTTCGGCGACGGTGAACCCCGGCAGTCGATCAGGAGCCCCGCCCCCCTGCAGCCGGGCAAACATCTCATCGTCGGCATCAGGCCCGAACATATCAGCCCCGCTACTGCAACGGGAGCGGCGTTGACACTGCCCGTCTCCGCTGTGGAGACAACGGGCTCGGCAACTTTCCTGACACTCGGCACATCCACGGAACTGGTGATTGCGATACAGGGCCGCAGCCCGGTCAAGGCCGGCGAGGTCATCGGCCTCGACGTTGACCCGTCCGATATGCATCTCTTCGATGAAGAGACAGGCGCTGGCCTGTAAACGGGTGAACCGCAGCGAAGCGGGACGCCGATCATCTTCGGTTGACGATCCCCGATCGTCCAGCTCCAGAACTCGAAGCTCTGCCGTGTAATGTCGGAAAGGCCATGGCCCACATCGCCGGGACGGTTCAAAAAAACGGGGCAGCCAAATGGCTGCCCCGCTGGATTTCAGCTACCTCGGCCTCATGCAGGCCGCTCTTCGCCTGCGTTGGGCCTCCACGTGATCAGCCTTTTCTCTGCGACATCGAGAATGAGGTCGATGATGAGGACGAAGACCGCAAGGATGATGATGCCTGCGAAAACGCCGACCGCATCGAAATTGCCTTCCGACCGGGCAATGAGGTAGCCGAGGCCTGCAGAAGCCCCAAGATACTCTCCGATGATCGCGCCAACCACCGCAAAGCCGACGGAGGTGCGCAGCGACGACAAAATCCAGCTCGCCGCAGCGGGAAAATAGACATGACGCAGCAGATCCGTGCGCCGCGCCCCGAGGATGCGGGTATTTGACAGCACGACCGGATTTACTTCGCGCACACCCTGCATGGCGTTGAAAAAGGTGACGAAAAAGACGAGCGTAACCGCAAGGGCAACTTTCGACCACAGACCGAGGCCAAGCCAGAGAACGAATATCGGAGCCAAGACGACGCGGGGAATGGCATTTACCGCCTTGATGAACGGATCGAGCACGCGGGCGACGAAGGGGCTGAGGCCCAGCCAGACGCCAGCACCTACCCCGAGACCGGTGCCGATGAGATAACCGAGCACGGTTTCGCTGAGGGTAATGCCGACATGCTTGTAGAAGCCGGCATCCGCAACCCAGTCGATCACCTGCCTGACGATATCGTAGGGTGCGGGAAAGAAGAAGCGATCAATGGCGCCGGAGGACACACCGAGTTGCCATCCGCCAAGAAGCACGACCAGGAGAACGACCTGGATGATACGAACATTAACGGCTTGCATAGCTTTTCTCCACTTCGCCGCGCAGGGACGCCCAGATATCGCGATAGAGCGCCATGAATTTCGGATCGAGTTTGATTTCAGCGACGTTGCGGGGTCGTTCGAGATCGACGGGAAAGCTCTCGATGACACGGCTCTTCGGACCCGCAGCCAGAACGACGACCCGATCTCCGAGCGCAATAGCCTCCTCCAGATCATGGGTAATCATGACCACCGCCCGGCGATCCTCCTGCCACAGGCGCAGCAATTCGTTCTGCATGAGATGGCGGGTGTGGATATCGAGTGCCGAGAAGGGCTCGTCCATCAGGATGACCTTCGGCTCGGTAATCAGCGCCTGCGCCATCTGTACGCGTTTACGCTGCCCGCCGGAAAGCTGATGCGGAAAACGGTCGCCAAAACCCTTGAGGCCGACTTTTTCAAGCCATGCCATGACCTTGGCACGCCGCTCGTCCTCGGCAACGCCCCGGAACATCAGACCAAGCTCGACGTTTTGAAATGCGGTCTTCCAGGGAAGGAGGGCGTCCTGCTGAAACAGATATCCGATATTGTTCTGCACGCCCTGGACCGCTGAACCGTCGATGGAAACCGTGCCCTGCGCGGGCTTCAGCAAGCCAGCAATGGCATTGAGGATGGTCGACTTTCCGCACCCGGTCGGTCCGACAATGGAAAGAAACTCGCCATCGCCGACCTTGAGGTTAACGTCTTGGACTGCAACAAACGCACCGAATGCCATGGTGACGTTCTCGATCGCGACCATGGGCTGTGGTTTGAAGTCCGCCACTGGCTCTAGCTTTCTGACTGGGGATGACATGGCGGCCTCTCAGTTTGCAGCCTTCGAAGCCGCGGCTTCGACGAACTTGTTGGTATAGGTGGTGTTGAGGTCGATCGACGCCTTTGCCACTGCCTCGTTGAAGGTCTTGAGAACGGCAAGCGGCGTTTCGAGATCGCCGGGCTCGAATTTGCCGTCTTCGGAGAAGATAGCCTTCGCGGCTTCGACGGCCTTAATGTAGGTTTTCTTGTCCCCGGACACGAAGTCGTCAGGAAGCTTCTCGACGATTTCTTCCGCCGAATGCTGCTTCATCCAGTGCAGCGCCCGTACCGTGGCATTGGTGACCTTCTGGATCACTTCGGGATTCGCGTCGATATACTCCTGGGTCGCATAAAGCACGGAGGTCGGATAGATGCCGCCATAAACATCTTTTGCGCCCTGATCGCTGCGTGCATCGATGAGGATTTTGCCCAGCCCGCGTTCGACGACAATCGTGGCCGCCGGGTCATAATTGACGAGCAGATCGATCTTGCCCTGCTGCAGGGCTGCAACGGCGGCGGCACCCGAGCCGACGCCGATGATGGAGATATCGTTGTCGCTTAAATTGTGCTGCTTCATATAGTAGCGAATGAAGAAGTCCGAGGAAGAGCCCGGCGAGGTGATACCGACCTTCTTGCCCTTGATCGTCTCAGGCTTTGCGGGATCGAAGTCAGTATCGTTCTTGCCTGCAAGAACCAGACCCGAGTTGCGGGCGAGCTGAACGAAGCCCACGACGTGCTTGTTCTGGGACTGCATCTGAATGGTGTGGTCATAAAAACCGACGGCGACGTCCGTGGAGCCGGCGACGAGCGCCTGTAGCACCTTCGAGCCTCCCTGGGCAAAGTTCTCGGTCGTCACATCAAGCCCCTCTTCCTTATAAAAGCCGAGGCTGGCCGCAACGGGGAAAGGCAGGTTGTTGAGGTTGTATGAGCCGACGCTCATTCTGACAGATTCGGCATTGGCGGTTGCCGCCAGCGCACAGAGCGCAGCCGTTGCAAGCAGGTATTTACGCATGAGGGTCTCCTCCCGTTTCGCGATATTTTAGCCACTATGGCCTTGTCTATGCTGCGTCTTCAATCGCAGCCATCGGCTTGGCGAAGGCAAAGCCTTCGAACAGCCTGCGCGCCGTCCTTACAAGTCCGGCTGTTATGGCTCCGTTTCGCATTTCCAGCTGTACATCCAGACGGCCTGCGGGATGTTCGATTCGGATCTGGTTCGGCACGGAAAGCCCTCCTGCCGCACTATAGGCGACGGTGCCTTCCGTTACGGCCGCCGTCGCGATGCCGACAGCGCCGGTTGTCGCGAGGGCAGGATGGCACTCGTTCGGCATGAAATACCTGACCGAAAACGTTCCACCCCGCCGCGCCGGCGCAATGAGCACCGGCTTTGGAATGACCATATCCCGAACGTCTCCCATCCCCATCATCTTTCCAGCCTCGATGCGTATGCGGGTCATCCGTTCAATCAGGTCTCGATTGGCGGAGAGCGATTGCGGATCTTCGTAGCCGGTGACGCCGAGATCAGCTGCCCGCATGAGAACCATCGGAATGGCGCAATCTATCGCCGTTACATCCACCCCGTCGATCACATCGACGGGTTTTCCGGTCGGCAACAGCCTGCCGGTTTTCGCGCCGGCTGCATCCATGAATGTCAATGCGATGGGTGCCGCAAGACCCGGAACACCGTCGATCGATGCGTCACCAAGATAAATTACCTCGCGGCCCCGCGTCGGCACCTTCGCCTCGATCAGTTTGCCGGTATTCACGTTGTGAATCCTGACAAGCGTATCGTTACCCTGCGCCGGCACGAGCCCCGCCTCAATCGCGAAGGGACCGACGGCGGCCAGCATATTTCCGCAATTGGGGGAATAGTCGACATGCTGCCTGTCGGTGCGCACCTGTGCGAACAGATAATCAATATCGGCGCCGGCGACCGTGGAAGGTCCGATGATCGCCACCTTCGACGTAACCGGATTGCCCCCGCCGATACCGTCGATCTGCAGCGGATGGCCTGAGCCCATGATGGACAGCAGAGCCGCATCCCTTGCCGCCGGATCTCGGGGCAAATCGGAAGCCAGAAAGAACGGTCCGCGAGACGTTCCGCCGCGCATCAGCACACAGGGTATCTTCATCAGATCGTTCATGATTAGCCTCAATCTTGCATTTTGCGGATCAATGCGCCGCGTTGTTGCAATATGGGCAAAAGAGTCTAATCTGTTAAATGCAATGTTTTGGAGGTTTATTGCGAAATGAGCATCAATTGCGAAATACTGGATTTGCGCGCATTTCAATCCGTAGTTGAGCTTGAGAGCTTTCACAGGGCAGCGGAGGCGCTGCATATCTCCCAGCCGGCACTCACCCGCCGCATCCAGAAGCTGGAGCAGGCCATCGGCGCACCGCTTCTGGAGAGAACGACTCGACATGTCGCTCCCACCGCCATGGGCCAGGAGGTGATGCCGCTTGTCCGGCGTATGCTGGAAGAATTCGATGGGTCGCTGTTCGCCATGAAAGATGGCGCGCAACGGCGCGGCCTCATCACGATGGCCTGCGTTCCCACCGCCGCTTTCTACTTTCTTCCCACGGTTATCAAGACCTTCAGTCAGCAATATCCAAATATCAGGCTGCGCATCAGGGATCTGACGGCAAATGAGGGGCTGCAGGCGGTTGCGAGAGGCGAGGTGGAATTCGGCATCAACTTGATGGGCAATTCCGATCCCGAACTGTCATTCGAACCGCTCATCGATGACCCGTTCGTGCTGGCGATGAGGAAAGATCACCCGTTGGCAAATTTCGAAACGATTGAATGGAATCAGCTGGAAGCCTATCCGCTCGTCGTCGTGGACCGTTCGAGCGGCAACAGGACCCTTCTAGACGGCGCGCTTGCGAGACACAATCTAAAGCTGAACTGGTTTTATGAGGTGACTCATCTCAATACGTCGCTCGGGCTGGTCGAAGCCGGGCTGGGGATTTCCGTTCTGCCGCGGCTGGCCACGCCGCAAGACGAACATCCATTTCTCATCACCAGACCGATCGTCAATCCCATCGTCTCCCGTACGATTGGCATTGTACAAAGGCGAAGCAGTGCCCTTTCGCCCGCCGCGGAAAAATTCGTCCGGCTGCTGCTGGAGACCTGGAAGACACAGTAGTCACCTGATGGGTCGGGGATGCCCGGGAGGGCCCCTGACCCCGCAATCCGGATCTCCTGAAGTCTTGGAAAGGTTTTTCGCCGTCAGGTTTCTTCGAAGCCGACCGTTCCTCACACAATCCCGTCGACAGCCTTTGCCGACACGTCCTGCTGTGGCCACCGCTGCAGGGCTTCGTGTCCGGCCTCTGTCAGACCGTAGACTCCCCGGTCGAGTCGTACGAACCAGCCATAAACATTCGAAAGCAGTATCTTCCCGGCATCGGGTATATTGGACCTGACCTCACGCACGCGCATCGGACCCGACGCCAGCGCCACGGCGCAGCCAAGCGCCTGCTGGCGATACGCTGTCATTACTGGCATGCGCGTGCTCCCACCCGCCGTGGGATCGCCCCGCCGCCTCTGGTGTTCCCGCATGAGCCGCGACCGCCGTTTCGGATTGGTTCGCGGCATCGGCGAAACGGCGCCGACGATGATGCTGACGTCACCGGCATCGGAGATTCCTAGCATACCGATCCCGAGCCTGCGGCAAAGATCGCGGTAACGCCTGTCAGCCTCGCGGCCCTTACCCCTGGCAGAGACCCGGGCGGCGATCCACACCTCATCTGCGATAGCCGCGCGATCGACAGCCTGCAAAATGAGCTCCAGATTGAAGCTCAGCTTTAGCTCGCAGATGACGACGACGGGGGGATCGTCATCGCTCAGGCCAACAAGATCACAGCCGCCGACTTCGCCCTTGACGGTATAACCCGCCTCTTCGAGGAAATCTTTCACGGGCAGATAAAGCGAAGTTTCCATATGCCTGAAGGTTCACGTGACTATACTACCCCCAGATATATCGATCCGCCTGCACAGGACAACCTCTTGGTTGGCACGTGAAGCGTCAGACCTGATCCAGTGAAAGGGTCAGGTCGGCGATAAGATCGTCGGGGTGTTCGATGCCGATTGACAGCCGGATCGTGGAATCAAGCACACCGATACGCTGACGGACATCGGCAGGAACGCCTGAATGCGTCATCGTTGCCGGATGAGAAGCAAGGGACTCCGTGCCGCCAAGGCTTACCGCAAGTTTGAATATGTTGAGCGCATTGAGAAATTTGAAAGATGCGGCCTGCCCGCCGACAATGTCGAATGAGAAGGTGGATCCTGCCCCCGAACATTGGGCGGCAAACACCTTGCCAACCGCGGATGCCGGATCGCTGAATGGCAGGTAGTGGATTTTTTCGACCTTGGGATGGGCATTCAGGAATTCAGCCACAAGCCTGGCGTTGCTGTCCGCCCGTTCCATCCTGATTTGCAGCGTCTCCAGGGAACGTCCGAGCATCCAGCACGAGTGCGGATCGAGCTGCGTGCCGATCGCCCCACGTAGGGCCTTCACCTGCTTCATCACATCCTTGCGCCCCAGCGCCGCCCCGGCGATAAGATCGGAATGCCCGCCAACATATTTTGTCAGCGAATAGAGCGAAATATCGGCGCCATGTTCTATGGGCCGCTGGAATACAGGACCAAGAAGCGTGTTATCGCAGGCGATGATCGGCCTGTGCCCCTGCCTTTTGCCAATCACCTCGGCGACCCGGCCTATCATGGCGATGTCGACAATGCTGTTCGTCGGATTGGCGGGAGTCTCGATCAGGATAACGGACACCCTGCCTTTCGCCATCGCCTCCTCTGCCGCCGCCATGACCGAGGTTTCGCTGACACCATCGGCGAAACCCACTGCGGACACGCCGAAATTATGAAAGGTCTTCGCGAGAAGCGTTTCCGTGCCGCCGTAAAGGGGCTGGGAATGGAGCACCGTATCGCCGGGTCGCACGAAGGCGAAAAGCGTCGTCGAAATCGCGGACATGCCCGAGGAGAAGAGCGCACAGCTCTCCGTCCGTTCATAAACTGCAAGACGATCCTCGACGATCTCGCTGTTTGGATGGTTGAAACGCGAATACACGAGACCGGCACCCCTGCCCTCCGGCGGCTCCTTGCGCCCGGAGACGTAATCGAAGAAGTCGCGGCCATCTTCTGCCGACTTGAAAACGAAGGTGGATGTCAAGAACACCGGAGGCTTCACGGCGCCCTCCGACAACTCCGGATCATACCCGTAATTGAGCATCTGGGTTTCGGGATGAAGAGCATGGTTGCCGATATGGGTTTTGGACGGATGCGGCGCGGTCATTTCCGATGATCCCTCAGCTGGCGTTGAACTTCCTGCAGGTTACACGCAATGAAGTCGAAATGTCTTGCATTTTGGAGCGTTTATATGCCCCATGAAGCAATATATTGCGGAGAATTGTAATTTATGTCGCAGAAAATTGCAGATCCGATCGACCGGCGGATACTTCGGGAATTGTCCGCCGATGCACGGATCACGAATAACGAACTCGCCGAGCGCGTGGGGCTGTCGGCATCCGCATGTCTACGCCGGCTTCGACGCCTGGAAGAAATGGGTGCCATCAAGGGATATTCCGCCATCATCGACCCGGCGATCGAGGGATGGACCATGACCGCTCTCGCATCCATTCGCCTCAGCCGCCAGCACGATGATGAAATCCGGATGTTCGAAGCGGCGGTTCTTGAGTGGGACGAGGTTCTCGAATGTCATCTTGTCACGGGCACGAAGGACTACATGCTGAAGGTCATGTGCAGCGGACTGGAGGATTACGAGCGTTTCATCAAGGACAAGATCGCGAAGCTGAAATGCGTGGACACCATCGAGACCAGCTTCGTCATGAACACGATCAAGACGCGGCGCATCTGGTCGTCGTAACGCGCGGACAATGTCGCGCTGGCTGCATGCTGTCCGCACCTTCCGGGGGAAATTTTGATCCGAATTAGGGTCGTGGCGGGTTGAGATGATGTACGGCAAAGGGTATCAGGTGCCCCATTCTCGGCGGCTCTTCCGCAAGCAATAAGGCACCTCCTGACATGAACCCGGACTTCCTCGTCACCCATTCCGGCGGCTTCCATGCCGATGAACTTCTGTCGAGCGTTGTGCTGACACGGCTTTTCCCGCAGGCCCGCCTCATTCGCAGCAGGGCACCGGAATGGCTCGCTGCCGGTGCGGACCGCATCATCTACGACGTGGGCGGCGCCTACGACGCAGCAAGAGGAATGTTCGACCACCACCAGCGCGGCGCGCCGTTACGCGATGACGGACAGCCCTACAGTTCATTCGGGCTGATCTGGAAGCATTTCGGCCGCGATTATCTTGCTGCCTTCGGCGTTCCAGAAGACCACATCGAAACCATTCACGCTTCTTTCGATGCCGGTTTTGTGTTGCCTGTTGACCTGGTTGACAATGGGGCGCTCAGCCCCTCGACCGCCGGACCGCTCGCCGGACTGACCCTGCCCGTCCTGCTGGAAACTCTGAAACCCGTTTTTGATGACACCGATCCCGAAGCGGACAATCGCAATTTCCACGCGGCGCTGGGCATTGCCCGCAGCTTCGTTGAGGCAAAAATAACCAACAGTGACGCAAAGTTGCGCGCCGAAGCGCTAGTAAAGCAGGCTATCGTGGATGCTGGCGAAGGGCATGTTCTCGAGTTGCCGATGGGAATGCCGTTCCGGCCCGCCATCGTGAAGGCAGGCGCCGATCATCTGCTCTTCGTCGTTCATCCGCGTAACAACGACTGGTGCCTGACCGGTATCCGGCGCGCCGACGAGGGCTTCGCGTTGCGGGCGGATCTGCCGGCGGCCTGGGCAGGCCTGACTGACAAGGATCTGGAAGCGGTTTGTGGCGTGGAAGGCGCGAGCTTCTGCCATAACGGCCGGTTTGTCGCAGCTGCAAAGACCCGCGACGCCGCGTTGGCCATGGCAGAACTGGCGGTGAAAGAGGCTCTCTCCTTCAGCAACAATGCACCGGCGACAGAGCCGTCAAATGGCGGGATCTGAACGCCTGGCTGCTGGTGCGGTTCGGGCGGGGCAAATCCGCGATCCTGTCTGCATTTTTTAAAACGCGGTTCTCCGCATAGCGTCTGGACGCAAATTTCTGCGGAACAATCTGTAGATGTTGAAGTTACCCTTCGTGAGGAGGAGGACCATCTATGACCAGCAGAGCCATTTTTGCGGGGGCAGCAACTGCCCTGTCGATGCTTTTTTCCACCGCCGCACTGGCCCAGACCGACCTGACGATGTGGTATCACGGCGCAGGCAATGTTGAAGAACGTAAGATTCTGGCCGGTATCATCGAGGATTTCAACTCGTCCCAGTCGGACTGGCGGGTCTCGCTTCAGGAATTCCCCCAGAATGCATATAATGAATCCGTCACCGCTGCTGCGCTTTCCAACAAGCTGCCGGACATTTTGGATGTCGACGGTCCGAACATGCCCAACTGGGCGTGGTCCGGATATTTGCAACCACTGAAGATCGCCGAGGCAAAGCTTGCGAATTTCCTGCCCGGCGCCGTGGGCCGGTGGGGAGACAAGCTCTATTCGGTCGGTCTGTGGGACGCTGCCGTGGCGGTTTTCGCCCGTAAATCGGTGCTCGATGAAAACGGTATCCGCATTCCAACTCTTGAACAGCCGTGGACCGGCGAGGAATTCAACGCAGCCCTTGAGAAGCTCGCTGCTAGCGGCAAGTTCGAATATGCCATCGATCTCGGCATGGCCGATAAAACCGAATGGTACAGCTATGCCTTCAGTCCCTTTCTGGAAAGTTTCGGCGGCAGCCTGATCGACAAGGAGAATTATCGAACCGCCGAGGACTTCCTCAATGGAGACAATGCCGTCAAGTTCGGGGAGTGGTGGCAATCCCTGTTCGCCAGGAAGCTTGCCCCCGGGACATCGCAATCACCCGCCGACCACGAAACCGGATTTCTGGAAGGTCGCCACGCCTTGCAATGGATGGGCAACTGGGTTGCGGTGAAGGCTCTGGAAAAATACGGAGACGATCTGCTTTTTCTGCCTGCGCCTGATTTCGGGCTGGGTCCGAAAATCGGCGCGGGGTCATGGCAGTTTGGTGTTTCGGCCACCAGCAAGCATCCCGAAGGCGCTTCCGCCTTCATCGAATTCGCCATTCAGGACAAATATCTCGCGCAGTTCTCGGATGCGATCGGTCTTATCCCGGCCACGTCTTCGGCAGCCCAGATGACGAAGAATTACAAGAAGGGCGGCCCGCTCGAAGTTTTCTTCGAACTATCCAGACGCCAAGGTACGTTGCGTCCTGTCACTCCGGCCTACGCCTTCATCTCGCCGGTCTTCTCCAAGGCTCTTTCCGACATTGCCAACGGTGCGGATGTGGCCGATACCCTCGATAATGCAACGGACGAGATAAACAACAATCTGGAACGCAATTCCGGTTACCAACCCAAATAGGGGCGTGATCGATGGCGCTCTTTTCTTCACAGGGAAAACCGGCCCGGGACAGCTTCACGGGCTGGTTCATGGCTGCACCGGCGGTGGTGCTGATCGGGCTCTTTCTGATCACACCATTTCTGCTGGGGCTGGGTTTTTCCTTCACCGACCAGCGGCTCACATCTCCCAACCCGACGGAGTTCGTCGGCTTTGAAAACTACAGCCGGCTGCTAGGCGTCGGTGTGCTGACGCTCAAGCCGGAAAGGCAGGCCGATGGAAGCATCAGCCGGGATGCAGATGGCTCCATCGCCTATCCGAGAATTCGTAATTTCACCCGCAACAACCCCGACTATCCTCATCTGGACGGAATGCGGGAATATAAGAACTTCAGCTGGGGCGAGAACCGGATCGTCATTCTCGCACGCGATGTCGTATTCTTGACCGCCGTCGTAAACACCCTTTCCTTCGTGGTCGTGGTCGCGCCGGTTCAGGCGGCGCTGGCGCTGTTTCTTGCCCTGTTGGTGAACCAGAAAATCCCCGGCGTCACGATTTTCCGTGCGATCTATTTCATGCCGGTGGTCTTGTCGGTGGTCGTGGTGGCGCTTCTCTGGCGGTTTATTTATGCCGCCGATAATGGGCTCTTGAACAGCCTTCTGAGCTATATGAGTTTTGGGCTCTTCCAGCCTGTCGACTGGCTGGGCAGAACCGATACCGCCTTATGGGCCATTCTGGTGATGTCAGTCTGGCAGGGCGTCGGTTTCCATATGGTCATCTGGCTTTCCGGCCTGCAGACTATCTCGCCCGATCTCTACGAGGCAGCGGACATTGAAGGCGCGAGCCGCTGGCAGAAGTTCTGCATGATAACCTGGCCGCTGCTGCGCAACACGGCGGTGCTCGTTATCATCGTCATCACCATGCAGGCTTTTGCGCTTTTTGCGCAGATCGATGTGATGACCAAAGGCGGGCCTCGCGACTCTACGCAGAGCATCGTCTATCAGGCGGTTGAGCGAGGATACCGCCAGCAGGACATAGCCGCGGGCTCCGCAATTTCTGTCGTCCTTTTCCTGCTTGTCCTGTGCATTTCGCTGACCCAGCGCTACCTGACAAGGGAGAAGCAATGATGCAGGCCGGACGCCGCAAAAGTCCCGTTTTTCTCATCGGCAATTACGCGCTCATGCTCGCCTTCGCGGCGATCTTCATCCTGCCCCTGTTGTTCATGGGGTTCTCATCGCTAAAACCGAACGACCAGCTGTTGAGCGATGCGACTTCGATACGAGCCTTCCTGCCGGTCGGAGATCTTTCGCTCGAAAACTATACTGCGGCTTTCGCCCGGGCGCCGATTGCGACCTTCATATTCAATTCCGTTGTGGTAACTGGCGTCACCGTATTTCTCGCCCTGCTGCTCGGCTCGCTTGCCGCCTTCGCTTTTACGTTTTTGAACTGGCGCGGCAAGGACGTTCTCTTCTCTATCATTCTCGCCACGCTCATTATTCCGTTTGAGACGATTGCCGTGCCGCTGCTGCTGGAGGTCAACAATCTGCCATGGATCGGCAGCGGCGGGTTTACCTGGGGTTGGCTCAATTCCTGGCATGTGCAGATCATTCCATGGATCGCGGACGGACTGACGATTTTTCTCTTCGTCCAATATTTCAAGGATCTGCCGAGGGAATTGCTGGAGGCGGCACGCATCGACGGAGCCAGCTGGCTGCGTATTTACGCACAGGTGGTAATGCCGCTCAGCGGGCCGGTGATCGCAACAGCTGCGATCTTGAAGTTTCTCGTCATGTACAGCCAGCAGTATCTATGGCCGCTTCTCGTCACGCAGTCCGAGGCTTACCGGCCGGTTATGGTGGGGCTGCAGTATTTCTTCCAGCTCAACACGCCCTGGGGTGAAGTCATGGCCTATCTCACCATTATTACCCTGCCGGTGCTGATATTTTACCTGTGTCTGCAGAGACTTTTCATCTCCAGCATCGCAGCAAGCGGGATAAAGGGATAGCGTTTTGAAGGCTGCCCGGCATCTTAAACCGCCAGGCCCGCCGCCATCCGGTCTTCTCGCGATCCCACGACAACAACATCCTCCTTACCCCCTGCCGGGACGGGCATAATTCCGACAGGGACGCGTGCAACTGCTTTCTCTCAAAAACGGGTTCCAGTCTTTCGCCGCTAGGATTGCCCAGGCAGTAGCGCCGACATGCGGCAGTCTGAAATATTTGAAATCGGCAGAGGTCGAGGCAGGCCCGATCATCAGCCCTGTCGTCAACTCCGGCCCGACAGTGGCATAGACCAGACCATCGGGCGACACCTCAACATCAATGGTGGCAAGCAGGGCTTCGGCGCGCCCGGCGTGGCCTGCACGCTGAAACGCAAGCGCTGCCTGCGCCGTGCCTTCCAGCCAGATGCCGTCCCGGTCATCGTTGAAATCAAAGCCTTCCCCGACCGCATAGTGCCGGTCGATCCATTCCAGCACGCGCTCGGCGCGGCCGCGGAATTCCGGAACGGCGAGGATGGGCCAGAGTTCGGAATCTATTCCCGACTGGGTTAAATTGGGCCGATCGCTGCCGGGCAGGCTACCAACATAAAAACGACCCTGCTGCTCATTCCACATGGCGTCGAGGAACTTGCCTGCCCTGTCCTGCATCGTCCGCCAGGTTTTATCGTCCCCACTCTCGGTGAGCCAGCTGGCAACGGCGTAAACGTCAAGATTGTGCTCCGTCGATTTCCAGTCGAGTTTCACCGGAGACGGTTCGTGGCCGAATGTGCCGCCCGTGTAACCGATGTCGCTTTCACCTTTGGTATATGCATCGATCCAGCGCATGATTTTTTCCGCGGCCTGCAAATAGGCTGGATTGTCGGAGCGCTCAGAGGCGGTAAGCAGGGCAAGGGCTGCCCAGGCGAGATTGCCTGTCGCACTGCCGACCTGATAGCCGTCTTCGACCCAGGCATTGCTGGCGGCATTCCAGAAACCGGGCAGGAGCATAACCTCCGTTTTGCTGACGACCGGGCCGGAGCGATAGGCGTTGCGCAGGCGGCCATCACTGTAACGGCGGTCACGGTTCACGGCCAGCAGCAGCGCATCGGCAACCCTTGTTGCTTCTGCGTCTTTCCCACATGCAAAAAGAGCGATGGACGCCAGCGCATTGTCATAGGTGAAACCCGTATTCGAAAGCGCCGGATCGAGCGCCTTGCCACCGGGCGCAGGCTCGAAGCTGCGGAACACGAAAGGCGCGGGAGAACCATCCATCTTCCCGGCAAGACCCGCGCATAAGCGCGAAGCGAGCATATCGCGGACGGATCCGGATGCAGCGCGCCCGTCACCTCCAGCCAACACTGTCATGACACAGGACATCAGGATCGCAGGGATGATCGATCTGAGAGGCATGAGCGGAATTCCCGTTTGATCGAAACCTTTCAAGGCGGCAGCCGGCCATCGGGACCGTGTTGTGTCCGGCAAAGTCCTGTTCAATTGCCCCCTGATTAGCTGAAGGCCCTTGCGAGCAACATCTGCATGGATTTTATCAGGTCGCCCTGTTCCGCCACATTTTCCGGTGCAGTGCGGAAAAGCAGCCGCAGGATAGCTCGATGCTGCTCGGCGGTTACAGCAAGGCAGAATTTTCCGGGTATTAGCTGGTCTTTTGTTGCATCGATCTGCAACCAGCCCACCTCCGGCACGAATATGGCCTGCGCTTCTGTAGAAGAAGTGAAACCCGCAAGCGTCACGGTTTCAGTCGACAGTGCCACGATCTTCACCCCTGTCACCGCATTGCCCTGCCGTAATTGTCCGCCAAGGTTTACGCTGATCGGCTCCTCCCTGTCGAAACGCGGCAATTCGATGCAGCAGATAAGGCTGATGAAGGCAATCACCATGGCGACGGCCGACCAGATAAGGTTGAGACAATCGCGCGCCGAAAATTCCACGGGTGCGTCCCATCCATAAACGGCAATCAGCACGGAGATGGCCGAAGTGAGGGTTACAAGGGCAAAGAATAGCGCCGTCGGGCCGTGAACGCGCACCTGTGACCTGTCTCCGCCCTTTTCCGTGACCTTGAAGGGGCGTCCGAAAGGTTTTCGCATGGCCTGAAAAAGCGTGATCGTGATCGGAACGGCGGTCAGTGCGTGTGTTACCTCGGTGAAAAGCGGCAGTGTGCGCTTTCCCGATATCCAGGTGGAATAGGCCCAGAACAGCGCAAGCGATGACAGGCCGAGTCGCATGAACATCAACTCATCGGCCTGGAGCGCGGAAACGCCGGTCAGCCAATAGATGGAAGGCGCGAGCAGCAGGCAAAGGATGAAGGGTTTCGAAAGCCAGCAGAACAGGCCGTGCAGATAATGCAGCCGCTGCGTCAGGGTAAAATTGCCGCGCCACAGCGGCCCGGTGCGCAAAAGTCCAATCTGGATGGTGCCGAGACACCAGCGCGTGCGCTGCGTGATATACTCCGGCAGGCCTTCTGCCGATAATCCGACGCTGAGCTTTTCATTGAGCCAGCGTGTCACATACCCCCGTTCCATCAACCGGTAGGTCAGCAGCATGTCTTCCGAAAGTGCATCATGCGGGAAACCTCCGAGTTCGTTCACCGCTGCCCGCCGCAGAACGAAACTCGTTCCGACGCAGAACGCACAACCGACCGCGTCCTTTGCAGGCTGGAATACGTCGAAGAATACCCGTTGATCATCCACGAATGAATTGCGGATACCGAGATTATGCTGGATGGGGTCGCTGTTGAAATAAAATTGCGGTGTCTGCACCACTGCCACTTTGGGATCGGCAAAAAGTCCGGTCACGCGTGACAGGAAATTGGCCTGCGGCGCAAAATCAGCATCAAGAACCATGATGAAATCTGAAATTTCCGACAGCGCATTGGTGTGGACAAGCGCATTGTTCAGGTTCCCCGCCTTTGCGTGCTTATTGTCCGGCCGCGTCACGTAATTGACGCCGACTGTTTCGCAATAGTCCCGAACCTCGGACCTGCGCGTATCGTCGCAGACGAAAACGCGCAACCGCGGATATTGCATTGCCTGAGCCGCGACAATCGATTTTTCAAGCACGTTCAAAGGTTCATTGTAGGTGCAGATGAACACATCGACCAGCGGCGCATTGGGATCGCCCGTAATCCCGGCTTCGGCTTCGTCTGCGATGGAAGACCAGTCCGTTCGTCTTGTCAGGATCAGGATCGATCCCATCGCATAAAGCACGGAGATCAGTTCGAAAGTGAAATAGATGTAATTCCAGGCGGTTTCCAGCGAAAGCTCTAAGGGAGGCAGCGTATCGGTGGCGCGCCACAAAATATAGACGCTGAGCGAAAGCAGCATGATGGTGCTGAACGCCAGCCGGTCCAGCGTTCGCCGCGGGTCGGCAAGCATGGTGAACAGGATCGCGCAGAGGGCGATGATGAGATTGACATAAAGGACGGACTGAACATCGCCCTCTGAAGTGAAATACATCGCTTGTCCTCATGGTTGACCGGATACGTCCCAAAAGCCGCGCCCGATAGCGTGCGCGAATGAGGCTGCTTCGACTGTGTGAAACAGGTGGGTCGCCCTGCGGGCGTCGTGGACGCGCCCGCAGGGGCTTGCCCAATCCATGCGGGTGTCAGGATTGGGTGCGCGGTGCTTTCGCGGTGGCATCTGCACCGCTGATCGCATGCTGCGTGATGATATCCGGCTTTGTAGTGGGCGCCGCTATTCCCGGCGGCTGTTGCGGCTGCCCGCCCATGCCCATCTGCTCGAATATTTTCTCTCGTGATGTCTCGATGAGCGTCCAGGCGGCCTGCCTCACGTCGGGCATTTCGCTGGCGGATGCCTGCGCAAACTGGAAGAGGCTTGCCGATGCCTCGTGCACATATTCCCGGGTCTTGCCGAGCCATTCGCGCGGCAGACTTACACTCACCCAGGTGCCGACCGAACAGACGCCGTTGTTCATAAACTGGCTCTCGGATGTCCCGGCCATGCGGATATAAGCGTAAAGCTCCCGCCGCTCCGTGGGGGGAAACGGTACGGCATAATCGAGGTCGACGCGTTCGGTGGTTCGGGGCACCAGCCGCTCTACCACCCCGTCCGCTTCCTGCGCCCAGGCATCGGCATTTACCTTTACCCTTGAACCCACGGAAAGGGCCTGCGCCTGACGTTCGGAAAAAATTGCCACGACAAAAGCGTTGCGACAGTCGAGCGCCTCCGCCAAGGTGTCGCCGGCCACCACTTCACGTCCCGTCACGGCAACCGGCTTATAAAGCGTCGTGCCCGGCGGAATGGCGAGATCGGCGCGGGTCAGTCTGTCGATACGCGCGGCCTCCGCGGAGGCAAGCGCTTCGAGTTCGCTTTTCCGCGTCTGCATGGTCGTCATCTGCATCTGGATTTGCAGCAGATCGGCGGACCTTGTGCGGATTTCCTGCTGAAGATTTTGCAGGGATTGCAGGTCGGAACCGATATAGATGCCCTGGCGCGCGAAGCTCATTTCCTTGTTAAGCTTGTCGACGGCAACTTTCGCGGCCTGCAGTTTTGTATCTTCAAGTTGTATCGTATCGGCGATGTCGTCGCCAATTCCGAAATAAACACCCTTGGCAACCAGCTTCTGTTTGCGCACCGCTTCTGCTTTCGCGATGCGGGTCGAATAGGTCACCATCTGCAAAGCAGCCTTTGCCGCTTCAAGGTCGGATTCTGTTCTCTGCAGTAAAGCCGCTTGCTGGCTGAGAAGATCATTGTTCAGATTGTCGACCCGGCCAGCATAATCGCCGATAATCGCGTTTTTCTGGCGAAGTTCATTGTCGAGCGCCGCCAGTTGCACTTTCAGGCCGATCAGAGTGGTGTTGTCGACCTTGTCGTTTTCAACAGCCGCCCTGCCGTTACCGGATATTTTCACCACGCCACTGATGGGGGTCGTCAGCGGAATGACGGGAGCATTGATCAAGGCGCGGTTTGTCTGCGAAGTGAAGACAGGTGGAAACACGGAGGAGGAAAACACTGTGGCGACAACACCGAGAACAGTATATGAGGCCAGCCTGACCGAGGCGCCTTGAGGTTTTTCTTTATCTCTATTGCGGAACAGCATGGCACGAACTCCTGTTTTGTTGAACAGCATTTCCTCCCGCAGTATTAAAATAGTCCATCAAGTTTTTTTGCAGCGCAACATCGTTAAGATTGCATTAAGACATTTTCCGAAATTGCCGAAATACTATGCATCTGCCGGCTTTATGGACGCAAAATTTCACCCATGAAAACTTCCTGGGTCAAATTTCAGTCGTTCCATATTAGCTGTGCCTTTATAGCGGCAGCCGGCACCCGCCTTGTGCACTTTGCTCGACCGGGGCGCACAACCTGAGAATGTACCGCATTTCCACTATGGCAGAGAGAAAAATTTTAAAGAATCGCTTTGGCGGCAGGTCGCTCTGCTCTGAGCGCCGAAAGCGGCTTCACTCTTCCGTGCTTCGGGCAAAATATTTTGACCATTCGTTCGCGCTGAAGGCTATGGGGACGGCCAGGAGGTCCAATCGCTCTCCGCTAGACAGCCGTTATATTGAGATATAATCGCGAGGCACGGCGGCCATGCCGTCACCGTTCATTCCATATCATCGAGAAACGGGTGCCTTTTTTGAGTTCCGGGTGCGTGTGCGTCTGCTCGACCCGGGCGCCAATATTCTGCGCCATCGCCATGATCAGCTTGGTGCCGAGACCGGTGCCGCGAGGGGCTGAATCCGGTTTCACACCGACGCCGTCATCCTCCACAACAAGAATGAACCGGCCGTCCTGGGCGGACAGGTTAATGCGCACTGTGCCTTCTTGATCCGGATAGGCATATTTGAGCGCGTTTGTCAGAAGTTCAGTGACGATGACACCGAGCGCAACGGCATGGTCGGCGTTCAGATCAACCTCACAGAGCGACGTTTCGACCGTGATGGAGGAAGAGCCCGGAACAGCTTGGAACAGGTCGCTTATGATCGAGGTGAGATAGGAATTCAGGGATACGAGCCCCACATTCGCGGTATTGTAGAGACTGCGATGAACGCCGGCGATCGCAGAAATCCGGCTCTGCGTCTCCAGCAACGCCGTTTCTGCTTCCTGGGACTTCAGCGTATTGATCTGCAGCCGGATCATGGCGGAAACCAGTGAGAGACTATTCGCGATGCGATGGTTCATCTCTTTCACCATCATTTCCGCATGCTCTTTAGCCTTTATCAGCAGACGGTCAGCTTCCTCTTTTGTCTGGCGCAGGCGATGGTTTTCAAGCGCCTGGTTGATGGCTGCCAGCAACAGCGGAAAAAAGTCGTCTCCAACATTCTTGATGACGTAATCGGCGGCACCAGCCTTGAGCGCGTCTATGGCGATCTGGGCCTCGTTGGACCCCGTTACGTAAAGAACGGGAACCCGGGCCGGCACCGTCTCGATAGCCGCCAGAAACTCCATTCCCGTCGCCGTCTGAAAATAGTGATCGAGAACGACGACATCGAACTGCCCGTTTTGGAAAAGCTCAAGCCCGGAAGCAACGGACGCGGCATGGACCACCTCCATTCCGTGGCGACCAAGGACGCGGCTCGCAAGCCGCGCCAGAGCCGGGTCGTCATCGACATACAAAACGCGCAGAGCCATCATGCCTTCAGGGTATCTGTATTACGGAAAAGAAAAGGCCGAGATTTTTGATGGCATTCGCGAAGCCCTCATAGTCGACCGGCTTTGTTATATAAACATTCGCACCGAGATCATAGCATTTCTGAATTTCGGTTTCGTCATCAGTGGTCGTCAAAACCACGACAGGCAGACGGCGGGTGTATTCATTGCTTTTGATCTGCTCGAGAATGCTGATGCCGGACATGTCGGGGAGATTGAGGTCGAGCAAAACGAGCAGATAGCGATCCTTGCTGACGAGCCCGTCCCGGCTTTGGCCCAGGATATAATCCAGCGCCTTTGCACCGAGTGTGAACGGCACGATCTCGTTGTTGACACCTGCTCTGCGCACATTCTTCTCGATCAGACGGGCATGTCCCTCGTCGTCTTCGATCATCACGATCGTTACTTCCTGACCGGTCGCTTTCATTTGTCGCCTTCCTTCGTTACTCTTCTGAGGTCACTCGGAAGCAGCAAGATAAATGTGCTGCCTTCCCCGAGTCGCGACTCCACCCTAATGTCACCTCCTAAATTTCTGATTAGCGAACGGACATGTGCGAGACCTATTCCTTCACCGGGCTGGTCCTGTTCGCCCGCCCGACGAAACAGTTCGAAGACACGCTCAAGATCCTGCTCACCGATACCGCGCCCGTTGTCGCCAATTTCAATGGCGATCGCGCCGCGCCCGGCCGGATAGGCGCGTGCCGTTAACCTCAGAGGGCGCCCAGGCATCTGATATTTCACCGCGTTATCGAGAAGATTACCTAGAATCTGGTCGAGAGATATGCGGTCCGTCACGACTGTCAGCTTGGGCGTGTCGACATGAATCTCTCCTCCATTGGCCGTGATCTGATGGCGCACGGTCTCTGAAAGCGAGGAGAGCAAAGTTTCGATATCGACTTTCTCAGGCTGAAGCTTGCGCTGGCCGTCACGGGATATCTTCAGAATGGCGTTGATCAGCTGGTCCATCTTGCGGGTCGATGAACGGATAAACCCGATGGCTTCGGGTATGTCTTCCTCAACCGCCAGCCGCGCCTCTCGGATCACGTCCTGCGTCAGCGTTTTTCCATCTGCCAGGACATAGTTGGTGACCGGCTTCAGCGACGTATCGAATTCGGAAAGGAAGCCCATGATGTTGACAAGCGGCGCCCTCAGATCATGAGTAACGATATAAGCGAAGCGCTGAATTTCCTGGTTGGCCCGGCGAAGATCGCGTGTTCTTTCCTCGACACGCTCCTCAAGATGGCGATTGAGTTCGTCCACATCCTCCCGCGACCTGTTTAGCGCGCGAATATAAGTAAAGACGAGCAGTATCGACCCGCCGACCACGATGAGAATTGCAACGGCACCGCCAATCGTTACCCAACGAAGTGTATTGGCGGCGCCCAGTTGATCCGCAACGATGACGCGCAGGCGATCGTCGGTATCCGACTGAAGGTCCGACAGAACACTCCTGATCTCATTCATGAAGCGTTTGCCGTCGTTATTTCGAACGACCTCGGCCGCCTCGGTAATGCGACCCGCGCGCTGCAAATCGATGGTTTCGCGTGTCTCGGAGAGCTTTGCGTCGATCGCCTGCTTCAAGCCAGCGAGAGGTTGCTTATATCGCTCTTCCCCTTTCAGAAGATCGAGAAGTCGCGCCTGGCGTTCGGGCAAGCCCTGAAGGGCCTCTTCGTAAGGCCCCAGATATTCGCGATTGTTGGTAAGCAGATATCCCCGCTGGCCGGTTTCGACGTCCTGCATCGTCGTCAGCACATCCAGAATTGCGGCACGGACACGGCGCAGTTCCGCCGTTTCCTGGGAATAGAGATTATTCACCTGCACCAGCCACAAAGATGTGGAGACCATGCCAATCAAAATTGCAACGCCAACAGCAAGCATCAAAAGGCTTCGCTGGGCAAACGGTGAAAAACCAGTCACAGCAGTAACATTCCCGGTAGGCAGTTAGTTCGCAGCACAAACTAGAGTACGCAAGCGACGGATGCGAATGATTTCTTTTTACACAAGGGTGGAACCACCTCGATCTTCAGGCGTTCAGCGCTGTTGGTAAAATGTCCGGGCGCGCCTGCGACCATGTGAATGCGGTAAGCTATGCAATATGATTTTCAGGGAAAGCATATCCTCGTTCTGGAAGACGACGCCCTTCTGGCGATGGATATGGAGGACTTTCTGTCCGACCTCGGTGTCGACGTCATCGGGCCGGTTTCCGATATAGCCGCAGCGCTGGAGAAAATAAGCGCAACCGATCTGGATGGAGCGGTCATCGACCTCAATCTCAAGGGCGAATTATCCTTTCCCGTGATCGAACGACTGAGGGCCGAGAGCATACCTTTCGTCATCTGCAGCGGATATGCCGAGATACCCGGTATTCGCACGCAATTGACAGGGCTGACGATCATTTCCAAGCCGTGCGATTTTGATAATCTCCCGAATGTTCTGGCGACCGAATTCGCGCACACCGGCTAGCGGGAAAATACCCGCAACGTCCGGTAACGCTGATATGCGACACTTCAGTCCAGAGGGAAAATCACCCGATATTTCAGGCCGTCGCGATCATAGCGGATTTCACTGTCGCCCTGCAGCTCGTACTGGGCTCCCCGCGTAACAAGGGTCGTTCCGAAACCGGTCTCCAGCGGAACAGAAATGGGCGGGCCACCGCTTTCATGCCAGCGCAGCTCGATAAGGTCCCGGCCTTCATCGTTACGAAGCCTTTTCCAGAAGACCTGCACCTTCCCGGTTGCTTCTGAAAGCGAACCGTATTTCTGCGCATTCGTCACCAGTTCATGTAAAATCATGCCAAGCGCTAATGCGGATTTAGGCGATACGCTAACCCCGTCAGGACCGTCGAGCTCGACGCGGCTGGCAAAAGTGTTATGGGGTTCAATTGCCCGCTTCACGACATCCTTGAGATCGGTTTGTCCCCAGTTGCTCTGGAAAAGCAGGGCATGACTTTCGGCGAGCGCACTCACGCGGGCCACGAGCCTCTCTTGATAATCCTCTACGGATGAACTGCCTTTTGCAGTGCGCCGAATGATGGAAATGACCATCGCCATCGTGTTCTTGACACGATGGCTGAGTTCGCGGACGAGCAGCTCCTTGTGCATTTCCGCCCGTCTCCGCTCCTCCTTTTCCCGTGCTTCCGCGAGAGCGCGACCCACTGCGGAGGGCAGCCTCGCCAGTCGCTGCTTCAGGACATAATCAGTGGCGCCGCGCCTGAAGGCATCGATCGCCGCGTCTTCGCCGAGAACACCGGAAACGAAAATGAAGGGCGTGTCGGGTCTCGTTTGCATGACGACATCAAGCGCAGCCATGCCGTCAAAGTCCGGCAGGGAAAAATCTGCGAGAATGATATCGAACTGCTGATTTTCCAGAGCCTCGATGAAGGAAGTTTTACCCACCGCCCTGGTCACGACAGGGGGCGGAGAGATCCGTGAAAGCTGATCCTCGATCAGTTCGGCATCAACCGAGCTGTCTTCGAGAAGAAGAAGCTTGCTTTGCTCCATCTGCGGCATCGCCTCACGCACCATTGCGGCGCGCGCCCGGCGGCGGTTCGTTCAGCAGGGCCCAGAACACGCCAAGATCCTGTATCGCCTTAAAAAACTGATTGAACTCCACTGGCTTCACCACAAAGGCGTTCACGCCGAGTTCGTAGCTCTTTACGAGATCCTGTTCTTCACGGGAGGAGGTCAGCATGACGACCGGAATATGCTTGAGGTGATCGCTGCCCTTAACGGTCTGGAGGACCTCGAGCCCGTCAACTTTCGGCAGCTTGAGATCAAGAAGAACCACGGTCGGATCGCCGGCAGGCCGGTTGTGGAAGCTACCCGAGGCATTGAGATAATCAAGCGCTTCGGCACCATCACGTGCAATGACGACCTCGTTCGCCAGTTGACATTTTTCCAGCGCAGTTAGCGTCAATTCCAGATCGCGTGGATTATCCTCCACGAGAAGAATAGGTCTGAGTTCAGGCAATTTTTTCCTCTTCAACTTTCGTAACCGGCAATGTGAAGGAGAACGTGGCTCCCTCTCCCACAGTTCCCTTAGCGCTGACCGAACCGTGGTGGCGTTCAACAATTCGTCTTACCAGCGCAAGTCCAATTCCCGTTCCCTCAAAATCCTCTACCCGCTGCAATCTCTGGAACACACCAAAAAGCTTGCTGTAATAGGCCATGTCAAAGCCGACACCGTTATCCTCGACCGAGTAGGTCACGCCACCTTCGATTTCTGCCGCGGAAATGGTGATAATCGAAACGGGTTTCTGGCGGGAATATTTGATCGCGTTGTCAACGAGGTTGTACCACACCTGCCGAAGCAGGGTCGGATCTCCGAGCGATACGGGCAGATTGCCGATATGCCATTCGATCTGCCGATCAGCGATGGAATGAGCGAGGGACCGGCGAACCTCGTTCACGACTTTCTCCATGTCTACCGGCACCATTGTGATTTGCGTGCGGCCGAGTTGCGAGAAATTCAGAAGATCATCCACGAGCCTGCCTGCGCCGAGTGCCGCTTCGGAGATCATCTGCAGATAGTGGAGCGATTTTTCATCCAGGGCGTTGCTGCGTTCGCGCAAGAGCTGGGCGAAACCGACAATATGACGGAAGGGCGCACGGAGATCATGCGAAACCGAGTAGGAAAATGCCTCCAGCTCCTTGTTGGTCCTCTGCAATTCTTTTGTCAGATCCGCCATTTCCTCCGCCTTGCGCAGGACGATGCCGATGATCGCGCCACGCAACTCCCGCGCCGCTGCAAGCTCGGGCGCTGACCACGGTGAGGCTGTGTTGCGCACCTGCTCTTTCCAGGTTTCGAACGATTTGCGCGGATGAATGCGCCCGCTCTCATGCACTGTCTTGTGCGGATCCCCGCCCCAGCGCACCGTCTTTACGACTTCCGGCCGAAACCAGATCAGCCAGCTTCCGTGCAATTCCGAAACCCGCATCGCTATGATCCCGCTTGCCACGGACGCAAACGCCGCAGCAGCGGGATAATCGCCGGCAAGATTGTCTGTGGCAAACAGGTCTGCAACCTCGCGTTCGCCGAGCCAGCGGATCAATCCTTCGACCTGCTCCTGCGAGGGAGTCTTGCCCACGAGATGGTACTCATCGCCAAAAAGGAGTGCCGCTCCCTCAGCCCCCACCTGCTCCAGCAGATCGTCCTTTTCGCTCTCCCCGCCCAGAAGGCCGTCAACCCATCTTTGTGCCGCCGCCATCCGCTTGAGCAGGCGAGCCTGGACATGACCAAGTTCCAGCCGGCGCGAAGCATCCTGAGAACTTTGCTCCATTGCGATCCGCATCGAAAGGAGCTGGGCGGCGAAATCGCAGGCTTCGCGCACGGCGAGCGAGACGGAGTGCGGGGCGGCGTGATGGCATGCGATCAGCCCCCACAATTTGCCATTGACGATGATTGACACCGACATCGAGGCCGCCGTCGCCATGTTACGCATGTATTCCAGATGAACGGGCGAAACGCTGCGGAGCTGTGAAAGGCTCATATCGAGCACTGCGCCCGTTTCCGAGTTGACCTGCGGCATGACAGGCACGGGCCTGTAATCGACGTCCGGGATCATACGCAGACGGTTGACCGTATAAAGCTTGCGCGCCTGCGGCGGGATGTCGCCAGCCGGGAAGCGAAGCCCGATATATGAAGGCAACGCGCCGCTGCCGGCTTCCGCCACGACATGACCGCTCCAGTCGGGACCGAAGTCATAAATGAGGGTCCGGTCATAACCGCTGATCGAGGAAACAAGCTGTGCAACTCGAGACAGTGCGTCGCTCAGCGACGGCGTGCTGTTGAGATATTGGGCGAGGCCCGTTAACTCGCTCATCAGCGCTTCGGCGGATGCGCCCGGGCCTGTTCTCTCAAGCTCGACGATGATCACGCTTCCCGACCGATGCGCCGAGACATCGAGTTTTTTTTCGGTCCAGACATATCTGAAGCTGCTGTCGTCACCGGAATACCAAGCCGGTAACGCCTCGATAAAAGGCAATGTTCCCCGGTCTGGAATCACCCCGATCGATAGAGGCGCATCTAGAAAATCCTGCAGGTTATCGCTCGCCTGCACGACGGCCAACTGACGCGCGGACAGCACGAAGAGTGCGCCATGTTGCTGGATAGCGCCGGGAATGTGGATGGGCTCGGCGCCGCAACTATCCAGCTTCGGCGTGACTGAACTCATGACTTTCTCCAGCCGCTCTGTGATCGACGGCCTGCTCAAAACGCGGCCAGCCTAGCCATTATTCTACGGATGTAAACGTTTGCTTACACGAAATTGTTTCGCCGTCGGCCACGTCCCTCTCAGGTTTCGGCAACAACAGCGGGCTTCATGAGATAATGACCCACACCCCAGACGTTACCGTCCTCGTGACCAAACAGCCCGGCCGTTGCGAGAAAAAACAGACGCCAGCGGCGTTCCCATAACCGCGCGTCAGCGCCATAAACACGCTGCAGGATCGGCCTTATGTGGCCGATTTCCCGATCGAAATTCTCAAGCCAGGCGAGAGCCGTGCGCCGATAATGCGATCCCGGCCAGTTCCATTCCCTTTCGACGGTAAGAACCTCGCTGAAACGATGGGGAAGATCAAAAGCGGGCATGATGCCGCCGGTGAAAAAATGCCGGGCAATCCAGTCGGCGGGGTTGTTGTGGTCGAAACGATAGGATCGGCTGCGGTGGTTGAAGACATGGAGGAAAAACTTGCCATCAGGTTTCAGCCAGGTACGAACGCGTTCGAAGAGCACCTGCCAATTCGACATATGTTCGAACATTTCGACCGATACGACGCGATCAAAGTGATCGCCGGTCGCAAAATCGTTCATGTCTGCGGTCACCACGGAAAGATTGGACAGCCCGCGCTCACGCGCGCGGCCAAGGATGGATTCCCGTTGCGATGCGGAATTGGAGACAGACGTGATCCGCGCATTGCGAAAACGCGCTGCCATATAAAGCGACAGCGAACCCCAGCCGCAGCCGAGTTCGAGAATGTCCATGCCGTCCTCCAACTCGGCATGGTCTACCGTCTCGGCGAGAGCAGCTGTCTCCGCTTCACCGAGGCTTGTCTTGTTATGGGGATAATAGCAGCAGGAATATTTCCGCTGGGCTCCGAGAACCAGTGCGAAAAATTCAGCGGGGACTTCATAGTGTTGCCTGTTCGCCTCGTCGGTATGGCTGGCGACGGGGAATTTCGCCATATCCGCCGCAAAAGCCGCCTCGGCATCCGGCGGTATTTTGGCGAGCCGCCGTTTCGTTCTTGCGCAGAGCATATCTATTCCGGCGAGTGTAACGCTGTCGTTGAGCGCCGCGCGTTCTGCGGCATTGATGGCAAAGGCGAGCATATTCATGGCGTTTCCTCGTTTTTGCGCGGCCCCGGAAAGAAGGCGTTGACGCGGCGTTGCAGGGCACGGAATTTTTCTCCGCGCGATTTCAGCATGTGCTCTTCAAGCGGCGGAATGCCGGAGACATGGACGAGCAGCCAGTACATCATGACGGGCGCGGCAAGCGACGCCCAGGACAAGCCGTGCGCCTGAAGGGCCAGCAGCGGCAAGCTGCACCAGAAAAGCCATTCGAAGAAATAATTGGGATGGCGTGAATAACGCCAGAGACCGGTTTCACATATACCGGTTTTCGCTTCGGGGGTTTTCCTGAATTTCGACAGCTGGGCGTCCGAGAGCGCTTCACCTGCCAGTGCAACAAGCGCAACCATGGTGGCGAGAAGATCTATGGTACGCGGGAAAATCCGGTCGTTGCTGGCGGCTAGATAAACAGCCAAAACAAGCACGAAGGCGGCAACCGCCTGTATTTGCAGGAAGAAGAAAAGCCGCCGGGGACCGGTTTCGCCCCATTGCTCCATGAGTTTTGCATAACGCGGATCTTCCCCGCCACCCCGCGTGCGCAGGCCTATGTGTCCAGCAAGCCGCAGGGACCATACGACAACGAGACAGAATACGATACTGCGCCGCCCGCCATCGCCCTCCGCCAGCAACACAGCCAAGATGCCGCCGAGCCCGACGCTTGCCGACCAGACGGTGTCGATCCAGCCGCTCGAGCCGGTCGCTCTTTGTAATGCCCAGGCTCCCGCCATCAGCAGCGACATCAGAATGGCAAGCGTCAGGATCACGGAAAACATCACTACTTCGCTCACCACTTTTAATCGATCGAGGCCGGGTTTCGTGATGGCAAATACGGCCTAACCAGCAAAAGAGTTTCAGGGTTCGAAAAAAATTCGAAAAACCGCCTGCCGCTGAAACTTATCAGACGGCTGCTTCGTATCTGCGCTGTCCAAAGACAATTTCTACAATGCGATAGCGAGGATCGATGACCGACACCGAAACAATGCGACGAGACAACCGGCGCCGCATCGCGATAGTGGGAACGGGAATTTCCGGTCTGTCAGCAGCCTGGCTCTTGTCGCAAAGGCACGATGTCACGGTCTTCGAGGCGGCAGACCGCGTCGGAGGCCACAGCAACACGGTGACATTCGATACGAAGAATGGCCCGATCCATGTCGATACGGGTTTCATTGTCTATAACGACTGGACATACCCCAATCTGACCGCGCTTTTTCGAAAGCTGAACGTGCCGACCGCAGCCTCGAACATGTCGTTCGCTGTTTCCCTTGATAATGGCGGCTTTGAATATTCCGGCGGAAACGGGTTTGGCCTGCTCGCACAGAAGAGAAATGCTCTAAAACCCCGCTTCTGGTCGATGCTTGCGGACCTCCTGCGATTTTATCGCAACGCCCCGCGTGACCTGCACTCGATGGCTGACATGTCCCTCGACGATTATCTGACGCGTAATCGCTACGGCGCAGCGTTCCGCGACGATCATCTCTACCCGATGGCTGCGGCGATATGGTCCACACCGGCCATGGAAGTAGGCCGTTATCCGGCGGCGCATTTCATCAAATTCTGCCGCAATCACGGTTTGCTGTTGCTGCGCAACCGGCCGGTCTGGCGCACCGTCGTTGGTGGCTCGCGCGAATATGTAAAACGCCTCACGGCACCGTTTGCAGACAGAATTCGCCTGTCAACGCCAGTGACGCGTATTCGCCGCCTGCCGCACGGCGTCGAAATTACAACTGCGCAGGGTGAGATTGCCCGCTTCGATGACGTGGTCATCGCGACGCATGCGGATCAGGCCCTGGACTTGCTGGCGGATGCGACACGTGTCGAAAAGCGCATTCTCGGTGCCTTTGGTTATACGCGAAACCGGGCCGTGCTTCACACTGATAACACCTTCATGCCGCGCCGCCGCGCGGCTTGGTCAAGCTGGAATTATGTGGCCGACACGCGCACCGAAGCGGGCCAGCCCAGCATCACATACTGGATGAACCGGCTCCAGCCGCTCGGCGAAGCCGAGGATATTTTCGTGACCTTGAACCCGGTGCGGGAACCGCATCAAGGAAAGATCATCGCCGAAGAGACCTATCACCACCCCGTCTTTGACGCCGGAACCGAACAGATGCGCCAGGAACTATGGGCCTTACAGGGCTTGCGAAACACCTGGTTCTGCGGCGCCTATTTCGGTTCCGGTTTTCATGAAGACGGCCTCCAGGCTGGGCTTGCCGTCGCTGAAGATCTCGGTGGCCTGTCCCGCCCATGGAAGGTGGCGGACGACAGCGGCCGGATCATCCGCCTCGATTTAGAGACGATTGCCAGGGACACGCGATCCATGGAGGCGACGGCATGAAGCCTCCCCTCGTCTCTGCGCTTTTCCCTGGCCATGTCACCCACGCCCGGTTCAAGCCGAAAACCCACAAACTGGACTATCGAATCTATTCGCTGTTTCTCGATCTCGATGAGTTGGAGACGCTGGACCGGAAATTGCGGTTTTTCTCGGTGGACCGGTTCAACCTGTTTTCATTTCATCGCAGGGACCGCGGCAACGGCAGCGGGCTTGGGCTGCGCCAGCAGATAGATGCGGCAATGACGGCGGCGGGCATGACGGCGGATGGAGGGCCGGTGCGCCTGCTTACCATGCCGCGTTTGCTTGGCTGGTCCTTTAATCCGCTCAGCGTGTTCTTCTGCCATGGCCGCGACATGGAACTCAAAGCCATCCTCTGGGAAGTGGACAACACTTTCGGCCAACGGCATTCCTATCTGATCCCCGTAGAGTCCGGCATGGGCGCGGAGATCGTACAGCGCTGTGACAAGGCTTTTTATGTCTCGCCCTTCATGGACATGGACCTTCACTATGTTTTCCGCGTCATCCCGCCTGGGGAGAGGCTGAAGATCGTCATTGAAACATTCGACGATGATGGCGCCGTCCTGACCGCCCGGCATCTTGCCCGAAGGATCGAACTGACCGATCGAGCCTTGCTGAGAGCCTTTGTCACCATTCCTTTCCTGACCCTGAAAGTCGTTCTCGGCATTCACTGGGAAGCGCTGAAAATCTGGCTGAAGGGGGTGGGGCTGAGAAAGCGCCCGCCGCCACCGGAACAGCCAATATCCTTCGTTCACCCTTCATCGTCGCAAATCGAGGCCAGAATTCATGACCCCGTTTGACAATCTCTCGGAATTACCGGTGCAGAACACCCGCGTCAGCGGCCGTATGGGCCCCGGCGCATGGCTCATCACCCGGCTGCTGAACAATATTCACCGCGGCCGGCTGCGCATCACCCTCCCCGGCGGCGGAACCATCGAAAAATCGGGGACATCGGAAGGCATCGACGCCATTCTCGTTCTGCATAACTGGCGGGCAATCCGCCGTCTGTTCGTCAATGGTGATATTGGCTTTGCGGAAGGCTTCATTGAGAACGACTGGTCCACACCGGACCTGACCGCGCTTATCCGTTTCGCCGCGCAAAATCGTGATGCTTTCACGAAATCAATGCGCGGCAGCCTGCCCATGCGCCTCATCAACCGGCTTGCGCACGGGCTGAACGCCAATACCAGACGTGGCAGCCGACGCAACATCGAGGCGCACTACGATCTCGGCAACGAGTTTTACCGGCAATGGCTCGATCCCTCGATGCTTTACTCATCGGCGATTTTCGACCTGATGACACCAACCCTTGAGGCAGCGCAGCAGAAGAAACTCGAGCGTATTGCGGAAAAGTTGCAGTTGACCGGCGACAAGGATGTGCTGGAAATCGGCTGCGGCTGGGGCGCGCTCGCCATCCACCTCGCCACGCAGCACAATGCCAACGTGACCGGCATCACCCTGTCGCCCTCCCAGTTGCGCTGGGCGGAAAATGCTGCGGAAAAAGCAGACAAGGCTGACCGGATCAAACTGAAGCTGCAGGACTACCGCGACGTCAAAGGTCAATTCGACAACATCGTCTCCGTGGAAATGTTTGAAGCTGTCGGCGAAGCCTATTGGCCAAGCTATTTCGGGACGCTGAAGCGCTGCCTGAAACCCGGCGGTCGGGCGGTGCTGCAAATCATATCCATTGAAGAAAACCGCTTCGATACGTATCGGCGCAAGGCCGATTTCATTCAGAAATACGTGTTTCCTGGCGGCTTCCTGCCCTCCGATTCAGCTCTGGAAAAAGCCGTGGGGCAAGCCGGCCTCAAACTCACGGAAAAGGAGCTTTTCGGCCAGTCCTATGCGCTCACACTGGCGGAATGGCGCCAGCGTTTCCATGCCCGGTGGCAGACTATTTCCCTGCTCGGCTTCGACGAGCGCTTTCGGCGGATGTGGGACTATTACCTCTGCTACTGCGAAGCAGGTTTTGCCGAGGGAACCATTAATGTCGGGCTGTACACAATAGAACACGGATGAGGCGGGACAAAAAAACGGAGAACCACGATGAAGATACTTGGATTGGCAATTGTATCCGCCCTGTCTCCGGTGCTGGTGGGAACGAGTGCGACCGCAGCCGATATCAACGGCAACTGGGCGCGGGGCGACGGCAAGGCGAAAGTGCTGATCGCTCCCTGCGGCGAGAAAATATGTGCGACAAACACATGGATCAAACCCGGCACCCAGAAAGAAAAGACCGGCGATCGCCTGATCATGGACATCAGGCCGGGCGAGACGGGCAATTACACCGGCACGGCCTTCGACCCACAGCGGGATAAATCCTACAAGATAACGGTGACGGTGGCAGGCAACAACATGACTACGAAAGGCTGCATCATCGCCGGTCTGCTGTGCAAGGGCATAAGCTGGACCAGGATCGACTAGCCACGTCCCAGATCCTCCCTCTCTCGTCAACCAGACCAAAAAGTCGCCTGATCAATGGCAAAGGAAAAAATCGATGAAGACATATCTTGCCGCCTATTTCTTCACCCTGGTTGCCTTTCTGGTGATCGATTTCATCTGGTTGAGCACCATGGCGTCACGACTTTATCGACCGGCCATCGGCGATCTTCTGGCGGAAAATTTCCGTCTCGCTCCGGCGTTCATCTTTTATCTCATCTACGCCGCCGGCCTTACTTTTCTCGCCGTGCGTCCGGCACTTATTTCGGGACAATGGAGCACGGCGCTGCTTTACGGCGCTGCCGTGGGCTTCATGGCTTATGCCACATATGATCTGACCAATCAGGCGACGCTGAAAAGCTGGTCGACGACCCTGACCGTTGCCGATCTGCTGTGGGGCACCTTCGTCTCCGCGGCAGCGGCCGTCATCGGCTTTCTTGTCACGGTACGCATCATTGGCCCGTTGGAAAACTCGGCAGGCTGGCCATGATGACCGTCGCCTCCTGCGGCCTGCGCCCGATGATCACAGGGCGTGTCCGGAACGAACTTCCCAAGCATCTCTTGTCTTCCTTCGAAAGACGATCCTATAAAGGAAGAATAGCAAGGAAGGTTCGAATGCAGGGCACAGAGATCGCAAGCCTTATCCACCGCGTCGGCATGGGTGATCGTTCAGCATTCGTCTCGCTTTACCAGGCAACAAGCCCGAAGCTTTTTGCGATCTGCCTGAAAATCCTGCGGGACAGAACGGACGCCGAGGAGGCGCTGCAGGAAATTTATATCAAGGTGTGGCAGCGCGCCCGCACATTTGCCGCTAGTGCCGGCAAACCGGCGACATGGCTCGCCACCATCGCGCGCAACCACGCCATAGACACGATTCGCGCCCGCAGACCTGCTGGCGATGACATTGACGAGGCATATGACCTCGTCGACGAAAGCGTTCGCGATCCTGAACAGAATGTTGTTCTGGCGGATGAAGGCCGCAGGATCGACGACTGCATGCGGGAACTTGAGACTGTGCACGCACAGGCAATACGCCGGGCGTATGTCGAGGGTCTGAGCTATCTCGAACTCGCCGACGAATTACGCGTGCCACTGAATACGGTTAGAACCTGGCTGCGGCGCAGTCTTCTCAAACTCAGAGAGTGCATGCAGCGATGACGACGGGCGACCACAGCGGCGGAATGCACTCGCGCGATGAAATACTCGCAGGCGAATATGTGCTCGGTGTCCTGCCGCTTGAAAAGCGCCGCGAAGTGGAACAGCGTATCCAGGAGGACAGGGTCTTCGCGCAACTGGTGCAGCGCTGGGAGACCGAGTTTTCAGACTTTAACGCCGATTACCAGGAAGAGACGCCCAGCGCCGCTATTCTTGCCCGTATTCAAGAGCGTCTGTTCGGCAGCAGAGCGGTCAACACGAATGGCACCTTGTGGAACTCCGCATCTTTCTGGCGCTGGATATCCGTAGCCACCAGCGCAACCGCCGTGGCTGCCGTCGTTTATGCCGCGTTCCCGGAACAACGGGACGGCACAAGCCCGCTTGTGGCCGAGCTTGCGACAACCGACAGCCAAGTCAATCTCCTCGCGTCCTACGACGCGGAATCGGGCCGAATGCGTATCGTTCCCGTGGCGACCGGAAAGACGGACGAAAAGTCACTGGAACTGTGGCTCGTCATGGACGGCGGCAAGACCCGCTCGCTCGGCGTTTTCCAGCCCGGCACGAATGGCGACCTCGTCATTCCCGCCGACATGCGTGGCAATATAAAGGAAGGTACGACTTTCGCGATCAGTGTCGAACCATTCGGTGGTTCACCGACCGGTCAGGCAACCGGTCCGGTCATTGCTGTCGGCACCGCCCGGTGGGGTTGATGCCCCAGTGGGCCGTCTCCAGCCATGGTATTGTCATGCTGCCGCCGGAGAAGAAAAATGCGGTTCCCTTGTCCAGCATGGCGCAGAACCCAGGACTGGCAAGGGTGATCCGCCGTATCTGAAGCGAAACGCCGCGCTGCTGCGGCCGTTCTCAATTTTACCGCCACCGCCATCCGTCTTTTCGCAACGTGCTGCAGCCCAACACGTAACCTACACCCGCGGCAAGGCAAAGTGAAGCCCAAGGACTTCTGCCGATCGCGCTACGTGCGGCACGGCGATTGATCCGGGCAACCGCATTTACAGACACCAAAGCCCGTGAAGCGGTTTCGCCAGCACGGACTTTCAAACTGTCGATCTCGGCGCGCAGTGCGTTTATCTCATCGCTCAATTGCGCTGCAAGGCTGTCATCGCGCTCCGCTACCTCTGCAAGCGCCGCGTCAACGAGGGGAGCGTCGGAGATTTGCGGCTGGACACCCGCGGGGTTCGGCTGTCCGTTGCCCTCTGATGCCGCGGGAACAGAACTGCCATGTTGTTGAAAGGTATTTTGGTTCATCGAAGCCTCCTTGATCAGCATCTAACCCGCGCCTCTCTCGGATGTTCCAGGACGAATGATTGCTTTGCGTCGCGTAAAGCCCTGGCCGGTGGGTCTTGCGAACACTTGCTTCAGCTATCGCACAACACCGGGACCGCGCCTCCTCAGACGCCGCCAACAATGGGTCTAACTGTCGAAGGTTCTTTAGAGGCCGGCGACGCGAGACAAGACACATCGCAGACAGGGAATCGGTCTTGAATCCGGATTTGCCAGCGACGGCGATCGGGGGTGAAACTTTTTTGAGCGCGACGAGTTTGGTTCACGAGCAATGAAGCTCGCATTTCCCACAGCATGCAGTCATCCGCCATGCGGAGAATCTGCCCCCTTTCGGAGGAGATACCGTGAACTCTATCATTTACCTAGTCGGGCTGGTCGTGGTCGTCCTGTTCATTCTCTCACTGTTGGGGTTACGCTAATGGTTGATCCAATCGTTACTGACGCCAATCGGAGCTACGTCGACTGGCCTGCCATTTTTGCCGGTGCGTTTATTGCCTCCGGGGCAATGGCGGTTCTCACCGCGTTTGCCAGCGGATTGGGACTGAGTTCAATCTCGGCGGACAATGGCGGTGAGATCAGTTCAGTCTGGCTGATCATAACCGGCCTCTTCGTGGTCGTTTCTATGGTCGGCTCTTACATGCTGGGCGGTTACATCACCGGCCGGATGCGCAGACCCGCAGGGCAGGCGGACCGAAACGAATTGACCGTTCGTGACGGCCTGAATGGGCTGGTGGTTTGGGGGATTGGAACGGTCGTCTCGGCATTCCTGGCCCTGGGCGTTATTTCAGGTGGTGCAAGAGCTGTTGGAAGCGCCGCCCAGACAGCAATTGAGGCAACCGGAACGGCGGTTGGTGGAGCGGCGCAAGGCGTCGGACAGGTCGCCGGGGGAATCGTTTCAGGAGCCGGCAGTGCCGCTGGCGGTATCGCGCAAGGGGCCGGGCAGGCAGCAGCGCCCAGCATTGAGCAGATGCTTCCGCAGGGCCTCAGGGCCAATCCGCTCGATTATTTTACTGATACGCTGTTGCGAATGGACGGACAGGCAGCGTCGCCGCAGGCCGATCAAACCGTCGGTGACTACCAGCGGCAAATAAGCGGCATCCTGGGAAATCTGCTGTCGACAGGCGAAATTTCCGACGCTGACAGAAACTGGCTCACGACACAGATTGCTACGCGTACCGGCATCAGCCAGACCGATGCCCAGAACAGGGTCAATCAGACGGTGGAGCGGGTGCAGGCCGTACGGACGGAAGCGCAGCAAAAAGTCGATGAGGCCCAAAAGCGCGTCGACGAAATGAAGGCGCAGGCAGAGAAAGCGCTGGAGGATGCCAAGAGGCAGGCGGCTGACGTTGCGGAGAAAGCACGAATCACCGGCATTCTGACCGCATTTTTATTGGCGGCTTCAGCAATCGTGTCCTCTGCAGCAGCTTACATCGGCGCTGTTCACGGTGGTCGACATAGGGATGAAGGAAGAATCTGGGGCGGACTCGCCTACAGGAGATAGCCCTTCATATCTGCAAACGAGTCCCGCCCGTCTCGGGCGGGGCCCCGATCATAAGCCATTCCGCGCTCTTCGGCCTCATTACGCCGCGCCATCATCATCCTTCGACATTTCCGCCTCAATGACGCAGATCACACCGCTCTTCTCGTAGACGAATTTCGTCTCGCCCTTCAATTCGGCGGACAGAAGCCGCTCAATGAGAGTCGAACCGAAACCCCTGCGCCGGGGCGGAGCAACCTCCGGCCCCCCTCGCTCCTCCCACACAATCCGCAGGCGGTTGTCTGCAAGAGGCTCGAATTGCCACGAGATGGATACCTGGCCGCCAGGCGCGGACAGTGCACCGTATTTTGCCGCGTTGGTCGCCAGTTCGTGGAGAGCAAGGGAAAGTGACACGACCGCTCTCGGGGGCAAGGGAACGCTAGGCCCGCCAATCTGAAAGGCGTCGACGGGATAAGGTGACAAGGCCTGCTGCATGACGGCCTTGAGATCTGCGTGCTGCCAATCGGCGTGCACCAGCAGGTCCTGCGCTCTGCTCAGCGACGTCAATCTGCTGGTGAAGGCTTCCACCTCCTCGTGGTTTGCCTTGTCGCGACCAAGCGTTTGTCTCGCAATTGCCGTCACAGTCGCAAGGACGTTCTTGACGCGATGATGGAGTTCATTGACGAGAATGGATTTCAGCCGCTCTGCATCCTTGCGGGCGGTGATGTCGTGCGCCGTCTTGGAGGCGCCTATAACACGTCCGTTGGCGTCGCGGATCGGCGACACGCTGAGAAGCACCTCGACAAGCCGCCCGTCCTTTCGACGACGCTGCGTCTCGTAGGGTTCAACGAAACGGCCTGCCCTGACCTCCGTGAGGATCCTCGGCTCCTCTTCCTGCCTCCCATCCGGCACCAACATCAGCACCGACCGGCCGACGACTTCATCCTGCGAATAACCATAGAGCTTTTCCGCAGCTGCGTTCCAGCTGGTGATCTTCATATCGAGATCGATGCCCATAATCGCGTCATTGGAAGAGGCGATCATCGATGCGAGGTGTTTCTCGATCTCCTGCGCGTGTCGTCTCTCGCCGATATCGACCGAAATGGCGACAGCTTGCGACATGTTTCCCCCGTCATCGCGGATTGCGGAGACCGAGTTCGCGACCCACACCAGACTTCCGTCACCACGGACGTAGCGCTTTTCTATCTCGAAGCTTTCACCGGTCTGAACCATGTGCTGGAACAGGCGCTGGTTTTCGGGAAGATCGTCGGCAAACGTAATCTCCTGCATGCGGATGCCGATCAGCTCGTCCCTCGGCCGACCGACGATCCGACAGAAATGATCGTTCACGCTGAGGAGTTTTCCGGTCAGATCGCCGAGGGCTATGCCAGCGGCCGACTGCGCGAAGATGGCCCTTAGACGCTCCTCGCTCTCTCGCAAAGCCGCGTCCGCCTTCACCCGCTCGGTCGTTTCGTTGACGATGCAGAACACACCACGCACGGTGCCGTCCTGATCCGCGACCGGAGAATACGAAATGTCGAAGTACACCGTTTCGGGGTAACCGTGTCTTTCGATATAAAATGGCCTGTCTTTTGCGGCGACCGTTTCTCCCTTCGCAAGGACGCGCTTCAACAGCGGCTCGAGGTCATCCCAGAGTTCGTTCCAGTGTTCTCGAGCGGGTCTGCCGAATGCGTGTGGGTGCTTGTTGCCTATGGTTGGCGCGTAGGCGTCGTTGTAGAACGCGACAAACTCCGGCCCCCAGAACATCACGATCTGCGCCTGTGAGGGAAGCATGATGCCGATGGCGGCATGCAGACAGGCAGGCCATTCCGATTTCGGGCCAAGTGGCCCTGATGCCCAGTCCACTGTGTCGAGGAGGCTGGATACGGGAACTGCGAGCGTGTTAACCTTGTCCAGGACGACGATCTCCACCTGAGGATTTATAGAAGTAGCCTATAGAACTTTCGGGTGCGAGCAAAGTGTCTGTCACGGTTGCGGCATGTTTCCTGTGTCTGACCGTCGATATCAGCCGAAAGTCATAATGGCCGATCGTATCTCAATCAAAGCCCCATATATCTCAATCCGAGCGGCCCACCCCCGATCACCTCCGCCTGACTCTTGCAATCCAGAGTCCTTTTTGGTGTGTCACTGGACCGTCTCCCTGCCCTGCATGAATACACGCATGAAGGAACGAGATGAAATGCAGGGCGGCGCAGACTCCGCCGCCCTTTTGCCCTTTGCGATCAGCCACGTTGTGAATCGAGCTGTTCGTTGTTCTTTTCGACTTCCTGCGCCTTCATGTAGCTTTCGATCAGAAGCTGATAGGGAGGGAAGATCTTCGTGTAGACTTCCGCCCATTCCTGGGCATCGTCCCGGTGCCACGTCTTTTGAAGTTCGGAAGCCACCGCGGCGGTGTCCATTGGCACCACACCCGCCTGAACGACTCGGGCCAAAGTGATTTCCTGGGCCATCTTGGAGTAGGTTCCGGATGCATCGACCACGGCAAAAACCCTGTAGCCATCCTGAACGGCACTGATGGCTGGAAAGGCCATGCATACGCTGGTGATGGTACCGGCAATGATCAGGGTCTTGCGACCGGTCGCCTTGACGGCGGCGACGAAATCCGGATTGTCCCAGGCATTGATCTCGCCACGACGCGCCACATATTGCGCATGTGGTGCATTTTCATGAATTTCCGGGATCAGCGGACCGTTGGGCCCCTGCGGTACTGATGCCGTGGTGATAACAGGCATCTTCGTCAGCGTCGCCATTCTGGCAAGTGCTATGGCATGGTTGCGCAGAACAGGCATCGGCATATCCGCCACCGTCTGGAACAGACCGCTCTGGTGGTCGATCAAAAGCATCACCGCATCATCGGGATCGATGACAGGCCGCTGGCCGTTAAAATTGGCTGGTGTACTCATTTCAAGTCTCCTTGGTTGGTAAGCATGGACTTGGGGAAGGAAATCACTTGCCCCGATAAGGCCCGCGGCCCTTGCAAAGCCGCGGGAATGGCTCATGCAGGAATGCCGCCAAATTTTCCGGCTCGGAAATCCACGAAGGCTTCGCGCAATTCCTCAGGCGTGTTCATGACGAACGGCCCCTGCATCGCAACCGGCTCGCCAAGTGGCATACCGCTCAGCAGAAGCACCGTCGCGTCGCTGTCGGCGGTGATGTCGAAGCCGCCTCCCTCGCGATCAAGCATGACGAACTGGGCGTCTCGCGCCGATCGTGTCCCATTTACGGTGACAGTTCCGCGAAGTACGGCAAGACCGGCGCTGTGGCCCTCCGGCAGATCGAATCTCGCGAGTCCGCCCTGCTTCAGACGCAGATCCCAGACGTTGATCGGCGTGAAAGTACGCGCCGGTCCGTTGTGTCCAGCATACTCGCCGGCGATGACACGAACAGTTCCGGCATTGGCAGGCAACACCACGGCGGGAATATCCCCGTCGAGTACGGTCTGATAAGCGGGCGGCGCGGACTTGTCCCTCGCGGGCAGGTTCACCCAGAGCTGCACCATTTCCAGCGTACCGCCCTGTTTCGTAAAGGCACGGGAATGACGTTCCTCGTGCAGGATACCCGCAGCCGCGGTCATCCATTGGACATCGCCCGGGCCGATCAGACCACCGCTTCCGGTCGAGTCGCGATGTTCCACTTCGCCCTGATAGACGATGGTCACTGTTTCGAACCCGCGATGCGGATGGGCGCCAACGCCCCGCGGCGCGCTACCAGGCTCAAACCGTTGCGGTCCGGCATAATCAAGATGCAGGAAGGGGCTGATATGTTCGCCCTGGGTCATCTGGGAAAGCATGGAGCGGACCGGGAACCCGTCCCCGACCCAATGCGGCGATGTGCTGCTGTAAACGCCAAGAACCTGTCTCATCATTGTCTCCTGAGTGCCCTTCTCTTTGCGAAGGGCCGCTGGTGATCGTGTGAGAGCAAAATAATTCTGGAACAAACTGGCCGGTAGATCGGAAATCAGGATATACTGTCCTGAAAACAGGACAATTAAAGGCCGTACCATGCCCGATCTGAACGATCTGCGCCTCTTCGTCGACGTTGTGGAACAGGGCGGTTTTTCGGCCGCCGCAAGGAAACTGGACGTCCCCCGCTCGCGGCTGAGCCGCCGCATCGGCCTGCTGGAGGAGAATCTCGGCGTGAGGCTGGTGCAGCGCACGACCCGGCAGTTTGCAGTTACCGAAATCGGCCAGGAATTTTACCGCCATTGTCTAGCGATGGTGGTGGAGGCGGAAGCGGCACTGGAAGTGATCGACCGCCGGCGAGCGGAACCGCAGGGCACGGTGCGGGTGAGCTGTCCCGCATCGGTGATCTATTTTCAGGTTGGAGAAATGATCGCCCGCTTCATGGCCGAATTTCCCAAAGTGAAAGTCCATCTGGAAAGCACGAACCGACGGGTGGATGTGATCCGCGAGGGTTTCGACCTTGCCATCCGGGTGCGTTTCCCTCCGCTTGAAGACAGCGATCTCGTCATCCGCAAGCTGGCGGAAAGCGAACAGCGGTTGGTCGCAAGCCCCAGCATTGTCAAATCACACATCACCATTCCGGCCGATCTCGTCAACATGCCCGGCCTTGCCTGGGGTTCATCCCACAGCAGTTTCGAATGGAACCTGCTTGGTCCCAATGGCGCCTCCGCGGCCATTCCCTATCAGCCGCTGCTGATTACCGACGACATGGTGGCCCTGCGGCTTGCCACACTCCGGGGCATCGGTGTCTGCCAGTTTCCCACCATGGTCATCAGGGAGGATATGGCGATGGGGAGGCTGATCGACCTCCTTCCAGACTGGGCGCCACGAAGCGGCATCATCCATGCCGCCTTCCCTTCACGGCGCGGGCTGCTGCCATCCGTGCGCGCGCTTCTGGACTTTCTGGCGGATGAATATGCAAGACTTTCGGCTTTCGAGAGACAGCAAATTTTACCGTGAACCCCGCACAGGTGACCGTTGAACGTGCACGCTGGTTTCTGCGCACGTTGCGTAGTCAACGGTCAAACGGCCCCAATCCAGTATCAGTTTCTCCCGATCCTCACCTTTGGACTGCTGCCTGGATGCCGCTTGCAGCTATCGATCAAGTTCCGCCGACCGAATGGAATGGCGTTATTGTCGCCCGCGCCAACCATACGCAAGATAAGGAATCGTGCGCCGAACCGGCAGCCACGTGCCGCTACGTGTCACGCCCTTGCGATTTGCCATACAGCGATCGCAGCTGTTGCAGCCGGTATTGTGACGACAATCACGAAGATGGGCAGTTCCTGCATCACCGTGTAACCCGCTTTGGTCACGCCCACCCACATATTAACCAGCGCCATCGCAAGCCAGAGGGGAATGAAAGCTTTCGCGGCGACAGCCACACTTGCCGAATCCTCGCCCCACAGCCAACCGAACAGGCAGAATACACCGAACAGGGCAATGCCGCCCAGAATCACCAACATCATATGCATGATGCCAACCTTTCATGCCTCGCAGGCGAGAACGGGCGCTGAAGCCCGTTCCCCCAGTCGTTACTTGGTCGTATAGCCGCCGTTGACGAGAATGGTTTGGCCCGTCATCCACCAACCATCCGAGACCATAAAACGGATGTAGGGGACGATGTCCTCGATGTCGGTAAGTCCCGTCTTGGAGAAACCGGAGAGCGCCGCCGCGGTCTTATGGTAGGCGACGGCATCCGCTCCTTCGGCGGGATAGAAAAACGGGGTGTCCATCGGGCCGGGCCCGATCGCCGTGACCGAGATGCCGCGCTCACCGAACTCCTTCGAGGCTGCGCGGGTGAAATGCTCGACCGGCGCCTTGGTGCCGGCATAGCTCGCATAGAAAGGTGTGAAAGCGCCGAGCAATGAGGTCACCAGCGTTACCAGCTTGCCGTTGTCATTAAGGTGCCTGCCGGCTTCCTTGATGAAGAAGAATGCGGTTTTCGCGTTGACGGCACTCATTTCATCATATTCGGCTTCAGATATCTCCAGGATTGGCTTCTTAAGGACCTTACCCACCGTGTTGATTGCAATGTCAGGGCGGCCGATGGCAGCGACAGCCTCGCCGAACAGCTTTTCGACGGCGCCCGCCGTTGTCAGGTCGGCTTGCAATGCCACTGCCTCGGCACCGGCCGCCTTGACTGCGGCCACTGTTGCATCCGCCTCCCCTTTGGTGGCAGCGCTGTTATAATGGATCGCGATTGCTTTTGCGCCGTGTGAGGCGAGATCGCGCGCTATCAGCCCGCCCAAATTCTTGGCGCCCCCGGCGATGATGACGGTTTTACCCTTGATGCTGTGATCGGTCATGGATGGCCTCCTTTTGCAGATGGGCAGCCGCATCTGCGTCCGCCGTCGCCAGCCAGAGTATCGTCTGGATTTTCGTGATAAAGTCATCCATTCTGGTTTCACTTGTTTGAAACCCCGCACAATCTGAGGCTCTTGTGGATCGCATCGACCTCTTTCGTGTGTTCACCCGCGTTGTGGAGTGCTCAAGCTTTACACGTGCAGCAGACACACTCGGCCTGCCACGGTCTACGGTTTCGGCTGCCGTTCTGGAACTGGAGGCGCGCGTCGGCGCCCGCCTGCTGCACCGGACCACCCGCAAGGTTTCAGCAACGCAGGATGGGTTGGCTTTTTACGAGAGGTGCCAGCGCATTGTCTCGGATGTCGAGGACACCGAGAACATCTTCCGACAAACCATCTCACGGCCATCGGGCAGGCTGAGGATCGACGTTCCGGGCCGGATCGGCCGGTTGATAATCGCGCCCGCCTTGCCGGATTTCCTTCATCGATTCCCTTTGATCGATATCGAGCTGGGGGTTACCGACCGCGCAGTCAATCTCATTGAAGAGAGTGTGGATTGTGTTTTGCGGGTCGGTGCCTTGACCGACTCCGGTTTGATCGCGCGACAGATAGGCAGGCTGCCACTCATCAACGTCGGCAGCCCAGCCTATTTTGCCGCGCATGGCACACCTTTCGCCCCGGACGATCTGTCGCAACATTGGGCAATTAACTACGCATCTCCTTCCACGGGGAGAATTGAAAGCTGGGAATGGCTGGAAAACGACACCGTTCGCTCGATGTCTATGCGTGCCCGCGTGACGGTCAACAGTGCAGAGGCCTATATTGCATGTTGTCTGGCAGGAATGGGTCTTATTCAGATACCTGCCTACGACGTCCGAGATCACTTGCAAAACGGCGCCCTCATCGAGGTGATGCCGGATTACAGGGCCCAATCTTTGCCCATGGCGTTGCTCTATCCACACAGGCAGCACCTCTCCCATCGTTTGCAGGTCTTCATAGACTGGTTGGAGGCACTGCTTAAACGGGAGCTCCTGAGCGACGCCATTCTTCTTGAGGATTGACCTGGGACCGAGATAAAAATGAGATTGTCCGCCAGCGGACCGATCACGCAAGACAACTGACACCCAGGCAAATCACCACCGCGATAATGCTGGCGGCGGAGGCTCCATGACGCGCCCTCAACGGATGTGTCACCTTCCGGCATGATGGACACAGGCCGAAACAGTCATCATAGTGCAGCAATAGAGCGACGCTACGGTCCGTCACTGAATGGCGTCACGGGCAGAGGCCGGCTCTTCCGAGAGCGAAGAGAAAGTTCGGGCAACCATCCCTGCCTCGGCCATTATGGGATTCACTGGCCTGCCGGCTCAGCTGGATGCTCTTCTCATGTTAACGCGGTGCGCCGCCCTGGAGGACAAGGCTAATGAAAACGAGATTTCTCGGTGGGACTGTCCTCGCTTTGGTGCTCTCCACCGCAATTGCCTCCGCTCAGCAGGCCTCTGACACTGTCGCGCCCGAAAAAGCGACGGGAGCTGCAACTGCCAGACGTGTCGAGTCAAAGAGCTTCATGGTCGCCGCGGCCAATCCGCTCGCGGCTGAGGCGGGACGCGAGGTGATCGCAGCGGGCGGAAACGCCATAGATGCGATGGTGGCGGTGCAGACCGTGCTGGGCCTTGTCGAACCGCAGAGTTCCGGTCTCGGCGGCGGTGCCTTCCTGGTTTATTACCATGCAAAAAGCGGCAAGTTGACGACGTTGGACGGCCGCGAGACGGCGCCACGGGAAGCTACGCCTAAGCTCTTCCTGGATGATAAAGGTCAGCCGCTTAAATTCCTGGACGCAGTCATTGACGGCCGTTCCGTTGGCACGCCGGGAACGGTGCGACTTCTGGAGGAAGCCCATAAACGGTATGGAGAAGCGGAATGGGCGAGCCTTCTGAAGCCCGCCGAAAAGCTGGCGACCGAGGGGTTCAAAGTATCACCGCGTCTTGCCTCCCTCATCGCTTCGGAGGGCGACCGGCTGAAGAAATATGCAGAAGCCCGGTCATATTTCTTCGACGCCTCAGGGGCCGCCCTGCAAACCGGTGCCGTGTTGAAGAACCCGGCCTATGCCGAAACGCTTGCCGTGCTTGCCAAAGGCGGCGCCGACGCTTTTTACAAGGGGACAATCGCCGAGGCGATCGTCAAGACCGTGCGCGAAGCCGCCGACAATCCGGGCGTCTTGTCGCTGACCGACCTGTCCAACTATCGTGTGATCGAGCGCGCACCGGTCTGCTTCAATTATCGCGCTCTTGATGTGTGCGGGATGGGACCGCCGTCTTCGGGTGCCGTCGCCATCGGTCAAATACTCGGCCTGTCGGAGAATTTCGACCTGAAGAGCCTGGGGCCGAAGAATGTCGAAAGCTGGCGCATTATCGGCGATGCGCAACGCCTCGCCTTTGCCGACCGCGAGCGTTATGTCGCTGACGCCGATTTCGTTCCCCTGCCGATCAAGGGCCTGCTGGACAAGAGCTACCTAAGCGAAAGGGCAAAGCTGCTCGATGGCGACAAGGCGTTGGCCAAGGATGCCGTCAAGGCCGGCGAGCCTGAATGGGACCACGCGCTCCTTTTGGGCCGGGATGCCGCGCTCGAGTTGCCCTCTACGAGCCATTTTGTCATTGCCGACAAGGACGGCAATGTGGTCTCTATGACGACGACAATCGAAAACGGCTTCGGCTCGCGTCTGATGACGAATGGTTTCCTGCTCAATAACGAGTTGACAGACTTCTCGTTCAAGACTCACGACGGCGGCCTGCCGGTCGCCAACCGCGTTGAGCCCGGTAAACGGCCGCGCTCGTCGATGGCCCCGACTATCGTGATGAAGGATGGAAGACCCTTGCTCGCCATTGGTTCACCCGGCGGCAGCCAGATCATCGGCTATGTGGCACAGGCGCTGATCGCCTACATTGACTGGGGCATGCCCGTTGAGGCGATCGTCGCCCAGCCACATCTCATCAACCGGTTCGGCACATACGATGTCGAGGCCGGCACCAGCGCAGAAGATCTGGTGGGATCGCTCAAGGCGCTGGGTTACGAGGTAAAACCGGGTGAAATGAATTCCGGTTTGCATGCCATTGAGATGACCCCCAAGTGGTTGGCCGGCAGCGCCGATCCCCGGCGCGAGGGAGCCGTTGTCGGAGAGTGAATGCGTCACGGCCACGAGCACCAGAACAGCGTGGAGGGTGTCTATCCGCCAAGATTACAGGCACGAGCCGACACCTCCCATATGATCTGGATACCTGACTAACGCCGCAGCCCATCCATGACCAGCCGGACGATCCTGTGCGCGCGGTCACGCCAATCCGGCCCTTCCGGTATGGAATAGATGCCGAAGAGCGCGTTCAGGACATCCGCACCTGCGATGTCTCCCTTTACGGCGTCAGCCTTGACGGCATTGTCGAGTAGCTCCTCGAACGCCGTATGCAACAGCTTCGAGCCCTCCGCAAAAAGGGCGGAGTTGGAGGTGAACAGGAGTTTCAGACTGTTGGCCATGCCCCTTTTTGCCGCCATGTAGCTAACAAACCGGTTCATCCATTCTTCAACGGCTTTCGCGGGCTCTTCTTCCCGGATCAGGTCGCGCGCGGCCGTCGCAAGAATTTCCAGCTCGCGCCGATAGACGCCCTCCACCAGATGTTCGCGCGTCGGGAAGTGCCGGTACAGCGTCCCTATGCCAACGCCTGCACGCCTGGCAATATCTTCCAGCGAAGCCGCCGCGCCCTGCTCTGAAAATGCCAGCGCCGCGACTTCAATCAGCTTTTCCCGATTTCGCCGGGCGTCTGCACGCAAAGGGGCCGGTTCAACCGGAGGCGTTTGCTCCTTGGGCACGTGAAAGGCCGCTCCATTAAAAAATAGCTTGACGGACGACTGCAAGCCACTAAGTTAAACGGAGGCGCCTCCGTTTATGGGTGCGCCATTCGCTTCTTTAAATCAGATATGAGGCGGATGTCATGCTGAAATCAACGATTGGCGCTGATGAGCTCCCGACAACTCCAGAGTTCCTGAGGAACTTAACCTTCTGTCGCTCATTCTGATGTCACAATGCAGGAGGCACTTATGACACGATCGGCCGATAGCATCAGACATAACGATAATCCCGCAGATTGGTTGCGTCGCAGTGCCGATGCCTCAATCTTGGCAACACCGCAGCAAGCTTTTTCCACTGACAGGGCCTACGACGTCCTGAACTTTGCCATCGAGACCATGAAGGCAGGGCTTGAGGTGGCGCTGTGCACCTTGGTGGAGATACGCGGAGGCTCGTCCCGGCCGCTTGGCGCGCATATGGCGGTCGCGGAGGATGGCAGGTACTGCGGATATGTTTCTGGCGGATGCACGGAAGCGGCTATCGCCGCTGAAGCCTTGCAAGCCATGAAGAGCGGCCATGATCGCTTCGTCATGCTGGGCGAAGGCTCGCCGTTCTTCGATATCGTGCTGCCCTGCGGAGGCGGCATTACGGTTGCGATTCATCTTGTCAGGAACGTTGAACCGCTCTGTTCCACCAACATGCAGGTCGATCACCGGCAATGCGCATCGCTTTGTTATGCACCGGGTCTCGAGCAACTTTCGCCCGGCCTCCAGAGCAAGCCGACCGGCTGGGATGGCGATGCCTTCGTCACCCACTATCGGCCAAAAGTACGGACGGTTTTTTCCGGGCGCTCGCTCGAAGTGGAAAACGCCGTCAGCGTCGCGAGAGCTGCAGGATACGACGTTGTTCTCCTTGAGGATTCGCCGGGAACCAACATCGATGCATCGTTGATTGATCCCGACACGGCCGTTGCAATTCTCCAGCATGATCTGGATCGGGAAATCCCGTTACTTGAGGCCGCTCTGCGCGCATCGCCTTTTTACATTGGCGCACTCGGCAGTTCCCGCACTCATGAGAAACGCGTCGAGCGATTGCGCCAGATGGGTCATTCGGATGAGTCAATCGCCCGGATCAAGGCTCCGATCGGCGTTTTCGGGCGGGCAAGAGACGCTCAGTCACTGGCGCTGTCGGTCATCGCCGACATCGCAGCGTCGCGACAGCTCAACGTAACAAACAGCTAGAGCAGAAGACCGTGGCATCAACAAGCCGACGGCTGGTCACAGGCAAACCATTACCGTGAGTTCCATGGGTGCCGCGACAGATCCTCCAGCGCGGGCCTTCAGAGGAGGGAGATGTCCAATGCGATTTAACATCAACGGAACGGCAGTGGAGGTCGAGGCAGACATCCGCACCTCGCTGCTTGATCTCATGCGCAACTATCTGGGATTTACCGGCACCAAGAAAGGGTGTGATCAAGGCGCATGCGGCGCATGCACCGTACTGGTGGATGGCGAGCGCATCAATTCCTGTCTCGCGCTCGCGGTCCAGTATCAGGGCCGTAACATCACAACGGTCGAGGGCCTCGCCGCAAACGGCAACCTTCATCCCCTGCAAAAAGCCTTCATAGAGCATGACGGCTTTCAATGCGGCTATTGCACACCCGGCCAACTCTGTTCCGCCGTCGGCATGGCGGGAGAAATTGAACGAAACATTCCGAGCGTCGTCACCGCCGATCTTTCGAGCGACAGCATCGCCGTCGACGACACCGAGATTCGCGAACGCATGAGCGGCAATCTCTGTCGCTGCGGAGCCTATAACGGCATCGTTGAAGCCATATCTGAAACGCTGGTGCAGCAGACGGCGGTCCCAACCGATGAAAGGGCACGGGCATGAATATCTTCTCCTATCACCAGGCATCTGATGCTGGGTCGGCGATCGCGCTCAAACAGGCCGGGCCGGCGGCGAAATATCTGGGCGGCGGCACCAATCTTGTCGATCTCATGCGCGAGACGGTCGAAAGACCGGAAACGCTGATCGATGTCACGCGGCTATCGAGCAGCATCGAACAGCGCACCGATGGCAGCCTGCTGATCGGAGCGGGGGTGAAGAACACGGCGCTCGCGGCCCATGGCGCGGTGCGGACCCAATTCCCGGTTCTCTCCCGGGCCATCCTGGCAGGAGCAAGCGCGCAGATTCGAAACGTCGCGACGGTCGGAGGCAATATCCTCCAACGCACCCGGTGTCGGTATTTCTATGACAATGCCGCCCATTGCAACAAGCGTGAACCGAGTTCGGGCTGCGACGCGCTGGAAGGTTTCAACCGCTACCACGCAATCCTTGGGGCATCTCAAAGCTGCATCGCGACCCATCCTTCCGACATGTGCGTTGCGCTCGTCACACTGGATGCAATGGTGCACCTTGAGGGGCCATCCGGCACGCGCAGCCTGCCGCTGCGCGATCTTCACCGTCTGCCGGGCGACACACCCCAGATAGAAACGGCACTTCATCCGGACGAGCTCATCACTGCCGTCGAAATCCCAGCGCTGCCTTTTGCAAAAAGATCCGCTTACCGAAAGGTCAGGGACCGTGCGAGTTACGCCTTCGCTCTCGTTTCCGTCGCCGCGGCGCTTGATGTCGATAGCGCAGGTAACGTGAACGACGTGAGGCTGGCGCTCGGCGGCGTCGCGCACAAGCCGTGGCGCGCTCTCACGGCTGAATCGCATCTTAAAGGCCAGCCGGCAAACGCGAAGAGTTTCCGCGCTGCGGCGGAGGCCGAACTCGCGGACGCTGTCGGTTTACGAGACAATGCTTTCAAGATCGAACTGGCAAAACGCACTATTGTCGCCGTTCTGGAAGAACTGAAGGGAGAAAACGCATGAGCGCTGATACCCACACGCTGCCGGAAGCGGGCAGACAAGGTCGCTGGCAACCTGCCGTTACGAAAGATCCGCTGCTGCGCAAACATGGCGCCCTCGGGCAATCCATATCGCGCATCGAAGGTCCCATGAAGGTTCAGGGCAGGACGCGATTTGCGGCGGAATTTCCCTATGACAACATCAGCTATGCGGCGCTCGCTTTCAGCACCATTGCCCGCGGTCGCATCTCCGAGCTGAATGTGAGTGCAGCGGAGGCCGCGCCCGGCGTCATTCTCGTCATGACCTACAGAAACGCACCGAGGATGAAGGCGCCGTCGCTGATGATGTCGTCTCCGACAGCTGCCGGGGCGAGCAATCTTCCCGTCATGCAAAACGACGAAATCCACTGGAACGGTCAGCCGATCGCTCTGGTTCTGGCCGAAACGCAGGAACAGGCGGATTACGCTGCATCGTTGGTCACGGCAAAGTATGAACTGCTGCCGGCGGTCACGTCCTTCGATGAAGCCAAGAAATCGCCCAGGCAACTCGAAAACCTGCTTGGTCAGCCTCCATTTGTTGAAATCGGCGACGCGGAAGCCGCGCTTGCAAATTCGCAGGTGAAGGTCGATCTCATCTACAGAACACCACGCCACAATCACAATGCCATAGAACTGCATGCAGCAACGATCGTCTGGAACGATGATGAGCTGCGCGTTCATGACGCGAGCCAGCTGCTAGACCTTACCACAGGCCAGCTCGCGGATATATTCGGGCTCGATATCAGCAAGGTCCATGTAACCTCGCCCTATGTCGGCGGTGGCTTCGGTGGGAAATGTTTCTGGGATCATCAGATCCTGGCTTGCGCGGCAGCCAAACTTGCGGGGCGCCCCGTGCGCATCATGCTGTCGCGGGAAGGTGTCTTCAGGATCATCGGCGGTCGCACCGTAACCGAACAGCGCGTGGCCTTGGGTGCCAGGACCGATGGAACACTTAATGCGTTGATCCACACTGGAACCGCGGCGATGACGACGCACAATTCCTGTCCGGAACAATTCACCTTTCCGGCCCGCCATCTCTATGGCGCCAGAACGTTCCGCATCGGTCAGGATGTCGCCGATCTGGACATGTTGGCAAATACTTTCATGCGTGCGCCGGGCGAGTCCGTCGGGACTTTCGCACTTGAATGTGCACTGGATGAACTCGCGGAGAAATTGGAACTGGATCCCATCGAGCTGCGCCGGCGGATCGAGCCGGAAAAGGACCCGACGACCGGCAAGCCGTTCTCGTCGCGCTATCTCATCGAGGCTTACGACAAGGGCGCAGAGCAATTCGGCTGGGATAAAAGGAGCTGGACACCACGTCAAAGACGTGAAGGCGAATGGCTTATCGGCATGGGATGCGCCACCGCGACCTATCCTTACCATCGCTTTCCCGGCGGCGCGGCCCGGATCAAGCTGACAGCAGACGGCCATGTCACCGTGTCGACGGCCGTCCACGACATGGGTATGGGCACCGCCACGGCTCAGGTGCAGCACCTGGCGGCACGACTGGGCCTGCCGCTCGAGCATGTCACGTTCGAGTATGGCGACAGCAGACTGCCGAGAGGCGTGATCGCCGGAGGCTCCACTCAGACCGCCTCCATAGGCGGGGCAATCATTGCCGCAACCGAGGTCTTCATGGAAGAGTTGATCAAGCTTGCCGGGAATGATTCGCCCCTTGCGGGGCTGTCGCTTCCTGAAGTCGAGGCAAGAGATGGTGGGCTATCGCATGTGAACGATAGCAGCCGGTTTGAGAGCTACCAATCGATCCTCCAGAGGGCGGGTCGAGAAGAGCTCGTCTGCGAGGCAGAGGCACCAGCGCCAGCCGAAATGGAAGCTTTTTCAATGCATTCCTATGGTGCGCAGTTCTGCGAGGTGCGCGTCAGCACACTCACCGGCGAGACGCGCGTCTCCCGCTTCCTGGGTTCCTTCGACGCCGGGCAGATCCTCAATCCCAAAATGGCGACCAGCCAGTTCAAAGGCGGCATCATAATGGGCATCGGGCTTGCCCTGACCGAAGAAACCTATTTCGATGAGCGGACTGGACGCATCGTGAACGCCTCCCTGGCGGATTATCATGTGCCGGTGCAAATGGACGTACCGCCTATTGAAATCCTCTACACCAACAAGCCCGACCCGCAGGCGCCGATGGGCGCACGTGGCATCGGTGAAATCGGTATAACAGGGGTTGGCGCAGCCGTTGCAAACGCAGTCTATAACGCAACGGGTATTCGTGTTCGCGATCTGCCCGTCACCCTGGACAAGCTGATGGCCGGTCTCGACTGACGCGTTCGACAACATCAACGCCCTCAGCATTTCCGCCGCGGTCCAAACCGCTCGCCGCCGACACGGAGCGCTAAAATTCGAGGTCGAGCTTGGACCTCGACCCCGCCTGCAAGCGACAGCAATGTCGGTAAACGGTCCACAAAATCTGTCTGCCTGGATGGGCAGTAAGCCCTGCCCATCGGCAAAGAGCGCAGAGACCACCGGCATTACCCTTCGCCTATGGTTTTTGCGGTTTGCATACCGTCGAGTTGGCCGCTCTGGCGGCCTCCTTAGCGCTCCGGGCATGACCTACGGCATTCGTTTGTTCCTGCGCGGATCACGCGGCAGTCATAGCGAGAGGTTAGCCGTTGTTGGCTGCGCTGAGGACGGCCTTGACCGAAGCCGTGGCGATGTCATCGTCGATGCCGATCCCGAAAACCGTGACGCCATCACGAGTGCGGCATTCCAGGTAGGCGACCGCTTGGGAATTCGCGCCGCGTTTCAGAGAATGTTCGTGATAGTCGAGGACTTCCAACGTCACCCCACAGCCCTCCTCCAGCGCCGAGACCGCACTGGAGATCAGGCCATTCCCACGGCCTGTGATCGCAATCACACGACCTCTGTGACGGATGCGCCCGACAAAAACGCGTTCCTTCCCGGCGCTCCGACGGCTTTCATCCTGATAATCAACCAGTTCAAACGGCTGCGGCCCGGTTAGATGGTAAGCATCTTCGAAGATCGACCAGATCATAGCGGCCGTGATTTCCCTGCCGGTGCTCTCAGCGAACTCCTGCACACGGCGGCTGAGATCGATCTGAAGGGAGCGCGGCAGTTTCAAACCCTTGTCCTGTTCAATCACCCAGGCAATACCTCCTTTGCCGGACTGGCTGTTGACGCGGATGACTGCCTCGTATGTCTCGCCTATGTCCGCCGGATCAACTGGCAGATAGGGCATTTCCCAGATACCGTCATTGCGTTTTCTGTGGGCCGCGAACCCTTTCCGGATCGCGTCCTGGTGCGAGCCCGAGAAGGCCGTGTGCACCAGTTCGCCGGCATAGGGATGGCGCGGGTGCACCGGCAGTCCGTTGCAATGCTCAACGGTATTCACAACATCGCGGATCGCGGGAAAATAGAGTTTTGGATCGATCCCTTGGGTGTAGAAATTCATCGCCAGCGTCACCAGGTCCACATTGCCGGTCCGCTCGCCATTCCCGAACAGGCATCCCTCGACACGGTCGGCCCCGGCAAGTAACGCCTGCTCGGCCGCCGCCACGGCCGTTCCCCTATCATTGTGAGGATGCACGCTGATAACCACCGCATCACGGCGCGAGATGTTGCGGCCGAACCACTCGATCTGGTCTGCATAAACGTTGGGTGTCGCGACTTCGACCGTTGCCGGCAGGTTGAGGATCGCTGGACGTTCGGAGGTCGGCTGCCAAACGTCCAACACCCGTTCACAAATCTCAAGCGCAAAATCAGGCTCGGTGAAGCAGAAGGTTTCGGGCGAATACTGAAAGGTCCAGTGGGTGTCGAGTCGCTTCAGGCTTTCCTCCAGCATCGCCGTGACGCCGGTGACGGCCAGATCGATGATCTGATGCCGCTCCATGCCGAAGACCACGCGGCGGAACAGCGGAGCCGTTGCGTTATAGAGGTGAACGATCGCCCGGCGCGTGCCCTCAAGCGCTTCGAAGGTGCGGACAATAAGATCTTTACGGGATTGGGTAAGCACCTGAATCGTTACGTCGTCGGGAATCCGATCTTCTTCGATCAGCGCACGGACAAAGTCGAATTCGGTCTGTGACGCCGATGGAAAGGCGATCTCAATTTCCTTGAAGCCTACGGCGAGCAGCATGTCGTAAAAGCGTAGCTTGCGTTCCACATCCATCGGATCGGCAAGCGCTTGATTGCCGTCGCGCAGATCGGTGGACAACCAGCGGGGCGCTTTCGTGAGCCGGTTGGACGGCCACTTGCGATCTTGCAGCTCGATGGGAGAGACGAAAGGGCGGTATTTGATTTCAGGATTGGTCAACATGGCGCGATCCGTTGCGATGCGTTTTGTGAAGGATTCGACACGGCCATTACGATCGCCGGGAAGCCGTCAGGCCCGGCGATCGCCGGTAAGTCGCAGCACAACGCAAACCATCAAACAGGCAAACGCTGGGGCCGCGTGTCCAACGGCCACGCCGAGCGCCGCAGGATACGGCTCTTCGATGCAGTCAATAAGGCGGTTGCGGTCGGTCACCTGGCGAAAACTCTCTGCTGTTAGATGGCCTACCGTAGTTAGCGCGAAGCTGATATTCTAACGCCGGATGATCATCGATCGTCGCAAAAGGATCAGTTTTGAAAAGCGGCATAAACATTACCAACGAGATCGCCGTCATCACCCACGACGAAAACCGCTTTTCGGGGCCGAGGCACAGTCACGAAGAGGCTCAGCTTCTATATGCCGTCAGCGGGGTTGTATCGATCAGGACGGATCGGGGCACCTGGGTCGTTCCGCCAAGCCGGGCGGTCTGGCTACCGCCCAAGCTGGCGCACGAAACGTCGAGCCATGCAGGCGTGCAGTTCCGGTCACTTCTGATTGACACAAGCGAAATAGGGGGGCTTCCCGACGAATGCCTTGTGGTGACGATCACCCCTCTTTTGCGGGAATTGATTCTGAAACTTGCCGAGCTTGCTGAGAAGCCACAAAGTCGGGAGCAAGCGGACGCCGTCGTCAGGCTGCTTCTGATGGAACTTTCCTTTCAGCCAGCGCAGCCGCTCAACCTGCCGATACCGAAGCATTCCGGCTTGGCGCAAATGTGCGAGCAGTTCCGTACCAATTTGGCGGAAAATCTCTCCATCGAAGATGCCGCGACCAGGCTTCACATGAGCAGAGCCACCTTTATGCGGACATTCAGGCGTGAAACCGGCATGAGTTTCGGGCAATGGCGCCAACAGGCCCGGATGCTCGATGCCTTGACGATGCTGGCAGAAGGCAGAAGCGTCCTCGATGTCGCCCTTGAGTGTGGCTACAATAGCCCAAGCGCCTTTTCTGCCGTGTTTCGCCGATCACTCGGGTGCCCGCCCAGCACTTATTTTTAAGCCAGCCCGGATTCTGGTCATCACCTCGTTTAGCGCATCGACTGCGCGTTTACATGCCAGACGATCAAGCCTCCGCAATTCAGTTGCAGTCAATCCCGCATGAGGTTGAATTCGGCTTGTCGCGCTGATCCGTCCACCCCTGTGCAAACCGCATCGCCACCGCCAGTCAACAACTTGAACGCCGTAACGGGTCCGCCAAGCCCGCGAGGTTAAACCGACAGACCGAACGGTTGCTGAGCGACGAGATGCACGACTTTCGCTACCCGCGGAATCCAGCCATTGATCACGTCCATAGGATATTGCAGGTTCCAGCAGCGCCTCGTCACAGAGGCTCATGGGAAGCCCGCAAACCATGGGAGGAAGACTGTGTCCAACAGAGACGACAATGATCGGCCGCCCAAAGAACGCCCCGTCGGGCCCCGTGTTTTCGTTATCCTGCTTGCCGCAGGGCGTTCCAGTCGCATGGGAGAGACAGGTGCATCCAAGTTGCTTGCGGAATTTGACGGCGTTGCTCTCGTACGACGTTCTGCGCAGGTCGCGCTCGGGTCGACTGCCGACAGTGTGGTCGTGGTAACGGGGCACCGCCGGCTTGAAATCGAAGCTGCGCTTGATGGCCTGGGAGTCGAGTGTCTCGAAAACCTGCTATACGGCCGCGGCATGGCGACGTCGATTGCGGCGGGGGTCTCATACTGCCATGCTCGGGGAGCGGATGCAGTTCTGGTCCAGCTTGCCGACATGCCGGGCTTGGCAAGCGGCGATCTCGATCGGCTCATTGCGGCTTTTCGAACGACCGATGGTGAAGCGGTTGTACGTGCGACGGGAAACGGGAAGCCGGGGAATCCCGTAATACTTCCTAAATCGCTGTTTGAGGCCGTCACCCACCTCGAAGGCGATGTTGGGGCTCGTCGGATCATAGAAACATCCGGCCTACCCATCATTTATGTGGAGATCGGAGAAGGTGCGTTGCTCGACGTAGACACGCCCGATGCGATACACGCCGCGGGCGGAACGCTGAAAGGTTAGTCCCAGCGCCATCGTCGGTCAGCGTAGCAAGACCCGTCGCTCGTTGTTCATCAGTGCAATGTCAGGGACCCTTACGAAGCCCTGTAGATTGAAGATCTCGCCTTCTCCCATTTATAGTTCTTCATATAGTCGAGGAACGCACGCATCGCCGCGCTCGGAAGGCGGCGGCTGGGATAATACAGGAACCAGTGGGGCAGGGTCGGGCTCCAGTCGGGGAGTAACTCCACCAGTCGACCATCCTGAAGGTAGGGCTTGGCGTAGTCATCAAAGACATGGGCGATACCTCTTCCCGCAAGTGCTGCCTGTAGTTCATTGTGCGCCGAACTGACCGTCAGGCGGCCGGTTGGGGTGACTTCAATTTCCTCGTCGCCCTCGGCAAATCGCCAGGTGACCAGCGTGCCGCCGGGAAAGCGGCGTTTGACACAGTCATGACTGACAAGTTCGTGCGGCGTCTGTGGTTGCCCGCACCTCTCGATGTAATCAGGAGAAGCAACGATTGCATAACGAAGTGCAGGACCAAGCGGCAGAGCGATCATATCCTGCGCCAGTTGCTTGCCGAACCTGACACCGGCATCGAAACCCTGTTCCACGATGTCTATGACGGCCGCGTCGCTGATAATTTCGATCTTCACCTCGCGGTATACCTCCATAAAATCGAAGACCAGTGGGCAGAGGAAGTGATCGACTGCAGGCGCAGGCGCGTTGATCCTGAGGGTCCCCGACGGGCTATCGCGTAATTCATCGACCTCTGCGATGGCGAGCCTGATGTCGCTCAACGCAGGTGCAAGACGCTCGAGAAGACGCTGCCCTGCCTCGGTCGGAGACACGCTCCTCGTTGTTCGATTAAGAAGCCGGATGCCCAGAGCTTCCTCCAGAGCATTCATCGTTTGGCTCAAGGCCGATGAAGAAACCCCCCGTTCAAATGCCGCGGCTCGGAAGCCGCCGCAGCGCACGATGGCGACAAACACGTCGAAGCTGTCTAGCCGAACAGGGTCCATTGCTAAGTTTTTCTAATCAAGTTGATAAAGTTAATGCAGGTTATCAGATCAATGGCGCCATGTCATGGTTCCCTGAGTTAAGGCCTGCGCTCTGGTGCACCTCTGCCCCATTTGAGGGGCAAACCGAGGCAGTGCGCTCAATGAAAGAGGAAAGAAAGATGAACGCCTTCACTCTGAACAGACGTGCTATCATGCTGTCCGCGGTTGCAGGCGCGTCAAGCATGATCCTCCCAAGCCTGGGCGGCCCGGGCAACGCCCGCGCCCAGACAGCTTCAGCGGCGGCCGGCAATGCCGGTCATTATCGCTTTCGGGTGGGAGAGATCAGCGCAACCGTCTTGAGCGATGGGGTGATTGGTGGTCCGCCACGCATTTACGCCAGTGATGCCCCGGAGGCCGAGCTTCAGGATGTGCTGCGACAGGCATTTCTGCCGACCGACCACATGACACTCAATCTCAACACGCTGCTGATCGAAACCGGTGGCCGGCGGATTCTGATCGAAGCCGGCGCTGGCAAGACCATGGGTCCGAACGGTGGCCGCATCTTCGATAACCTCGCGGCAATCGGTCTCGATGCCGCTGACATTGATGTGATCGTCATCTCGCATACCCACCCGGATCATGTCGGCAACTTAAGAACTGCAGACGGTGGCAAGGCCTTCCCTCGTGCCACAGTCTTTGTCCCGAGGGCGGATTGGGACTTCTTTGTCCGTACCGATCCGGACCTATCCTACATGCCTGTCCCGGAGGATTTCCGGACACGATTTGCGGCAAACATCAAGAATAGCCTCGAACCCTTCAGGAACGATGTTGAACTATATGAGGCCGGCACCGAGATTGCGCCGGGTCTGGCGACGATCGTCGCGTCTGGCCACACACCCGGCATGGCGACCTTCCTAGTTCATTCCGGAAATGACCAGCTGCTGCTGACGGCAGACCTTGCCTATCACCCTGTCGTCAACGTCGACAGGCCTTGGGTACCAGGCCCCGACCGCGATAAGGAAACAGCCCTTTCCTCCCGTCGTCGCATATTTGACAGGGCGGCCGCCGAGCGTATGCCGGTTCTTGGCTTTCATTATCCTTTCCCCGGTCTTGGCCGGATGCTGAAGACCGATGGCGGCTATGCCTGGGTCCCCGCCAACTGGCAGTTTTGACGTCAACAACAATCGAGCAGGAAATCTCCCATGGATCAGTCAAAGATCAATCGTCGCGGCTTTCTCGGCACGGTGGGTGCGGCGGCAACCGGACTTGCACTCGCCAGCAGCACTACCGCGCAGGCTCAAGGCACGAACGTGTCGTCGGCCGCATCTGCCTCGAACCCGGAGGTGCTGACCCGGACCTTGCCTCGCACCGGGGAACGGGTCACAGCCCTCGGTCTCGGCACCTTTCTGACATTTGATCTAAAGCCCGGGGATCGCCGCGATGCCCTGCGACAGGTCTTTGAGCGATACGTCGCCGCAGGCGGTCGCGTGGTCGACACATCGCCTCTCTACGGCTCGGCGGAGGTCAGCGTCGGTCAGTTCATGGGCGAATTTGAGGGATCGGATGAGATGTTCCTCGCCAACAAGGTCTGGTCGACAGGAGAATATCTCGGAGACGAAAGCCATTCCGTTGAAAGCTTTCGGCAGTCACGCATGCGGACATGGCGTGACACGATCAACCTGATGCAATGCCACAGCATCACCAATGCGCCGGTCGTTATTCCGCTGATGAAGGCATGGAAGAAGGAAGGTCTTATACGGCATGTCGGCGTGACCCATCACGAGTCGGCGGCACAGGACCAGCTGCTGGCGATTGTTCAACGCGACGATGTCGATTTCATTCAGACGAACTACTCGATCTTCAATCGCGATGCGGAGCGACGCCTCCTTCCAGCCGCCGCCGACAAGGGCGTTGGCGTCCTCATTAATCTACCGCTGGAAAAGGCACGTTTGATGAAGGTCGTCGAGGGGCAACCGCTTCCCGGATTCGCAACCGAGTTTGGAGCGACCAGCTGGGCGCAGTTCTTTCTGAAATGGGTCATGGCACACCCCGCCGTTACGAGCGTGCTCTGCGGTACGTCAAACCCTGACCATATGAGTGACAATGTCCAGGCGATGACAGGCCCGCTTCCGGACGAGCGCATGCGTGCCCGGATGGTCGCGCATATGGAAACAATTTCCGGGTTCGGCTCCATCGGCACGATGCCATGGTACCCGGGCAAGGAGAATATGTATTCCGGCCTCATCCGCGAGGCGCAGGCCAATGCGGCGCAGCGCCTGCGGTAAAATACGCGGCCAGCTCGCCTTAGAGTATTTCGCCTCACCCTGTATTCTCGAGATAGTTTTTGGCATTCGGCGGGCCGGATGGTTTCGACCAGCCTGCCGATATATCGCTTGCGCTTGAGTTAGGATGCCCCAAAAGACCGTAAAAGAGTCACCTAAAGGCTGCCACGACGGGCACAACGCGAGCTGCTGGCTCTGCCATGGCGCGGGCGGTTTGTCGAAGCGCTGCAGAGGTAACGGAGCCGGCCGCCTCCAGGTGGAACTGCGAGACGAGCTCCCGCAGCTTTCTCGCCTCGGTCGCGAGCGCAGCGGATGCCGCCGTTGACTGCTCGACCATCGCCGCGTTCTGCTGCGTCGTCTGGTCCATCGTATTGACCGCCCCATTGACTTCGGAAAGACCGGTCGACTGTTCCCGGGCCGCCGTCGCGATGGCTTCCATATGCCGGTTGATGCCGGAGATGCGCTCACCGATTTCCTTGAGTGCCACACCAGTCTCGCGCACAAGCTTCACGCCGCCGTCGACCTCGGCGGTGGAGGTATTGATCAATGTCTTGATCTCCTTTGCCGCCGTCGCGGAACGTTGCGCCAGCTCGCGCACCTCCTGTGCAACGACCGCAAAACCCTTGCCGGCGTCGCCGGCCCGGGCAGCTTCCACGCCGGCATTGAGCGCAAGGAGATTCGTCTGGAAGGCGATCTCATCGATCACGCCGATAATATTGGAAATCTGCTGCGCGGAATTCTCGATGCGCTGCATGGCTTCCTCAGCCTGGCTGACCACAGCAGCCGAGCGGGAGGCGCTCTGATCGGCCTCCGTCGCCGCCCCGCGTGCCTCCTCTGTCCGTCTGCTGGCATTGGTCACATTGGCGGTGATCTCATCTAGGGCAGCAGCAGTTTCCTCCAGCGAGGCAGCCTGCTGCTCCGTTCGACGCGAGAGGTCGCTGGCACCGGATGCGATCTCCCGCGTGCCGTTGTCGATGACCGTAATGCTCTCGGAAATCGCGCTCAGCGTCCTACCCAGTTGCTTCAGTGACGTGTTGAAGTCATGCCTGAGGGCTTCGAAATCCGGAGCGAAAGGCTCATCGAGCTGGAAGGAAAGGTCACCGGAGGACAGTCTTTTGAGACCATTGGCAAGACCGGATACCGCCACCTGCAGCCGTTCTGCGGCATCGGCCTCAGCCTGCTGCTGCGCCTCGAGCCTGTCAGCTTCGGCTTGCCCACGTGCACGCTCCGCATCCTCCTCCAGCTGCCTGTTGACGATTGCCGCCTTGCGGAAGACCTCCACAGCCGCCGCCATCGTCCCGATCTCGTCTTTCCGTCCGGTACCCGCGCAGGTGATGTTGGTCTCACCCTCAGCCAGCCTTGTCATGTCGGCAGAGAGCGCGAGGATGGGTTTGCTCACGGTGCGGCGGAACAGGACAAAGAGCAAGATCGAAAACAATCCTGCCAGACCGAGAAGAGCTTGCAGCACATCCTGCATGGCAGCGGCTGTCTGGGCGCTTTCGGCGGAGATAGATTCCGACACTTGCTCTATCTGGTCGCCTGTCTCCTCCATGGCGGTTTCCAAGGCTGAGAACTGCTTCATAAAATCGGGCAATGCCGCCAGGGCGACGATCGGATTCTTTTCTGCCGTACCGACGATCTTGTTCGCACTATCAATGTAGGCGAGCAAGGGTTTCTCGACCCCGGCGAGTACCGTCTGGGTGGCCGCATCCGTTGCAAGCGCTTTGTTGGCGGCAATCATTTTGAGAAATGACGCAACGTGTTCTGAAAGATCGGCCTTGACGCTGTCGAATGCGACGCCGGCCGCTGGATTGGAAGCAAGGAGAGACGCAAACACATCTGCGCGCAGGGCGTCATGCATCATGTCCGCCTGCATATGGTTGCGAAGGACCTGAGCCGATCGGGTTACGTTTTCAGAGTTGTGCGTCAGCGTCGATGCCGACCATATCCCCACCCCGGCGGTGCCCCCGGCTATTGCAAATATTGCCACGCCCGCAAAGATGATCTTCTGCTGAATGGATGCCATGACACTGTTCCCAAGTTCGGCCTTGGAAAATAATACGCCGTTATTCTTAATTATCTGTCACAACAATTATCTACGGTGTCTCCGAGAGATCTGATGTCTCGGATGGAACAATAACATTCGCGCTGTCCGATCTTTAATTAGAGCTGTCGGCGCAAATATTCTATGGACTGCGCGTGATACAAACCTTCACTCAAAATTCTACCGGCAATGTGAAAGCCGGCCGCCTTTAAACTTCGATCGTGGAAAAGAAGAGCCCTTTCAAAGCCGCGATTTTGGCCACTGGGCCAGTTGCGTGGTTCCGACGGGGTGCCGACTTGTCTCGGCTTACTTTTAAGGGCCTTGGTTGCTTCGTTTCGCATCTCAAAAAATGACTGCCGCTCCAAGAGGCTCACGCCATTTCAGGTCAGTCTCTTCGCTCGCGATCAGTCGACGATGTTGTTTAATCGCTTCGCGAAACGAACAGGCCATGGAACTTTTGGTTGCTAAAATACTTACTGATACGTTTTCCTGTGCCTCGATCGCTGCATTTGGTAGCACAGACCGCTTAGCCGTCATGTTTTGGTAACCACGATCTTCCTGAAGGGGATTTTTGCAGGGCATTCCCTAGACAATTTGCTCGTCATGCGCGTAGCTCTAGCCCGGCCGGTTTGTACGCTTGATTACACATCTTGAGAGGATGTCGAATGTCGTTCGTTGCCGAAATTTTCCGCCAATCCCCTGAAATCGCGCTCTTTTTATCCCTGGCTTTTGGCTATTGGATCGGAAAGGTCCAGTTCGGCAGGTTTCAGCTCGGAGGCGTCGCGGGCTCCCTTCTCGTAGCGGTCGTGCTAAGCCAGGTGGGAGTTCAAATCGACAATGGGATCAAATCCGTTCTCTTTGCCCTCTTCATATACGCGGTCGGTTTTGAAAGCGGGCCGCAGTTTTTCCGCTCCTTGGGAAAACAATCTATACGAGAGATCGTCTTGGCTGCGGTTCTTGCGATCAGCGGTCTTGCCACCGTGGTCGTGCTCGCAAAGTTGACAGGCCTTGATAAGGGCATCGCCGCGGGGATTGCCGCCGGGGGACTGACACAATCGGCCATTATCGGAACGGCGAGCTCCGCTATTGAAAAACTTGGCCTTGCCGCCGATGAGACGCAGAGGCTCCAGGCGAACGTCGCGATCGGTTACGCGGTCACCTACATATTTGGTTCTTTTGGAGCAATCATCGTCTGCGTGAATATTCTTCCCTGGTTCATGAAACGGGGGATACGGGATGACGCCGTGAAAGCGGAAGCAGAGATGCTCAAGGGCGCCCGAGTATATGGCGTCGGTGAAGCACCTGCCCTTCCGGACCTCGTCGGACGGATATTCAGGGTCGAGGGTGCGGCTGGGAAAAGCATTGCCGAATTGGAAGCACTGTCCACAAAAGGGCCCATCACGATCGAACGCGTGAAACGCGGCAGCGCTCTGGTTGGCGTTGAACCCGAGCTTCGTCTGCAGAACGGTGATCTCGTGCTGATAGTCGGACGTCGTGCGGGCGTCGTCGGTCTTGAAAACCTGATCGGCAGGGAGGTGGCCGCGGCGGAAGGCCTGGAACTCGTGGTCACAACGCGCGACATCGTCGTAAAAGACAGGGACTTCGCCGACCAAACCGTCGCCCGGATATTGGAGCGAAGCAAAGACCTGCGCCATGGGATCTACGTGATCCAGGTAACTCGGGCCGGTGTGAAACTGGAATTGACCAACGATACCGTTATACGTGCCGGCGACATAGTGACCGTGCACGGAGTACAGGAGGATTTACAGCGCCTCTCGAACAGAGTTGGCAGCGTCATAACTCCCAGTGACAAGACAGACTTCGTATACCACGGGTTTGGTGTGGCCGTCGGCCTGCTGGTTGGTCTTCTCGTGTTGAGGATCGGTTCAGTCCCGCTGACGCTTGGCGCGGGCGGCGGGGCTTTGCTCGCCGGTCTCGTATTTGGCTGGTATCGCAGCCGCAATATGACGCTTGGCAACATGCCAACACCCGCATCAACTCTCCTGAGAGATCTCGGTTTGGCAGGGTTCGTGGCCGTGGTCGGCCTACAGTCAGGTCAACAAGCGGTACATACCGTCGCCGAAAGTGGTCTTTCGATATTTGCAATAGGCGTCGTCGTCACGGTGCTCCCGCTGTTGATAACAATGCTCGTCGGTCGCTACCTTCTGAAGTACGACAACGTCGCGGTTTTCGCTGGTGCTCTGAGTGGATCTCGAAGCGCCAATCCCGCCTTCGGAGAAATCCTCGATAAAGCCGGAAACTCCATTCCCACGACCCCTTTTGCCATAACGTATGCACTTGCCAACGTTTTCCTGACGTTGCTGGGCCCACTCGTGGTGGCACTCGTTTAACAGACAGGAGAGAGAAGTATGAACGATTACAGTCAGTTCGCAAAACTCAGCCCCTTCGAACTCAAAGACGAGCTCATCAAACTGGCGTCCACGAAAAAAGAAAAACAAATGCTGAACGCGGGACGCGGTAACCCGAATTTTCTGGCAACCCTGCCCCGGCGAGGCTTTTTCAGGCTCGGCCTATTCGCTGTTGCGGAATCAGAGCTCTCATACTCCTACATGGAGCAGCACCTAGGTGGCTTACCGCGCATAGAAGGCATCGAAGCGCGATTCGAACGCTTCGTCTCAGACAATCGAGACCAGGAAGGCGTCGTATTTCTTGGTCGCGCCATAAGTTACGTGCGTGACCAGCTCGGACTTTCCGCTTCCGATTTCCTCCACGAGATGGTGGAAGGCATATTGGGCTGCAACTATCCTGTTCCGCCGCGCATGCTGCGTGTCAGTGAACAGATTGTCCGTCAGTATTTAGCGAAAGAGATGATCGGCGGGCAAATATCGCCCCAGGACATAGACGTTTTTGCTACTGAGGGCGGAACGGCAGCAATGACGTATGTTTTTGACACGCTGCAGAAAAACCGTCTGATCAAAAAATCGGACAAGGTGGCTATCGGTATGCCTGTGTTCACGCCGTATATCGAGATTCCACAACTGGACGCATACGGGCTTGAAGAGGTTTCGATCAGTGCGGACCCAGAGGCTGGCTGGCAATATCCGGACTCCGAACTCGAAAAACTTAAAGACCCCTCGATCAAGATCTTTTTCTGCATCAACCCAAGCAACCCTCCATCGGTAAAGCTCGATCAACGGAGCCTGGAAAAGATCGCCGACATCGTCGACAATCATCGGCAAGACTTGATGATACTAACCGACGACGTCTACGGGACTTTCGCGGACGACTTCAAATCGCTGTTCTCCGTCTGCCCAAAAAACACGATCCTGGTCTACTCTTACTCGAAATACTTCGGAGCTACGGGTTGGCGGCTGGGAACCATCGCATTAAGACGGGACAACGTGATCGATCAAGCGATCAGGAACTTGCCGGAGGAAGACAAAGCGTCGCTCGACAGGCGGTATTCATCGATTGTCACAGACGTTTCGGCATTGAGGTTTATCGACCGCTTGGTTGCTGACAGCCGTACCGTGGCGCTCAATCACACCGCAGGGCTCTCAACGCCTCAGCAGGTCCAAACGGTGCTGTTTTCGTTATTCGCGCTTATGGACGAAAACGACAACTACAAGAAAACACTGAAGCGACTTATCCGGCGTAGACAGGCAGCCCTGTATGCTGAGCTCGGCCTGGACACTCCCGACGACGAAAATTCGGTCGATTATTATACCTTGCTGGATCTTGAGAAGATTTCCCGCCGGCTTTTTGGCGACGAGTTCGCAGCATGGGTCAGACACGAATTTTCGCCGAACGAGTTGCTGTTCAGAATTGCCGATGAGACCGGAATCGTTTTGCTGCCGGGACGCGGCTTTGGAACCCAGCACCCTTCTGGTCGGGCGTCGCTTGCCAACCTCAACGAGTACGAGTACGCGGCGATTGGCCGATCGCTCCGTAAGATGGCTGACGAGTACTACGCGAAATTCCAGCAAACGCATCGATAACGCGCTTCCTGCCATCGTCCAGATGGCGGGACGCCTCAGTCGCCGACCACCCTGATGATCAAGAGAGTATAAGAGTGCTCTCGCAGATCCTCATGGTGGACAACGTCTATGTCGTGCCAATCGTGATCATGAACAGGTTCATAGGCACGCCGCCAAACTGAATCTTAACCTCACAGCATTGACACGCCATAAGGAGAGTGAATTGCACGGCACACGATCCTCGCAAATTTGTCCGCGCCTCCTGGAATGCCGCCGTGACCGATTTCGGCAATGTATGGGTTCTGAAACCCATTGTAATCAGACGACGTCGCTTCCGTTCCGGCAACACCATTATGAGCCGAACTGCGAATGGTGACTTGGATGTCACGTCGCAAGCTGTTATGTTCTTGTTTCGTTTCTCCCAGCCAACTTGGTTGCAATGGACCTCACCACCGCCTCAGCCGTCAGAAAAATCATCCATGTCGACATGGATGCCTTCTACGCTTCGGTTGAGCAGCGCGACAATCCTGAACTGCGTGGCAAACCCCTCGCTGTTGGCGGAGCGGCTGCCCGTGGCGTCGTTGCAGCAGCAAGTTACGAGGCACGGGAATTTGGGGTGCGCTCGGCAATGCCGTCGGTCACGGCGGCTCGAAAATGCGCGGATTTGATCTTCGTGAAACCACGATTTGAAGTCTACCGCGCCGTCTCACAGCAGATACGCGAGATTTTTGCGGAATATACGCCGCTCATTGAACCTCTGTCGCTCGACGAGGCCTATCTCGACGTCACCGAAAATCTCAAGGATATGCCAATTGCCACTGAAATCGCTCTGGAAATCCGCGCCCGGATCAAGGCGGTGACCGGGCTGAATGCTTCGGCCGGCATCTCCTATAACAAGTTCCTGGCCAAAATGGCGTCCGATCTGAACAAGCCGAACGGTCAGGCGGTGATTACGCCGAAGAACGGTCCGGCCTTTGTCGAACAGCTCGCAGTCAAGAAATTCCATGGCGTCGGCCCGGCTACGGCGGAAAAGATGCACCGGCTTGGTATCGAGACCGGAGCGGATCTGAAAGCAAAATCCTTGCCTTTTCTGGTTGAGCATTTCGGGAAGTCCGGTCCGTATTTCTATGGCATTGCCCGGGGCATCGATGAGCGGCAGGTCAGACCGGACCGCGTGCGTAAGTCGGTCGGCGCGGAAGATACATTTACCGCGGACATCGATGACCTCGAGCTCGCAACCAGGGAACTCCGGCCACTTGCGAAAAAGGTTTGGTCCTATTGCGAGGCCAAGGGTTTCAGCGGCAAGACGGTGACCGTGAAAATCAAATATTCCGACTTCACCCAGGCGACGCGGAGCAGGACAACTGCCATCCCCTATTCGAACGCAGAAGACATTCTAGACGCGGCCAATACCCTGTTGGCCGGTGTCTATCCATTCAAACGGCCGGTCCGGCTCCTTGGGGTAACGCTGTCGTCGCTCACCAATGACAAAGAGGCTGAATACGAGGACCAATCGCAGCTGGGCCTGGGTTTTTGATCAGAAGAATGTGCTTCGGGGCCTGAGTTGATTTAGGCGACGGGCGCGTCAGCTGGGTCGGCTTGATCGCGTCGCTGCCTCCGCAGGCAAAGCGAGGAAAGAGCAGTATCCGAGAGTCCTCGGAGCGGCGACCCTGATCGATCGCCCCCGGAGCGCCGAGGCGGCCGCTGATGGCGACCGGACGCCGGGCGGTCGTCACCACGCCACTGATGTTCATCAGCCTTCCGATGATGTCGCGAACGTCGCGACGAGCAGCAGCTTTGAAGATCCAAAAACATCGATTGGTTCGGATTAAATGTTGCAATTCCAACATTAATATTGTTGGATTTGCCAATCATGATCAAAACGGGCGCGATAAATGTTGTATCATACAGATTTTCTTTCCAGGTTGGGACAAGGCCTCAAGGACCTCTCGCCAGTATGGGGCGTCTCGCCGGATGCAACCCTGACGCTCCTGACGATTTCCGAGAACGCGACCTTCCGTATCGCTGACGAGACCACTGGAAGCGATCTGATCGTGCGTGTGCATCGCCCTGACTACCATACCCAAGCGGAGATACTGTCCGAGCTCGCATGGATTGATGCGCTACGGCAAGATGGGGTGGTTGTTACGCCGCGGCCAGTCACGGCAAACGACGGCAGCCTCCTTCAAGTCTTCTCGGACGGCGAAACCATGCGCCATGCTGTCGCTTTCGAATATATGGCGGGCAAGGAGCCAGATGCTGAGTCCGACCTCGTCCACTGGTACAGGACACTCGGGGAGATCAATGCGAAACTGCACGCCCACAGCCGCAGATGGACGCGACCGGAGAACTTCGTCCGCAAGACATGGAGCTTCAACCGGATTCTGGGGGACGGTGCCTATTGGGGTGACTGGCGTGACGCCGTCGGACTGACGCTCGGCGGCAAGTCCGTTTTAGAGAGAACGCACAAGCTGCTCGAAGCCCAGACCTCCGCCTACGGCTATGGTGAGGACCGCTTCGGCCTCGTTCATTGCGACATGCGCGCCGCCAACCTTCTGGTCGATAATGGCAGACTGGGAGTGATCGATTTCGATGATTGCGGTCTGTCCTGGTACGCCTACGATTTTGCAGCCTCGATCAGCTTCATGGAACATGAGCCTTTCATCCCCGATCTCAAAGCCGCCTGGCTCGAAGGTTATCGGCGCGTCACCGCTCTTGATGAGCAACATGAGGCGGCCCTGCCGATGTTCATCATGCTTCGCCGCATGCAACTCACCGCGTGGATCGCTTCCCATGCTGAAACGCCGACGGCCCAATCCATGGGCACAGGCTATACCGATGGCACCGTGGCGCTCGCGGAGCGCTATCTGGCCGAACACCGTTGAGGAGAGCCGATGAGCGTCGCCACCAAGGAAATTCTAGATCTCAACCGTTTTGATGCAAGCCGTGCCGAGGGCTTCCCGGCTGAACTTGCGCAGCGCGTCGCCAAGCGCCAGGCAACGTTTGGAGCGTCATCCGTGCTCTTTTACGAGCAGCCGATCGAGATGGTGCGTGCACAGGGCGCCTACCTGTATGACGCCGGCGGACGCAGATATCTCGACGTCTACAACAATGTACCGTCGGTCGGCCACTGCCATCCGCGGGTGGTCGAGGCCGTTGCGCGCCAGATTGGCGAACTCAACATCCACACGCGCTACCTCAGCCGCGTCGTCGAGTCCTATAGCGAAGAGCTTCTGTCAAAATTCCCGGCGGCGCTCAGCAATGTGGTTCTGACCTGCACCGGCAGCGAAAGCAATGATCTTGCCATGCGCATCGCCCGCATCGGAACTGGCGCCGAAGGTTTCGTCGTCACCGAAGCAGCCTATCACGGAAATACTGCGCTTGTGACCGAGATTTCCCCCTCGTCCCTGCGCAAGCGCAAGCCCGCACCCTTTGTGGCGGTCATTCCGGCGCCGGCGCCCCGTGACGGCATGAGCGTTGCTGCAAGCTTTGCCGCATCTGTGGAACAGGCGATTAACGAACTCAAATCGCGCGGCATCAAGTTCGCCGCCTTGATCGTTGATACGATCTTCTCAAGCGACGGTATCTACGCCGATCCTGCCGGCTTTCTCAGGGAGGCGACAGATGTGGTGCACCGTGCTGGCGGCCTGTTGATCGCCGATGAGGTCCAGCCGGGTTTTGGCCGGACGGGAGGCAGTCTTTGGGGCTTCGAGCGCCACGGCGTGACGCCCGATATCGTCACGATGGGCAAGCCAATGGGGAACGGTTTCCCGATGGGTGGCGTCGTAACGCGACCTGACTTACTCCAGAGATTTTGCGAGGAAACCGGATACTTCAATACTTTCGGCGGCAATCCCGTGGCGGCCGCCGCTGGCCATGCCGTGCTCAGGGTGATCGAGGAAGAAAATCTGATCGAACGTTCGGCAGCTGTCGGTGGTCATTTCCAGCAATCGCTCCAGGCTTTACAAACCCGACATCCGGTCATCGGCGGCGTGCGGGGGGCCGGCCTCTTTATCGGCCTCGACTTTGTCGACCCCGCCACGGGGGAGCCGGACACGGCGTTCGCAACGACAGTGATCAATAAATTGAAACAAAACGGTATCCTGATCGGGGCAGCAGGCAAGTATGGCGCAACGCTGAAGATCCGCCCGCCACTGTGTTTTTCGAGTGAGGATGCCGATCTTTTTTCGGCTACGCTGGACAGCACCCTGAACGCGCGTTGAGCCGCCTGAAATCTTTCAGGTACACCGGGCGACGATGTCGCCCGGACTTCTTCCGGTTTCAGCCCATCGCGTCGAGCGCTCCGAGCGATTCCGGAAGGGTTTGGCCGCCATCGACAACAATTGACTGACCGGTGATGTAGGCAGCCTCTTCAGATGCGAAGAACAGAGCGGCGTTCGCAATATCCGCCGGCGCGCCAAGACGACGCAACGGAACAGAGGCCGCCATCGCGGCGATATAGTCTGGGCCGTTGTCCTCAAGCCCCTCGGTCATGATATTGCCCGGCATGACCGCATTGATCGTGATGTTCTTCGACGCCAGTTCGATCGCAGCCGTGCGCATGAAACCGAGCTGACCCGCCTTGCTCGCCCCATAATGCGACCAGCCGGGATATCCAGTGATCGGGCCGGTAATTGATGAGGTTATGATGATACGGCCTGAGCCAGCCTTCGTCATTGCTGGCAAAACGGCGGAAACACTGAAAAAGGTGCTTTTAAGATTGGTCGAAATCACCTGGTCGAAGTCGGCTGCCGTCATTTCGCCCAGCTTAGCCGCCGGAAAGATGCCGGCATTGGCGCAGAGGATCGCGACGCCGCCATAGCGGGTTATGGCTGCATCGACCATCGCCCTGCAGCCCTCCTCTGTACTCACATCCGCCGCGAATCCCGAGCCATTGGCTCCGATTTCGGATGCCACCCTGTCGGCGTCGACCTGGCTGCGCGAGACGACGAGGACTTTCAGGCCGGCCTCCCCGAAACGCAATGCTATGCCCTTGCCAATCCCCCGGCTTGCGCCGGTGACAATGACCGTTTTCCCTTGCAGTGACTTCAACATGTTCCACTCACTTTTTTGTTGTAATTTCCACAAATTCCGTGCCGCTGCTGCTTTAATTTGAGGCGTCAGATTAAAACATCGGCACACGACCGGCGCTGCCTGCACAAAACAAATGCACAGTAATATTAGGCGTTTAGCACTCCGTTTTTGCAGACGTCACGTTCGCCTCCGAGTGCTACCGCTCCAATCACCCTCCGCACCTTGAAGCAGAAAATAGATGTTGTAAATCACACATTTTTACGACAAGGTTCCAACATAAGCGATCCACGAGCCACGGAAGCGGCCAAGAAAAAGGAACAATTATAATGAAAATCTCCAGACGCAACATGATGCAGATGATAGGTGCGGCCGCTTTTACCGGCCCAATGGCAAGCGCGACCCGCGCTTTTGCGGGTCGCGAAAAAGAGCTCAATATCCTGTGCTGGGAAGGCTACAATTCCGCACAGGTCCTGGATCCCTTCCGATCCAGCCAGTCAGCGACCGTCAAGGCTGAAAGCCTGACCAACGACCCGACCATGATCAACCGCCTGCGCGCGGGCGAGACCAAAATCTGGGACTTGATCAACGTCAACAATCCCTGGGCCCGAAAGGTGATGGGGCCGGCCGGGCTGATAAAGCCGCTGCCGCGCGCCGAGTTCGAGCCCTATTTCGAGACCATGCTCCCCAACTTCAAGGCGCCTTATCGCTGGGCAATGAGCGACGACGGCAAGGACCTGCTCGGCATGGCGCAGCGCTTCGGGCCCTACAGCTTTGTTATCAACACCGACAAGGTCAGCAAAGCAACAGCGGAGGAACAGGGCTGGGACCTGTTCAACGACGCCTCGATCGCCGGCAAGTACGGCATACAGGAATCCGACGACTGGAACGTCTTCAACATCTTCCTCATCGCCGGAATTGACCCCTTCAGGGAGCATACGGAGGAGGAGTTCAAGGCCTTTGCCGAAACCGCAGAAAAAGTTTTCAAGGGCGCCAAGATGGTCGGGGACATGGCGTCACTCAATCAGGCTCTCGTCTCGGGCGAGATCGACCTTTATATGACCGGTGGCACTTATTCCGTCTCTCCGGCGCGTGCCGACGGCTATGCGAACTTGCGCGCCATTACGCCACTCAAGGGCCCGATGGATGGCAAGGGCGGTATTTCCTGGATCGAGATCACCTCGACGGTCAACAATCCCGAACTTTCGCCACTCGCCCTGGAATTTCTGAAATACGTCCAGGATCCGCACGTCGCCCACACCGTCGCCTTTGCTGAAGGCACATTCAACCCGGTCAGCCAGATGGGCAACCCGAAGTGCTACGAACTCTTCACCAAGGACGAGATGGAAGCCATCCAATGGGACAGCCTCGAGGAGGATATGGCGCGTTCGGCGCAATACGACATCGTGCCTGACTATGACAAGGCACTGGAACTGATGACCGCCGCCAAGCGCCTGCGCGGCTGAGCAAAGCCTGTCCCGACGGAGAACAGAACATGAGCCTTGCGATGATCTCGCCCACCCTATCCGACGTCTTGCCGAAAATCGAGGATCCGATCCATCCAACGCCGAAACCGGTGCTGCAACTTGTCGACGTTCGAAAGATTTTCGGCGATTTTGCCGCGGTAGATGGCATAAGTGTCGATATCAGAGAAGGCGAATTCGTCACCATTGTCGGACCCTCCGGGTCCGGCAAGACCACACTTCTGCGCATGCTGGCCGGCATGGAGTCACCATCAGAAGGCTATATCACGCTGCGCGGCGAAACGATCAATAACGTGCCGTCCGACAGGCGTCCGACATGTCTCGTCTTCCAGTCGCTTGCGCTTTTCCCGCACAAGAGCGTCGGCGAGAACATCGAGTTCCCGCTGAAGGTCCGCAAAATGCCGGCCGCAGAACGCAAAGCGCGCGCTCTCGAACTCATGCGCATGGTGCGCCTGCCTGAGAGTTACTATTCCAAGAACGTGATGCGCTGCTCGGGTGGTGAAAAACAGCGCGTGGCGCTCGCCCGCGCGTTTGCTTATGACCCCGACGTCTTGTTTTTCGACGAACCGCTATCGGCGCTCGACTACAAACTGAAGAAAGTTCTGGAAAAGGAGCTCAAGGACCTGCACCGCGAAAGCGGGAAGACCTTTGTCTACATTACCCATTCGCTCGAGGAAGCCATGGTCATGTCTGATCGCGTCGGGGTAATGAGTCGTGGCCGCCTCGTTCAGATTGGCACACCTGAGGAAATCTACACCAAGCCGGCAACGCGCTTCGTCGCGGAATTTTTTGGTGAGGTGAACAGTTTTGAAGTCAGGCGCGGCCACCAAGGCGTGTGGACGCTCGCCGACGGCAGGCCGATCACTGTAGCCCCGGTAGCACAAACGATTGGCGAGACGGCAACTGTCATCGTTCGGCCCGAAACCATGCGCTTCGTCACCGGCTCCTCGAGCGCTGACAATCTGATCTCCGGCACGATCTACAACGAATATTCTCTCGGCTCGCGCATGCAGTATCAGATTCATTCCGGCGACCGGATCTATCTGGTCGAGGCCGCACGCGCCGCCGCGACCGGCATCACGTCGGGCGACACGGTCACTATCGGCTGGGACGCCCGCGACGCGATCGTGGTGGGAGACTGATATGGTAACCATGACCCATGCTGAAGCGGCCGGTGAACAAAGGCATTTTCCGTCTATCCCTGCAGGACTGCGCGCGGCCGCTCCTGTCACGATCCTGCTGCTGCTTGGCTTTCTGGCACCGCTTCTTACGGTAGCTGCCTATGCCTTCGCCACGCCCAAGAGCTTCGACGTGTTTCGCTCTTTTACCCTCGCCAACTTCACGGTGATCCTTGATCCTTCCAATACCGTTTGGATGTCGTTTGCCTGGTCGATCGCCTATGCCTTTGCGACAGTCATATTGCTTGCGATGATCGCCTATCCCATCGCCTACGGTCTCAATCGCATGTTCGGCAAATGGTCTGGCCTGGTCGGCGTGCTGTTCGTCTTTCCGCTGTTCGTCTCGGAAAACGTACGCCTCTACGGTTGGGTGCTGTTCTTTATCAAGAACGGGGTGCTCGACGGCGGCCTGAAGTGGCTCGGCTTCTCGGGCGGACCCGAGGTACTTTACACACCCGGCGCCATCCTCTTCGGCATGACATATGTCTATCTGCCTTTCATGCTGTTCCCGATGTCGCTTGGCATTGCCATGATCCCCCGGGACCTTGTCGATGCGGCCCGCGACCTTGGGGCTAACAGGCTGACGATCTGGCGTGAGATCGAGCTGCCACTCGCCATGCCCGGTATCCTGATCGGCATGTTGCTAACCTTCGTGCTCGGCGCCGGCGCGATCGCCGAATCCAAGATTCTCGGCGGCCAGTCGGTCATTACCATCGCGCAGGATATCGAGGTTGCTTTCACGTATGCACAGAACTGGCCGCTTGGCTCGGCGCTCGCCCTCCTGCTCGTCGCGATCGTCAGCGGGCTTGCCCTCTACGTTCTGTCCAAGCTCGATCTCGACCGCATTCTGGGAAAGAAGTGAGACATGGAAACCCGCTCGCAAATCCGCGCCCGAGCCTTCGTCAAGGTCTGGACATCCTTTGTCGTCCTTGCCGTTTACCTTCCTATCCTCTGCGGAGCGATGGCCGGCCTGTCCAGGGGACGCTATTTCGGCTTCCCGATTAACGCCTTTTCGACCGAATGGTGGGGCAAGACCCTTGGCTCGCTCGAGACTCAGGCTCTCGTGCAGAACTCCCTCCTGATCGCTTTCATCGTCACGCTTGTCTCCGTGATATTCGCCTTCTTCGGCGCGCTCGCCTTCGCCCGCTACGACTGGAAGGGGCGCAAGCTTTTCCAGAAGGCGATCCTTCTGCCAGTCTTCTTTCCGCAGCCGGTGCTGGGGCTCGCTCTCCTCCTGTGGTTCAACGCGCTTGGCATCAACCCGAGCTGGCAGACGGCCGTTATTGCGCATCTCGTCTGGATCGTTCCGGTGGTCACGCTCGTCATTGCCATCCAGGTCTATTCTTTTGATCCAACACTGGAAGAGGCTGCGCGTGACCTCGGAGCCGGCCGCTGGTTCATTCTGCGCGAGGTGACCCTGCCTATTCTGTGGCCGGGCATCTGGTCCGGCGCGCTCTTCGCGTTCCTGCTTTCCTGGGGCAATTTTCCGTTGTCGCTTTATACAGCCGGCGTCGACTCTACGATCCCGAAATGGCTCTATTCGAAGATGGTCGCCGGGTATTCGCCAATGGTGCCGGCGCTCGGCACGATGAGCACTGTATCGGCTGCCATATTGTTGCTGGCTGGCGGTCTCGCCATCATGCTGGTCCGCCGTCGTCAGGCGGATACATGAGGACGCCTCGATGAACTGGAAAACCGACCGCCGTTCCTTCTACTATCTGGGCGCTCCGGAACCCGACGATCCGACGCTTGAAAAGGGCAAGGTGGCGCTTCTCGTCATCGACATGCAGAACACGTATCTCGATCGCCCAGCTCCCGACACGCTCTCTGGTGATGATCTTGTCCGCTATCACGCTTGGACGCCGTTTCACGAGCGCATGCATGACACCGTCATCCCCAATACCCGGCGTCTCATGGAACGGTTTCGCGCACTCGGCCTCGACGTGTTTTTCGCGCGAATTGCTTGTCTGCGCACCGATGGCCGGGATCGTTCGCTCAGTCAGAAGAAGCCGGGATGGAACAATCTTTTGCTTCCGAAGGATGAGCAAGCTTCGCAGATCCTGTCGAAAATTGCCCCGCAGGACGGCGAGATCGTTGTCACCAAGACCACAGATAGTGCGCTGACGGGCACGAATCTCAGGCTTTTGCTGACCAATATGGGCATCACCCACGTTGTTTGCGCCGGGATTTTTACCGACCAGTGTGTATCTTCCACCGTCCGCAGCCTCGCTGATGAGAGCTTCGACGTCATCGTCGTCGATGACGCGTGTGCAGCAGGCTCCATGGAACTCCACGTCAGTGAACTGACCAGACTGCACATGATCTATGCCAACGTGATGACCACGGAAGAGTTGATCGGCTATCTGCCTCAGGCAGAAGCATGAAACAGTCGGGGACGAACGGTGCCCCGGGCTTGTTCGCCCAGAGTGTTCCTGACACAACTTGGTCGATGAAAGCACTCGAAGCCCTTTATGCCGACAAGAATTCCTCCGTCTCTGCTGCAGTTGAACACGGCGCACTGAGCTGTTCCTCACCCGGCCGAGTTTTGCGCTGGAAAGCCATTGGGAGTGAGGCGCGATGAAAAAACCAAAAAGCGTGCGCCAGTCGCGCATCCTGACTGAACTTAACCAGGCACCGAGCCTGCGCGTTGCTGAACTTGCCCGGCGCCTAGACGTCTCGACAGAGACAATCCGGCGCGATCTGGACGAGATGACCGAACAGGGTCTGCTCAATCGCACCTATGGCGGCGCTGTGCGTTCGCTTTCCACCGAGCCTTCGGTGACCGAGCGCCATGCGCTCTTTGTCGGCGAGCGCGAAAGGATCGCCAAGGCGGCCGTCCAGATACTTAAAGGCGCTCAGGTGCTTATGATCGGCTCGGGCTCGACGACAGTGCACACCGCGCGGCGCGTAGCAGTCGAGATGAAGAACATCACTGTACTCACTCATTCCTTTGGTGTGGCGACCGTGCTTGCCATCAACCCGACAATCAAGGTGGTCATGCTCCCCGGCGACTATCACGCCACCGAGGGCGCGACGGTCGGTGCCTATGCCGTGTCATTCCTCAATTCCTTCTACGCCGATTTCGCCATTCTTGGCGCAAGCGGTCTGGGTCCAGACGGCCCTTCGGACGCCCTCCTGGAGTGTGGCGCGGTCTACAGCGCGATGGTCTCTCGCGCAGCGCGCACCGTCGTGGTCGCCGATCATTCCAAGCACGACCGCCTCTTCCCCGCGCGCTATGCCGCTTGGCGGGACATCACGCACGTCGTTACCGATAAGGCGCTGGGCGAAGATTTGACAGAAAGCCTGGACAACAACGACGTGAAACTGACCATTTGTTGAAAGCTGCCTGAAAATCGGAGGGACCAATGATCAGCGAGACGACCTCAGCAGGCAAAAAACGCGCGCGTGACTTCGGTATTGCCTTCGACGGCACGCCCGGCCCACTCAACGCCATCACCGACATCGCCGGTATCCATGTCGGCTTTTCGACGATCAGTGAAGAGACACCCCGCCCCGGTCGCAGGTTGCCGGTGCGTACCGGCGTGACGGCGATACTGCCGCACGCCGCAGCGGGCGAACCAGTACCGGTATTCGCTGGCATTCATCGTTTCAATGGCAATGGTGAGATGACGGGATCTCACTGGATCGAGGACGGGGGCTACTTTGTCGGGCCTGTCCTGATTACCAACACGCACAGCGTAGGTATCGCCCATCAAAGCGCCGTGCGATGGATGATTGACCGATTTGCATCGACCTACGAGGGAGACGACCACCTATGGATCATGCCCGTGGTGGCAGAAACCTATGACGGCATGCTCAATGACATCAACGGCCAACACGTCGCGGTCGAGCACGTCCTGGAGGCGTTGAACGCTGCCAGAAGCGGTCCGGTCGCTGAGGGCAATGTCGGCGGCGGCACGGGCATGATTGCTTACGGTTTCAAGGGCGGCACGGGCACTGCCTCGCGCCTGATCGCAATTGACGACAAGGAGTTCACCGTCGCGGCGTTGGTGCAGGCCAATCACGGCCAGCGGGACTGGCTGACAATTGGCGGCCTACCCGTTGGAAAACTGCTGCAACAAGAAAACCCGGGGCTGTCCGAACGAGGCTCGATCATCGTTGTGATTGCCACGGACCTGCCACTTGCGCCGCACCAGCTGCGGAAGCTGGCGCGGCGCGGCGCGATAGGCATCGGCCGCAACGGCACAGTCGGCGGCAATAGTTCCGGCGACATTTTTCTCGCTTTTTCGACGGCCAATCCACACCCGACGCGCCATAAGGCCGGACCGTTGTTGAGCATCGACATGGTCAATGACGATGTGCTTGATCCGGTCTATCAGGCCGTGGTGCAGAGCGTGGAAGAGGCGGTGATCAATGCGATGGTCGCCGCGGAAACAACAGGTGGCACACCCCACGATCGATACCGCATCGAGGCAATAGACGCCGACGCGGTTGCCAGACTTCTGGCTCAGCGTTCACCCCGTTGATCCCATCGCGCCGCTTCCGTTCCGCCCGCTGGAAGCGCAGATGCAGTTTTGAACATGCGGCGACGGATGTTATCGCCTTAACACAGGCTAAGCCAAAACACGCCGGGAAAAACCAAAGCGGTGGAAGCAAACGCCGCGAGCGCTGCCGCATGAGAGATTACCGAAAGGATATCGCTCCCCAACTTTTGATTGCTCCGCAATTTCCTCATCCACAGCACAAGCAGGAAAAGCGATAAGCCGAACAGAGCAAGCAGTACGGATCGAAGGATCGAAACACCGGCCCAGGAGCGCGTATCCCACCCCCAGGCACAGCCGACGAATTGCACAGCATATAATGTGAGAAAGCACAGGGCCCAGGTGATGAAGGGCCCAGCAAGACTGAAGCCTGTTCGGTAGCGCATCTCAGCCTCCCTCCGTTAATGACCGTAGTGTCTGCAGGAAAAGAAACGATATGCCTGTCGCGAAAAGCAAGTGAACATGCCAGAGGGTGCCTATGCGAAGGTCGTTTCGGCGACGGTCCGAGACGTAGCCATTCGACAGACGCCAACACCCGAATGCCACAAGGATCAGGCCGACAAATCCGTGCAAAAGGAGATAAACGTTGACCGCAGTCGAAACGCCGTGGATTGCATGGCTTACCGCCGTATATTCCTCCCGCAGCACCATTGCACCACAGACGATCGCCGCCACGTAGGCAATCGTGCTGATGATCGACATCGTCACAGCCGCTCTCAGATGTCTCGCCAGTGTGCCAAAGATGGTGGCTACAGCGGCGCTCAACAGGAAAACCGTCTGCAGTGATATCGACTGCGGCCAGACGATCTTTTCGCCACCAGCGGAAATCCAGAGGAAAAGCCCGCCGAAAAGCAATGAGGAAAAAAGCGTCGTGTCCGCAATCAGGGCAAGTTTCACCGCCATGACGGACGGAGCATCGGCGCATTCGTAATGAAGCGGAAAACGTTCTTCTCCACGCGCGACGACGGGTCCGCGTTCCTGTCTGGCATCATCGTTCGGCGTCCACGCCAGGAAGAGCAAAGCAATAATGATGAGAGCGAAAACCGCCACCGGATACGCCTTGAGAAGCAATGCGATGAAAAAGGCGGCCGTGGACATGGCAGTCAGCAAAGGAAGAAAGCTTGGCCCTGGCAACACGACGATCTGCAGCGGCGCACCGGTTACGGCATCCGTCCCCATGGTCTCCATTTTCCTGGATCTCACAAAGCCGAGGTACCCTTTACCCGCGGCGAGCGTCGCCGCGATCCGGTTGATCGGAAGGCTGTCCGCTCTAGCAGTCACTTCCGGCTGTGACGCAAAGGCATAGGCCGCTGGCGGGGTCGGCATGGCCCATTCAAGGGTACCGGCATCCCACGGATTGCGCCTGAAAGCGCGCCCGTAGCGAAACAGCAGCGCGAAGTCCAGCACCACAAGCATGAAGCCCGCGGCCATTATGAAGCTGCCAATTGAGGAGAGAAGATTGAGCCACTCCCAGGGGGAAGCCTCTGGATAGGAAAAAACACGCCTCGGCATGCCCAGCAGCCCGGTCAGGTGCATCATGAAGAATGTGAGATTGAAGCCGATGAAGATCATCCAGAACGCGGCCCTGGAAAGGTGCTGGACGGGCTGGCGCCCGCTGATATGCGGCACCCAGTAATAAAGCCCGGCGAGCATGGGAAAGAGAAATCCCCCGACCAGGACATAATGAAGATGCGCCACCACAAAATGTGTATCATGCGCCTGCTGATCGAAGGGTACCATGGCCAGCATGACGCCGGTCAGGCCGCCGATGACGAACACGCAGAAAAACCCGAGGATGTGGAGCATGGGAACGCTCATCGTCGGCTTGCCGCTTGCGATGGTTCCAAGCCAGGCGAATATCTGGATCGCTGTCGGGATGGTGACAAGCGCGCTCGCGGCAGAAAAAAACGACAGCGCCACATGGGGGATGCCCACCGTGTACATGTGGTGCACCCACAGTCCGAAGGACAGGAAAGCCATGGCGATCAACGCCGCAACGATGATGTTGTAACCAATCAGGCGCGTTCCTGCCAGAACGGGGATAATTGTCGACAGGGCTCCGGCCGCCGGCAGAAAGATGATGTAGACCTCGGGGTGGCCGAACAGCCAAAAGAGGTGTTGCCACAGAAGCGGGCTACCGCCGCGTTGCGGGTCAAAAAACGGGATATCGAAGGCCCGTTCAGCCTCCAGCAATATCGAACCGAGGATCAGCGGCGGAAAACCGATCAGCATCATCGCGGCGACAACGAGCATGTACCAGGCGAAGACCGGCATCCTGTCGAGGGACATGCCGGGTGCACGCAACCTCAGGATCGTCACGATGATTTCGATCGCCGCGCTGATAGCGGAAATCTCCACGAAGGTAATGCCAAGAAGCCAGATGTCGGCATTGATCCCGGGACTGTATTGCGATGACGACAGCGGCGTGTACATGAACCAGCCCCCCGCAGGCGCAGCCCCGCCAATAAGGGCGAAAATCAGCATTCCGCCGCCGAAGAGGTAACACCAGTAGCCATAGGCGGACAGGCGGGGAAAAGCGAGGTCCCTGGCGCCGATGAGCTTCGGCAAGACGTAGATCGAAAGTCCTTCAAAAAAAGGAATTGCGAACAGAAACATCATGATCGTGCCGTGCATCGTGAAGACCTGCGCATATTGCTCGGCATCCATGAAGGCGTTTGATGACGTGGCCAGTTGTGTCCGGATGAGCATGCCCAGGAACCCGCCGATGGCAAAGAAAACAAGCGCGGTCACCATGAAGCGTTTGCCTATGACGGTATGGTTGACCGCTGCGAGACGCCGAAATCCGGTGCCCGAACTCCAGACCTCATTGAGTTCCCGGTGAAGCCTTAATGACGAGTGTTTCTTCGGTGTGCGCACATCATTCATCAGCGTTGTCCCAAACCCCCGATCACCTTTGAAAACTCGCTCTCCGTGTGAGCAACAACGCGGAAACTCATGCCGGCATGGCCGGTACCGCAATATTCCGCGCAGATGCCGCCGAAGGTGCCGGTCCGATCCGCCGTGAGGGCAATCTTGTTGGAAAGTCCGGGAATGGCGTCGATCTTTCCGCCAAGCCTTGGAACCCAGAAGCTGTGAATGACATCGTCACTGGTGACCTCTACAATGACATCACGGCCCACCGGCATATGCATCACGTCGGAAATGCGGACTTCTCCGGTCGGTGTTTCGTAAGCAAACTCCCATTTCCACATGCGTGAAACCGCATATATGCGAAGCGGATCGCTCCCGGACTGTGGCAGCAGGGATTCTCCTTGCATGAATGAAAAAGCCACCAGGGCCGTCAGGATCGGTATGGGGAACCCGATTCCGCCGCCGACCAGCCAATGGTGCGTTTTCACCCGAGCAAGGGAAGCCGGGCTGAAAAAGACCAACGCCAACAGAACGGCAATCAGCATGAAGATTGCGCAGGCGCCGCCCAACATTACCCACCACAGCAGCGCGACCTTGCGACTGGCCGGGCCTGCCGGCGCCAGTGTCGAGAGGTCACCGGAGCAAGCGGAAACCAGCAAAAGCAGCGGAATGAACGCTATGAAACGGAACCCCGCACTTCTCCCGTGGGTTAGCGGTCGAAAAGGAACTATCAGATGGAAAAAAGCGACGCACCCAACCCGGTCATCTCCAAGGTGGAGGAGAAGACGACCGACTCCGCAATCGCCGTTGCCGGCCATCCACTGCACGCAATGACCGTTCATTTCCCTATTGCCCTTGTCATCACGACATTGGCTTGCGACCTCCTTTATTGGTGGTCCGCAGACGAGTTCTGGGTTCGCGCCGGTGTCTGGGCATCGGGAGGCGCTTTTTTCAGCGGCGTCGCAGCCGGCATCATCGGCACGGCGGAACTGCTTCTTGTCGCGGGAATTCGCGCCCGGGTTGCCAGCTGGGCGCACGGTGTGGCCGCAATAGCGCTGATCTCCGTGGCAGGCGCCAATTGGGGAGGGCGGACATTCGGCATGATCGAGATTTTGCCGCATGGGCTCGGCCTGTCCCTCCTTGCTTCGGTCCTTACTGCGCTCGCGGGCTGGCACGGCGGAAAGCTGATATTCGATCACGGCATCGGCCTCATGGTGTCTCCCAAGGAATGAGGGGGGCGATGTTACGCTTTAGTGCCCCAGGCTCATGGAACCAGTCAGGCAGCAGTGCGGGTATCTCCGGTTTTGCGAGCGCCAGATAGACGATGCCAAGGGCTATGATGCTGGTGAACGCCGTGACGACAATGAAACGCCACACGGGATAGATCTCGCCGTCATTAAAGAGACGGAGAATGACCAAGCCCGTAAGCACGTGTAGAAACACAAGAATAGCCACAAGGGCGAGCTTTGCGCCGAACCATGATAAATATGTGGATTGCAGGAAAATAAGCGTGGTTCCGGACGCGACCGCAAAAAAAGCGGCAGGCGACAATACCTTTACATAGGAAAACCGCACGATCTTTTGCAGGCGGAAACGATCGTCATCGTTTTGGACATGCGCACGTTGCACGTAGAGACCGGGAAGACTGACAAGGCCTGCGATCCAGACGGAGATCGCTAAAAAATGGACAAACTTGAAGAGCGCGATCATTCCACCCCCCGCCATGCACTCATGTGCAGCATGGTCCGGACGGAGGAAATCGCAACGACGAGATAGGGGACAAGACCGAATGTCCACATGATGAGGCCCGAAAGCTGCTGATCTTCGAGCGCTGTCATTCCATAAGACTCGGTCGTGAGCAGATGCTCTGCAAAAAGCGGATAAGGAGCAAATGTAAGGATGGCTGCGAGGAAGCCCATCTGCGCCATCGTTGCAAGTGCGAGCGCAATTCTCCTTCCCGGTCCGGCAGAGACGAGCATCGTCCTCCATAGCCAGACAGCGGTTACAATCAAGGCGAGCTGCATGCCCCAGTAAGCAAGGGAGTTTGAAAGCGCGAATGAATAACCCGGCGGCAGATGCCAGGCCCAATAGACGATGGTATGCGCGAGAAACGGAATTTCCGGCAGGGCTGGGAGCCGCCAGGGTAAGCGCGGCAGGCGTCCTTCAAGGTTTAGCGCAAGCAATGGCGCAAGGACGGCGATCAATATGAAATGATGGAAAACCCGTGCGGAGAAAAGGGCCGTCGTCAGCGCACAAAGCGGCGATACGAACGCAACGACAAGAATGCAGATTATGGCGGCACGCTGCAAGAAGGCCCCCTGTCGGGTCGCTGTCCCAAACAGCAGAACGGTTGCGAGCGCTATCATCGCGATGAGAACCGGATCGAGGTTCCATGCATATGCAAGGTCGGTGAAATCAGGTGCTGGTCCGCAGTACGGAACAGTTGTTTCGCTCAAAGTCTCGAGCCCCCATGTCAATTCTACCCCTCACCCAACTCCGCTTGCGGAGATGCGTTCCCCTCTTTGCTCACGATCGGGACAACAACCCGTGATCAATGTGAAGGAACGATGACGCACGCCCGTGGTTCACCATCAGGCCGGGACGCGAGGAAGGAGGAAACAATGCCAATCGTTACGGGACTTTTTGAAGACGAAGAAGGCGCCAAGCGCGCCGTCCAATATCTGGAGAACATCGGCGTGGATCGCCGCATCATTAAGGTCAAAACCTACGATCAGGGATCGGAGGAAAACGCCGGCCATACCCCGGAAAATGTTGACAAAGGCGGAATTGAGCAGGGCTTGATTGTCCGCGCCGACGTTTCACAACAGTATCTGGTGAGGGCGTCGGAAGCCTTCCTCAATCTGGCAAGGAAGAAACAGCCGTGACGGGGAACTCATTTTGTCCCATCTTTACCGGAACGTCGCCGCCGCAAGTTTCGGAAGCATGAACCGGAAGGCGATGCTGCGGGCGCCCTGAAACAAGAGAAGCGAAATCCACAGGCCGTCATTGCCATAAAGCGGCTGCAGGACTGCCCAGGCGGCGAAATAGATGATCAGGGATGCCACCATGAGGTTGCGCATTTGCCGAGACCAGGTGGACCCGATATAGACGCCGTCCATCTGAAACGCGATGATGCCGACAACCGGCAAAACCACCACGTAAATCAGGTAGGTATCGGCCAGTCTCGCAACGGCGTCGGAGGGCGCTGTCAGCGCAATCACCCAATCCCCGGCGGCCAGGAAGGCCAAGGAAACCAGCGCTGCAAAAATCAGGCCCCAGAATGTCGTCAGCTTGATCGTGCGGTCAAAGGCCGGCCGATAACGTGCACCGACAGCGCGGCCGGCAAGCTGTTCCGCCGCCGTAGCGACACCGTCAAGGAAGGCGACCCCGAAGAAATAAAAACGCAGCAGAATGGTGTTGGCGGCAAGCACGTCGATCCCGAGGAAGCCGCTCTGGCGTGTGAAGAAGGACAGGCCGATCAGCAATGCGAACGAGCGGATCATCATGTCGCCGTTGACCGCAAAGGATCGTCTGATCGCCGGTATATCAGGAAGCCGCCAGGAGGAGCGATCGGTCTTGGCCAGGATCAAAGCTGCGCCTGCCACCGCGGTCACGGCTTCTGCAACCAAAGTGGCGATAGCAACACCTTCCACTCCCCAGCCGAGCCCTATGACCCAATGAACGCTGAGGGCGGCATTCAGGCCATTCAGCAGCGTCTGGAGGATCATGCTCCACATGGCCTCACCGCGGCCAATGAGCCAGCCGAAGGCGACAAAATTGAAGAGAACGAAGGGGGCCGACCAGATTCGCCAGTGGAAATAGGTCGAGGCGGCTTCGGCGACAATCCCGTTCGCGCCCATAACGCTCATGCCGAGCGCACCGATCGGGCCCTGGAGCAGCAGCAACAACAGACCGGCCACCAGTGCGATGATGAGGCCGCTCAGCAACATGCGCTGTTCACCTACCCGGTCGCCGGCACCCATTGCCTGTGCCGTAAAACCGGTGGTGGCACCGCGCAGAAAATTGAAGGTCACGAAGATAACATCGAAGATCACGGAGGCCAGCGCCACCCCGCCCACCAGCGCCTCGTTTCGCATATGCGCGATGACGCCCGTCGCCACAAGACCCACAAGCGGGGTCGACAGATAGGCGATCATCATTGGTATCGCGATTTTAAGGACATCGCGATGCGCGACGCCGAACGGGCGGACAGCTGCCTCGGTCCCAGTGATTGCCGTTGCCTTCACTTATTCTTTCCGATGTGGTTCACCCAACGTATGCATCAGCCGGTTCGCCCAGCCGAAGATGGCGATGGAATGGATGAGGTCGAGAATTTCAAGATCATCCAGACCGATTTCCCGCAAGTGATAAAATTGGTAGACCCCCACATTGTCTGGATGGGCGGTCAGATCGACACCGAAATTGAACAGCGCCTGCTCGAAATCAGGAAGGTCCGCATCCAGCCCGTTCTTGTATATTTCGTCCACGACCTCGGGCCGTTTCTCCAGCTGGATATAGCGGTTGGCGTGAACAGCGGCGCAGTAAATGCAGTGATTGACGAAGGACGCCGCCAGCGCGCCGATCTCGCGCCCACCGCGTGACAATCCGCCTTCACTATACATGATATCGTTGAAGAGCGGGGTGCGCTCGTTCAGCGCCTCCGCCTCGTTAGCGAGCACGAGGACATAGGCCGATACCTTGGTATTGGAAGGGGTGACCTTCAGGGCCGACAATTGCTCGGGGGTCGCGTTTGCAAGGTCCACAGGCTGGACGTAAGGATGCCAGTCAAGCGCATCGAGGGTGAATTCATGGACGGGCTGTGACATATCAATTGTCCCTCATCATCTTGAGGCCGGCAACGACCAGCACCTGATAATTCACATAGGCAATCAGGCCGGCGAGCGTGACGATATCGCGGTCGTCGAGACCAACGGCATAGAGTTTCTCAATGTTTTCCCGGGTCGCGTTCTTCGGCGTAAGGGTCACGAGATCGACGTGGTTCAGGATGGCTTGCAGGCGGGAATCCGCGTGCTGAAGGACCGATGACGGATCAGCGACTGATGCGTGGTCGGAGCCTCCCTCCTCCTCGGCAAGCCGCTCGATGTAGTGCGCATGGAGTTCTTTCGCCTTCCACAAAGCGGACATACGCGCGGCAAGTGCCGCCCGCAGGGCGTAGGAAAAGTTGCGTGGCTCTGCCGGCCGCAAAGCTGCAAGATAGCTGGTCTGCGTCAGGTGTTTGAGCTTAGAGCGCCGCTCGCGGAGTTTCAGCAGATCGGAGCTTTCATCAAGGCCGAGGACGCGGTCGATCACGTCTTCTGGAGGTGTAGCTGTCATTGTTTTTTCAATCCTCGGAAAGAGCGTCATCCAGGAAGGTCAGGCGGTCCTGCCCCCAGTAGAGCGTGTCGCGGTAAATCCAGGTGGGGGTTCCAAAGACACCACGCGCCTGTGCTTCGGCGTGGCTGTCATGCCAGGCCGCCATGATCTCGGGCGTGTCTTCGAGCGCACGCAGCGCACGACCATCAAGACCCAGGCCGTTTGCCACGGCGATGCGAACGTCCGGATCGGTCACGTCCTGCTCCTCCGCCCACAGTGCCCGCAGAAGCGCATGACTGAGTTCCAGTGCAGGCAAACCCTGCCTGTCGGCCGCAATCACCATGCGCGCGGCAAACTCGTTGTTGGTGGGATAATATCTGGGCTTCAGCACCAACGGCATACTGAGACGCTTGCGCCAGCGCTCCAGTTCGACGGCGTGGTAGTCCTGCCGCGGCTGCGGTCTGGAACGAAGTGGAACACCACCGTTTTCGGTGACGATGCGGGTAGGGCGGACGACGATATCAAGATTGTGCTTTTCAATCAGCGCCTTGAACTGTGGCCAGCCCAGATAGGCCCAGGGCGAACTGAGCGCATGGTAATAATAAACGGTTTTTCTGCTCATCGCCTTAACCTCAGGCTGTCTTCTGCATGGTGGGGTCGGCATCCGCATCGGTCCATTCGGACCCATCGAGTTCGGGCTTTTCGTAAGCCTTCAGCGCCTCCCAGTGATGATCGATGTCGGCGATGAACAGCGAAGCGGCGATACCTCGCGCGAGCCAGAGCGCACCTTCGCTGATGGCCGGAATATCGCCGCTGACTTTGCCCAGACTGACCGATGAACCGTAATTGAAACAATGTATCTGCTGCAGCCAAGGGGCGGTACCTGGCTCTTTCTCGGTGAAAGAGAAGTCGTCTTGCAGCCAGGGGAATCGCCCGAGCCCAGGGTTTTCCTCACCTGGTGGCGGCGTGTAGCGGTCGTCCCAGCAGGCGATCTGCCCGTTGAACATTTCGAGTTCGGGACGACTGACGGGGTCGATTGAGAATCCCGTTCCCAAAATCACGAAATCGGTCCGAAAAACGCGGCCGTTGATTGTGGTGATGACGACTTCGCCGGCCTCTTCCTTCATCGATTGGATACCGCAGTCGAAATGGAAATAGGCGTTGGGATGTCGGCTCACCCTCAGCGTTGAATTGTGTGGCGCGGGGGTCTGCTGCTTGACGGAATAATCCATGAGACGCCAGCGCCACTCAGGGTCAATTTTCGCGAAGCCGGCGGTGACACCGTATGATCCGATGCCCATCAACTTATTGATCGTCGGCATTGTCTTGCGTCTGGCAAGAAGACGCACCTCACCGGCCCCCTGCTCGAGCGCTTCCGCTGCATTGTCCACAGCGGACGCCCCTACCCCGATGACAACGACGCGTTTTCCCTTCAGACGCTGAAAATCAATCATGTCGGCGGAATGCGCCCAACTGACGTGACGTTGCATGCCCCTCACAAAATCCGGGATCGTCGGTTCTCCAAGGCCATCGCGCCCTGTTGCCATCACCAGTTTCCGGGTGATGATCGGGTGAGCCTTCCCGCCCTCGATCTCAAGCTCCAGAAGCCCATCGGACCGTGGTATGACGCGGGTGACGTGGATGTTGTTTTCAACCGGGATTTCCATCACCTGCCGGTACCAGCTCAGATATTCCATCCACATCGGTCGCGGGATGCGGAAGAGTTCTTCCCAGGCCTCTTCGCCAAAGCGGGCGGTGTACCAAGCCCTGAAGGTGAGCGATGCCATACCGAGCGCTGGCCCGAGCAGGTTCTTGGGCGAGCGCAGGGTTTCCATGCGCGCGTAAGTCACCCAGGGCCCCTCTTCACCTTTTGCGGCGCGGTCCACAATCCGGATATTGGCGATCCCTGCCCTTGTCAGGGCATGCCAGGCGACGAGGCCGCACATGCCGCCACCGATGATCACGACATCGCTGGCAAGCTGACCGTCTGAGGTCGAGACCGGTTTCGACCAGTTTGCTGCGGGATAATTGAGGTAGGACAAATCCTGCCTCACCCGGGCGTTGAGCGCAGCTAGTCTCTGCTGCTCGGTCCGGTCTTGCTGTTCTAAAGTCATCAGGTGATCTCCTGAAATTCACTGTTGCCCATCGGCACCGACGGGCATGAGGATTAATCGGCGAGCACCACGGCGTCGCGATCGCGCCAACCCACCCAGACCGTCTCGCCATCAAGATGCGAGAGCGCCACCGGATCGAGCTGGGCCGACAGGAGTGCGCCGTTATCGAGGCGGATCGTCAACGTCGTGTGTGCGCCCTTGAACACGCGCCGCTCGATCTGGCCCTTGAGGGCAAAACGATCACTCGGCTGCTCGGGAAGACAGAACAGGGCTTCCGGACGCAGCGCGATCGTGACGTGGCTGCCAACCGCGTGATGGTGGCCGTTAAGATCGGCCCGGATCAGACTGCCCTGCCATTCAATTGTTGCAACATCGCCTTCGGCAGACACCAATCGGCCTTCGAGAAAGTTGCTCTGACCGATGAAGTCGGCGACGAAGCGGCTGCGGGGGCGGGCATAGAGATCATCAGGCGCTCCCATCTGCTCGATCCGCCCCTTGTTCATCACCACCACGACGTCAGACATGGTCAGGGCCTCTTCCTGATCATGGGTGACGAAGATGAAGGTCTTGCCGGTCGTCTGCTGGATCGACTTCAACTCGATCTGCATCTCATGACGCAGCTTGGCGTCGAGTGCCGATAGCGGCTCGTCGAGCAGCAAGACATTCGGGTCCGGCGCCAGCGCCCGCATGAGGGCCACGCGCTGGCGCTGACCGCCCGACAGTTGCTCAGGCATACGCCCGGCAAAATCCTGCAGCTTGACCAGACCGAGGAGTTCCATGACCCGGCGGTGGATGGACGCCGAATCCAGCCCCTTCAGTTCAAGTCCGAAGGCAATGTTGCGCTGGACTGACAGGTGCGGAAACAGCGCATAGTCCTGAAAGACGATATTGACGTTGCGCCTGTTGGGCGGCAGATGCGAGATCGGCTGCCCGTCGAGGTAGATTTCGCCGGAAGATGGCGTTTCGAACCCTCCGAGCATTCTCAGCGTCGTGGATTTGCCGCAACCGGAGGGGCCAAGCAGGGTAACGAATTGGCCCGGCGCGACCGCCAGGTCCAGATCATCGACAGCAAGAGAAGCGCCGTAAGACTTGTTGACGTTTTTAAAATGAACAACCGGCTGCATAACTCAGCTCCTCGAACGGCGGGTAAAGTGCTCGGCATAAAGGCCGACGGCGGCGGTGACGATGAGGACGATGGTCGCCATCGCATTGATCTCTGGCGACATGCCGCCCTGGACTTTGGCGAAGATGAGCATCGGTAGCGTCGGCTTGTATCCACCCAGGAAGAAGGTGCGCACGAAATCGTCGATGCTGGTCAAGACACAGAAAATCATGCCGCCGATCAGCGCCGGCAGAATGTAGGGAACCGTGACGCGCATGAAGGCGATAAATGCGTCCGCACCGAGGTCTCTTGCAGCATCGACGAGATTGGCAGGCATGGAACGAAGGCGCGTCAGCACCATGATCACGACAAACGGCACCGCGTGTACGGTGTGGGACAGAATGATGGCGAAGGTGCCCGTGGGGATATCGACCATCCGGATGAATATCCGCATTGAGATGGCGTTGATGAGACCGGGAACGACGGCAGGCAGGCAGGCGAGCGCAAAGAGAATGGCCTTGCCGCGGATGCCCTCGGTAGAAATCAGCAGGGCAATCCACACACCGATGACGGTCGCTCCGATCGTGGTGGCAAACGCTATCCCGACCGAATAAAGCGAGGCTTCGATGAACTGCTTGTCCTGAAGTACCTTGCCATACCAATCCAGGGTCCAGTTACTGATCGGAAAGGCGATGAAGTTTGCATCCTTAAAGCTCATCGCCATCATCAGGGCCAGCGGCAAAAGCAGATAGATAACGAAAATGGCATAACAGGCGCCAAGTGCCGCCTTCGGAAGGTCGTTTAAGGGGGACCGCATCATCATCTCCTACATCAGCCGGACAGAGCGACCGCCAACGACGCGCATGAAGAGACCAACCGTCGTCAGCGACACGGCGAGCATCAGCATGGCGAAGGCAGCGCCTTCAGGCCATTTGTCGTTGGAAGAGTGGAAAAGCGTCGCGATCACCTCCGGGAAGATGACGGCGTTCGGCCCGCCGAGCAGCAGCGGAGCGGCGAAGACGCCGACGGCGGTGAGGTAAACCAGGCTGCATCCGGACACGATACCGTCTTTCGACAGCGGCAGGATAACGCGGCGGAAGCGTTGGAAAGGGCTTGCGCCAAGATCGGCAGCGGCATGCACCAGCTGTACCGGGATCTTTTCTATGGCTGAATAAAGTGGGAGCAGCATGTAGAGCGCCAGGAGGTAGATAACTCCGAAGCTCAGCGAGAAGGACGTGTAGAGCATCGGGATGGGCCGATCGATGACGCCGATCTCGCGCAACAGGACGTTGACGGCTCCCCGATTGGCCAGAAGCATGATGACCGAGAAGGTCCGGATCAGTTCTCCGGCCCAGAACGGGATGAGCAGGAGCAGCAGCGCCCGCATACGCTGCTTCGGCTGGAGCACCTTCGCCACGTAATAGGCAACCGGATAAACGATCACCAGGGTCGACACGGTAACGACGGCGGCAAATACGAGGCTGCGTATGAACGGCAGCACGTAAATCGAATCCGAGAAGAACAGGGCATAGTTGGCGAGCGTATAGCGCGTGGCCTCGTTCGGTTGAGGCGGATAGTTGTCCGTGAAGCTGATATTGGCCATTTGCAGGATCGGCCCGACATGCAGGACGAAAAGCCATATCACGGGTATCCCGGCAAGGAGTGCAAGGCGCGCATGGCGACTGTCTGCCAGCCGGCCTATGGTGGTTCGGTAAAGGGCGGAGCCTGTCACCTTGCCAATCCATCCGGAATAATGCGCCGGGGCTGGCGCGCCTTCCTCTCGCAGTTCAGTCATTGTCGTGTTCACCATGATCGTTCCCAGCTCTGGACAAGCTTTTTATTGGGGTCCTGCGAACCCGGCCGAGGTCGGGTTCGCATCGCAGCCGTAACTCAGGCAGCCTTGATTTCGGCAGCTGCCTTGTCGATCATCGCGTTCTTCATGGCCCGGTTGACCGAGCTGAAGAACTTGATGCGCTCCATCTGGTCCTGTGGAAGCGCCATGGCGGCCCGTTCGCGGTCGTTGAGCAGCTTGTCGACGCCATCAAAGGCCGAGGCGAAGCCCGACTGCCGAACCATGGCAGCCCCGATTTCCGGCGAGGCGAGGATAGCGTCCAGGAAGGTATAGGCAGCGTCCGCATTCGGACCGTTCTTCACCACGTTGAAGGAGTAGAGGAACCCGTAGGTGCCTTCCTTCGGAACGGACAGCTCGATGGGGTGACCGTCCATGATCAGCTTGGACGTCGGACCGGACCAGGCCTGCGCAACGTAGATGTCTTCATTCAGGAACATCTGCTGAACCTCGGAGCCCGCATCGTAGTATTTGCGAACCTTGTCCTTTTGGCTGATCAGGAAGTCGCGCGCCTTGTTGGTGGCTTCCTGGGCAACGGCTTCCTTGCCTTCATAGGTGACATAATCGCCGTCATTGCCCTGATAGAGCATGGTCAGCGAAAGGAAGTCCGAAATGATGTAGGATGTCAGGCCCTTGTATTCATCGTCGAACATCATGCCCCAGCTATCGGAAGGCTTGGTGTACTCCGTGTTACGGGCCAGACCTTCAAAGCCCGCGAGAAGGGGAACGCCGTAGGTTGAGCCATTGATGGTCAGTTGCGGCGCACCCTTGTAAGCCGCCGCCAGCTTGTCCCAGTTTTTCAGCCGGCTGGTATCAAGCGGCGAAAGGAGGTTGGAACCGATGAACTGGGAGAGCCGGTGGCCGGTCACCGTCACGATATCGGTCGATGGTGTGGCGCCTTCGGCCGTCAGAATGTTATATTGCTTGCCCTGATCGTCCGTCAGACGGATGCGGATCTCGATCCCCGTGTCCTTCTGAAACTGGTCGATGAAAGACTGCGGCACGAACTTGTCATATGTCGTGATATTGACGACCTTGCCCTGCGCGTGGGCGGAGCGCATCAGGCTGGGCGCCGCCAGGATGCCAGAGCCGGCAGCGAGCAGCTTGAGGGTGGAACGACGGGTCGCTTTAAACTCTTTCATGGCAATCTCCTTGTTTTTGTTTGACCGGTTTGATGGGCAGAGCACTTGCATTTTTAGGGAACGTCTCCTTCGACGGTTCCCCCATAGGTGACATCCGCAACACGTCCCGATGCGCCAGGATCGTGAGCGGTGAAATCGGGCATGCGTGCGGAAGCAACACGGATGATCAGCTGGATCAGCTCCTGGGCAGTGGCCGACAGCGGGCGCGCTGTTGCCGAGAAGATTCCCCAGAGGAACGGGATGTCGACGTCGAGCGGTCGCACAGTCACGCCCGCGGTCAGGGGACCGTAAGCGGTTGCCGGTTCGACAATCGCAATCCCCATCCCGGTCGAAGCGATCTGCACCGCACTCATCGCCGCGCTCGTCGCTATGATCCGTCGTGCGCGAACATTTGCCTCCTGCAGAGCCTTGTCCACCCGGCGACGCAGACGGAACGGATTAGCAAGCGTAATGACTGTCTGGCCGGCCAGGTCGGCCACGGAAATGACATCCTTGGCGGCCAGCGGATCGTGAACGGACAGAACGGCTGCACAGCGGCCCTGAAAATATCCGTGCGCTTCGAGGCCGGGCTGTTCGGCCGGGAGCGACGTCACACAGAAATCGGCGGTACGCCCCAGCACCGCCTGAACGGCGGCTTCGGCAGGCATGCTTCTTAAAAAGACCGTATGCGGAAGAAGGGCTTCCGGTAGTTCGGCGAGAGCAAGCGGCACCATACCCGTGGCAAAAGCAGGCGTAGCGGCGATCTCGACCGGTTCGGGCTCCTTGAGACTGATCCTTTGCGCTCGATTGCGCAGATGCTCGATGCCGCTGATGAAGCGTTCCGCTTCAGAATGAAAAGCGATCCCCTTGTCACTCGGCGTTATGCGCGGGCCATTGCGATCAAACAGCGGAAATCCAAGCGACGTTTCAAGGTCCTGGATAAGACGTGTGACCTGGGATTGCGAACGGTCAAGCAGGCGCGCAGCACCGGTGATGCTGCCTGCGGACATAACCGCAAGAAATGCCTCCAGTTCGCGTATCTCCATCGCTATCATGCATCCTTTGCATTATGACAAATTTAATGTGCATTAAACGCATGATGTCTGCTAGTGACAAAAGAGAATTTTTCGTTTGGGACGCGGAAGATGAAAAAGATGGCTTGCCGACTTCGAACTGTGCAGAAAATTGAGCCTCGGGGTGTGGCTTTTGCTCGTGCAGCACATGCATTTACTGGAAGGAGCCAGAATTTGCTGAGGGCGTAGGCAGGCGCGCGGATAAATGAGGCAGGGGAACCGCAAACACAGCCTCTGGCGCGCTAGAAAAAATGATGCATTTGCGCAACGATCGGCGGGCAATGTACAGAACCGGTTTGTGTTCTACGCGAAAGATAGAGACCAGAGGGTGGCGCCATCTCCACTCCTACAACCGAAAGGACAGATGACATGCGGATAGCCATTCTCGGTGCGGGTTCGATTGCTTATGGCATGGCGGCTTTCCTCGCCAATGCGGGGCATCATCCGTGCCTATGGTCGCCCTCCGGCCGCAGTGCCAAGCCGTTGTCGGAAGGCGAACCGCTCGTCGCTACCGGTGCGTTGGACTTCGTCGGTCCGGTCGAGGTCGCGGCAACCTGCGAGACCGCCATTGCGGATGCAGATGCGGTCATCATTGCAATGCCCGCAAACGGTCATCGTGCCGCCATCGACGCGGCGCTGCCGCATTTGCGGTCGGGACTGCCCGTCATCATCAGCTCCCATAGCTCCTTTGGAGCGCTCTATCTGTCGAAGCGGCTTTCCGAACGACAGCTCCGTCTGCCGATCATTGCTTGGGGGACCACGCTTCTGACGGCCCGCCGCCAAACCGACGGGCGCAGCGTCGTCGTCAACACCATCCGCCAGAAGGTGGACTTTGCCACCCTGCCGAAGTCGGCAGCCGCTGAGGGTCGGGGCCTGTGCACTGAACTCTTCGGTGATCGCTTCGTCGAACGTGACGGTTTGCTTGCCATCGCGCTCTCAAACCTCAATCCTCAAAATCATCTCGGGATCGCATTGCTCAACCTGACACGGATGGAAAAGGCGGAGAGCTGGGGACAGGGCGAACATGTCACACCGGCGGTCGGTCAGTTGATTGAGGCGCTCGACGCCGAGCGACTGTCAATTGCCGAGAGCTTCGGGCTGGAGGTTAAAACAGTTCGCGAACACTTTTCTCTCTCCTTCCACGTGCCCCTCGCCTCTGTTTCCGAAATGAACCAGCAGATGCATCGTGAAGGACGAGGCGGAATGGGCCCTTCCTCCATCGAAAGCCGCTACATTTTCGAAGATGTGCCGTTCGGTCTACTGCCAACCGTGCTTCTCGGCCGCATAGTCAACCGGCCTGCGATCCTGCACGAAGCAGGCGTTCGCATCTTTACCGCATCGGTCGCACACAATCTGGAGGCAGACAATGACCTGCTGCCGGAGCTTTCACTTGATCATCTCGGTCCGAGCGAGCTGCGGGAGCTTTGCGAGAGCGGATTTTAACGGAGCAGAGGAGCCGCCCGTGATCCCGACCGGCAGGAGCCGAGGGCCTTTGGCAATCCGCAGATCCTGAGAGAGATCGGCTTCCTGCAACGGCGGGCTGGCACGCGAACCGCAGTCCTGGATCGATTACACGAGCAGCTGGGCAGGCTCAGTCATCGTTACGGCATAGCTAAGTGAGCGCTTTCCGTCATGGCCGTAATTGGCCCGACGCGGATGTTGCCGGTTATTCACGAGGCCACAACTCTATTGCGTCCTTGTGCCTTGGCGAGCAGAAGGGCCGCATCCGCCCGTGCCAGCAGCGTGTCCAGCGGCCCGGCCTCCGGCGAGGTTGCCACACCCACGGAAATTGTTACGGTTCCAAGAAGTTTCCCGGCATGGGAAATCGCTGTAGCACTTACTGCCGTTCTCACTTTTTCGGCCAAACCGGCAGCGTCGCCCTTGAGCATCCCCGGCAAGAGCGCGGTAAATTCCTCTCCCCCATAACGGTAAGCCTCACCGTGATCGCCCAGCGTGTCACGAAGCGTTCGGCCCACATACTGCATGACCTTGTCGCCGGCATCATGACCATAGTCGTCATTAAAGCGCTTGAAGTGGTCGATATCGATCATCAGGCAGGCAAGTGGTGTCTTTAATTCGTCGCTCGCGAAACGTTGCACCCTTTCATCCAGATGCCGGCGATTGAACAACCCGGTCAAAGGGTCTTCGATAGCCATCAGCGTCAACTTCTCACGCAGCTGCAGATTGGCGATAGCAAGCCCGACATTTTCGGCAATCAGTTCGAGATAAAGCCGTGACGCATCGAGGTGCAGCGCCTGCCCTTCTTTTTCTTCCAGGTAAAAAAGCCCGATCATGTCGCCTTGCGCGGTCAACGGGACGCAAAGAGCGATAGCATCCGGATCATCCAGATGCTGACACGGCACATCGGTGTCGGAGAACCCGTTGGCGTGCGCCCGCCCGCGGCGCATCCCCCAGCACGCAGACGCAGGAAAACTGTCTCCGGCATTGTCAGGCGCTAGCCAGTCCGAACTGCGGTTGAGGATATTCTTGCTTTCGTTCAGGATATAAAGGCCGCCGGCAATGCCGGGAAAGATTTGCGGCGCAAAGCGCGCGACGATGCTGGCGAGCTCCCCCTGGTTCTGGCAGGCCTGCAGGCGGTGCATCATCTGCAGGATGAGGTCCTTGGTCTGTTGGTCTGCCCGTCGTTCCGCGTCGAGCCGATCGCGCTCGATGCCGCTCGCCCGGAAGATTTCAATCGCGGTGTTCATCTCGCCGATCTCGTCCCGGCGACTGTCGGGCAGCACCTCGACGGAATAATCCTGCTTTGCAAGCCGATCGATGATCCCGCTCATTCGCACCAATGGCATGGCGATCCGGCGTCTCAGGATGAAATAGAGCACCGCCAAGAATAGCCCCCCCGTCAGCCCCAGCATGATCTTGGCGATCACGCTCCACCAGTCGCTACGCGCTCGCGCCGCGGCCAACTGCGATCCGGTTCTTGCGGCTGTCAAATCGCGAAAATGCGCGACAGTCGCCAGAAGATCCTCTTGCAGTCTTTCATGCTCGGGGCCGAACAACGTGGACTGGGCAGCGCTCCTCTCACCGCGCTGAAATGCTTCGACCGCCGCGATCTCGAACTTGTCGAGTGCGTCCGCATCCGTTTCGATCTTTCGCAGCGCATCGACCTCGGCCTTCGGCAGCGCCTTCGACAAGAGCTGGTCAACTGCGGCTTCCCGGCTTCGCTCGCTTCCATCTTCGGCCCGGAACGCGTTGAGATGACGTTCTTCGCCACGCATAACAAACAGCCTAGCCTCGTCGGACCGGACCTCTGCGCCAAGTGCGAGGTCTTCCGCCAGACTATCCAGCGTCAGATGCTCTTCCACCGCGACACGCTCTTCGACGGCGCTGCGAGACGACATGATGAAGGCCGCGCCAGACAAAGCCGTCAAGACGACTGTCACTCCGTAAGCCGAGTTGGTGATCGCGCTTATTCTCATTCTCTAATACTACACACCGCTGCTTGCGGGAGGATTAAGACGCCGGTTGCGATTGCATGGTGCCTGCTCGACATTGCCGGCGCCGGCAGGCCCAGAGTTCAGCAAGCTGGCTGAAGTTGACTGGACAGTCAACGAGAGCGCCACGGAAATCATTCATTCCGTCCCGCGCGGAGATCGAGGTTCCAAATGATGTCCGGCATTCGCCGAAGCATTGGTCACACTGAACAATTGCGGCTATGTTATTGTGGCAGATCACGGGAGGCGGCCTTCGAGGGCCGGTGATTGATGGGTTTTACGGACCACGTTAAGGAAATCGAGCGGGTCGGACAGGGAACCAACACGGGCCGCGACGCCGTTGTCCTGGAGTCCTGGCGGCGCTGTCTGGACGCCTACCAGCTCGATCCGGCGCAGGCGCGCGAGGCAGTGATCGTTTCGGAAACACGGCTGCGGGAACACCGTCAGCAGGCGGAAGATCTGGTACACATCGCCCGCTCCGGCCTGGAGCGGCTCTACCGGCAGGTTGCCGAACAGAATTATGTGTTGCTGTTGTCGGATCGGCTTGGTGTCACCGTTGAATTCCTGGGTGACCCCTCCTTCAACAACAATCTGCGCAAAGCGGGGCTCTATCTCGGTTCCGAGTGGTCCGAGCCCCGGGCCGGCACCTGCGCGGTGGGCGCCTGCATTGCCACGGGCGAGGCCCTGACGATCCACCAGACCGACCATTTTGACATCACCCACACACCCCTGTCCTGCACGGCAGCCCCTATCTATGATACGCAAGGATCATTGGCGGCCGTTCTCGACATTTCACTCCTCAGTTCGCCAATCCTGAAAGCCAGCCAGAACATGGCGCGTCATCTCGTCTCGTCGACGGTGCGGCGGATTGAGCTTGCCAATCTCATGGCAAACAGCCGTCACGATCTGGTCCTGCGCTTTGCGGGAGCGCCGGAGTTTCTCGACGTCGATCCGGAAGCGGCGATATCCGTAGACGGTGCGGGGCGCATCACCGGCATGACCCACGGCGGCGCCCGGCTTCTTGCCGCGTCGCGCGGTCTCGACTGGCGCACGCCCGAGCTTCTGATCGGCCAGCCCGTTACGGACTTCTTCCATGCGGGGCTCGACGAGTTAGCCTCGCTGACCCGGGCCAGCCTGCCCCAGGAACGGCGGATCGCCGTTCGAGACGGCTCGCTGCTCTTTGCCCATGCCATAGAACCGCAGCAACGCACAGGCAACGTGCCCTCTGCCCGCACTTCCGGCCGATCGCCGGCGATCAACAGGCTCGGCGGCAATGTGCCGGCGATCGACGACCTCAGGCGCAAGGTAGTCAAACTTGCACCCAGCAGACTGCCGATATTGCTGCAGGGAGAGACCGGGACGGGCAAGGAATATCTCGCCCGCATCATTCATGAGATGAGCGGGCTTTCTGGCCGCTTCGTGGCAGTCAATTGCGCCGCCATTCCGGAGCAGCTGATCGAGAGTGAACTTTTCGGTTACGTCCCGGGGGCTTTTACCGGGGCACTGGCCAAGGGGAAAAAGGGGTTGATCGAGGAGGCCGAGGGCGGAACGCTCTTCCTCGACGAGATCGGCGACATGTCCTATGCCGCCCAGAGCCGGTTGCTCAGGGTTCTCGCCGAGGGCGAGGTGCTTCCCGTCGGCGGCTCGGTCGCGCGCAAGGTGGGTTTCCGTGTCGTCTCCGCTTCGCATCGATCGCTGGCCAACATGGTCGCGGCAGGCGGGTTCCGCGAAGACCTCTATTATCGGCTCAACGCCGCCGTCCTGTCGCTACAGCCGCTCCATGAACGCGAGGATCTGCCGTGGCTCCTCGAGCAACTGCTCGATAAACACAATACGAAGGACAGCCGCCTGACGTTATCGGGCGCAGCGAGGCTGCTGCTTCTCAACCATCGCTGGCCAGGCAATATCCGCGAACTCGACAATGCCATCGCCTTTGCCGCAGCACTGTGCGACGATGGTGTGATCGAGATCACGGACCTGCCGGATCATTTGTCGCAGCCTGCCAGCGTGCGCGTCGGCGACAGCTTCGAAGCAGACCTGCGTGCCGTCCTCACGAGTTGCAAGGGCAACGTCTCCGAAGCCGCCCGCCGTCTTGGTATCGATCGCACAACGCTCCATCGCCGGATGAGACGGTTCGGTATAGAGCGTCCGCACTAAGCCATTCATTGCGGCATCCACCACACCTGTCGCGCCACAGCTGTGGCGCAATCGTCGTCACATTCCCTGAAAACGCTGTGATTTCCAGCCCTCTCGACGGTCGGCTCGGCTGGCACGGCGGTTGCTCCTCCTGATGGCATGAAAAGCAGCCTTAAGGAGGAAACATGCGCGCCCTCAGATTTCACGCCGCAAAGGGCTTGCGGCTCGAGGACATTCCCGAGCCGAAACAGGCGGGACCGGGCCAGGTCATCGTCCGCAACCGCTTCGTCGGAATTTGCGGAACGGATCTTCACGAATACAGCTATGGCCCGATCTTCATCCCGACCGAGCCGCATCCGTTTACCGGCGCCCACGGCCCGCAGGTCCTCGGCCACGAGTTCGGTGGCGTTGTCGAAGCCATCGGTGAAGGCGTGACCTCGGTCGCCATCGGCGACCGCGTCTCGATCCAGCCTCTCGTCATGCCGCGCTCCGGCGACTACTTCGCCGACCGCGGCCTTTTCCATCTCAGCCCGCAACTCGCACTCGTGGGTCTCAGCTGGAATGGCGGAGGCATGGCTGAAGCCGCGCTGGTTCACGAATATAATGTCCAGAAGATCCCAGACGAGATGACCGATGAAGAGGCCGCACTCGTCGAGCCGACGGCGGTTGCCGTCTATGCCTGCGACCGTGGCGGCGTCACCGCCGGTAACAGCGTTCTCGTTACAGGTGCCGGCCCGATCGGCATGCTGACGCTGCTGGCGGCCCGAGCGGCCGGTGCCACCAAGCTGTTCGTCTCGGACCTGAACGATGCCCGCCTCGAGCTTGCCAAGAAAGTCCTGCCCGACCTTGTCGCCATCAATCCGAAGCGCGAGAAGGTTGGCGATGTCGTCCGCGCCCAGACCGAGGGCCAGGTGGGATGCGACGTTGCGATCGAATGCGTCGGCAACGAACACGCCCTGAAGGCATGCGTGGATGCTGTGCGCAAGCAGGGCGTCGTCGTTCAGACAGGCCTGCATCCGCATGAGAATCCGATCGACTGGTTCCAGGTCACGTTCCGCGATCTCGAGGTCAAAGGCTCCTGGGCCTATCCGACCCATTACTGGCCGCGTGTCATCAGCCTGATCTCATCCGGCCTCCTGCCGGCGACGAAGATTGTCACCAAGCGCGTCACGCTTGAAACGGCCGTGAAAGAGGGCTTCGACGCCCTCCTCGATCCGGCCGGCACCCACCTGAAGATCCTGATCGATCTCTCGAAATAAGCATCTCGGCCAAGGCCTGAAGGGAGAGGAGCCCTGAAGGCGGCGGTTTGGAGGCTTTGACGGAACGCCCGACAGCGGCGTTCCGTGACCATCACCAAGCAATCATGGAGGAGAATAAATGCTCGATATCAGCCCCGGAACCAAGATCGACACGGCCCTTGCGAAGCTCGAAGGAGCGCTGGCGAAAGGCGACGTGGACGCCGCCGCCAACCTGTTTCAGGCGGATTGCTACTGGCGAGATCTGGTGACCTTTACCTGGAACCTAAAGACCCTCGAAGGCCGCGAGCAGGTCCGCGACATGCTTTCCAGCCAGCTTGCCGCAACCAAACCGTCCAACTTTGTGCAGGACACCAGGGAGGCCGCCTCCGAAGCGGGCGGCGTTACCGAAGGCTGGTTCGAATTCGAAACGGGGGTTGCCCGCGGCTATGGCCATATCCGTTTGAAGGATGGTCTGATCTGGACCCTCTTGACCACCATGACCGAACTGAAGGGCCATGAGGAGCCGAAGGGCTTCCGCCGCCCGATGGGGGCGGAGCACGGCCATGACAGAAACCGCACGACCTGGAAGGAAAAGCGCGAAAGCGAGGCGGCGGAACTCGGTTACACGTCCCAGCCCTATGTCGTCATCATCGGTGGCGGCCAAGGCGGCATCGCGCTCGGCGCACGCCTTCGTCAGCTCGGCGTTCCGACGATCATCATAGAGAAGAACGAGCGGCCCGGTGACAGCTGGCGCAAGCGCTACAAGTCACTCTGCCTGCACGACCCTGTGTGGTACGATCACCTTCCTTACATTCCCTTCCCGGAAAACTGGCCGGTATTCACCCCAAAGGACAAGGTGGGCGACTGGCTGGAAATGTACACCAAGGTGATGGAACTGAATTACTGGGGCTCCACGACCTGCAAATCCGCCCAATACGACGAGAAGACCGGCGAATGGACCGTCGTCGTCGATCGCGACGGCAGAGAGGTCGTCCTCAAGCCGAAGCAGCTCGTGCTGGCAACGGGCATGTCGGGCAAGGCCAATGTGCCGAAATTCCCCGGTCAGGACATCTTCAAGGGCGAGCAGCAGCATTCTTCCCAGCATCCGGGTCCGGATGCCTATGCCGGCAAGAAGGTGGTCGTCATTGGCTCCAACAACTCGGCCCACGATATCTGCGCAGCGCTCTGGGAAGCCGGCGCCGATGTCACCATGCTGCAGCGCTCGTCGACGCATATCGTCAAGTCGGACTCGCTGATGGAGATCGGCCTTGGCGATCTTTATTCCGAGCGGGCGGTTCAGGGCGGCATGACGACGCGCAAGGCCGATCTGATCTTTGCGTCGCTGCCCTACCGGATCATGCATGAGTTCCAGATCCCGATCTACAACAGGATTCGGGAAAGGGATGCCGAGTTCTACCAAGCGCTCGAAAAGGCCGGTTTCATGCTCGACTTCGGCGACGACGATTCGGGCCTGTTCATGAAATACCTGCGGAGGGGATCAGGATATTACATCGACGTGGGGGCCTGCGATCTGGTCATCGACGGTTCGATCAAACTGAAGTCTGGCGTCGACGTCTCGCATCTGACAGAGAACGCAGTCGTCCTGAAGGATGGGACGGAGCTGCCGGCTGACCTCGTGGTCTACGCCACCGGCTACGGTTCAATGAACGGCTGGGCCGCCGATCTCATCTCGCGCGACGTGGCGGACAAGGTCGGAAAATGCTGGGGCCTCGGCTCCAACACCACCAAGGATCCAGGCCCCTGGGAAGGCGAGCAGCGCAACATGTGGAAACCGACACAGCAGGAAGCCCTGTGGTTTCACGGCGGCAACCTGCATCAGTCACGCCATTATTCCCAATATCTGTCGCTGCAGTTGAAAGCCCGCCAGGTGGGCATCGAGACACCCATATACGGAATGAGCAAGCCGCATCACCTTGCCTAAGCACAAAAAGAGCGTCGGCTTTACCGGCGCTCTTTTTGTAAGCATCCTCCGTTGTTGAGTTAAATGGCCGGCCCCATCCTTCACGCTTGAAGAAATTGCCCGCCATGCAAACGTATCAAAGGCGACAATCTATTCGCGCGTTGCAAACAAGGAAGAACTCATCGAGGCGGTAATCCAGCGAGAATCCGACCTCACGATCACCGGCGGGCAGTTTCGAGCGTCCGAGTCACTGTCGATCAAGGAAGCTTTGATCGCTTTCGGCACGCGCTATCTTAATTTCATCAATGGACGTGAACTGCACGGATGGGACAGATTGATCGCATCGGCATCAACGGCCCATTCCGATCTACCGCGCAAATTTTTCGACGCTGGCCCCGGCCGCGGCCAAAAAATGCTCACCGAGATTATCGCAAAGGCTTTGTCCAAAGATGAACTGTGTGCTCTTGATCCCGGCGTCGCTGCGGAAGACCTGACCGGATTGTGGCTGGGTTTTGTCAATCTGGAGATAAAGCTTGGAGCCCGCCAGCCTCTGACGGACGCCGAGATCCAGCACAAGGTTGCAAGGGGCGTGGACCTCTTTCTCAAGATCTACGGACCTTCAGACACGGTTTCACGCTGAGCAAGACCAAGTCACTCCCGGAAAATTGAACCGCGTGTCGGCAATCCCTGGCCCGTCTTAAAACCTGACGGTCAGTCCTGCCGTGCCGACAAGACTGTAGCTGCTGCCGAAACTGACGAGACTTGTGTTGACGCCCACTTGCCCGTGGATGGCGTATTTTTCGTTACCCCAGGCATATGTCCCGCCGATCCCGAGACCACCCCAAAGGTTGTCCTGGGTGTTGACAAGCGCCGTGCCGGCGACCTCGGTCCTGCTATCCGGCAGACCGTTGTAGTAGAAATTGGCAATGCCATAAGCATGAATACGGCTGGTGTCGCCGCCCTCATCCTTCCAGCTGTTCTGGTAGTCGGTCGAAAGGCCCAGCCGGATAGTAAGATCGTCACCCTCGTCCAGCGAAACGGCGGCGCCATAGACGTCGGTAAAACGATCATACGTAACGTTGGAATAAGTAAGTTGCGCCTGCGGAGTCATCGACCAATTGTCGGCAAGTGCGATCTGCTGGCCGGCCTCGACGCCAATCGCATAGCCAAAGCCGCCATTGTCCGATGCCAGACGGGTTGCCGCGGTTGAGGAATTAAGTCTGCTGTCATACCAGGTCAGGCTGGCCTGGGCATCAAGGTAAAAGCCGCCAGACCCGTACCAGGTCAACGATCCACCCACACCATAGCCGTCGCTGCTGATCGAACCGTTTCCGAAAACCGACGTCACGTCACCTGCAATGGTGCCATATCGTACCGATAGCCCCCCGAAAAGATTGCCTGCCTCGCCCGAAAACAGCTCCTGGTCGAGGCCGGCCTGCAATTGCCATGTGTCGATGTCGAGGTTGGCGCCGGTGGTGGAGAACCGGGAATCCATGCTGGCGTGGCGGCCGACAATCCGGCCCCAGATGCCGGTTTTGTCCTCAGCTGCTTCGGTCAACGCGCCTGTCTCGCTCGTGCCGGTCATCCATGAACGGTTGCCGACGCGCTGCTGCAATGTTTCAGGCTCGTTGAGCCCCTGCAGCGCCGCGGCGTAGACCTCGTAGACCGAGGCTCCCGCCTGGTATAGCGGACCAGTCGGAACGCTGCCATTGAGCAATGCCGACCGCAGATACCAGTCACCGTCGGCGGGTGAGCTTATGCCACCCTGGTAGAGACGATAGGCATAGGCTCCGGCAACGACGGCAGCGTCCCCCTCGAAGGTATAGTTCCCAAGCAGGTGGAAATCGCCCGTGGATACGCCGCCGACATCGACGATTTTGATGCCTTCGCTGGTCTGCGCACCGACGCCGCCGAGATTGATGACGCGAACATTTGTGCTGCCCGACGCACCACCGGTTACCACCAGCAAATCCGTGGCCGAATTGTCGCCACCCAGAACCGTTTCGATTTCCAGCACGCCGCCATTGCCGGCATAATCGCCGGCGACTGTAAGGGTGCCGATCGAATTGCCCGGCGCGATGGTTCCGCCGGCAAAATTCGTCGTAGTCCCTACCTGACCAACGCCCTGCAACCGTCCGCCTATTACTTCGATCGACCCACCAAGCACACCATTAACCGAAAGGATGCCACCATACACCCTGGAGACACCCGAGAGGCCTGAACTATCGGCACTGAGAATGGTCTGCCCGGGACCCACCTGCCAAACGCCACCCGTCCCGGTAATCGTCCCGCCGAAGGTCACTATGTCGGAGCGATTGAAAGCCAGGACGCCGCTGTTGTCGACATTTCCGAGGATGCTGCCGCGCGTCCCGCCATCGCCCAGCTGCAGGACGCCGGCTGCAATCGTCGTACCGCCGCCATAACTATTGGCACCCGTGAGCGTCAGCGTGCCCGGGCCGTCCTTCGTAAGACTACCCGGTCCGGTCATTACCGGAGCGACGCGGATATTGTGACCGTTGGTATCAATGATACCGCCGCCGGAACCCAGGGTGACCTGCTGCGCGCCATAATTGCTGAAAAAATTCGTATTGTCTCGGATGGCGCGGACAATGCCGCCATTAACGGTGACGTTCGCCCTGCCCAGCCCGCCTCGGAAACCGCTGGTTTCCAGAACCCCGCGCGCGCCCGGCGCACCCAGCACATTCAGCGTGCCGCTGGCCGTGGTGTCCGATATGCCAAGATAGACGCTGCTGTTCGCGTAGACCCTCGCGCCATCGTCGATGGTCATGACGCCGGTTCCGTAATTGCCCAGGTTAAGGTTGAAGCTGGTCATTTCCCAGTTCGATCCCGCGCCGGTGACGGTGACGTTGCCATTGCCGCCGGAATTGGCGCCCACATAGCCCTGGCTGCTGGTCAGGCTGGCGCCGTCTTCGATCCGCAGATCGCCTTGGCTGAACAACCCCACCGTGAACTGATCCGTGACGATCCAGGACGAGCCCGACGTTAGAAGGGCCTCTCCGTATCCGCTGATACCGATAATGGCGTCATAGCTTGAGATTGTGGCACTATCGGAAAGCTCAACATTGCCTTGCCCCCAGGAACCGACGCTGACCCGCCCGGCGATAGAAACATGACCACCCTGCGTGACGTTCAGAGTACCGGCCCCCTCCTCTCCGATATTCAGGTCCTGCCGGAGAGACCAGCTGGATAAAGTGCCGGAACCGTCATCGCCCGAAACCGTCACGATGCCGATGCCGCCGGTGCTGGCACCGATGTAGCCGGTTTCCCCGGTCACGAGCCCACCTGCCAGGATGTCGAGGGTTCCTCGGCCATATTGCCCGATGACGACATTCCCCAGATTGTCCCATCGCGAATCCTGGCCCGAGACCGTTACGACGCCAAATCCTCCCGCATCGCCGCCGACATAGCCTGTGTTGTTCGTCAGTATGCTGCCATTGAAAACGGTCAAGCTGCCGAAATTGGTAAAACCGATGTCCAGGTCGACACTGCCATCGACGAGCGCAGGATCCGATGGTGTGCTGTCGCCGCCAATCGATACCTGTGCCCAGGCGGGCGAAAGCGTCGCCTGCGCCACGACCAACAGTGCCGTCGACATGAGGCATTGCCGGGATGCACGAACGTTATGGAGGAAACGGCTGTTCTGCATCGCAGACCTAGTTGAAAAATTGAACCAAGCAACTGCGATGGTGGGAGGATTATGCTTAACAAATCACTAACTTCACTTCTCGCCGATTAGCAAGTTGCAAAGAAATCGCTATTTCTGAAAATATCAGCTCCTGATTGCGGTTTATGGATACTGCAGAAGCCATTCCCGAAGTCGAGTGAGCAGCTCAGCCGGACACGTGTGGAGCGTAAGGCCGACGTTGAACCAACGAAACGAGCGACAGTCGCCTCATCGATCCGGAAAAGCCTTTGCGCTCCTCGCCGGGCCGGCTGGATGTCAGGTTTCCCTGAGGTCGCCAATCAGTGTCGGCACCAGCTCTCCGACCGTTGGATGGATTGGCACCGCCCAGCGCAGTTCTTCAGTTGTGGCCCCCAGGTTGATGGCGTCGAGCACGCCATAGACCGCCTCGTCACCTCCGACCCCCAGGAAAGCGGCACCGAGTATCCGGTCGGTTTCGGCGTCGGCGACGAGTTTCATGAGGCCAAGCGTTTCACCTTTCTCAACGGCCCGGCCGACGCGGCTCATCGGTCGGGTCGAGACCTTGATCCGGTGACCGGCCTCTTTCGCCTGACGCTCCGTAATGCCAACACGTCCGAGCGGCGGATCGATGTAGAGGCCGTAACCGAGCGTACGGTCTGACACTTTTCGGTTGCCGCCATCAAGGAGGTTTGCCGCGACGATCTCGAAATCATTGTAGGACGTATGGGTGAATGCGCCTCGCCCGTTGCAGTCACCAAGGGCCCAAATCCCTTCTGCGGTGGTCTGCAAGCGCTCATCCACCGTGATGAAGCCGCGTTGATCAGTCTCGATGCCAGCAAGATCGAGACCGAGATCATCGGTGTTCGGCCGCCGTCCGAGGGCGACCAGGACATGGCTCCCACTGACTTCGCCCCGATCGGTCCGCACGACGACGCCCACATCTTCCTTGGTGAAGGACAGGAGTCTGCGGTTCAAAAGAACCTCGATGCCATCCCCACTCAGAATCTCCGCAATGGCTTGCGAGATATCGGTATCCTCCCTGGGCGCCAGTTGCTGCCCACGCTCAATGACCGTCACCTCGGCGCCGAAGCGCCGATACATCTGGGCGAATTCCAGTCCGATGTAACTGCCACCAAGAACAATCAGATGTTTCGGCAATTTCTCGAGCGCGATCACCGACGTGCTCGTGAGGTATGGCACGTCCTCAAGGCCAGGAATGTCGGGGATGTGTGGCCGCGCGCCGACATTTATAAAAATCTGCGGCGCAGTATAGTCTGTCCCGTCCACGGACACGGCCTTCGCACCGACGAATTTGGCCTGGCCGTGGATCACATCCATCGTCTCGAGACTGTCAAACCAGGATGCCAAACCGTTTCTCGCATCAAGGGTCACCTTCCTGGCGCGGGCCGCTACGGCCGGCATGTTCACTATCGGCTCACCGCTGATGGTGACGCCGAATTCGGATGCGCGCCGCGCAACCTCCGCGGTCTTGGCGCTGGCGACCAATGCCTTGGTCGGCATGCACCCGGCGTTGACACAGGTGCCGCCAAGATATTTGCGTTCGATCAGGACCACCTTGCGGCCCATCGCCGCCATGCGGGCGGCAAGGAATGGTCCGGCCTGACCGGCCCCGATGAAGATCGCGTCATACTCCCTCATGACACGGACACCACGACGATCAGTGCGAGCAGGATGGCGACCGCATCCTCGATCAGGGCGGCGGGAAGGTCGCGGCCGAAATGCCTGGCGAGATAAGCGCGGCCGGATGCACCGCCGAAGGTTCCGACGACGGCGCCGATGACCCCCGCGAGAAGCCCGGGAACCACCATTCCTGCAGTTGCGGCGACCGTCGCACCGCTGAGAGCGCCCATTATAACCCGTGCTCCGAACTGAACGGGTACCTTGCGTGAGGGCGTGCCGGGAAGCTGGTCGGCAATCAGTTCCACGATGGCAAGCACAGTCAAAATCGCCGCAGCCCAGAGCGAGCCCATGAAGGAGAGAACGCTTGGAGAAATATCGAACCACCCGAGATAAGCGCCCCAGGAGACTGCGGCCGGGGCAGTCATGGTGCGCAGACCGGCGACAAGCCCTATCAGCATTGCGAGAAGAATGAGCATTCAGATCCCCCTAAGCTAAGTCGGCATGCCGCGGCGCCCGGCTGATGCGCAGTTGATAGTTCCCTTGCCCGTCCGGGCCATCCTCGGTCGACACCTCCGAAGGAAGGCAGGAAGATCGGCCGCGACGGCGTCCCGGATTGGTCCTCAACTTGCCGTTACCTACCGGACAGATCGCAACCGTACCATGGCGCGCCAGTTTGGTCGACAGGGCCGCTGCGTGGTGCCGTGAGCCAGCGCCCCGTCGTTTCGGTTGTTTGAGGTCCTGCAAATTTGCTGAAAGGGGGCACGCTATCTGCTTTCGGCAGGCCCTTAATTTTTTCCCGAAGAACAGTGCCGCCCCGGGCACGGGCACGTCTTGCAGTAATCCAGTCCGTCGATCAGATATCGGATACAACAGACGCGGCGGAGCCGCTCCGGCTGGCCGTCGTTTTCAGGGTAAAGGATAGGTCTGAAAAGCGGGTTACGTGAGCCATCTGCCATCTGAGGCAGTTCAAGCAATGCCAGTGCATCCGCGACGCCTGCACCAGGGCAATCATTAACCACGGCGTAACCGCGGGCGATACCTTCGAACAGGTTGCCCGCATTTGACCAAAGGACGTTGCGAGACAGCCCGCTCACCTCGGACACAGCTCGGATAACTGCTTCGATATTGCCCTTGATCAGAAAATCGAAACGGTCCTCTGCGGACTTCGCTCGGACCGGGTGGCCGAAATCAGTCAGGCCGAGCGAAACGACCTCCCCTTCACCGCTTATTTCGATGCTCAAGTCCGCCGGCGTCAGAGTTACCCGCCAATCCAGTAACATGGCTGCGGTGGCAATCGGTCTCATCACCCTCGCGAAGTACCGCTTTGACCACTCCCCGGCAACAGCGGCAATGGGCGCGTTCGCCCCGTGGCGGCGACCGTAACTGTTGAGGACAGCCAAAAGACAATCGGGCTCCAGCAATTCAGTGAAAGCCAGATCAGTGGGCCGCCTGCGCCGGAAGCAATCCCGCCACTGCGAATGTGCCGACTGCCGCAGCAATTCGCCAAGAACCTCCGACCTTCGCATACGCTCCTGCAGCCTAAACGAGCCGGGTGACAATCTGGCGAGCCAGATGCTGCAGTGAGGCCGTGGAGCCGAATGGCCAGGATGGCATGCCGGTCAAACGGACATTTCCTTGCGCTACGACCGGCAACATGGGCCAGAGCGAAGCATTGAGAAGATCAGCCGGAACGGTCTCGCCAAGGATGAACAAGGTGCTGTCGCTCCCAAGGGAGGCAAGTCCTTCAAGATCGATTGTCGTAAAACCGAAAGGTTGCGCTGACATTTCAATGCCATCGGCAAAGCCGATCTTCCTGAGAAGGCCGGAAATTGCGGCGTTGGGCGCAAAGACGCGCAACCGCGGGACGCCAGGCAACGGTTGCGCCACGACCAGCTTGCGGCCTGCCACCTGCCCGGCATGGCGCGATTTCAGGTTTTCGATCTCATCATCAAAACGTCCGAGGAGCCTTGCGACGTCATCCGATCGCGAAAGCGCTGCGCCCGCCTGACGGGCGCTCTGACAGACGCTCGCCAGCATGTCACCGCCATTTTCCTGATCATCGATCAGATGAACCGGAGCGATCTCACCGAGCGCATGAGCAATGGACGCGTGCCGATACCGCGACGTCAAGATGAGGTCAGGCTGCAGTTTGCGGACCGCCTCAAGGCTGGGCTGCTGTCGTCGTCCGACGTCGACGGCATCGGAGAGGCCTTCATTTGCGACATCGACCCATGTTCTGTACCCGGAGATTTCCGCGCATCCAGCCGGCGATATTCCAAGGGAAAGCGCAATCTCGGTAGCAGTCCAATCCAGCGTGACCAGGCGTGAGGGTCCTGAGGCGGCAAGCGACCCTGGCGCCGCGATCAAAGCCACCGCGCCACTCAAGAACGATCGTCTGCCTATACCCGCTACCACTTCACGCTCACTGTTCCGACAACGGTCAAACCCTGCCCGTAATAGCACTGCGTGGTGGTGTTGCAACCGGCGACGTAGGTCTTGTCTCCGAGATTGTAGCCGTTGAGCTGGAACGAATAGCGATCATGTTCGTAACGGGCAAAGGCATCGACCAGCGTATAACCGGGAACGAAGAATGAGTTCGCGGTATCCCCGGCAGTCTTGCCGATGCGTCGGACACCACCACCGACTGTCAGCTTGCCGTTCCAGCTGTCCGGCATCGGCAGATCATAACTCACGAACAGCGACTGCTGCTGCTTTGGAACGGTATACGGCATTTTCCCGATCTGGGTGGGCGTCTGGCTCTCGGTTACCACAGGATCCTGCCAGCTCGCCGCCGCAGTAACATTGAGACTGTCCCAAAGGGTGGCGTTGGCCTCCAGTTCGATCCCGCGGACGCGCACCTCGTCAGTCTGGTAATAAACGCCTGCAACACGGTTGACGACATTCTGCTGCGTCGCCTCGAAGCCGGAAAGAGTAAGGCTGAAGTCATCGCCCTGTGGCGCAAATTTCACGCCGATTTCCTTCAGCTCGCCCTTGGTTGGCTTCAGCGGCGTTGGCGCCAATGTCAGCACCGGGGAGAAGGACGTGGAATAAAGCGCGTAGGGCACAAGGCCGTTATCAAGGACATAAGCGGCACCGACCCTGCCGGTGAAGGCTCTATCGTCCTGCCGGTATCGGGTGGTAAGACCGCTGGCAAGCGTGGTGCTGTCGGAATCGTTGCTGACATGGTCCTGGCGGCCGCCAACCGTCAGTCGAAGCCCGCCGAGTTCCATTTGATCCTGGAGATAAAAACCGATCTGACGCTGCGTCTGATCAAGACGTGTCGTCAGTGCTGCCGGCTGTACGCCAATGCCGTAGACCGGATTGAACAGGTCGAGTGGGGGGCCACTGCGTGATCCTGTCCTGTTCACAAGGTTTTGCCACTGCACGTCGATACCGCCGAGAAGCGTATGGCTGATTGGCCCACTGTCGAACTTGTACTCAAGATTGGTATCCAGCGCCACGGCGTTGAGCGTTGGCTGCGCATTGTAAACGAGGCGTGAAAGCGTGCGCTGGTTGGCGGAAAGGCCGTTGCCGAAAAGGTTTTGATAATTGACGTCCAGATATGAGTACCGGAAATTCTGGCGTAGAACGAGATCGTCGTTAATTGCGTGTTCGAGCCGATATCCAATATAGGCCGTTTCCTTGTCGTAAATCGCCAACGAGGGATCGCCGTCCGAAAAGCTGCGCGGTATCGTCAAACCGAGACTATTGGGATAGATGCTCCCGAGTGCTGGAATAAGCGAGGGCACCTGGCCGGCGTCATCCTTCATATAGGCGCCATAAACCGTGAGACTGGTATCTTCATCCGGCGACCACCTGACTGTCGGGCTGATGGCGAAACGGTCGTTCTTGCCGAAATCGTTCATTGTTTCGCTGTCGCGGATAATGCCTTCCAGGCGATAGGTAAGATTTGAATCCGCACCGACAGGGCCCGTGACGTCAAACCCTGCTTCCTTCTGATTATAACTTCCGAAGCGCGCGTAGACTTCTCCGCCAGCGGTCTCTGACGGATCCTTGCTGACCATGTTGACGACGCCGCCGACACTCGTTTGTCCAAAAAGCGCCGAACTTGGTCCGCGCAGCACTTCCACGCGATTAAGGAAGTAGGGTTCCACTCGAAAGCCGGCATAGCCACCGGTCTGGTTTGCAATCTGCGGCACGCGCAAGCCGTCGAGATGTAGATCGGCGCTAAAGCCGCGGATGCTGAAGTAATCCGAACGGGGGTCGTTACCGTAGCGTTGGCCGTTGACGTTCGCGCTATAGAGCAGGCTGTCCGCCACCGTCTGCACGGCTCGATCCGTCATCGCGCCACGGGTAATCACGGAGACGGATTGCGGCGTCTCGGCAATCGCCGTCGTAGTCTTGGTGGCCGAAGCCGATTGCGTCGCAACGTAGCCACGCTGTTCGACACGCGCCCCTTTGGCCGCCGTCTTTCCCTGTACGACGATCGGCTCGAGCACGGTGGACCCATTTGCCTCTTGCGCCTCAACCCTTCCCGGCTGGAGGACAAGCGCCCCCAACGCAACGCCTGACACGAGAAACAGGAGCTGCTGTCTGGTGACGTGGCAGGTTGATGTGCGAAGGCGAAGGTGGGTGTTCTGCATTCGAGGACCTGTGATAGGAATACTGCGTAAAGGCTACTCCGGACTGTCCGCAGTGATTTTCTTTTCCCGCACGCTTGGCCGCTTAACTAGACTTTTTTTATCAGCATTGTCAGGTCAAAATCGAGCTCTTGCGGGCCATTTTTTGGCCCGATACTGTTAAATGATATTATTCTGCTCCATCGGGCCAATTTTTCCTTTTGAAATACGGACGGGACGCGACTATGGCTCTTCCCGTTGGATGCGGCGGCAAGGCCCCCGTGAGGAATCCCATTGCCTGGAAACACAATGAAACAGCCGCAAAGGGCAGCCGATCTTCAAAATGTGCCGCGGCCTGTCGCTGCCATGGCGCGGACCTACGAGCAAAGCGTCGATTTTGGCTGGCACAGCCATCGCCGAGGGCAATTGCTCCAGATCATCGACGGCTTCATGACCGCCCGCACCCCCGACACCTCGTTCATCATCCCCTGTGGTTACGGTTTGCTGATAACGCCCGAGATACCACATGCCGTCCATTCACACGGGCGGGTTTCCATGCAGTCGGTCTATATCGAGCCGGACCCGGGGATCGCCATGCCCTGGGAGCCGCCACGTGTCATCTCGACCTCGACGCTCCTTTCGGCCACGGTTGGAGCGTTCCTGAAGGAACCAACTCTTTATGACGAAAATGGCCGCGGCGGACATCTGGCAGCTCTGATACTCGAAGAAATTGCCAATGCGGAGGAAGGCCCGTTTGCGCTTCCAATGCCAAGTGACAGGCGATTGCAGCGGCTGTGTCGGGATCTTTCCGAAACGCCATCGCTCGATCTTGATATAGACCGCTGGGCAGATAATCTCGGCATGAGCCGGCGCACCATGACCCGGAAATTCCGAATCCAGACGGGCATGAGTTTCGCCGAATGGCGGCGTCGCTTGCGCATGGCGCATGTCATGCGCCGGCAGGCGGAGGGAGCGCGCCTGGAAGAGGCGGCCGCAGACGTCGGTTATCGCAGCCTGTCCTCTCTGCGCAAAGCCATGCGCGAGGCTGCCGGATGACGGGGCTCGCAAGCAAACAGAAGACGGAGACAATCGCCGCTCAGGCGATTGGTCTCAGCGTCATCTATGATCAGGCTCAAGCGCTTCGGCAGGTCGATTCAATCGCATTGGAAGGCCGTATTACCGTCATATGCGGCGCGAACGGTTCCGGGAAAAGCACGCTGCTCAAATGCCTCGCCGGGCTCGAACAACCGACGGAGGGCGAGGTGCACCTGGCCGGGCAGCAACTCAACGCTTTGTCACGGCGCACCATCGCCCGTCAGGTTGCCGTCATGAGCCAGACGCCGGAGGTTCCGATCGGTCTGAGCGTCGAGGAACTCGTTGAACAAGGCCGTTATCCTCATCGCCCCTGGCTGGGACGCCTGTCGACACGGGACCGCGGAATTATCGAAAGCGCCATCTTTCGCGTCGGCCTCCAGGACTTACGTGCGCGTCAACTCACGACCCTCTCAGGCGGTGAAAGGCAGCGCGCCTGGCTGGCCATGGCTCTGGCGCAGGAACCGCGTGTCCTCTTTCTTGATGAACCCACGAGCTTTCTCGACATCAGACATCAGGCCGAGCTGCTGACACTCCTGCGCAAACTCAACTCGGAGGAAGGGCTCACGATCATCGCGGTGCTTCACGATCTCAATCAGGTTATGGATGTCGCCGATGACGTCGTCCTGATGCAGAAGGGTCAGGTTCTGGCGGCTGGGCCGACACACAAGGTGCTTCGGGCTGACCTGCTGCGGCAGGCCTTTGAGTGCCACGTCGATCTCGTCCCACATCCCGACGGAAGCGGGCGAACCTATTGCATGGTCGACTGGGTCGGCACCGGCAATCGGCAAAACCGCCCGGCTTCGGCTCAACCATGACTTTGTCTCGCCTCGCCCTTCATCGATTGGCTCCATCCCTTGTCTGGCCCGTTGGCGTGATCCTTTTGCTGCTCCTGGCGGCGCTGGAACTCAGAGTGGGGAGCAGTCTGGTCGGCTGGAGGGACGTGTTTCTTTTTCCGACAGCCCCGGAAACACTCGCGCAGGCAATTCTGGAAACGACCCGGGCGCCCCGTATGGTCGCAGCAATATCAACTGGCGCCGCCCTCGCGCTGGCAGGTTCGGTTCTCCAGACCGTCTTGCGAAACCCTTTGGCGGCTCCGGATATACTGTCCGTTACCAGCGGCGCGCAGCTTTTCCTCGTCGTATCGACCTTGTTGCTTCCCTTGGCTCTGCCACCCATCATCGCAACAAGCGCAGGCGGTCTGGCCGGCGCAGCTGCATGTCTCGCGCTGGCAGGCGGCTTTCAAGCCGCGCCCGGCCGGCTGGCTCTTTCGGGTATCGCCGTATCACTTTGTTTTTCCGCCATATCATCGGCCATCGTGCTTCTCGCCGACGAACGGGCGTCCGGTCTGTTGCTCTGGTCCTCCGGTATCCTGGACCAGACCGGATGGGCCAGTGTCACCACGGCGATCCCCTTGGTGTTACTTTCTTTCCTGATGCTGATGGTGATGGCGCGCGCCCTGGACTTGCTGGGACTGGGAGATCAGGCCTCGGCCAGTCTCGGGGTTACGCGGGCCGTCACACTTTTCGGTCTGCTCGTCGGCGTTCTTCTCTGCGGCGCCGCCGTTACCCTCGCAGGGCCGATTGGCTTCATCGGCCTTGCAGTCCCGAATGTTTTGCGCGCATTGGGTATAATTCGGCATCATCGCCATCTGCCGCTTTCGATAGTTTGGGGAGCAAACACCCTGCTCCTCGCAGATGTCGTCACGCAGTCCCTCGCGCACAATGGCACGAGCATACCCACAGGCGTTACGGTTGCCTGCCTTGGTGGACCGGCCATGCTGCTCCTGCTCCGGAAGGCGAAGATCGGGGGAGAGCGCCGAATCGGCCTGCCCGTAGGGATAGCGCCCCCGCCCCTGCCCCTTGCCGCGGCAGCGCTTGCCGCCTTGGGCCTGATAGTCATCGCGGCAAGTCTCGCGACAGGCGACGGGCTGTCACTGACGATTGCCGAGGTGACGGGAAACCTCGACCTGCGCGCGCCTCGCCTTCTTGTGGCACTTGGCTGTGGTGCATTGCTGGCTGCTGCCGGCACCGTCCTTCAGGCGGTGACGCGCAATCCGCTGTGCGGGCCGGAGACGTTGGGCCTTACACAGGGAGCAGCGCTGTTTAGCCTCGTCGCGCTCCTGTTGGGATTTGCACCCGCAACGCCAACTTTCCAGACGGTCGCTCTGTCCGGGGCCATTACCGTGCTCTTGCTGCTCCGGTTGCTGGCACCGAAATATTCTCCCGAGAAATTCGTCCTGGCCGGTGTCGCAATCGCAGCAAGCCTGGGCGCGGCCGCAACGATCATCGTCGTGGAGGCTCGCCTGCAAACGGCTCAGGCACTTTCGTGGCTCATCGGCTCGACGCACGCCCGTGGCTACGCCGACGCAGTCGTATTGATGCCATGGGTCTTCGCCCTGTCGGCCACCGGCCTGTTGTTCAGCCGTCATCTTGATGCGTTTTTGCTTGGGGACGAAAAAGCCCGCTCAATGGGCCTCGCGACGGGAAATGCGAGCAAATACGCGATGCTCTATGCCGCCGTCGCGGTGGCAATCGCCGTTTCTTCCATCGGAGCCGTCAGTTTCGTTGGCTTGCTCGCGCCCCACGCGGCTCGGCTCCTTACCGGAGCGCGCCATGCCAAAAGCCTTCCTGTCGCAATGGCGCTCGGCGCTGTGATGCTCGCTTTCGCCGACACGATCGGTCGCAGCATTATCGCGCCACTTGAACTTCCGGCGGGCATCATCACCGCAATTATAGGTGCGCCCGCCTTTATGCTGCTGCTCCGTTCCGGATTGAGGTCGCGGTCCTGATCGAATGGAAGAGGTGCAACTCTATGGTCTCGGGTGTTCGACTGCGGGGCGGTAAAATCCGGCGACAATGCCCATCGCCTACACAGCAAGGGGCGGACGAAATCGACAGCCTCATGCGGTAAAAAACGAGATGAGCTCATGCGCCAGTTCCGCTGGAGCCTCTTCTGCCATGTGATGTCCGCTGTCTATTCCCAGACCCGAAACGGGAAGGGTTGACCAGGGCTGCCATACCGACAGGACATCTCCGTACAACATTTCCAGATCGTCCTGCAGCGACCAAAGCACATGAAGTGGGCATGTCAGCTTTCTTCCGCAACTTCGATCATCAAGATCGTGGAGATGGTCTATGTGGATACCCGCGCGATAATCACCCAGCATGCCCTGAACAGTCCTGGGGTCTTCGACGGACGAGCGGAAGTCCGCGAAGTTTTCTTTTCCCATCGAAGCCTCGCTCCCGCCATACCATGCCAAGGGATCGGCAAGGATGGCCCGCTCGGGTTTGTCGTGTTGAGCAAAAAAGAACCAGTGCCACCATTGCTGTGCAAAGCGAAGATTGCATCGCTCCAGCGCTTCGAGGATCGGAACACCGTCGAGGATCGCGAGCTTCTCAACTCTTGCCGGGTGGTCCATCGCGGTGCGAAATGCCGTGTAACTTCCACGGTCGTGGCCGGCCAGAAAGAACCGGTCGAAACCGAGATGTTCCATGAGCGCAACACAGTCACGAGCCTTGGCCCGCTTTGACGACGCTTCATGATCATAGGGGTCAGACGGCTTGCCAGACTTGCCAAAACCTCGCAGATCGGGGCAAACAACCGTGAACTTGTCGGCCAGAATGGGAGCCACCTTGTACCAGGTTGTGTGTGTTCTCGGATGTCCGTGAAGCAGAAGAAGCGGCGGGCCCTTGCCGCCATGGCGAACCCGTAGTGTCGTTTCCGGGACATTGATCATTTCCAGCCTGAAATTTTCAAACATCGCGCTCCCCTTGGATCACGGAACGAACGGTCTCTGCCACCAGCGGTTCCATTTCGGCCTGCCGTGGCTTGGAACCGCGGGCCCGCTCAAAACTCTGCTTCGGTAGCGATCAGGGTGTGATCGCGGAGGGTAACGGATGACGACGTGCCACCCGGTTACTCCTCTGCTCGATCGAAACGGTTGCGGTCCTTCCCGCAACGAGCCGAACCGTCTTTGGGGCGTCATCGATCTCGATCCGCACCGGGATTCTCTGGGCAAGTCGGACCCATGAGAATGTCGGGGCGACGCTTGCCAGAGAACCCGCATTATCGCTTCGCTCCCGATCCTCAATGCCCGCGGCAATGCCTGCAACACGTCCGGTAACCGACTGGGCTTCGCCCATGATACTGATCGTTACCGGATCACCAATGTGGATCCGGGGGAGCTTCGTTTCTTCAAAATATCCTGCGACATAGACGGATTCTTCTTCCACCAGGGCTCCCACGGCGTTGCCGGAAACGACATAGTTACCCCTGCGCAGGGAAAAGTTGGTGATTGCACCGGATGCCGGTGCCCTGACCGTTGTGCGCTCAAGGTTGAGCCTTGCCAGATCCCGGGCAACCAGCGCAGATTGATAGGCGGCCTCTGCCTGATACATCCGGCTTTCCGCGTACTGACGCTCCTTGAGGCTTGCCGCCTCCTTTGATGCAAGCAGTTGATACCGTTCGAAATCGGTTTTCGCCAGCTCCGCCGCCGCCCTTGTCGCTGTTACCTGCGCTTCTGCCTCGCGCAGCGCGAGCTCGAAGCGATCTGTTTCGATGCGAAACAGCGGCGTTCCTTTCTCCACCTGTGCATTGTCCGACACCAGAACCTCGGCGACAGGCCCGGAAACATCTGGTGCCAATCGGATGATATCCGCCCGGACATGGGCATCACGCGTCCATGGTGCCTCCATGTAGAAAGACCATAGGTGCCAACCCAGCACCGCAGCGCATCCCGCCATGGAGAGGGTGAGAAGCACTCGACCCGCGGTAAACGTCAGATTTTTCATGATCATGGAAACCAGTCGATAGCGGCAGAAAATCCGCCGACAAGGGTAATGTAAAGCGCAAGGTTGAACAGGGAGCGGTGCCATACCATCCGGTAAAATCCCATCTTTTCGAGAAGTGATGTGAGAAGACGAAATCCTGCATACGCAAACAATGCGAGCGCTGCGAACGAGGGCAGAAAAATGCCATGGAGATCGAGCTGTTCCTTCAAGCGGCTTTCCTCCAAGACCCGGGTATCTGGGGAACGGGCGCGTCAGCGTCCGGAGCAATGCACAGGCGAAGAGCAGCGGCGCGCAGCAGAAGTTCGTTATCCATCACGGTGATGGCCGCAGGAGAAAGGATCAGATCATCCAGCGCCCGGACGGCGCTTTCCAGGATTTTTCCACCTTTACCGGCACGGCCGCGGTATAGAATTGTGACCGCCTGAAAGACCGGTTGTGCAGCAAGGTGAATACCGTTCGAAACCTTGGGTAAAAGCTCCTGCATTGCAATCAGATGCAGCCCTGCCCGGATATCCCTTAACGGGTCATAGCCGCCGACCTCCGACACCGGAGGCAGTTTCGCCAGTCTTGAGGCGAACAGGCCGGCAACGTCAATCATGCGATAATGGGCGGCGAGAATGTCGGTTTGTTTACCAACGGCGATGTTCGCGACATGTTTCCGGACAACAGAAAGAAGCCTTCTCGCATTTGTCTCAACTCGCACGGATCGAAAGAGGCCGCAAACCGCGATCGTCCAGACCATTGCGAGTATGGTCGCCCCCGCGGCATTCACGAATGTGACGAAGTCTGTCGCGGGATATGCGTGAAGGGTGAGAAGAAGGGGAAAGTTTATGCAAAGCCCCATGCCGACAATGGCGAGTGAAGGCACTGCAAGACATATGCCCGCCGGTATCAGAAACAGCCCCAAAGCAGCAGAGAGCGATGCAAACCCGTCGATTACCGGAAGGACTGCAAAGCCGTAGACGAATGCTGCAATGGCTGCACCGATCGTCACATTAACAAACTTGCGCATGGCAGGAACCGGGTCGTCCATGGTGGCAAGGAGACAGCAAAGGACGCCAGATATCTGGGCGAAGGTAACTCCGTCGGACCAGCCGGTGACGATCCAGAAGAAGAGCGATGTTACGAGGCATACTGCAACCGCTACCGACGACAGCCACGCCATTCCGATATCGCGATGCGGTGCGGGCGCTCTGTCGGGCGCGCGGGCGCCTCTTGCTCCGTTTTCATCTTCAATGGATTTTCGAAGAGTAAGGCACTCGTCAGAGAGCCGGGAAAAAGTCCGCAAGTCTCGGGTAAAATTGACAAGGAGGAGTTTTTCCCATGTCGGCAGCGAGGCGGGGAAGGCAAGCGCATCGATCGTGGAGAAGGAGCCTCCCGGACGCGAATCCGCCTCCGCGACTATCGCCGATGCCTTGTCCCGGCCGGCAGGGTCCAACCTCCCCAGCGATCGTCGCAAATCCTCCAGTTCGCTCAGTAGGGGCAGGAAAGAAACCATTCGGTGCTGCAGCGACTTCACCAGCGCCACTCTGCTTCGGTATCTGGATCCGTCATACTGAAGATGCACCGCGAACGACCGCAGATCGGCCGCCTCCCCCGCCAGGGCGTGGCGTTCCATCCGATTTTGGGTTTCGTCCATTTTGCCGGTTGCGGTGACTTCGAAAAGCTTCTGCGCCCTGGCCATCCATCCATCGATCCGGTTGAGAAGCGCTGTCCCCACGTGAACCGGAAAAACAACGTGACTGACAATCGACGCGCATATGATCGCGAGCCCGATCTCTTCGGTGCGGGAAACGACAATATCGAAGGTGTTTGCCGGGGCGTTGACGAGCGGCAGTCCTGCGAGAAGAACGGTATAGCCGGCTAACAGGAAAACATAACTGCGTGGTGTGCGATCAAGACGACTGACAAAGGTGCACCCGGAGACCCATACGATGATCACGCCGGAAAGCAATATCGGTTCGTTCACAAGGTTCGGGACCATGAGGATCGTCGCACCGCCGCCGATGACCGTGCCCAGAAGCCGATATACCGATTTCGACGATATCGCACCGGAGAGGGGATGAGCGACAATATAGACGGTTGCAACTGCCCAGGACGGTCGGTTCAAATCGAAGCTGATGGCAACAAGATATGCCAGCATGGCCGCAAGGAATGATTTCAGCGAAAAGATGACATTCCCGCTGGTGACAACTGGCCGGCTGCTCACACCGCATCCTCCGGCCCAGGGGCGCTGCGCTCGATGCCTTGTTTATTGCTGGTGATCTCGTCTGCGAGGCCATAAGTCGCTGGCGACACATAACAAAAGAAGGGTACGGCGAGGCAGGCGTGCAGATAGGCTTCGGCCGGGTCGGCGGACTCACCGGGCGACATGGCCGGTAGATGGCGGGCAACGAGCGCTCGGGCTTTCGAAACGAGCCCGTCTGTCATCTTTTTCAGCACCGTAGCGCGGGCCAACCTTGCTCCCGGTCGTAACGGGAGAAGGACGCAGAACCTGCGAGGTCCTTTCAGGGGAAGACGAATTTCAGTCCGGATAATATCCGACCACCAGCGGTCGTCGTATTTTTGAAGTGCCATAATCTTCTTCTCCAGCATCTTTCCGGATGACCCTATCGACAAAACCGGAAGAAGAATTTAGATATTCTCTCTAATGATCACTAAATACCACCAGACGTCGATATCCCTGTCCGGCGCCCTCGCCGACCATGATCTCGAAAGCTCCTCGTCGCGCGTTCGCGCTGTGAGGATCGACGTGTCGCAGAACGAACGCGAGGCTCCGGAACACCAGCACCGCAAGGGCCAGCTTGTCATGCCTCTGCGGGGAGGCGTGACATGCCGCGTCCCAAGCGGCATGTGGATGGTTCCGCCTCATTGTGGCGTCTGGGTTCCAGGAGGCATGCGTCACAGCAACGTGGCGACCGCCAACGCGCGTTTGTTCTTCCTGTTCATCGAGCCGGGGGCCGCCGATCTGCCGAACCGGTGCTGCACGCTTTCCCTGTCCCCGCTCGTCAGAGAGTTGATCATCGAGATGGCCGACCAGTCCGCAGTGGCGACTGCTGACTCGGAAGTCATGGCAACGCTGCTTCTGTCGGCCTTGTCGCGGATGCCGGTTGAGCATCTTCATCTGCCGCTGACGGATGAGCCCCGGCTTGCACGCATTGCATCGGAACTGGCGGAAGATCCATCCGACCGTAGTACGATGGCACAATGGGCAAAACGAATGGCGATGAGCGAGAATTCGCTTGCCCGCCTCGTCCAAAACGAGACGGGCCTGACCTTCGGCCGCTGGCGACAACAATTGCAGGTGATTGTCGCGATCCGAAGCCTTGCCGCGGGGGCAACGGTGCAGCAGGTTTCGGGCGATCTTGGATATCAATCCGTGTCTGCGTTCATAACCATGTTCAAGAAAGCGCTTGGCACATCACCTGCCCGATATCTGGGAAATTTCGACCGCTGAATGTCAGAAAACACCGCAACACCTGAGAGGAGATAAAACATGTTCACCCACATCATGATCGGCAGCAACGACCTGGAGCGGGCCAGGAAATTCTACGATGCCGTCTTTGTCGCACTGGGCGGCAAGCCCGGCGAAATGGATGCAAGAGGCCGACTGATTTACGCCCATGCGGGTGGGCGGCTCATGATCACGAAACCGATCGATGGCAAGCCGGCGACTGCCGCCAACGGCGGAACGATCGGTATTGCGGCGGCGACCCCCGATCATGTTTTAGCCTGGCATGCCGCCGGCGTCGCGCATGGCGGCACGGCAATCGAGAGCCCGCCGACGGCGCGTCCGAACGGCGCGTTCGTCGCATATCTTCGCGATCCCGATGGAAATAAACTGACCGCTCGGACGCCTCCGACGACATGAGGCAGGCAACCTTGCGCTCGGTCGGCTACAGAAATGAAGCAAATCGGCCGTGGGTCCGGAGCGGAACTCATTGAGCCATCCGTTCGCGCAGGCGGGGTGTGAGCCAGTCGAGAAAGCACCGCACTTTCATCGACAAGGGCTCGGCCGGCCCATGAATGACATTAACAGGCAGCGGTTCAGGTGCGAACTCGGTCAAAATTTCCTGTAAGGCGCCGGAACGCAGTTGATCGGCGACCTGGTAGGAGAGCACCCGGATGATGCCAATACCGGACATGGCTGCCTGAATTGCGGCCTCTGTCGTGTTGACCGCAAGCCTGGGGCGGGGTTCGACATTGAAGGTCGTCCCGTCGCGGCGGTAACGAACTTCGGGCGCGGTCGCGAAGCCCTGGAAGCTTATACCGTCGTGCCGGGCGAGGTCATCGGGATCAAGCGGAACGCCTCGCCGGGCGATATAGTCAGGACTGGCGCAGACGACCCGACGGACCGAACCGACACGGGTTGCGATCAGCGCGCTATCGGCCAGATGGCCGATACGCAGCGCTACGTCAACGGGTTCATCCGCCAGACTTATCTGACGGTCCGTCAGCGTCAGCCGCATGTCGATTTCGGGTTGTTCCCTCAGGAATCCGAGCACTATGGGCAGAACGTGGCGCTCCCCGAACGCGATCGGAGCCGTCATATGCAGCCCTCCGCGCAGCGCGCCGTAATCGCCGCTTGCCTGCCGCTCAGCCGCGTCCAGTTCCCCCAGAATACGCCGGGAAGCGGCGACGTAATTTCGCCCTTCCTCCGTCAAGGTCAGCCCGCGGCGGGTACGCAGTACCAGACGGGCTCCAAGATGCTTTTCGAGGTCGGCGACCTTGCGGCTGACCGTGGCGAGCGGCGCCTGCAATCGCCGTGCGCCGGCTGAGAGGCTGCCGGCATCGACCACCGCGAGCAGCACTGACATCGCTTCGAACCGATCCATTCCATCCTTCCATAAATTGAGAGGTAATCTCCTGAAATCGCAGGATACCCTATCGGTTTTGGATATCCTAGCTTTCATGACGTCGGGGATCTTCCCCCATTGCCACAATAAGGAGAAAGACATCATGCCCGATCTTTCGCGTCGTGCCTTTGCCAGCGCCCTTCCTTTTGGCCTCCTCGGGGGAGGACTGATCCATAGTGCGCAGGCCATCGCCGCAACGCCGGAACCGGTCGCGACGCTGGCCAGCGTAACCCCGCTGGCGCAGATCCGCATCGGCCGCTTTACGGTGACGGCGCTGACGGATGGTTATGCGGATATGCCCTACAACTTCTTCCCGGGGCGGGATCCGGCCGAGGTGGAACAGGCGGCTGCCGCCCAGTTCACCGCCAGGCCAAGCGGAGTGCGATTTCTGTTCAATCAGTATCTCGTCGATGATGGCCAACGCCGCATCCTGATTGATGCCGGCGCAGCGGGCTCCATCGGGCAAACCGGCAACCTGCCGCAGGCCCTCGCCAGGCTCGGTCTGCGGCTTGATCAGATTGACGCGGTGATCGTGACGCATATGCATCAGGACCACATGGGCGGCCTGATCGCCGGCGGCAGGAACAACTATCCGCACGCGGAAGTCTATATCGATCGACGCGACGTCAAGCATTGGACCGACCCGGCCAAGCGTAGTGGCGCACCGGATTACCTTCAGACCAGCTTTCAGATGGCGGAAGAGGTCGTGCGTCTCTACCCCAGACTTCAGGCGATCGACGGGGAGCGCGAAATCGAGCGGGGCGTCTCGATTGTCGACCTGACCGGCCATACACCCGGCCATATCGGTGTTCGCGTGGAAGATGAGGGAAAGAGCCTTATCATGGTTTCAGACATGATCTTCCCGGTCGTACATCCGGCAGCGACTGACGTGTTCTTTCTGTTCGAACAGGACCGGGCAGCGGCCAAGGCAATGCGCGACCGCTTCTTTCCCCGCGCTGCTTCGGAAGGCACACTCATAGCGGCGACGCACATGCCGTTCCCGGGGCTGGGCCACGTCGTTGCCGATCGGGGACAAATCCGCTGGCAGGTTGCGGACTGGGCTTTGCAAGACTGAGGCCGGTTCAGGCCTCTGGAAAGGCAGATGGAAAATGAGCAGATATCTCGATATTGCCACGACTCCTTCCGTCGCGGCCGCGCAGGATAAGTATGGAAGCGCGGAGCAATGGGCGCGGATTGCCGCGCGCGGTGGCGTGGATGAAACGACCCGGGGCCAGCGCCTTAGCCCCGCAGAGGCAGGCTTCATTGGGGAGCGTGACGGTTTTTATCTTGCCAGTGTCTCGGAAACGGGCTGGCCTTACGTCCAGTACAGGGGCGGACCAGCCGGTTTTCTCACCGTTCTCGAGCCGGCACTCCTGGGCTTTGGAGATTTTCGCGGCAACCGGCAATACATTACGACAGGTAATGTGACGGCAAATGACCGTGTGTCACTGTTCCTGATGGACTACGCACACCGGCAACGCCTGAAAATTTTTGGACGCATCCGGATCATCGACGCAGCAGATGATCCGTCGCTGGCGGAGAGGCTGACCATGCCAGACTATTCCGCTCGGGTGGAACGTCTTGTCCTCATCGGCGTGGAAGCTTTCGACTGGAACTGCCCCCAGCACATAACGCCGCGCTTTACACTTGCTGAGCTGCAACGATGGCGACAGGCATCAGGCGCGGCGCCGTGAAATTGGTCCGAGGCGTCCGCGATGACGGCTTTAGGAACGATGTGAGCCGTTTGCGGAAATCATGTCCGCATTCGGCTCACGTCTGTCATCAAGTAGACTGCTTCGACGGAAATGCCCTCTCCTTTTCCAGGTAAGCAATAACAAAAGCGAGAGACAGTAGCGCCAAAACCGACCAGGCGAGCCAGTTGATGCCGGAGTGTTCGAGCAACAGGCCACCAATGATGCCGCCGCCCGCAATCGCAAGGTTCCAGGCGGTCACGATCATGGCTTGCGCTACCTCCGACGCCTTTCCCGAGGTTTTGGCGGCAGCGGTCTGAAACAGTGTGGCTGCGCCACCGAAAGCCAATCCCCATACACCGGTTGCCAGCCAGAAGAATTCAGGCACGTTTCCTCCAAGGCCGAAGATCAAGGCGGCGCCAGCGAAGAGCATGATGCTTGCCAGCACAAGTTCGCGCAGCCAGCGCCCGATCAGATAGCCGACAATACCAATCCCTGCGATGGCCGTTACCCCGAACAACAGCAGAACAACGTCGAGCTTCTGAGTTAATTCCGCAGGAGACACGAGCGGGGCGATGTAGGTATAGAGGATGTTGTGCGCCAGGACGAACAGCAACGTCACCATCAAGACAGACTTGATCCCACCTGTTGCCAACGCTCCGCCGATCGTGATCCGTTCGTTGATCGTGATGCCCGGATAATCGGGCACCTTCACCAACACCCAGCCGATCAAAACCACGGTGAGCGCGGTCATGGCCGAAAACGTACTTCGCCAACCGATCTCGGACCCTATCAGCGTCCCGGCGGGAATACCCAGTGACAGGGCCAGCGGCGTACCGACCATCGCGACAGCGATGGCGCGCCCCTTCAGCTCATCCGGAACCATGCGCGCCGCGTAACCGGCAACCATCGCCCAAAGCAGGCCTGCGGATACGCCGGCAAAAAATCGCGCCATCAGCAGGATGCCAAAACTGTCCGTGACGGATGTTATCGTATTGGCCACGGCAAAACCGGCAATGGCGCAGAGGAGAAGTGGTTTGCGGCGAAACCGCTGGGTGGCTGCGGTGAGCGGAATGGCCGCCACCAGAGACCCGATGGCGTAAACCGTGATGAGTTGGCCGACAACAGCGGGGCTGACGCCAAGGTCCGTGCTCATTTGTGGAAGAAGCCCTGCTGGCAGGGCCTCCGTCAAAATGGTTATGAAGCCAGCCGTGGCAAGGGCAAGCAGCGCCGCCATCGGCAATCGATTGCCATCTGATCCTGCGGCTGTTTTGCGGTTGTCCGGGAACGAATGTGACATGGTGTCAGCCCGTCTTGCCCAATTTGGGCAAAACGAGATCGCCGACAGAGTATGTATGGAATTCACTGGTGGAGACGGTGTCGAGCTTACGGAATTTTTCAACGAAAACCGGATCTGAAAAGAATTCGTCTACGTTGCCCGCCCCCTGAATTGCTTCGATATTGACCACGGTCAGCCCGTCAGTGCTCTTTGCAAGATTGCTCCACAGAAATCCGGGCTTTCGTTCTGCCACGTAGTGGACCACGTCCTGAATGATTTGAAACGCTTCATCCTGCTTGCCCGGATGGGCATGAATGACATTGACGATGAAAGTTGTCGGCTCCGGGGCGATGGCAAATCCGGCGGTGAATGTGCTGTCCATATGCTTTCCTTTCGTGAAAATCGGTACCCATTGTCGGGTCCCACTGGATATCGGCCGAGCGATAAGCGATAAACAGTCGCGTATTCCAATCAGAGCGGAAGAATATTCCTTAATGGGAACGATATGGATAAGCTTGGGACGCTGAGTATTTTCGTTCAGGCGGCGGAAGGCGGCAGCTTCGTTGCAGCCTCTCAAAGGCTGGGTCTCTCCAGCTCCGCCGTTGGCAAGGCCATTGCGCGGCTTGAGCAGGAGATGGGAGTACGGCTTTTCCATCGCTCGACCCGCAGCATGACGCTGACGGAGGAAGGGAGCTTTTTTCTCGATACCTGTCGGCGCGTTCTGTCTGAGCTGGACAGGGCGCAGGCGCAGCTTTCAAGGTCCCACAGCGAACCTCATGGCCTGTTGCGCGTGAGTTTTCCGCTGACGGGAATGCTGCTTATGCCGGCAATATCCGCATTCATGAAAGCATATCCCGACATCACGCTGGATCTCGATTTTACCGACCGACTGGTTGACGTGATAGAAGAAGGTTTCGATGCCGTTGTCCGCACTGGCGAGGTGCGCGACACGCGGCTGATGAGCCGCAAACTTGGTTCTTTCCGACACCGGATAGTCGCCTCGCCTGCCTATCTGGAGAGAGAAGGCATCCCGCTCGTTCCCGAGGACCTGTCAAGTCATCGCTGCATGCACCACCGATTTGCCAACTCGGGCAAACTGGAGCCATGGCCGCTGGCCAGAAGCGGCAAAGATCTGCGCATCGCGCTGCCGACGACGACGGTGGCCAGCACGCTTGAACCGCTTATCCACCTCGCAGAAAACGGCTTTGGCATAACCTGCCTGCCACACTTCGCCGTGGCTCAACAGATCGAACAAGGCACGCTGGTCTCGATACTCCAAGACTTCACAGCAGAAGCGGGTGTTTTCCGCGTCCTTTGGCCGACAAGCCGTTATCTATCGCCAAAAATCCGCGTGTTCGTTGACTTCATGGCTGATAATCTTTTCGTGCCGGAAAGGACTGCAGCTCATGTCAACGGGCAAAAAGCTGGCTAGAGGTTTCCGCCACCCCGCTGTTTCCGCCGGGCATGGACCGAGCGGGGCAGGCTCCAGCGACGCCCGCGCCGGTTAGCGGGCCATAAATGTCGGCCTTGTCAGATGCTGGACAACGGAACGCGTGACCCCGCCGAACACCCATTCCCGAAGTCTTGCGTGGCCATAGGCTCCCATCACCACAAGATTCGCACCTACTCTCTCGGCGTGATCATCTAAAACGTGAGACACCAAGCGATCATTGCGCGGCACGACTTGTGCTGACAGGTTTTCGACGCCGCGAGAAGAAAGATAGGATAATAAGCCTGGCGCCGGATCGCGTAGATCGCGGTTATCGTCAACGATGACAATGTGGACCGACCCGGCGAGCTTCAGAAGGGGCACGCTGGCCCTCACCGCAGAAGACGCCTCCGCGGTTTCCTGCCAGGCAATCATTACAGTCGGATTGTCGAAAACCAGCGATGCTGCGGGGTCGAACAGCACAGGCACGTCGGCATGAAACCAGGCACCGTCAAGAACGGCCTCCAAGGTGTTTTGATCGCCGAGAAGATCGGCACCGATCATGACAAGATCGGCTAGTCTCGCCCTTCGATCAACCTCGTTATCAACGCTGAACACTTCCGTATAGGCACTTTCCACATTGTAGGGAATACCCGTGCCAGCCAGGAAACCTTCGAGTTCCCGCACCGTCTTATCAATCTGCGCTTGGTCCCTTTGCCGTTCGTTCATCCAGGGAACAGAGACATTGCTGACGTGTGCTCCGATGGGAGGAACGGCGGATGTTCCAATGACAAAAACGGAAAGATATCCGCAGAGGGCCTTCGTGGCGTTTACCACGGACAATATTTGGGCTTCGCCAATATTGGGACTGCATACGTGTAAAATAGCTAGGTCTGTCACTGCCGCCCTCCGCCCCTGGCATCCTGCTCAACCGCTCTTTCGACAACTCCTACATATCAAGTCTTAAGGTGGATATCTTTTTCGAATGCAATTTTTAATATATGTAAAATACCTGTTCAATGTCGAGCAATCGTCAGAAGGTCGCACATGCTTCCGTATGAAACGACAAGAATAATCCGGATGCTATTGCCAATCTTCCCAATCCTCGGGCTCGCGGTAGGCGTCGGGGCACAATACGGCAATCTTATCGGACTCTCAAATTCGCGCTGATCGCCGGGACAATTCCGGTTCTCGTCACTCTGGTTTTTCAAATCCTGAAAAGTCTCCGCGCGGGTGAACTCGGGCTCGACCTGATCGCCATGATATCGATGACCGGCGCGCTTGTTTTTGGCGAATACATGGCGGGGGCCGTCGTGGCGCTCATGTATTCCGGCGGGCAATATCTTGAGCATGCAGCTGAAGGACGCGCCAGACGCGAGATGACCGCCCTCCTGTCGCGAGCCCCCAGGAAAGCCAACCGGCGAAACGGTAATCACATCGAGGAAGTTTCAATTGAGGAAATCGACACGGGCGATGTCCTCGTCGTACGCCGTGGCGACCTTGTCCCCGTCGATGGGATGAGCCGCCTTGGCCACGTTGGCTCATAAAGTATTATTCCGGCCTCGGCCTGATTTATCAAATGAATGTTTTTTTCATTCATCATTCGCCAGGCGAATATACGGCCGCGCCAAAATCGGTCCAGGTGATCGAGAGCAACGTGCAAGGGAACTGGCCGGTCGCCTGTAATTCGATTGTGTCAAGGACAGCCGTTTATAGACGGCGCTTCCGAGTGCTCGTGAAAAGAGCAGGTTGGCGGCCGCCGAGAAATAACGCGCTGAAACCGCTTAGCGAAAATCTGTCTGCGTATAGAAAACCGGCAATATGGGTATGATGCCCAACTCTTCGCCGGCACTGCTGTCGCTAATTCGTACTGAAGCAACCGCGGCGAAAGGCGGATGTAATCCCGAGGTGTTTTCGGATTGCGCGGCTCTTCACGTTTTGAAATGAGCAGTCACCGAAAATGAGTTCCCATCGGCGAACTATGCGGTCATGTCTTGCTCAGATCGTATGGGCACCTGCTCGACGAAACGCGAAGCAAAGAGTTGACAATATGGAAAATCCGGTTGCGTTGAATCGTCTTTCCGAAAACACGATCTTCCGTAAGGGCGATGTTTTCGTACTCTTCGGCGAATTGTTCGGTCGCGGGTACGCCACCGGCCTGCTAGACGAAGCCAGACGGGCTGGAATGGAGATTGTGGGGATCACCGTCGGACGGCGCGACGAGAATAACGCCCTGCGGCCGCTCGACGCCGAGGAATTGTCTTCTGCGGAGGCCCAGTTGGGCGGTAGGATCATCAACATACCGCTTATGGCGGGTTTCGATCTCGATGCGCCGGCAGACGGCCCGACTCCAACCGATCTTCTGGCAAAGATGACGCTTGAGAGCTGGGAACACGACAGGCTCGACTGGGACTATCTGGAGCAATGTCGAGACATTGCCACTGCGCGTTTCAAGGCATCGCTGTCAAAGGTCATGACCGCTCTAGACGGAATGATCGCTAATGGCCGCAATGTTTTCTTCGCCCACACAATGGCCGGCGGCATTCCGAAGGCGAAGACATTCCTGGTCGTCGCCAATCGAATCTACAAGGGAACTGGCCCCCGCCACATGTCTTCTCAGACGCTGCTCGACAGCGATATGGGAAAGCTCATTCTGCAGAATTTTGACGATGTTTCTGCGAACACCTTTCGCCATCTCATCGACTTTAGCACAGCGATCCGCGAGCGCATCGAAGCCTCGGGCGGACAAGTGCGATATACGGCCTATGGTTATCACGGATCGGCGGTCTTGATCGATGGGAGCTATCGTTGGCAAACCTATACCAACTACACCCAGGGATATGCGAAGATGCGTCTCGAAGGCATCGCCGAGGATGCCTGGGCGAAAGGCATTAAGGCAACCGTCTACAACTGCCCTGAAATCCGGACCAATTCGTCCGACGTGTTCACCGGTATCGAGCTGCCCCTGATACCACTGCTGCTTGCGTTGAAGAAGGAAAACGGGAGCGAATGGGCCGACGAACAATGGCAGGCCTGCGAGCAGCTACTCATGGACGGCTTAACCATGAACGATGTTTTCCGGAAGATCACCGACATGCAGGCCAGCGAGGTCATGCGTCCATTCTATGATTTTTCGGCATGGCCCATGGCAAACAGCCAGGCACAGGCCGATTTGACCATCGGCACGTCAAACGAGATCACCCGGATGCATCGGGATGGCAAGACGATGATTAGTGATCTCCTGAGCAGTCTCGTTGTGACTGCAACAGGGCAACTGATCTTTGGCGAATCGTCTGAACCCGCGGGTCCCGTCCTTTGGCTCAACCACGATATTGTTGCCCGGCGACTTAACGCTTCCCACCCGCATTCTAAGTCTTCTGCGCCGCTCGTCGCTCAGGGGACGGCATCCCCGCATCCTGAGATGGCGTGACGGCGTCCCCAACCTGGCTTGGAAACCAGGTGTCTTGGCCTGGAGCGACAAATCCCGCCAGGGGAACGCCCCTCCAATTGGTCCCGTGTACTTGCAGCTTGTCGCAGGCGTCATAAGAAGCGAGTCCGTTGGAGCATCCAAGAAGGGCCGAAGCTCTTTTTTCCGCGACATTGGAACAAAATCGGAAGTGGCCCATTTCATCGGCGTACAATTCTCAGGGCGCTGAATGATCGACAACCAGAACTCCCGGCAGGACGCCAAAGACGCCGGTGAGCGTCTTGTGTCAGCGCATGCATCAGAAGATCCGTTTGCGGCCGCATTCAAGGCCACCCGCATGCCGATGCTGATTACGGACCCACGGCAGCCAGACAATCCCATCATTTTCTGCAACAAGGCGTTCTGCACCCTCACCGGCTACGAGGTTGGCGAGCTAATTGGACGCAACTGCCGACTCCTTCAGGGACCACAGACCGATCCGGACGCAGTCACCAAACTTCGTGACGCCGTTGCATCGCAAAAAGACATTGCCGTCGATATCCTCAACTACAGGAAAGATGGATCCAAATTTTGGAATGCACTTTTCGTAAGCCCGGTGCGCGACGTGTCCGGAGCCGTGATCTACTTTTTCGCCTCGCAGCTCGACTTCACCAATATCAAGAGTAAGGAAGCCGAACTCGCCCGCGCCCGGCACATTGCCGAGGAAGAAGTAGCGCTTAGAACGGCCGATCTGACCGAGGCCTTGCGCGCAAAAACGGCGCTCGTCCATGAGGTCGACCACCGCGTGAAAAACAATCTTCTGACGATCGCTTCCATCGTCAAGCTCCAGGCGCGAATGACAGACAACGAGGTCGTCGAGCGGACACTGATGTCCGTGCTGAACCGCGTCGAAGCACTGAGCACCGTTCAGCGCAAACTTCTGAACGATGAGGATGTTGGCCATTTCGACGTGGCGGATTTCGCCAACACCCTGATGCTGGACAAGATCGGTGCCTTGAAACGGACCGATATCAGTCTCACGACAGACCTTCACGAGGTCGTGGTTCCAGCAACCAAGGCATCTCCTCTGGCCTTGATCATCAACGAACTCATTGGAGACGCGATTGGCCGGGGACTGAAAGAAGGCGGTGGTGAACTGCATCTGGAAGTGAAGCGACTCAACGGTCACTTCCTCATTCGGGTCGTTGACACCGTTGTCCCGGTGGAAGTGGATAGCGAACAAGCCGCCTTCAGCAAGAAGATGCTGGAAGCGTCACTAAAGCAGTTGCGTGCAACGATCGTAAGGACCGTCGATGGTCGCCGTACTGACGTGCGGGTCACGCTCTCTGTAAAAGACTGAAAGGATATCGCGTGAAAATCTTGATTGTTGAAGACGAGGCTTTGCTGGCTATGGAGCTTGAGAGCGAGGTCGAAGAGGCCGGGCACGAGATCGTCGGCGTCGCCGCCGAAAGCAAGCAGGCTTTATCCTTGATCGAAAAGTCCTCGCCACAGTTCGCCTTTGTGGATATTCAGTTGCTGGACGGTCCCACGGGTATCGACGTCGGCCGTCATCTTGCGTCCCGTTCAATTCCCTATGTCTTCGTTTCCGGAAATCTGAAGCGGATTCCTGAGGATTTTGCGGGCGCCCTTGGTGCGATCGAAAAACCTTACACCATGAACGGACTGCAAAATGCGCTGGAATTCATCGACACCATTGTGAACGGTGAGCACCAGTCCGTCACCGCGCCTCCAAGCCTCGTTTTATCACCCCGTTTGCTCGCTGCTATGTCGGCGTGAAACGCATCCGTGATTAGGGATTGACCTTGAACTCACCATCTGAACGCATTGAAGCCGTTCGCAATTCTGGTTTGCTTGATGTTCAGGGCCAATCCGAATTCCAGGATATTATCGAGGTTGTCAAAGCCGGGCTGAAATCTCCGGTGGCACTGATTTCCATTCTTGATGAGCACCGGCAGGTCTTCATCGCCCATCTGGGCCTTCCGGAAAAATGGGCCGAGGCGGCAGAAACGCCGCTGACGCATTCCTTCTGCCAGCACGTGGTTCGCGACAAGATACCCCTCATTATCGGGGATGCGACACTCCACGACCTCGTCAGGGACAATCTGGCCATCACCGATCTCGGCGTGATTTCATACATGGGTGTTCCGGTCACGATGCCGGATGGCCTGGTAATCGGTGCGCTCGCGGCAATCGACGGAGAGCCGCGAAACTGGACCGAAAGCGAGCTGGAGTTGCTGAGCCGGATCGGGCGCGTCGTCTCCAATCAGATTGCGACCTTCCTCTCCGAGCGTCGATGGGGAACACTCTTTCAACAGCTAGAAGAAGGCATCGTCGTCGGCTCCGTGATCCGCGATCTTGAAGGGTCGATCATCGACTGGCGGTTTGATACAATCAACCCGGCCTGGAGTGTTCTCCTTGGCTTGCCCGGAGATGGCGTCCCGGGCCGAACAATGCGGGATGTCTTCCCCGACTTCGAGGAAGAATGGATTTCCGATGTCGCCGAAGCGATGGAGACTAGGCAAAGCAAGCGTTTCACTCGCAAGATTCGCTCCCTGAATCGCTGGTTCGATGGCTATGTCCAGGCGACTGGCAACGATAAATTCGTCATCATCTTCGTTGACGTTACCGATCGGATGCAGGCGGTGGAGGCGCTACGCAACAGCGAGACGAAGCTGCGACTGATCGTCGAAGGCGCCAAGGATTACATCATCCTGACGCTTGATGAAAACCAACGCATCACCAGCTGGTTCGGCGGCGCGGAGGAGACTTTCGGCTGGTCGGAAGCGCAGATGCTCGGCAGACCGTTCGAAGAAATTTTTACACAGGAAGATCGGGCGGCGAATATTCCGCAGTTTGAGATCGAAACGGCGGGCCGCGACGGTGTTGCACTTGATCGCCGATGGCATCTTGCCGCCGATGGTACGCGGGTTTTTCTTGACGGCACCATACGCCCGATGCCCAATCACTCCTCATCCCATCTTTCCGGCTTCATCAAGGTTGCGAGAAACGCGACAGCCCAAAAGCTGTCGGAAGACCGGCAGCTCGCTTTTCTGGAGCTGGGCGAAAAGATCCGCGAACTCGACTCGGTCGCCGAGGTCGCTTTCGCAGCAGCGGAAATCATGGCTCGAAACCTGCAAGGGGCAACGCGAGCCGGTTATGGCATCGTCGATCCGATCGCCGAGACCGTGGAGATGCTGCCTGACTGGCGCGCGCCCGGAATGTTCACCGTTGCCGGCCAGCATCAATTTCGCGATTACGGTTCCTATATTGAAGACCTCAAGCGTGGCGAACTGGTCATCATAGCTGACGTTGCGGCCGATCCAAGAACCTCGGCGTCAGCGGAGCTTTTGAACTCGCTGGGCATCTCCGTCCTCGTCAACGTCCCTATTCTTGAGCGGGGCGCTTTCGTCGGCGTCATGTTTGTGCATTACGAAAAGCCGCACGAATTTTCTTCAGAAGAACGGGATTTCGTGCGGACGATTGCCGATCGCACCCGCGAAGCAATATCGCGGATACGTGCGGAAGAGGAACAGCAGGTTCTCAACCATGAGATAAGCCATCGGCTGAAGAACACGATGGCGATGGTTCAGGCAATTGCGACCCAGACCCTTCGGCCCGTCACCGACAGAGCGCCCGTCGAAGCGTTTGTCAGCAGGCTGCACGCACTTTCAAAGGCGCATGAAGTACTGCTCACTCACGACTGGTCATCGGCGCGTATGATGACCGTGATCGATACCGCGCTTCGACAACTCTCTCTTCCGGATCGTTACCGTCTGTCAGGTTCCGACCTTGAAATCGGGCCGCGGACTGCGCTCAGCCTTGGCCTTCTCATGCACGAACTCGGCACCAACGCTCTGAAATATGGCGCGTGGTCGAGCGACGGTGGAAAGGTCATCGTGACCTGGAGGGTTGAGCCCATCGGTGGGGATGGCATGGTTGTTGTGGAGTGGAACGAACAGGACGGCCCGCCGGTGGAACTGCCGTCGGCAAAAGGGTTTGGATCGAAGCTGATCCGCATGGGCCTTCTGGGAACCGGGGGCGTCGAGATCAATTACGATCCTGACGGACTGCGCGTGACCATGCAGGCGCTGGTTTCACAGCTTGAGCAGTGACATCGAGCCGAAGCCATAGTGAGGGGCAACCATGATCGGCAAACCAGTTTTCGACCGACCGTCCATGGCTGCCGACTGCAACTGTCAGCACCAGGGCTCACCGGTGAAATACCTGCTAGTTTAGCGCTGAACCTGCAGTTAAGGATGTAGCCGAACAGCGCCAATTTGGCTCAGCAAGCACTTTCAGCGTGGCCTTCGCCCGGCGCATCGGCATTCCCTCCTCCTCAATACGCCCTCATGACAGCACGCAACGGCGAGGGGAAGGAGACAACCAATGGAATTCAGACAATGATGTTGGAGTATTGGCAATTTCTTGGCTGGCTGGCCTACTGAAAGAGCCGCCATCGAGGACGGCAGAGGTCGTCTGTCTAATTGGGAACCTGTTGGGCGAGTAGAGTTGTCCGGTAGCGTTGATCTGGCGTTTCTAGACCAGATTGGCACTTTCTCCTCGGACCTGAAAACGGCTGATAAGAATTGTCCTCAGGCTGGTAAGACCGATACCGGCTCATACACCAGGCAACATGGTCGTCGTTCAGCGAGGCAATTTGTGGTCGCTTCTCCGTCTCGACCAGATCTATCGGTGGGACGCAGCGCCTGCGTGGCCCGCCACTGAAGGGTTGGTAACTTTTATCGGCCTTCACATAAGACCGGTATTTGCGGGAGCACCATTCATCTGATTTGTGCTCCGCAACATCAATCTGAGTCGCTTTTCCAAGCGGTAGACCGCTATCTTCTATGGATGGCTTGCTTCGCGGGACATCATTGGAAGCGAGGAGCGCCTCATCAACGTCAGCCGGTAAACGCTCATAGGCTTGCTCATTTGGATCAACACGCTTGACCTGCGTGGTCCACAACGGCTCCTCATTTACATCAAGAATGACAGGTGGCTGGGACTGTGACCTGAGATCGGATGCAATCCTCATTCCACCGCCAACAACGGGTAATGAGCAGAGAAACAGTAGGGAGCCGACGATAACGTTTTGCATGGCGCATCACTAAAAAGCATCGAAATATCGCCAGAGCAGCAGGACGGAAAATTTCGTGCCGCTCGGCACACGGGTAGCCGATCAAATTGTTGGTCGCGCCACCGCGACCAACGCTGAGTGGCCGGGAAAGCTGTCAGATCGAAAGAACGTCGATGATCTTACAGCCTGCAGGATCGATGAACGACGACTTGACATCTCGCCTCCATCGATCGCCCGGGTTACCGGCTTAGTTCATGATCCTGATGACCTTGCGGGTGCCGGGATCGACGATCGCGGTCTTTCCGTTAACGACGACGTAGCTGTAGGTCACATCCGGTGCATCAATCCTGTGCAGCTCCACCGTTTCCGGAAGGGCAGTGCCAACCACGACATCGACATTTGGCACATCCACTGAGGTGACCGTGTGCGCAGTCACGTATTTCTGGATCACAACTTCCTGTTCCGGGCTGATCACGACGGTCTGCGCGTGCAGA
>NZ_JAINDY010000029.1:0-585812 GCF_026191755.1 Agrobacterium sp. InxBP2
CGATCGATCGTAATAACAATATCATGATATTGTTATTACGATCGATCGCCACTCAAATCTGAACTCCATCCCAATCAAATCCATCTCGCTCATATAGTTTCTACGCATAATAATTCTCCTTTCATATCAGCAAATTCAACATAAAATTCATATATTTGCGCGTAATTGGCCCGCAATCCGCAAATCGCAGGTCCATAAAATCAGTCTTGCTCGCAGATTCTCATCCGCTTTCAGTCAAAAATATACAATCCACCAGCGCATATTTTATATGTTTTATGTTGGTTATTATATAAATATATGTTTATGGAGGTCGCCCAGATCGCAACTGGCCTGCCCTCTTGCTATCGGCCATCGACTCAAAGCTCCCCTTCTGGTCGCGTAAATATTGCTTCTTGAGATTCCGATTTAGAAGCTTTGCCCTGGCATAGAGAGATCGTGCCAGCCTCCTCCTCATCAGGGCAGTATCTGCGCGAGTTGCAAGGACGTACATTTCATAGAGAACCATTTGAACACACCTTTCCTATCACGCGACGCAGCTGCGACCGTGTTGTGAACTTCATCTCTTTTCCCCATCAGCCTTTCAGCTCGATGGGCATTGCAACGGGGCACTGAAAATTGCCGCCTGTGGAAAATAAAGACACTTATCAGTGCCCCGCTTCAGCGGTTTATGCCTGCCAGAGCTTATCCTTCAGCCAATGCGTTTCGGAGAAATAGAAAGGCCCACCACAAACCAGATTCCATCTCTCCTCCGGTCACTGCCAGACGGTAATCTCTGTCAGCACCCGAAATATGAGAGTGACGCCTTTCTCTCACAACCGGCGCTGGCTCCGTTTCAAAACCGGAACGTCTTCCGGCTCTTCACACAACAAGGGCAGTATAAGTGAGGCACACGGGGCGGGGATGAACGGGAACAAAAAATCGTTGGTGTGAGGTATTTTCCCGTTCCGAATGTGCGTTATCCCTCTACGCGGCTACTCGCTCGGACTCCCGCTTTATGAGGGGGCGGCCAGAATTATGGTCGGGACTTCCTCGTTAAAGCACGAGGCGCGTCGTTCTAGGTCGGACAATAATTGAGACAATACGTTCTGGTCCTCATCCGTTCGCAGAATATAACTTGCAAGATGACTGGGTTCGCACCTGTTCGAGTATCGAGTGTTTTATGGCAAGGGCTATAGGCGTATTGTCGGTTTCGACACGAACGGCCCTCGCTGAGGCCTTTGACAGGGCAACCAGCGCCATGCGCTCAGGTGATCCCTCAGAGCCCGTGGCAGTCTTCACCTTCTCTTCGCCTGCACAGTTTTTCCATCATCACCCACAAACGTGATCATCACAGCTGCCTCCCCCACGGGTCAACCGCTATATGACAAGACTTTCCTTTTAACAGGCGTCTGTCTGGCACTCATTATATAAACCTGCCGCTAACGATCGCCTTCGCGCTTCAAAAATTATCAGCCTGGCCGAAATTTTCGTCAGTGAACAATGCTTCGCTCACGGTCGAGATATGGAAGCCTTGGCTTCCCGAAGGCGAGCAGTCCCTCGCGAACAGCCCGTATTTCTCACGTATCACGGTCATGCGCTGCGACCGGCGGAACCTCAGACCTCAAAAATGGTTGAATTCGTGATGTAAGAAAAGGATTGACCAATGAAGATAAGCGAGCTCTCCAGAAAACTCAGCAAGATCGACTTCTGCATGTTCAACACACACGATCCCGCCGGGCAGATCAATAGTCGACCAATGAGCAACAACGGCGATGTGGAATATGATGGTGACTCATGGTTCTTCTCCTATGAAGACACGAAGAAAGTCCAGGAGATAGTCAAAGACTCATCGGTTACACTGACTTTCACTGCTCCACCCGGTATTCTTGGCAAACCGGGAATATTTGTTTCTGTCAACGGTCAGGCGAGCCTGATCAGAGACAGGCCCGAGTTCGACGCCCATTGGACTAGTGGACTGGACAGGTGGTTTCCGCAGGGCGCCGACACACCACGTATAGTTCTGATCAAGGTGTCGGCACGCACGATCGAGTTCTGGGATGGCGAGGAGAATGGAAAAATCGAACTGGCAAGCGATGCCGCCATGAAAGGTGCGGTATGAGTGACGCAGCTTGTCGAGCTCGACCCGGGATCTCGGCAACTGAACGTCCTCAGTTGGGTTGGAGCCTGTCTACGACTAATCTAACCTGTCTCCCAACTTTCTGGGCAGATCCGGAATCGAGGAGCTTTCCAGAGCATGCCGGGTCCACGCGCCGTGATGCATCGGCGTCACATCCTGGGGCCAGTAATGCAAATGAATGACGCTTTGGAGCTGGAATTTCACGCCGTCATTCCCCGTTCACTATCTTAATGACTCGGAAGAATTTTCCTACGGTCTCCGCTATTTGACCGAAGAACTTGCCTCGGAAGCGGGCCACGCAGACCCCACCGAAAAAGTCGTCCTTCTTCGGGCTATCGGGCTTGTGGAAATATACCGACAAAGATTTGTCTATACGGTTTCATTTGCCGAAGACGATGACCTGCTCAGCCAATGGCGAGGCTATAGCGGCGGCGGCGGGATATGCCTTGGTTTTGTGGTCAGCGACTTGCAGAAAATCGCTGCAAGGGCAGAATTTCGGCTCATACGCTGCATCTACGAACAATCGCAAAAAGCTCTACTCGCTAAAGAGTTCGTTGCCAATTGGCTGGCGGCCATCCGAGTAAAAGTGGTGTTGTCAGATCATGACGTCGATCAATCGGCCCACGAACTGGTCACGCGTTACCAGCAACTCGCCTGCGCCTTCAAGGACCCGTCGTTTCGTGAAGAGAACGAGTGGCGCCTTGTCTCAAAATTCGTCCCGCTGGATCATCCTTCTGTAAAAGTGCGATGCACGGCGACGATGCTCGTCCCCTACTTTGAAGTCTCGCTTGACCTCGACCCCAAAGGGGAGCGTGGTAGCAATATCGGAATCGACAGCATAGTCGTAGGGCCGAGCTCACAAAGAGAACGCAACCTTCAAGCTGCCGCTATAGCCGTAAGAGCTTTTAGCGAGATCAGTTTAAGTCTGTCGGAGATACCCTATCGGTCGCTATGAAGCGTGTTTTGCCAAGAATGTAATGGAGCCGGCCAACCAGACCGGCGATCAACGCCACGACAGTTGTCCCGACTGTGCACAGCTCTACAGTTGCATCGGAAGGGCCAAAGCGTCGGCCGCCCCAAATGAAAATGGAAAAGGTTACGGTCACTTAATTCGAGCAAGATAGTGAGGCATAGTCGGCCTGACATTTTCACCCTGACTGAATATCATCGTTCGCCTTGGTCGAAGCTGCAGGATAATGGAGGCCTAATTATTCGAACAGTAAATCGGACGGAGGCAGGTTTGTGTCACATTGCGGGAAGAACAGCGACGTCGCGGACTTCGTTGTCGGCCGCAACCAAATCATATCAGTTTCTTTAACTACCAGACGATACGTGCTCCTACCCGTCCCGAGAATGCACGGAAGTCTTCGCCTCCCAGATTAAACTCGTATGAGGCATTGGCGTAAACGGACGTGTTTTCTGATACTTTCGACGTAAAGCCAAGGCCGAGTTCCAGGCTTGTTTCCTCCCAAGATGGGCGAAGAGTCGTCTCATTGAACCGGATCGTATCCGTCGCCTTGAACTGGTGCCAGACATTCGCCAGTAAAAACGGGTTAAAGGGGCGCTCGTTAATCGTGTAGGCGCCTTCGAGGCGCATGCCGATCCGGCCCGTCCAGGAACTGTTATTGTCATAGGCGATACGACCACCCGGATCGTTGGCGTCGTTGAAGTTTTGATATTGCCAGTAAATTTGCGCTTGCGGCTCGATCACCCAGTTTTCCGAAACGCCGAACTTCTTGCCGGTCTCCAGCGACGCTGTCCATTCCCGCCCGTGGAAGTTGGCGCTGTAGCCCGCCACGGATTTCGTATCGATGTTCAGCCAAGAGTGCATCAGGACGGCATCGACATAAGACTCGTCTTCCCAGGTATGCGTCCAGTAGGCACCCAGATTATAGGAATCGACATCGATATCGCCGATTTCGATCACGCGATTGTAGATATTGCGCGCGCGCATGTCGCCCCAACCGCGCGCATAACCAGCCATAAGGCCAACTGTGTCCAGCTGCCCATCCTCATGCTCGGCGCGGTAGACCGGGACGCCAAACTGCAGGCCCCAGTGTTTACCATTATAGCGCTGGTCGGCAAATGAACTGAGGTCCTGACGATAATGGTCGCCGAAAAACCGGGTCCATACAATGTCCCTGCCTGCCTCATCGCTGAACCAGGACTGTTCGCCATGGCGTTCATGGAACGTGCCGAGCGCAACACGCAAGAGACCACGAACGACCGTTGGCGTCGCGCCCAAGATTGGCACTTCGGGGCGGATCAAGGTGACGCTGTCACCGTCGCCGCTACCACTTCCCGCGCCTCCGCCGCCACCGCCAGAACCGCCGCTTCCACTGCCGCCGGAACCGCCGTTGCCACCGTCAGCTTCTTCGCCATTTTCGTCGCCGCCCCCAGGCAACAACCATTCCGGAAGATCCGGGTTGCTTGCGTCGATGCCCAGGAAATTGTTTCGCAGATACCAGTTATTATCGGTTCCGGCTGTCACGCCGCCTCGGACCAGCTGGTATTCATAAACACCGGCTGAAACGCGTCGGGCAAGATTGAAGGTACCTGCGCCGGTTGTTCCGCCATTTATCGCCTCGACAACGAGGATACCATTTTGATTGGTTTCGGCACCGCTGCCACCGACATTGGTGACGACAAGACCCGTGGCTCCGCTTGTCGTTCCGCTCGAAATCACCAGCTTGTCGGAGGGTGCGTCATCGCTCGCCAGCACCGTATTGATCCAGAGCTGCCCGCCGAAGCCGCGATAGTTGCCAATGACGGAAAGACTGTCCGAGGTCGAATTCGAGCCACTTGTCAGATCGATGACACCGAAGTTCTGGACCTGTGCTAGATTGCCGCTAACCGCCGGCGATATGCTCCAGGTCCCGCTGCCGGCCCTCAGATAGCTTGAGCCATCGATGACCAAGCCGCCTGCCAGCGTTCCCGTGTCGCCCAACGTCAGATTGTTGTTCATCGTCAGCTGGGATCCGTTCGTCAGCTCGATCCTTTCCCAGTTTATCAAACGGCCGGGGTTGCTGCCCACGGTGTTGGACCAAGTCAGGACATCGTTACCAAAGCCGCCGTCAATCTGGATGCCCCTGAGATTGGTATCCGTGAGCCCGGCAAAATAGGCTGTGTCGTCATCGGTCCCCATGTCGATGCCACCGATCAGGCCGCCACTCCAGTACATGCTGTCAGTACCGGAACCTGCCCCCAGTGATCCCGTCACCTCGCCGCCGTAGAGCAGGAAACGGTCGTTGCCGTCATCCTGATTGACGGTTGCGCTGACACGTCCGCCACGCATGTCGAAGACATCCTCGCCGAAGCCTTGCGACACGCTGCCATTGATCTGACCTGGATCGTAATTGATGATGGTGTCGTCACCCGTTCCCAGTGCAATAGTGCTTTGGATCGTGCCGTAGTTCTGGACGTAAGTCTGACTTGCGCCGGTCACAAAGATACCGCTGTTGAGCGATGCGCCCGCATTATTGGTGACGGTTGTCCGCCCATCGCCGTTCACGGTGATGCCATTGTTCAGCGTGCCGTCATTGGTGACGATATTGACACTGTTACCGGTGAAGCTGAAAGCGGAGTTGATGAAGGAGTTGGCGAAATTATGGACGGTGTAATTACCGCTGCCATTCACCACCAGTCCGCCATTGATGGTGCCACGATTGTCGAACATAAGGCTGTTTGCATCGGTAATGGCAACGCTTTGCAGATTGCCTGAGGAGTTTACAGCTAACGCGCCCATGGCAGTGGCAGTAAATGGCCCGTTGAGGTTGGTACCCTGCTCGATCTGTACATTCAGCGCGCCGAGCCCGGCCGTTGTGAAACCGGCGGGGTTGCCGTTACAGACGACGGTATCGCCGGGCGAAGGCAAGAGCGGCGAGCAATCGGCAAGCGCCGTAGCCGAGAAAGGCAACGTCAGAGCCAGTGCGGTCAAAGGTAAGCTTAGTTTCGAAAGACCTTCGCGGCGCGATGAAAAGGACAATTGCTCGGTGTCGTGTCGGATATCACACATCAACGCCCCCGTGTATGATTTGCCAACCGATCAAAGTGTGCATGATAGGTTTACAGCCGCCACATTAGCCTCGCAGATCAATCTCTCGCCGCGTCTATTGTAGACAGTGCGGAGAAATCGAGTATTTTCGAATTTAATTGAAAGCTTACTAAACGCAACCACCACGAGTTGTGACATTTGTCAGGTTAGTTTTGGGGGTTTCCGGTGTTCATGTTGCGCCCGTGATGGCAGCTTTGATCGGGTTCGCGGCCTCAACTTGGCGAGCTGCTCTTCCACTGTTGATCGGCGCGTCCGTGACCAAGAAGCGCTGTCAGTGCCTCCGTGGGCGTGCCGGCGACCGCCAAAACGCACATCTTTTGCGGGTTCGCGGTTCTCGGGCGCTACGGGTTTCTGTCAAACACTTATAACCTTAACACGCGGGCACGCCGTCATATGTTTTTGGCAGATCCTTATAACTGCATCACCGAGCGCGAAAAGGAAGCTGTGCGCTGAAAGAGATCGACATCAGCTACTGAACGATGTTCGCGGAGCTGACTCAACGAACCCTCGATGCTCGATTTGTGGAGGACTTTCCCTTAGACGGATGGTTCGTGACTGTAACCGTCAAAGTTCCCCCCAACGCCGCATAACGAAGTTTCGATGGTTGTATCGTTGTCTCTTTCCACGTCTTCGCCCCGACATTGGAATGTGCCCCTGACATGATATCGAAACGGCCTTGGGTTTAAAAGTTCGTGTCGGTCAAAATTGTCTTCCAGCAGCAACCCTCGCTCCGACGGATTTCTGACCCTCACCTTCGATGTTGAAGAGCAGGCTTGCATCGAGTGTCCACAACTCTTCCGTTTGCAATGACAGGCCGGCTTTCGCCGTGCCGAAAGCGCCCGATCCATCGAGAGCTGCAAAACCTCCCGTTACTGCGAAGCTTGGTTTGAGCGTTGCGCCGCTTTCGAGCGTGAAGGAGCGAGCGATCTCGGAGCCAATGCTGATCCGGAACTGCTTCGCATCGAGTCCGTCGATGGTAATGGTGTCGCCTGCGGCGTTTCCGATAGTGTAGTCCTCGACCTTTTCTGTGAAATACACTGCTCGGAGCCTCGGCGTCAGCGTTGTAGCGTTTCCGAGATCCCACTCGCCTTCGATCGAGGTATCCGCCATCCAGCGCTTCGTCTCGAACGACCCGTCCCAGAACAGTGTATCGATATCGTTGGACGATCCGCCATAGAGCAGGCTGCCGTTCCAGAACAAGCCCTTGCCGATTTCGAAAGACGCATAAGGACCGGCCAGCCAGCCATTCCCCTTCAATTGTGCGTCTTCATCGGTCGGGCTGGTCATGTGGTCGTAATGGAAGGAGAGGCCGAGCAGCGCCTTTTCGCTCAGCAGATAGTCGGCGCCTATATTGATCATGGCGAAGCTTCCCCATTTGCCGCCGTTGATATCGTTGTCATTGTGGGCAAGGACGGAGCCGTCGATCCAGATATTGAAGGCAGAGGAGTAACTGCCGGCAATGCCATCCGCGCTGTTTCGTGCCGATTCAATCTGGACAAGACTGGTGGAGAAGTGGGCCGTCATGCCGTTTTCGGACGGTGTCAGGCGTGCAGTAACGGGATCGGTGGCCTCGGCCATCCGCCGCCGCTCCAGAAGACCTGGAACATGGATCATGGAGGAGATCATGCTCTGGCGACTTTGGACGAAACTGCGCACCAACCGATCGGTGTCGGATGCGACCTGCTCTGTATCATAGGCGATGTTGTAGGTCACTGTGCCGGTGTTGGAGACGCCGAGAGCACTTGTCAGCCTGAACCCTACACGAACCTGCCCTTTATAGGCCGGGTTCGGTGTGAACTGAAGATACCATCCTATCGGTGTCGTTACGGGACCGCTCTGTGCGAGTTGCCCCTGGATAATGGCCGCAGTGCCGGCATTTGGCGGCTCTACGAAGGTCAAGTCGGCTTGCACGAACGGGCCGCCGGTGGCGCCACGGTTAAGATACACATCCGCAGGCGAAGAACCGGCCTCGACTGTGACGACCTTATCAACAACGGTTACGGCACGCGCCTTAACTTCCATTGTGTAGCTCGCCATTCCGGTGGCTCCGCTGCCATCCCGTACCTGAATGGTAATGGCGTAACTTTTCGCTTCGGCATTCGCATCCAATGGGCCTGTCAGTTCACCGGTCGAAAGGTTGAGCGTCATACCATCAGGAAGTGCACCAGCGACCAGGCTATAAAGAAGAGCGCCGTTGCCGCCCGTTGTGCTGACAGGCTGGCTGTATTCTTCACCGGCCATGGCGTCTTTCAAGGCGCCGGCAGGTGGCGTGAACACGAAACTGGTCTGCGAAGCAACAACTGTCAGTACATAGCTGGCTGAACCGATGTGATTGTTCGCGTCAACGACTGTAACCGAAAATTCATAGGTTCCCGTCGCCGTTGGCGTTCCGGAAATGGTCCCCGTCGCTGGGTTGACGGTGAGGCCTGCCGGCACCGACCCTGATGTTTCGAAGTGGAACGGCGCCATTCCACCCATTAAGGAAAGAGTTTGATTGTAGGCAGTGCCCTTCGTCGCCTCTGCTAAAGCTCCGCTCGCCGGCGAAATGGCGATTGGCTCGGCGAGATAGGTGAAGCTGTTGACCAGAATATCATCACCACCAGGTGTACTGACAGTGACATTGGACGGACCTGCCGCATGCGGCGGTGTCTTTGCCGTGATCGTGGTCGATGAAACGACTGTAACATCGGTTGCCGCCACGCCACCGACACTCACTCGCGTCGTCCCGGAAAGGTGTGTGCCTGTGATGGTAACGGCGGTGCCGCCCGCCGTGGTCCCGGTATTTGGCGTAATGCCGGTAAGGGTCGGTGCTGCCGCGACAACCATTATGGTGACAATTGCCTCAGCCGATGTGCCATCAATATTGCTGGCGGTATAGGTAAAGCTATCGGGGCCCAAGTATCCGGCCGCGGGTGTATAGGTTATCGACAGTCCCGACGCGGTTGCGGAGCCATGGCTCGCCTGCGTCGTGACAGCGACCGAAGTCGCTGGCCCCCCTGTCACATCCAGTGCAATCATGTTGTCGGAAGAATCCACAACGACGCTTTTGGAAACCGCGTTGGCGACCGGCGGATTTGCGGCGACATAGGTGAAGCTGTTGACCATAACGACTGTACCGCCCGGCGTGGTCACGGCGACATTAGACGGACCTGCAACATGAGCTGGTGTCGTTGCTGTGATTTTGGTCGATGAAAGGACTGAGACGTTGGTTGCGGCCACGCCGCCGATGCTGACGCCCGTCGCACCTGTCAGGTTCGTACCTGTGATGGTAACGGAAGTCCCACCCGTCGTTATGCCAGTGCTCGGCACAATTGCGTTGATTGTGGGTTCAGCTACAGCAGCAGAGCAAACGATCGTAACGCCGCTCAGATGACCTTTTGCGTCAACAATGATGCCGAGGCCATCTGTACTGAGGGTATTATGGCTTCCAGAATGTGGGCCAGCGGACCCCGAATAAGTGGAGTATTTATAGAAAACGGTACTGCTGTCGCGATTGTTTAATCTGATCTGACCGGAGTTGAATTCTGGAACAGTTTTCGGATCGGTGCCATTGTCGGTGAAGGATACGGTAATCGTCTCACCTGCTGCAAAATCGGATGCAGGAAAATTCGCAGAATAGCTCGTTGTTCCGCTATTGCTGTTGAGCGTCGTGCAGGCAGCTGAGAGCGCAAATGCGGGAGTGGTTATTGCCGCAATACCGGCCATAAAAAAAGCGGCGAGAACAATCGCCGAAACCCCAACCTTCATGAAATTCAAAACGAATGACGTTTTTGCGGAAAGGTAAGTTGCACTGGTGCCATTCATTTCTGAGTGTGTCCGCCGGTTCTGTATGGTGGGAACAAGATCGCCTGGTTCCACACGCGTTAAATTGGTTCGCCAGGTTTCGAAAGAGCGCAATCGAAACGGATTGGTACGGATTGGAACGATAGTTGTGCTTTGCCGGTAACATCGGGCCGCTAATGCAACGCAGAGCGCGTCCGGCACGCAGAATCAGGTATCAGCATGGGTTACGTTCGAGCGAGCGGCCAGGCCGGCAAGGCAAGGGCAGGCTTGATCAGCAGAGGAAGAATGAGTTACCGGCTGCCCGCTGAAAGCACAGGCTTTTCTTGCTCCATGATTGGATGATGTCGATACTAAGGACCTGTTTTACATTAGTGCTCGCGCTATTTTTGGTAACGGCTACCGCCAGCGCAGATAGCGACGCTGCCGATATGCGGGTTCTGACTGTGCCACCGGACGCGCAACGGTCACTTTCTCTGGACGGCTTCATCGGTGTCGCCCTATTTAAGGACGAAACCGTAACATTGCCGGACGTACTCAAGCGGCCCTTTCTCTTTTCGCCAATTGCCCGACACGACATCAATCTGGGTTTCGTGCAGACGTCAGCATGGATGCGCTTTGCACTCGCGCTACCTCCGCAGGCGGAGGGCTCGCAGAACCTGCTTCTGTCCCTCATGCCAAATTTCACGGACGAGCTTGAAGTCTACGTTGGCGTTCAAAAAGAGGGCATGACAGCAGACGACTTCAATCACTACGAAATGGGAGACCACTCCCCCCGATCGCAGGTGCACTTCAATACCTCCGCAAATATACTCCCTCTGGAGTTGGATCCAGGCGAGACCACCATCATCTACATCCGCGCGCGCAATCAGGATGCGAGTCTGAATGTTTCTGCAGAACTGCTGTCCACGTCCGATTACGAATATAGGTCGATTATTCAAAACATCGTTCGGGGCATGTGGTTTGGCGGCATGTGTATATTGCTCGTTATCCAGTTCTTCTTTTTCTACTTCGACCGCAAGAAATTTTATCTCTTCATCGCCTTGGATATCCTCGCGGTGATCTCAACTTACTTTGGGAGTCTGGGTCTGGCGCGTCTGCTGTTCTTCGACGCTGGCGGCCTTGGCAACGACTATCTTACAAGCAGCTCATCATGGTTCGGGCTCACATTTGGCGCCATATCAATTGCCGCCATTTTGGAACTCAGTCAGCGGTATCCACGCATCAATTTTCTTTTTCGTTGCGCCGCAATCGTTGGGATTATCGGAGTCGTCTGTGTATTCATCGGTGTGAACCGGTACTTCACGCTCGTTGCCGGGCCGGTGATCCTGCTGCTAACGACAGCCGCTATGATCGTAGCAATTCTTGATTTCGTCCGTCGGCGCGACGGGCAAAACGGGCTTAACCTTTCGGCCTTTACGGCACTTTGGCTCGGGTTGATCATAACGAACAGTCAGCGATACGGTGTCTTGCCATTGCCAAGCTGGTTTGCCGGTTCGTATGCGCTCGCGAGCATCGTGCACTTCACACTGTTGACCGGTTCACTGTCGGTACGGCTTCGAAATGCGGAGGCTGCGACGAGGGAGGCTGATCGTCGCGCCCTTGAGATAGCAACCGTCTCAGAACAAAAGGCCAAAAATCTAGTTCGAGAACGCACGCTCGAACTAGAGAAAGCGAAGCTTCTGGCGGAAACAGCACTTGATGCCGAATCGAAGGCACAGGAGCAACAGGTTCGCTTTATGGAAGTGATTTCGCACCAGTATCGGACACCTCTCGGGGTAATCAAGGCCAATCTTGAAAGCGTTCGTCTGACCTTGCCAAACAGTGATGTTGCCAATCGCGAGCGGCTGGACAGAGCGAGTGCCGGCGTCAAGCGCCTTATCGAGGTCCTTGAAGTCAATTTAACTCGAAGCAGGCTGCAAGGTCCGAGTTACAAGCCGACTTTCTCGAAAACGAAGGTGACTTCGCTGATTGACGCGGCGTTATCTATCGCGCGTGACCTTAATCCAAGCGCTAAAATCACCATTACAGTCGACAACGTTTCCGAAGATACCTTTGTGTTGGCTGACAAGGATATGCTGCGGCTGGCGTTGGTTAACCTCCTGGAGAATGCGGTCAAGTTCTCGGTTCCGACCGGTAAATCTACCGTCGAGCTAAATGCGGCGTGCCATGACGAAAAAATCTTCCTGCGTGTGACGGACCAAGGTATCGGCCTCAAAGACGGAAATATGGACGAACTGGTAAAAATCGGCGCCCGGGGTGAGAATGTCGGTTACATTGAAGGAACGGGCGTTGGATTATCGCTTGTTGCGCGTACCGTTGAGACCCACAATGGTAAGTTTATGCTTTCTAACCGGGCCGAAGGGGGCACTGAGGCAGCTATCGTGCTGCCCGTATTCGATAAATTCGACTAGGACATGTCAACTGGCGCGTTTTCCCGCTTCCGGGCCATAAGAATATCAAGGAGTTATATCATTTGTGGAAGCAAGGCCTCGACCAGTCATCGGAGAACTTGAAAGCAAAATCCGAAAGCGAGAGGCAGGTCGTTCGTGTTGTTCTCGTTGAGGATGACTTCGAACTGAGACAGAGCCTTACAGATTTTCTCCGGCTAAACGGATTTTTTGTCACCTCAGTTGGAAGCGGCTCAGAGTTCGCATCAGTTATTCAAGCAGGTGTATTCGATGTTGCTATCGTAGATTTAAACCTGCCAGACACTAACGGCTTTGAGCTGACGCGTTTTTTGACTGAAAAGACCGATCTTGGAGTTATCATCCTGACAGCTCGCACTCTTCGTGATGACAGGATCCGTGGGTATGCGGAGGGAGCGAATCTATATTTCACCAAGCCGGTCGACGGAGACGAATTAGTATATGCCGTAAGAAATCTGAGGGATCGCATAAGGCGGATCGAGAACAGCCGAGAGCCCGCTCATACGTCGCGACCAATATGGCGTATCGATTGCGCGAGCTGGCGTCTCTTTTCTCCCCAAGGAATTGCGATAAAGTTGTCTTCTCGAGAGGCAAAGATGATCCTTTGCCTGGCAAAGGCGAGTGGTCGTATCGTTTCCAGGGCTGATTTAACATCGGCAATGGGCTATCTGGATCTGAACCCCGAAACTCGAAGTCTGGATGCAGTGGTCCGTCGACTGCGCTCCAAGGCAAGGGACGCAGGCTTGGATCTGCCAATCCATGTCGCACACGGAGCTGGCGTCGAATTCTCTGTCGAAATTGACATCATGAAGTAATCGGCTTTGCGCCAAAGCAGGTTCTCACAACAATGGCGTTTCCTGGCGGCGTCCGGAACCACTGATTGAAGTCACAGAAAGTCGGGGAGGATGCCAGATGCACTGCCGCTATCCTGAAAGGGAATATCCCGTCGCGACCGCAATTCGGGCATGTGTTGGTCCTGGTTGGCATTCTATAGAACGATCCGCGGGGCGTGTTAGCGGACGTCGGAAGTCGCTTATTTCAACGAAGTCGGCTACGTGCGCGGCATGCATCTTATCGGGTCCAAGGCGCACATCGTGCGCGAATACCCGTGGGTGATGGACGAACTGAGCGAACTCATCGACGCTTCGCAGCGCATGTGGCTCAAAAACGCGAGAAATACGTCGATACGACGCCTCCGGTGCCCGCTGCACCTCGTCTATGATGGCGGTATTAATCTGACGAACGAAGCCGACTGGATCGGTCTTTGCTGATACTAAGGTCGTTTCGTTATCTAACTTGAAATACGGACGATCTGTCTGGAACAGGGTTGAGCCAACGTCGTCTTGCCACACTGACGCGGTCCGTTCACAAGTACGAATGGCGAACTCGCTCGGCTGTGCCTCTCGGAGAAAGGAGGTCAGAAGGACTCCCCCTTTCAATATATTTTTCCTCCTAGTCGCTACCAAATTCCAGGATTGCCGATACGTTCAGGTCGTAGTTGACATGCGTCTAATTCGGATCGCAACTTCCTCCGTTCCGGGAACTTGATAGGAACGGGCCAGCTATCGGGAAGAGTGAGCGGAGGTCTGTTGGAGTGGCAATTCAAATCGTATTGTTCTTGATGGCATTTGAACCTTGAAACTGCGGTCCAATTTGCCTAAACATCTAGATACATTATATAATCAGGCATCGCCGTTCTTCGGCAGGTCTAGCGAAAGAAGCTTCGAAAGCGATCACCATCGGCGATAGTCGTCTTTGCTGGAAAAGGTGCCTCGTTGGAGCCGAACGGCATTTGCGCGCGTAACCGCCATGTCTCCGGTATGTCCCAATGCCTTTTGATCTTTGCGTCAACCAGCGGGTTGTAGTGCTGAAGACTGGCTCCAATTCCCACGCCGGCAAGCGCGATCCAGACCGAAAGCTGCGCCATCCCGGAGGCTTGCTCGGACCAATCTGGAAAGTGATCAGCGTACAAAGGCCACTGATCCTGTAATATCCTGACCACATTTCGGTCCTCGAAGAAAAGAACTGCGCCTGCTCCAGCAGCGAAGCTGTCGATTTTTCTGAAGGCGTGCATCTTAGGCTCTCCTTCAACGATATGACTCAACTCCGATTTCACGATGTTCCAGAGTTTCTGATTTTCATCGCGGTGCAGGATCACAACGCGCGAACTTTGCGAATTAAAGGCTGAGGGTGACAGGCGAACCGCCTCGCGAATAATTGCATCAATCTCTTTGTCAGAGAACGCGATGTTTTTGCCCAGAAAATACTGTGTCCGACGTTTTGCAAGAAGTTGCACCGTCATACTGCGGCTATCGGGATTATGCGTTGGGAGGTTCAATTTTCTCTCCTGGCTTTTCTATCAATTCAATCATGCGACCCCGATCATGGGAAAAATAGGCTGCCAAAGCGAAACCCATTGTTGCGGAAAAAAGAACGATGCCAGCACCCTATGCAGCGTTATGCGATCCGCCAAGGTGAGGTCGATGCGGCAACGCTCCAATGAGCCGCTGCAGCCATACTGCTCGGTTTCCAGGGCGACGGCGGACACCTAATTTTACCAAGCACGGAACTTGCCCGTTTCGTTTATTCAGCTCGACCTGCAGGGGTCGCTGTAGGACGTCAGTGTGAGCACCGAACGTGGAGACTTGACAATTTCGCGCACCCGATGTTGCAGTAGCCGCACTTACCTGAGGGGGGAGTTGCTAATGTCGGAACCTGAGTCTGTCGAGATCTTGGACTTGATCTCCTTCATTCGGGTGGTCGAAACTGGGAGTATCGCTGGTGCGGCTAGCCGTTTGGGTATCGCTAAATCGATCGTCAGCCGCCGGGTCAGTCGGTTGGAGAATTTTCTAGGCGCAACGCTCCTCACACGTTCCCAGAAGGGAACAACCCTTACAGACGTCGGCCGCGAGTACCATGTAAGAGCAGCATCTGGGTTGGCCGAACTGGAATCAGCGCAGGAGATGGTCGTAAGGTCGACGACCGAAGCATCTGGTCAGGTTAGAGTTTCGGTTCCCGTCGCTTTCGGAGAGTTCTGTCTCGCTCCGCTGCTGGCAGAGTTTGCCCTCCTCCACCCAAGGATCCATTTCGACGTCCGCTTTGAAGACCGTCAGCCGGATCTTGTCGCAGAGGCGTATGATTTGGCCGTACGGATCGGAAGCATACCCGATTCCGCGCTGATCACGAGAAAACTTGCAAAGGTACGTTGGGCTGTCGTCGCCAGTCCATCCTATCTGGAAGCCAGAGGGCGCCCCTCAAAGCCCGCTGAACTGGCTGCGCACAACGCCATACTCTACTCCTTCGATACGGTCAGCTGGCGTTTTCAAGGTCCGGATGGATGGGAACAAGTCCGCGTGAACTCACAATTCCGCACAGACAACGGTCAAATGATGCTTGCCGCGGCGCGCGGCGGACTTGGTATCGTGGTACTGCCCCTCTTCATGGTTCAAGAGTCGCTTGCCAGAGGTGAGCTCGAAGTCGTCGTCCCAGGCTATAGTCACGCGGGAGCAGATTTGCACATATTGATGCCACCAGCGCGCGCAGGCATCGCTCGAGTGCGCGCGCTGGTGAACTTCCTGTATGAGAAATTCGAACGTGAGGTGTAATGACTGCCGCTCGTCGAGCTCAATAACCGCCGCCGGGAGTTCAAGACACGGCACCTTTAAGACCGGCTACTCTAAGTCTCAGAAACCCAAGGTGCCGTAATCCTAACGTCCATTGAAGATCACGACCGGCAAGGAGAACCGCAGGACCAGGCGGTCTTGACCGGATAGCGGGCGGTGGCTCCGTATTGCCGATGGCTTTCAAGTGGCCGTGCCAATAAGGCGGGCGAGCGAAACCTTAGCCAAATCGCGGAATTCCTGCCCGACTTGCGAAAGTGGATCGGTGACGCTGACACGCGGCTTGACGGAGGCCGCTATACGATCGCGCAGATCGGGGTCGGAAATGCTGGCATGTTCGACCAGTGCGCGGATAACAGTGTCGGTTGCGAACTTCTGAGCACTTAGCGCAAGGGCAGATTTCTCGCGTCTCTCTATTTCGAGTTCCGCATGGCTCTCTGCCTTTCGGCGTCTCGACCGAATTCCGCGTTCTTTTTCCCAATAGCGGGCCGTGCCGCGCCCCAAATAGAGTATTTCCCAGGCGTGGTCTGGATCACCACCCTTGGCCGTGTCCGCATTCGCACCACACACGTGCAAAAACAGCTGACGCATGGCGGCATCCGCGAAGTAGGCTTGGGCGGTGGTTGGTGGTCCAAGTGGCTGAAATGCAGCCTCCGATTCCTTTGCCGCCTGGATGATGGCTGCATGTATCGCATCCATCATAGTTCTTTCCGCCTGCTTCAAAGCGTCGACCTTGTCTTGCAAATCATTATCCTCTCGGAAGTTGCTGTATTCAATCAGAGGAGATGCCGACCAATTTTGTCAGATGTCTGCATCGGTCAGCCAAACTGGATTGGTAACATTAAGTGGAGATTACGCCGGAAGACCGAATGCGAATTTCAATTGAAGCTCCAGCAATCGATGCGCTGGCTTGAAGGAAGCACACCTTCTGACCAACTGGCTCCTTTTATCGCAACAAACCCGGCTTAAGAGCGATGTGCTTGTACTCGATAAAGTCCTCGATTGCGGCAACGCCGTTCAGCCTCCCGAGACCGGATTGCTTGAAGCCACCCTCCTCTGTCCCGTCATACACCTTGGACCAGTCGTTGACGAACACGCTTCCCGCTTCAAGCGCCTGTGCGACCCGCAACGAGCGATCGAGGTCGCGCGTCCAGATCGAGGCGGACAGGCCATAGTCGTTATCGTTTGCCAGCGCGACGGCTTCCCGCTCATCTGAGAACCGCTGGATGGTTATCACAGGACCGAATGTTTCCTGCTGGACGACCGGCAGGCCGTTGTCGGAAACCTCCAGCATCGAAGGGCGAAAAAAAGCACCTTTCGCCGAAGGGCCTTGTGTCACGGGACCTCCGCGAACGACCGCAGTTGCACCCGTTGACAGCGCATTTTTCACCACGTTATCGACGCGGGCGACGTTCTGCTTATCGATTAGCGGCCCCATGTCGCTTGCCGGATCGGATGCCGGCCCGACTTTGACGGCACGCAGCCGTTCGGCGAGGCCGTCGCGGACCCGTTCGTAGATCGAATTCTGTACGAGCAGCCGCGAGCCCGTCATACAGAACTGGCCGGCAAAGATGGTCAGTGCCTTTTCGAGAACCGGTAGCGTGGCGTCGATATCAGCGTCGTCAAATACGATCATCGGAGCCTTGCCACCGAGTTCCAACCCGAACCGCTTCATCCTCTTCGCACCGACGGCACCGATGGCACGGCCGGTTTGCGTGCTTCCCGTGAAGCTGATTGTCGGCACATCGGGGCTTTCAACCAGAAGCGCTGCGCCCTCCGAACCGCTTTCGATGAACATGTTCAAGATACCGCCCGGCAGGTCGTTCGCTTCCGCGAGGATCTCGGCAAGGACGCTGGCGATCTGCGCTGCCTGGCCGGGCATCTTGACGACGACCGCGCAGCCGGCAGCAAGTGCTGGAGCGAAGGAGCGGACCGCAAGAATGACAGGAGAATTCCAGGGAACGATAATCCCCGCTACTCCCATCGGCTGGCGCAGAATCACGGAGAGGCTGCCGGGCTTGGGCAATGTCGCTCGCCCTGCCTCCGTACGAGCCATAGCAGCCCAGTATCGAAGCTTGCTCGGACTACCATCGATCTCCAGCGCCGCCTCGCCGAGCAGTTTGCCGTTTTCAAGCGAGAGGATGTCGATCAGGCGCTCGCGATTTCGCTCGACTGCCGATGCCATCTGATCGAGCACCCTTGCACGAAGCTCAGCATCGTCGCGCCAGGCGGTTTCGCGGAATGCGCGTTTTGCGGCTTCGATGGCAGAGTGCGCGGCCGCTCCGCCATCATCGGGATAATCTCCGATCGTCTCATATGTCGCTGGATCGATGGAGCGGCCGCGTTTGGAAGATGAGACAAAGGTGCCGTCGATCCAGTTATGTGCGGAAAACGTGGTCATTGACTTGTCTTTCTGACGTTGCAAGGGTGCGCGAGATCTGACCCGCCCTTTGAGTGGCGACCTCCGCGTATATCGGGGCAGGCCTTGCCCGCCCGATTCCGGGTTGGGGTGGCGGACGAACCCGGTCAGGTCAGGAACGGTGGCGGATTTTCGCCCCGCAAACGATAATTCGGCCGGGGCCTTTCCAGGCGGATAGATTCCAGCACGGTATAGGCGTGGTATTTCGTCTGGGTCGTCACGCCGGCAAGCCGCTCGGACCAGAGCTGGCCATTGCTGCTCTTCTTTTCCAGGACGTATTTCGTGGCGAAATTGGCCATAGAATTGATCCAGTTCTCGGTGCCGGAAAACACCTGGTCCCAGCCGGCGCCCTCCAGGATGCTCACGAGCGCATCCGACCGGCTGAATCGAGCCACGGCCGCCTGCGCTCCGTCGAGGACGTCCTGGAAATATTCGATTGAAGCCGCGACCGTTTCCGGCGTCCCGTACTTCATGTGATGGCCGGCGACGAGGAAATCGAAGTCATATTCCATCAGTTGCTTCTGGGCTTCGTACCAGCCAGTGATATTTTGCGATGCGTCGCAATGCATGAAGGTGGCGCTGCCGGGGCTGACGATATCGATGACGGTCAGTACCTTTTGCGCCGGCGCATAGATGAAGATATTGCCGGGGCAGTGGTTCTCGCCCTTGTAGGAGAGTTCCAACGTCACCCCGCCGACGACAAGCAAATGATCCTTGTGGAATGTCAGGGTTGGCACCGGTCGGTTTGGATCGGGGAACCGCTCCAGCAATTCCCTGGTGATGTCGTGCGCGACGATCTCGACATCCGGCCCGAAAACCGAAGCGGCACCGATGTGATCGGTGTGCCAATGGCTGTAGATCACGTGCGTTACCGGCTTGTCCGTAACGTCTTCGATCGCGGCCAGCATGTTTTCACCGATCGTCGGCGGTGCGTCGATAGCGACGACACCATCGCTGGTCACGACGAAGGCCGCGTCATAGCCGCCGCTGGTGACCCAATAGAAACCGCCACGAAGCTCCTCGACATGGTAGCCGAGCCTCTGGAAGCGGTCGGAGGAGAAATACTCAGGATAATATCCCGGCGGATCAGCCGGGTGCTCCCCGGCCTCCGGAAAGCCGTAATGGTCGATCCCGAAAAAGTTGGGCTCGTCGGTTGCTTTGATCAGCTTCTGGTGTCGGTCGCACATTTACTCAATCCTCAATGTTCGCAATATCGAAAGAAGTGGGTGGTTAAGCGGCTTGCGGGGGAAAGCGCAGGACAGCCTTGATCACGCGCCCCGCCGCGACATCGTCAAACGCCCCGTTGATGTCGGCGAAGTCGTAGAAAGTGAGCAGCCTGTCGAAGGGAAAACGACCGTTTCGATAGAGACCGACCAGTTCCGGGATCATCAGGCCGGAAATGGCATCGCCCTGGATAATCCCGATGAGGCTTTGCCCTACCGTGAGCCGGGATGCGTCGACAACCGCGCCCGAATGGCCGTTGAAGGCGACGAAACCAAACTGCCCCATCGGAGCAAGAGCGCCTATGCCGGCATCGAGGTTCTCCTTCCGACCGCTCGTGTCGAGAACGTATTCGACGCCGCGAGAGGTGATATCCCTGATCGCCGCGGCTACATCGGTTTGCTCACGCGGGTTGACGCAATGTGTCGCGCCGAGTTCGTTAGCGAGCTTCAGCCGCTCGGCATTGACATCGATGGCGATGATGATTGCCGCATCGGCGACCTTGGCAGCCATGATTGCAGCCAGTCCCACCGCCCCTACTCCAAAGATCGCGATCGAAGCACCGACCGGCACGTTGAGCGCCTTCAAGACGGAGCCGGCGCCGGTCTGAAAGCCGCAACCGAGCGGCCCAAGCAGTTCAAGCGGCACGTCGTCCGGGACTTTGACGGCATTGCGCTGATGAGCGAGCGCATAGGTGGAGAATGAGGACTGACCGAAGAAGTGCGCATTGAGCCTGTTCCCGTCGGACGCTGCAACGCCGATCGTTCCATCGAGCCTGGCGCCGGCGAAATTCGTTTCCCAGACGTGGTCGCAGTAGGCCGCATGGGAAGACATGCAGGGCTTGCAGTGGCCGCAGGAGTGATAGGAAAGAACGACATGATCGCCGGGCTTGAGATGCGATACGGTCGATCCGACGCGTTCAACGATGCCGGCGCCTTCGTGGCCGAGGATCGCGGGGAGCGGCGTCGGCATGAGCTGTTGCCTGACATACGCATCGGTTGCACAGATGCCCGTAGCAACCATGCGGATGAGCACTTCGTCGGGGCGCGGCGCCTCAAGCTTCACTTCACGGAGGATGAAGGGGCCGTTTTTTTCTTCCAGTACGGCTGCGGTGGCGGATTGGGTCATCTGTTCCTCCATGGGCTGATTGCGGATACCGGGGCGAGTGATCCCGCTCACGGACCAGGGGCGATCCATGTTCGGAAGGCTTGATGAAATCCGCTTGAGTTTCGAACGAGTGGTGGTGAAGCGGCTTGTGTTCTCAGCCCGTTTGCGGGTCTGCTGTTCGCAAACATATCCGTGCTGTCGAACGGCTAAAGACAGCAATGGCGGAACGTCGGGTTGCTGATAACGAAACCCCTTGTGGTTTCGTGGCGGCTGGAAAGCGAGATCAGGCAGGTCGCATCGTGCCGGCATTCGGGAATTTGCCTTGGCGGTATGCGGCATAGTAGCCGGCAAGCTCCTCTTTGGAGCCTGCGATAAATGGGCCTTGTGCTGCGACATGGATTTTTTGCGGTTGGCCTGCATACAAAAGCACGCGCGCGCCATCTTCACCCGCTTTCAGCCTTATGGCGCTTTCACCGTCAGTTGCCACCGGATTGGTCCAACCGACCTTATCCGTCGTTAGCGTCGTCGCTCCGGTGCCTGCTTCGATTTCGCCCGCGATGACCACCACAAAGCCATTATAGGATGACGGCAAAACCTGCTCAAACTCGGCTCCCGCCTCAAGCCGAATGTCGACCAGGGTTACGGGCACGGCATTCTTCGTCGACGCGACGATCCCTGCCGAGCGGCCGCTGTAAACGGTCGCCACGAAGCCATCGCCGCGGTGTCCCGGCATTTTATCGCGCCTCAGGATCTGCACCCTTGGCGCCATATTGCGGTCCTGCTCGGGAAGAACCAGCCATAGCTGAAACAGACGCATTCCTGTCGAGACCTGGGCATCTTCCGAATGGACGATGCCGCTTCCGGCGGTCATCCACTCCACATCGCCCTCAATTAGACGCCCACCGGTATCTGCCATCGTGCCGTCAAGCATGAACGTAACAGTCTCCAGGCCGGCATGTGGGTGAGCCTCGCCGAATTGCCCCTCTCCGGTCACATGGTCGTCCGCCATCAAGAAGAACGGATCAGTTGCGGAAAAATCTCCTGGCGCGACGACGAGGGCCGCCTTGTGCCGCTCGCCTGCGAAACCGGGCCCGAGAGGCGGTGTCCTCGTAATCCTGCTGATGGACCTGTGAAGCATCTTTGCCTCCTGAAGTTAAGGGCGCCCATCCGCTCTATTGCGAATGAAGGGCGCGTCGAATGATGTCGCTGATTTTGAGCGAATGACTGCTCGCAGCAAGTCGCGATAGTTCGAACCTTATGTTGCCAAACCAGCAACGCCGCAGGCCATGGAAGTTGGGTTAGACTGCGGCGGATTGATGCGGTCAATCGAACAAGAGAGCACGATGATGAGACTGACGCGACGAGTTGGCAGCTTTTTCCGTGAGGAAACATGGGACTTTCCCGAGCATGAAAGACCAGTCGTCGCTGGGTCGCCGGCGACGCCTGAGCATGCACTGACGCTGCGGACCGCCTATGCCCTCGTTGCAATTCTGGTCGGCCTGACAGGCGGGCTTGGCAACGCGCTGGTCATGGTCAACATCACGGAACTACAGGCAGGCTTGGCGTTGAGCTCCGTTCAAGCGGCCTGGCTGCCAATGGCCTATGCCATGACCAATATTTCCGCCAATCTGGCGCTGATCAAGCTCCGGCAGCAATATGGCCTGCGTGTATTCACGCAACTCGCCCTTGGCCTGTATGCCCTCCTCTCCCTTACCCATCTGTTGACCGCAGATCACTGGCTCACACTTGCCATCCGGGCTGCAAGCGGCTTTGTTACAGCAGCGTTAACGCCGTTGTCCTTGTTCTACGTGATGCAGGCCCTTCCAGGCCGTTGGCGCATCCGGGGCCTCATACTTGGCCTTGGTATCTCGCAATGCGCGTTCCCGCTCGCAAGCGTCATCTCGCCATGGCTGTCTGTCAGCGCGCATTGGCAGTCGATATTTCTGTTCGAAGCCGGGCTTGCATTTCTCTCCTTCGCCGCCGTCGGTGCATTTCGGCTGCCACCCGCCGAGCGAGAGCGTGCATTCGAACCTTTGGATTTCCTCACCTTTCTGCTTTTGGGTGGAAGCCTCGCTATGATTGCAGCAGTGTTGGGGCTCGGACGACTGGAAGGATGGTTCGAGGCGCCTTGGATAATCTGGTTTCTGTCACTTGCGCTTCCAGTGATCATCACCGCGCTGATACTCGAGAACGGCCGGACCACACCTCTCCTCAACCTGCGTTGGCTTGGGAGCGGTGATATTGTCCGCTTTGGTTTTGCAATTCTCATGGCCAGGATCGTCCTTGCCGAACAGAATGTTGCAACCAGATTTTTAACGGCGCTAGGAGGCAGCGACGAACACCTCAGAGCACTTTCGATCGTCACCTTTGTCGGCGCTGTTGCGGGCGTGATCGTGAGCGCAATAACGGTAAATGTCGAAAAACTGGCGATGCCCATGACGCTGGCGGTCACCGCGATAGCTGCTGCGACACTTGCTGACAGTTACGCCACGAGCCTTGACCATCTGCCCTGGTTTTACCTGTCCCAAGCGGTGATCTCATTCGCGGCCATGTTTTTTCTTGGGCCCGCGCTGGTGTTAGGCATCACGAGCGCGCTGCAGAAAGGCAGCCGAGAACTCTTGAGTTTTACCGTCCTGTTTGGGGCAGTCAATTCGATGGGCGCTCTCACCGGCCAGGCCTTGTTCGGCGCCTGTATCGACGGCATCGCGATTGCTTCGCAAAATTGGGTCCTTGCCCAACAAAACGCCTTGCGCCTGGCGGCGGTGTTGGCTTTCTTAACCGCGGCCTATCTGGCTGTGCTCCTGGCAATTCGCATTCGCCATAAGCTGGAGGAAATTCGCCGTGATAAACACATGTTCACTAACGGTGCTGCCCATATCGATCCGGTTGGTCCGACCAAGCGGCAGTCAGGAATGCCTTGGCACCCGCCGACGCTTTCGTTTCAGGCGCGAGTGGTCTTGAGCGCTATTGCGACAACCGGGGCAATACTTCTTTTGGTCGCAGTGTGGCCGCAGGAGCGGTAGGCGATATCCACCGCGTGGATGTTCGCTCATACTATTTATCGATTTCATCGCAGTGCCGAGGGTCGATTACATCTTGCCCAGGACGCCGGGGAGCGTTCGGTAACGTGACCTGGAGCATTACAGATGTCGGATAAGAAATTTCGTGTGGGTATTATTGGAGCGGACACTCACGCAAGTTGGGCGGGCGCATCGCATGTGCCAGCCCTGGCGTCACAACCTCACCTGACGCTGGCGGCAGTCGCGACCCGACGCGAGGAAAGCGCCAAGGCGGCGGCCGAAGCATTCGGCGCAGAACTCTGGTTTGCCGATCCCTATGCGATGATAAGAGATGAGAGCATTGAGGTCATCACGGTCGCCGTGAAAGTGCCGGCACACAAGGAGCTCGTGATGGCCGCCCTGCAGGCGGGCAAATCGGTCTATTGCGAAGCGCCTCTGGGCGCAACGCTGTCGGAAACAAACGAGATGGCTGCGGCAGTGGGGTCTTTGCATACCGCGATCGGCCTGCAAGGCCGGCATAATCCTGCCGTCCGGCGTGCGGCGGAACTGGTCGCTTCAGGAAAGCTCGGGCGCTTGATGTCCGCGCGTGTCGGCGCGACCACATTCGGCTACGGTCCGCAATCTCCAAGCATGTATGACTATTTCAACAAGGCCGCTTCCGGCGCCAGCTTCATGACGATTACGGCAGGCCACGTGCTGGACGTCATCGAGGCAGTGCTCGGGAACATCACCGAGGTTGATGCGCGCACGGAGTTGCTCTGGCCGGAGATCGAGATCGTCGATACAGGTGATACTTCGAAGCGAGAGGTTCCGGATCATCTCGATCTGATCGCAAAGACGGCAAGTGGTGCGCCTGTATCCGTGCAGATTCTGGCCGGCGTCCCTGCAGAAAACGCGAGTTTCGTTTTTGAGATCCGTGGCTCGCAGGGCTCGCTTATGCTCACCGGCAATCACCTGGCAGGCGTACAGGTCGGAGACATTTCAATTTCGTCAAGCCTGGAATTTGCTGCGCCCGACAGGCCGGTCTCCAATGGTGTCGGCCCAACAGCCGCCGATTTCTGGGCAGGAGCCGCTATCAATGTCGGGGAGGTTTATGCGTCCCTGGGGCGGGATCTGACGAATGGTACATACACCACTCCAGGTTTCGACCATGCGCGCCATAACAGCCGTTTGATCGCAGCCGTTGAGCTTGCGGCAAGAACTGGCGAACGGCAACACCTTGTTTGACGTGTCGCAGAATGGCTCGGCGTTCGCACAGGATGTCGAGCCGGCCGTTAGCGCGTCAATTGGGAATACGCTCAACAAAAGCCATCGCCGCCGGCCAATCTCGGAAATTAAAAAGAAGGACCACATCATGCAAATGCGCAAGCTCGGTGAGAGCGGGTTGTTCGTGTCGGAATTGTGCTTCGGCGCCATGACGTTCGGCGGGACGGACGGATTATGGGGCAAGGTGGGAAGACTGGGTCAGGAGGATGCCGATGCACTGGTCAAGGCCGCTCTCGACGCCGGCATAAACCTGTTCGATACAGCAAATGTCTATGCCCGCGGACGTAGCGAAGAAATACTGGGACGCTCGCTGAGGAACCTTGGCGTGTCGCGCAGAGATGTCGTGATCGCCACCAAAGTCGCCTCCGCCATGGGTGACGGACCGAACCATCGCGGCGCTTCGCGTGGTCATATAATCTCCGAATGCCGGGCAAGCCTCGGCCGGCTGGGTGTGGATTACATTGATCTATACCAGATTCACGCCTTCGATTCCGCGACGCCGATCGAGGAAACGCTGGAGGCGCTCGACACACTCGTCCGGGCCGGCGATGTTCGCTACATCGGCCTTTCGAACTGGGCCGCGTGGCAGGTCATGAAGGCGATCGGGATAACACGCGCCAGAGCTCTCGCGCCCGTAACATCACTGCAGGCATATTATACGCTTGTCGGGCGCGATCTGGAACGGGAGATTGGCCCGCTGCTCTCATCTGAACGTGTTGGCCTCATGGTGTGGAGTCCACTTGCCGGCGGCTATCTCACCGGAAAGTACTCCGCCGGTGGTAACGCAGCAGGCGGCCGACAGACGGAATTGGATTTTCCACCCATCGATCGCATCCGGGGGGAGCCCCTGATCGCGATCCTTAAAGCCGTCGCGGAGAAACACGGCGCTAGCCCGGCTCAGATCGCGATCGCCTGGTTGCTGAAGCAAAGCATCGTCTCGACCGTCATCGTCGGTGCCAAGCGCGTCGAGCAATTGCATGAAAACATTCAGTCCGCATCGATTGCGCTGGACGATACCGACTTGGCGAAGCTCGATGAGGTCAGTCGTCTGCCTGTCGAGTATCCGGGTTGGTTGCTGAATGACGGAAACGGACACTCCCGCTGACGTGGAAAAGATGCTTGAGATCGATGAAGGATGAGTTTAATTATCCATCCCATGAATTTACACGGTATCGATCTCAATCTTCTCGTTGCCTTTGATGCCCTCAATTCCGAGCGCAATGTGACACGCGCCGGAAGCCGTATTGGCCGGACCCAGCCGGCGATGAGCGCGGCTTTGTCGAGATTGCGGTTTCTGCTGCGGGACGAATTATTCGTTCGCGGGCCGAACGGACTTCAACCTACACCGCGAGCGGTAGAACTTGCCGAACCGATCTCACTTGCTCTGCGGGACATCCAGCGGACATTGCAATTCACGCAGGGTTTTGATCCCGGCAAATCGACCGTATCTTTTTCCATTGCCGTTTCGGCACATGCAGGTTCAGTCATATTGCCGCGCCTCCTGTCGCTGCTTGAGGAAAAAGCCCCCGGAATTGATATCAAGGTCAGGGATTATAGCAGCCGTGATGACGCGGTTTCCCTGCTCGACAGCGGCGGCGTTGATCTGACGGTCGGCATTCCCCCCACGCCCACGAGCCGAATCCTGAGTGCCCGGCTTTTCCAGGAGCGGTTCGTTTGTATCCTTAGGAAGGATCATCCAATCCTCGGCCGCCCTTTCGATCGCGAGATGTTTCTGTCTCTGAGGCATATTCTGGTGGCACCCGATAATGAGGGACTGGATGTCGCCGATGCCGCACTGGCTTCGAAGAATTTCAGGAGGCGGGCGGCCGTGACTATTCCCCATATGCACGCCGCGCCGGCATTGGTTGCATCGTCGGATATGGTCGCGACCGTCATCGAAAGCGTGGTTGCTCATTCAGGCTTTGCGGAGCGTCTTGCAGTCTTCGATTTCCCGCTCCCCCTAAACCCTGTCCCATTCGTGCTGTCCTGGCATCGTCGCAATGACGGGCACCCGGCCCAGCAATGGCTGAGAAACGGTCTGCTCGCGGCGTTTCCCCACGTGTGGCTCTCTTCAGAAAATATCTGCAGCGATCTTGCCCCGCAGTATTACTAGGCGGCCATCGTATCGCGGCAAGCAGCGAACGCGTCACGATCAGTTTGCCATCACACGGCCATCGGCGTCTGATGCACGACGATTGGCGCGTGGAACGGAACGCGGTCGTAAAGGTCAACGATGTCCTGGTTCATAAGGCGGACGCAGCCGGATGAAACAGCCTTGCCGATGGATTGCCATTCGGGATTGCCGTGGAGACGATACAGCGTATCTTTTCCGTTCTGGAAAATATAAAGAGCGCGAGCGCCGAGCGGGTTATGCAGTCCAGGATCCATCCCTCCGTTTGCTACAGAGTATTTTTCCAGTTCGGGTTGCCTCGCAATCATCTCGCTTGGCGGCTTCCATCTTGGCCAATGCTGACGCCAGTGGATATATCCGTTCCCTTCCCATGAAAATCCGTCGCGCCCGATGCCAACGCCATATCGTAACGCAGTTCCGCCGTTTTCCACCAGATAGAGAAATCGCCTTGGCGTATCGACGACAACAGTTCCCGGCGCCTCCCCGGTCGGGTCAGCAACGCGCTGCCTGAGATATTCCGGGTTCATTCGCTCAAAAGGAACTGCAGGAACGACATGTCCCCCGTCCTCAAATGCAGCGTAACGGGAAGCGAGATCCGGGTCGACCGGTGAAGGCTGCGGGGTGGCAATGGGCTGGGGCGAGCCTGGCGCCGATCTTTCTTGGACTGTTGTGCATCCGCCGAGTATGACCGGCGCGGCTAAAGAGCCGACTATGAACGTACGACGGGATATGAAACTGTTTCGGTTCTGCATCATGGAAGGCGACTTTCGGGTTGCGGCTGGCACACGTGCTTGCATCGCACGGTATCCTCCAACAGAGGGAATATTCCATATCTGCATGAGTGATAGCCGTCATAACCGTTGGCTATGCCATGCGCCGCTACCGCTGCACCGGGGAGATCCCGTCAATGTTCCTGAGCCGCGGCATAACAAAGTCCGTAAATGCCCGGACGACCGGTCGCATGAACTTTGTGGACGGATAGGCGAGAAATGCTTCGGTAGACCGCAGCCAATATCCGGGAAGCACTCTTACAAGCTCGCCGCTGGCCAACAAGTCCAATACGAGGTTCTTCTGCACAAGTCCCACACCCCGTCCTCGTAAAAGTGCTGCAATCATGACATGCGCATTGTTCGTTATGAGCAATGGCCTGACGGTGACGTCTTCGGCGCGCGCATCAGGTCCCAACAGGGAAATAGTATTGCGCTGGGCAAGCATCTTCGGAGTGCCAATGACCTCGAGCTCTGAAAGTCGTCCCGTATCGTCAATTTGCCCTACCTGTTGCAGGTAGAGAGGGGAAGCGACGAGAAATCGCTCCACCCACCCGATGCGGCGTGCGATGACGTCCTGATCCTCGATTTTCCCGTAGTGAACTGACAAATCGAAATTATCATAGACCAAGTCGACTGTGCGCTCGTCGAGAGCCAGTTCGACGGAAATCCCGCAATACTTATCCTGAAATTCCCCGACTATCCGCTCGAGATGACCAACACCAATGCAGGATGGGGCGTGAATTTTTAGATTGCCTTCGATTTCACCCGTGTTGATGCGGACGCCCTCCAGCGCCGCGTCGATTGATGCGATCGCAATGCGGCTGGCTTCGTATAATTCGAGCCCATGCGCCGTCGGGCGAACGATTTTCGAAGAGCGCTCCAGAAGCCTGGCTTGAACGTGCCGTTCGAGGTTCGAAATATGCTTCGTGACCGCCGGCTGCGTTACCCCCAGGTCGCGTGCCGCAGCAGTAATCGACCCCTTCTCGACGGTGCGGATGAAGGCTTTTAAAGCAACGTTGATATCCATGATATTGCTCTTGATTATGATTGACCCCAACCATAACCAGATGTTTGGAATATGGCTTGATGATGTCTGGACGCGGGACAGGGGCGCATGTCAACGTCATGGATCCGATTACCGCCCGCGACCGGTCAATCATCTCACGACTATCAGCGCAAACCGCGCAATCACCGCTTGGATTTCAGCCCACTGTTGATTTCCCTCAGTAATTGTTTCTGCTGATCGTTCGTATTCTCCAGGGCATGAAGCCAAAGCAGCGTTGCCGCCTGGCGCTTCCTGCCGCCGCTCAGCGCGTTGTCGAAGTCTCTCATCCATGATCCAAGATGGGCGATGTAATCTTCGGCAAGAGCTGAAATCTCGACGTCGTCACTATCTGGCCCCAACGCGTCGAAACGATTCCCCAGCTCTCGCACGGTAGCACCATATTCGAGATCCGCGAGTTGATCATAGAGCCGGGCCAGTTCTGCGCGCTGCCCTTCATCCAAAAGGTGTGACAGGAGTACGGATTGTTCCCGACCAGCCCGCACCGCTTTAGGGTCTCGCCCGACCTCCAGCGGCATCAGAGAGGCAGCAAATTCCGGCGCCATGTCGGGCGGTCCTTTGCCGTCACGCAGGGCTGTGACAGTCCGGCGTTGACGCTCCAGAAGTTCGATCTGCCGCGTGAGCCCCTCAAGAAGGGCGTCCAAACTGTCCTCGCTCATTTCGGCACGACCGTCGAGAAAGGCTGGGATTTGCGAGAGCGAGAAACCGAGCGCTGTCAATTGACCGATACGCAGCAGTCGGATCAAATGCGGCACGCTGTAAGCGCGATACCCATTGTTCTGTCTTGGCGGCTCCGGCAAAAGTCCGATCTGGTGGTAGTGCCGCAGCGTGCGGATGCTTACACCCGCCAGTCCTGCAATCTCCTTACTGCGCATGCGCCGCCCTCATTACTCGCCCCTCAAATGCCGTGCAAGAAAGCGCTCGATCCTCCGATAAAGCTCAATATTGCTATCCTCGTTGATGAACCAGTGTCCTTCGCGCTCGTTGAGAAGATAGTCGACCTCCACACCATTCGCACGCACCCTTTCCACCACCAGATCCGCCTGTGCCTTTGCAACGCGCACGTCGTTCGCGCCGTGAACCACCAAAAGCGGTTTGGAAATGCAATCAAGCCGGCTGACCGGCGAGCGTGCAAGCATGTCCCGGTTCTGCGTCTCAATATCAGGATCGCCCATGTAAGAAAGGTAGGTGTTGATCAGCGCGGGTCGTACGAACGGGACGGCCCCATCCACCAGCATCCGGAGATCGGACATGCCGGAGTAGGAAATGGTTGCGGCGAAGCGCTCCGGCGTGAAGCTGGCGCCCACCAGCGCGGCGTAACCGCCATAGGAGCACCCGTAGATCGCTACCCGTGCCGGGTCGGCAATACCCTGCCCGATTAGCCAGTCGAGCCCGTCGATCAGGTCGTCATGCATGCGCCCGGAGAACTCCCCTATAGCTGCTTGCATGAACGCCTTGCCATAGCCGGTCGAGCCGCGAAAATTCACCTGCAGCACGGCATAGCCGCGGTTGGCGAGGAACTGCACTTCCGGATCATAGATGCAGGCGTCGCGATACCAGGGCCCGCCATGGACCAGAAGTACGGTCGGCAGCGCACGCGGCTCATCCTTGGCAGCGAACCAGACGGGCAGCGTGACATGGCACGGCAACGTCAATCCGTCGCGCGACAGCACATCGACGGGTCGCACGCTCGCCAGCCGCTCGGCTTTGAGCGCTGAGAATCGCTCGCCAAGCACATACGCTTCACCGCTCTCATGTTCGTAAAGCCATGTCGTGCCGGGATGCCGGTCATCCCAAAATTCCGCCACCCATTGTCGCCCATCGGCATCGCAGGAAATGTACCCTATTTCCGCCTCTGACAGCCGCTGTAGGCTGTCTAGCACGGCGGCAAAATGCGCGTTCAGAGGCCGTATCAGCTGTCTTTTGCCAAGATAACGCAGTCCCAGCAGCTCGCCTGTCACAGGATTGGTTATCAGGCTCGAGGGAAAGCGCGGATCGGCCTCTGGCCGCGGCGTATCGAGGCTGAAATCGGGCTGGCTGTCGACTACCCTGTGCGTGCCCGTCGCAAGGTCAATGGCAGCAAGATAGGTGTGGTCGCTGCCCGCGTTGCAGCCAACTAAGATGCTCTTTCCATCCGCCGCCACCATAAGCGGCATCGGGCCGATTGGCTGGTCGCGTCCGCTCAGCTTCGCCAACGCGGTGAAAGCACCGTTCTCGTACCGAGCCAGTTCGTGGTCACCCCCGTCGTTGATGATGAAGGCATGCAGTGCGTTCGGCGTAATGATCCAGCGTACGAACCGACCGGGACTAATGGCAGCGACCCTGGTTTCAGCGCTTTCGATATCGACCTCGTACAGGTCGATCAAACCCGGACTTCTGAGGTTCATCTGCACGAAAGCCTTGCCTGGAAACGCGGCGGACAAGTCCAGTCCCATTACCCGCACACCGGAATAGGGCGTCAAGTTGACAGTCCTAGCCTTCCCGCCCACCGTCTCTGCCCCGTCCACCTCCACACGATGAAGGTGCCAGTTCTCGTCGCCCTGGGTGTCTTGTACGAAGAGGATGTAGCGAGCATCACGCGTCCAACTGAAGCCGTCGATATTGCGCATGTCATCGCTAGTCAGTCGCCGCCCCGCGCCTTGTCCGACTGGCCGCACCCAGATATTCAACCGCCCATGCCAGGGCGCCAGATAGGCCACCAGCCGGCCATCGGGCGAAATCTGCGCCCGCGAAAATTCTGGCATTCCAAAAAGCGTTTCAATCGGGATGAGATCAGGTGCAGTCATGTCGAACCTCGCATCGCCGACGGCGCCATCGCGGGCCGCCAGACCCAAACAATATCGACACACTGCCTGAACTATGACGTCGCGTCGGGGTCAACCGTGAAAGCCAGCTTGGTGCGGAATCACGTAATTTCTGCGTAACTGTGAGATTCCATATGGGTCTGGCGGGATCGCGCTTCGCTCTCGCAATTGACTGACTTGCCTAAAAAAAAGGTACACCAAATGAGCAAAGCCTCCCAAGATCACATCGTCATTCGACGCCTGTCTGCCGGAACAATGTTCGCGGGCCTCCTTATCCTGACCGGTTGCCAGACACCGGAACAGGAACGCTACGCCGATCTCGACACCTGCTCTGGAATGGGCGCACGATACGGATCATCGTCACATACCGCATGCATGCTCCAGCAACAGCAGCGTCGCGACGACGCGCAACTGCGGGCCCTTGAGTCGGCAAGGCTAAGCCAAATCATGGCAGAAGATGCACGCCGGCAGCATGAGCGCATGAGAAGAGAGCGACGACGGGACTAGTTCCGAGTTCGGTGTGAGGCTCGAGCGGAGACGTTTGCGCCCAGCCTCTCACCAATGATGCGCCCCTTTACGCAAACCGGATCTCGTCAAAGCCACTATATCGGAAAACGGTGGCTCAACTGGTTCTGATCTTCGTATTCGATAAAGGTCCGCGACGTGTTGAAGCCGCTTTCCAACACCGGACACACGCTGGGACCCGACCACACCACTGTACCGAAGTCGGACTTCGTTTGCATTGCCGGGCGCCCACCCGCCGACCTGGAGCGTGATACGAAAGCACGCCGGTGCTTACGCGGTTGCTCGGCTTTTGGGTTGCACGCGCAAAGATGAGCCACAGCACATGCTGGAACCCTTCCTGGGTTTTTTAGGGGTTGAGATGCTGGCGATGACCCGTCAGATTCGCCTGTGTGATCGCCTCAAGCACCCGGTGACGATCGAGCGCGACCGCGAAGTCTGGCGCATCTGCGATTCCGTCGCGAAGGTCGGCGGCGAGCTGGGCATAGAGCCGCGCGACACCCGCCGCAGGCGCTTCGAGTTGCAGGTCGGGAGCCGCATATCGTGTTGGAATCTGTAGCTGCTGGGCAGGCTCGCTGCCGCGGCGCAAAGTGATGGTCATATCACCGAAGTGGATGTAGCCCGAAGCCGTCTCCACGCGCAGACTGCCTTCCGTGCCCTGGATCTCCCACACCAAGCCGGCGGACTGTCCGGCGCTGTAGTGCAGAGAAGTGACGATCCCACCTTCGAGAGCGCCGGCGACGATGATCTCGTCCGGCGCATCCTTCGGGAGGGACGAGCCATACGAAAGGCGGACGCCGTCGCCGCGCTGATTGGCAACGATGGCGGACAGGCTCTTGAATCCGCCGAGCACGTGGGCCAATGGTTGGAGCGCGTGGCCGAGCATGATGCTTTGAAGCGTCGCGCCATTTGCTGCGCGAGCCATGTACTCGAATGGCGGGTCGTATCGGCCGACCCACATGTCATCGTTCAGATGCGCTCGGATGCTCGTGCTGAGCGGCATGCCGATCACGCCCTGACGGACGAGGTCATGAAGGTAGCGGATCGGCGGGTGCAGGCCGCCCTGCAGGCCAATAACCGTACGCAGCCGCCGTTTGCGGGCAAGCCCCTCCATCGCTCCGGCTTCCGATAGATTTCGCGCGAGCGGCCATTCGCAATAGACCATCTTGCCCGCGGCGAGCGCGTCGGAAACGATCTGCTGGTGATCCGGCACCTTGACCGCAACCACCACCAGGTCGACCTCCGGCCGAACGACCAGTGCCTGATGTGTGTCAAAGGCGAGATCGGCGCCCAGTCGGCTAGCGGTCGTATTCGCACTCTCCATACGCGTCGTGCTGACGGCGCGAATCTGGAATGCATCGAGCGCCCGCAGTGCCGGGACGTGCGCAACTCCGCCCCAGCCTCGATCGGCACTGGCGCCGACGATGCCGACGCCGATCCGGGTGTTTGGTGAATTGGTCATGTAGGCGTGCTCCTGTCTGGTGCAGCCCGGGCAATGCTAGCCTTGCTGCGTCACATGGTTTCGTTTCCCGACAAATGATTGGGCGCAAGCGCGGGGAGTTAAGCGTGTCTCCAATGGGCCTCGAGTTCGCGCGCGACATCGGCCGGACGCTCTATCATCGGCCAATGCGAGGCGCGCAGCTTAACGACGGCGCGTGCGTGCGCGGCGTTGCCGAGCTCGTCGGCGAAGCGGTGCGGCAGAAACGGATCGTCCAGGCCCCAGATCACGAGTGCTGGCGCCGTTATCCTGCGTAGATCCGGCTTCCACTCCTCCCCGACCTCGATTGCGGAACGGTAAAGTGCGAGAATGCTTGCCCGCATGGTGGTATCGAGATGCCGAACCGATTCATCCGCCGCATCTTTCGGCATCTGCGCCTCGACGAGTTTCGCCGCAAATTCCTCGAGGTCGAGATCCTTCATCCATTGCTCGCCTTCACCTGGCGTCTGCCAGATCTTGGCGAGATAGTGCCACGGATATTCCGGATCGATCGGCCCACTGATGCCGGTCCAGGTCCGCACCAGATCCGGCCGGATCGACGTCAGACGGCCTGTCAGCAGGCAGCCCCAGTCATGACCGACCAGATCTACGGGTTCGCCGAACTCATCGATCCGGTTGATAAGCCAGTCGAGATATTCTTCCTTTGTTGACCTGAAATCCGACGGCAACGGATGACCGAAGCCGGGAAGATCGATCGTGACGATGTCACTGCGTTCAAGATGAGAGCGAACGGTGTCCCAGATCCGGTGGGTGTCGGGTACGCCGTGGACTAGAACTGCAGGCATGTCGCGATCTCCTTGCTGGTTGTTGCCAGGAGAATAAGGACATGGTGGCATCGCGGAAGTCGGCGTCAGAGAAACCCGGCGTTGCTATTAGCGCAACCCGTGCCGTTGTGCGCTCTAAGCCGCGCCGCTTTTCCCAGGAAGATAGTCACGCGAGCCGCTATTGTCGTCCTCGAGATGATAGACCGTCGGTTCCCCCGAGAAGTATTCCTGTATGGCTCCCATGAACTGCTCATGGTCTTCGCTCGCGTCGAAACCCGGAGTATGATCGTCAAGCGACCGCCATCGCACGATCAGATTGAATACCTCCGGCGTTTCGATCCCCTGGGCGAGGACATGACCGCGGTAACCCCGCGCACGTGTGAGCAAAGGAACAACACCTCCGAACGCTTGCCTGAACTCGCTGATCTTGTCCTTTTGGACAGGCAGCACAGCGATCTCGTAAATCATGATTGCACCTTTGTGTCGGCTTGCGGGTCAATGGCAATCGCGATCTTGCCGCGCAAACCGTTGTTTGGTTTCTCGAGCAGCGCATGGGCAAGCGGAAGGTCGGCGAGCGAATAGACGGCGCCAAGATGCGGCCTCAGCTGACCGCGTTCCACCAGAGTGCTCAGCTCGTTGAGCTTGCCTTGGTTCTGCCTCGTGAAGACGAAGTGGTAGCTCGCGTTCCTGCCCCATGCCTCAATGAGATTTTGAGGCTGTGCGATGTCCACGATCGAGACGACGCGGCCGAGTTGTGCAAGCGCCTTCGGGCTGTGGGACAATGTTTCGCCGCCGAGGGTGTCAAACACGACGTCTACTCCGCGGCCTTCGGTCTCCCGCATGATGGCGGCGACATAATCCTCTTTCCTGTAATCAATGACGACGTCCGCTCCGACATTTCGCGCAAACTCGAAGTTTTCTTCGCGAACGGTCGTAAAGACCTTTGCTCCGATGGCTTTCGCAACCTGGATAGCGACGTGCCCAACCCCTCCAGCGCCGCCATGGATCAATATGCTTTCACCCACCCTCAGGGCAGCACGCGAGACAAGCGCTTCCCAGGCGGTTCCGCCAACCAGGCTAAGGCTCGCAGCCTCAAGATGGGTCAGCGAGCTGGGTTTGCGCCCGATGATGTTTTCGTTCGCAACGTGGTATTCGGCATAACTGCCTGGCCCGTCGAAGATCTGCGGCGTGTACCAGACCTCGTCCCCTGCAGCGAACATTGTTACGCCCGGACCGGTCGCTTCGATAACGCCCGATACGTCATGACCGGTAATTGCAGGCAACGGCACCAGGTCGCGATAGTCGCCTCGCCGAACCTGGTAGTCGAGGGGATTGATCGATGTGGCATGGACCCGCACCAAAACCTGCCCCGCCTTAGGAACTGGCTTTGGAATTTCGACGAGCTCAAAGGCTTCTGGACCGCCGAAGGATTTGAGTGACATCGCTTTCATTTCAGGCTCCTCTTTTATCGAAGGTAATGATTCTTGTCGCCGGCGTCGGCATGGGACGGAAAACCTGCTCCGCCGTCGCAGCATTGCGGCCTCGAAGCGTCGACGCCGTTTCGATGTTCTATGTGATTTATCGCGATTGCTTTCGGTAGTGGCCCATATTAAGGATCACCTTCAAGAAAATTTTGAAAGTCGACGAATGGACGTGGACGAATTAAATCTCTTCGTGCGGATTGCTCAACTTCGCAGCATCAGTGCCGCAGCTCGCGACTTGGGTCTGACGCCCGCTGGCGCTAGCGCCAAACTGTTGGTTCTCGAGCGAAAACTCAATGCAAGGCTCGTCCATCGCACTACACGGCAAGCAACTTTGACTGAAGACGGTCTGGCGTTCCTGCCGCATGCGGAACATATTGTCGTCGCTGCGGAGGCCGCCCGAGCGGCACTTGGGCGAGAGCAAGCAGCGCCTCGCGGCACATTGCGAATAGCGGCCCCTGCCTCGTTCGCGCGAATGCATATTGTGCCGGGCCTGGCTGAATTTTGCAGGCAATATCCCGGTTTGGCACTTGATTTGCGCATTTCGGACAACATCGTTGATCTGGTCGAAGGTGCTTTTGATGTGGCGGTTCGTTATACCGAGCTCAGCGACACATCCTTTGTCGCGCGGCGGCTTGCTCCCGACAATCGGGTGCTGGTCGCGTCACCCGAATATCTCGAAAAACGCGGCCGGCCGAGCACGCCCGACGACCTCGCGGAACATACCTGCCTCGTCGTCGGCACGCTCGATCTCTGGACATTTCGGGGGAACGGTTCGATGGTGATCGAACGACGTGTTACTCCGGGTCTCCGCATCAATGACGGCACTGCAGTGCGCGATGCCGCTTGTGCCGGGCTGGGCATCGCGCTGATGGCCACGTGGTGCGCGTCGGAAGAGCTACAGTCCGGCGCGCTGGTTCCGGTCCTTCCGGAGTACCCGCTGGTCTCAACCCAGACGCTTTGGGCCTTGTATCCAAGCTCTCGCGAACTGGCACCGAAAGTGAGAGTGTTCATCGACTGGCTTGTAAATCGCTTCGGCAATCAACCCTACTGGGATAAAGGACTGGAAAACATCCTCGATCACCGTCGATGATGCGTGTTTATTGTCCGGTTCCGATACGCGCGAACACGGGTTCATATGAAACGGTTCGGTTTTGCGCTTGAACGGCGGCTGGGCGCGCATTCCAGATCGAGATCGCAACGGTGAAACCACCAAAGGCGACCCTTGTTTTTGATCGTGCCAAGCCGCTGCGGCGTCTTGCAACCGCGTCGTTCAAGCCGGCCTTGAGCCGTTGATTATTGGTGAGGCGTCGAATTCGCTGCGCTTGGCGCAGCAATTTTGCATTTTGCCCCGGCATTTTCAGGACGTGAAGCCACCATCGGCCCGGATGTCGGCACCTGTTACAAACGAGGCTTCCGGACTTGCAAGAAATGCGACCACGTCCGCAATTTCCTTGGGCTTTCCATAGCGGCCCACCGCGATACGCGAGATCTGCATAGCGGCAAACTCGCCATCAACAGGGTTCATGTCAGTGTCGGTTGGGCCTGGATGCACCGTGTTGACTGTAATGCCGCGTGGCCCGAGGTCATGAGCCAAACTCCGGTTGAAACCGGCGACGGCCCCTTTTGTGAGGCCGTATGCTGACAGCCCGGGCACCCCGGCATATTTCGTGATCGAACTGCCGATCTGTATGATACGGCCGCCATCCTTCATATGGCGCACGGCCTCCTGCGTGGCAACAAAAACGCCGGTTACGTTGACAGCGAGCATTGCCTGATAGTCATCGAAGGCGATTTCGTCGATGGGACCGGCAAGGGCAATACCGGCATTGTTCACCAAAATGTCGAGGCCGCCGAACTTATCGACCGTCGCGGCAACGGCGGCGCGTATCGCGTCCGGATCAGCGGCATCGGCGGCAATAGCCAGCGCGCGCGCGCCCGTTTTTTCTATGGCGACAGCAACTTCCTCAGCCTTCGCAGGTGATCCACGATAGGTGAAGGCAACCTGAGCGCCATCCGCTGCGAGACGCTGTGCGATTGATGCGCCGATAGATCGCGATCCACCGGTGACAAGTGCGATCTTCCCGTTCAGTGGAAGATATCGAGACGAGGCTAATTCAGTCATTTTTTCACTCCTTTTGCGTGTCCGTGGAGTGATATATTTGCCCATCCCTGTCCTAGAATATTAGCATCATATCGGTTGGATCATCTTCAAGCATGTGTTGAATATGGGATATTCGACGCAGTCAAACGACCACGGCTTCAAAGGAAGCTAACAAGGCGTTTGGACATCAGCCTAGACTGCCTGCAAGCCGGGCACTGAGGCGCTCGCGACGGAAATACTCAGTATAGAAGTCGATGAAAGCGCGTGTCTTTAGCGGTTGGAGCGCGCGGCCGGAGTAGTAGAGCGAGATAGATCCGGCATCGGCATACCACTTCGGAAGGACACGTTCGAGTGCGCCACTTTCCATATGTGGCAGCACATCGGGTACAGCCAACAATGCAATGCCCAACCCCGCGATCGCCGCCTGCACCATGGGAGCGGCGTCGCTCATCACAATCGTCTCGTTGAGGAGCGCGCGCTCTTCGCGTCCTTGAGCGTCCCGCATCATCCATTGCCTGATCCGGCCCGAATTCGAGGACCGCATCAAGATTCCGGCATGATCGGCCAGATCGGCGGGGCTGGCCGGCCGGCGACGTGCAGCAAAATAGCTGGGCGATGCCACCGCGATAACGTGCACGGGTGCGAGCGTCGTGGAAACGATGCCAGGATTGAGTTCGAAACCACCGCCGATCGCGGCGTCGAAACCCTCAGCGATAAGATCGACCTTGCGGCTGTCGAAATGCCAGTCAGGTCGGACGCCCGGATAACGGGCCAGAAAGTCGGGCAGTGCGGGGAGAACGTATCCCATCGCGAATGACAAACTCATGCTGAGCTTCAAAACACCGACGGGCTCGCCTTTCGTTTGTGATGCCCCGTCGATTGCCCCCTGAAGGTGGTTCAGGCTGTCGCCGATGCTTGTCAGAAACGACTCCCCCGCCTCGGTCAGGGTCAACTTCCGCGTTGAGCGATGAAAGAGCCGTATACCGAGGTTGCGTTCCAGCATTGCAACATTCCGGCTGACTGCCGCCGGCGTGATCGAGAGACGCCGTGCAGCCCCAGAAAAGCTGCTCGCTTCTGCACTTCGAACGAACGCTTCGAGGTTTGCCAGTGTCTCCATTAAACGTAACCTTCAAGCATTGATTGAAACTAAAACAATCCATCTATGACTTATGCTGGGTGTATTTGCCAGCCATATTCCAATCAACAGCAAAAGCGAATTTCTGCAACGCCACCGGCATCAGGCCCAGGATGTAGCGGGAAAACCGACCGTCGCAGACAGAATTCTCACGAACCGTAAAGGAGTGGGTGATGACCATTGGAATTATCGGAGCCGGCAATATCGGGAGCGCATTTGCCACTGCGCTCGGCAGGGCAGGAATCGAAGCCGTGATCGCAAACAGCCGAGGACCGGAAAGCCTCACGGCGCTTGTTTCAAAACTTGGAAGCACGATCCGGGCTGGAAGCGTCCAAGAGGCCGCGGCGCAAGCCATCGTTCTCGTGGCAGTCCCCTGGTCAAAGATACCTGGCGCGCTCGCCGGTTTGAACTTTGACGACAGGATCGTAATCGACGCCAACAACTCCATCGAAGCGCCGCTTTACAGGCCTGCGGACCTTGGCGGCCGCACCTCTACGGATATTTTCACCGCCCTTGTGCCAGGCGCGCTCGTCGTCAAGGCGTTCAACCATCTGACGCCAACTCAACTGACGGGCGACCCCCACTCGGAAGGAGGCAGGCGCGTCCTGTTTTACTCGGGCGACGATAGGAGGGCGAAGGCTGAGGTCTCTGCCATCATTAATCGCATCGGCTTTTTCGGGATCGATCTCGGCGGGCTTGCAGCCGGCAGCCAGCTGCTTCAGTTCCCAGGTGGTCCCCTGCCCGCTCTCAATCTCGTCAAGTTCGACTGAACATCGCGGCGCTCCAGCCGTGTGCAATCGGTGCGCGGCGCGCCATCTGAAGCCCGGAGACAATATCGTGACAAGATTCATTCAAATGCAGTCGGCGGGCGGACCGTCGGTTTTGCAAGTTATCGAGAAAGACCTGCACGCTCCACGTGCCGGCGAGGTCAGGCTCATTCAAGACGCGATCGGCCTCAACTTTGTCGATACGATGATACGGAAAGGCCAGTATCCGATGGCGTTGCCTGCGGTTCCCGGTTTTGAAGCGGCCGGGACGATTTCCGAAGTCGGATCCGGCGTCGAAGGGCTGTCGGTCGGTGACCGGGTCGCTTACTTCTTTTCGGAAGGGGCCTATGCCACCGAGAGGATCATTCCGACCGCGCCGCTCATCCGCCTGCCCGCCGATATCTCGAACGAGACTGCGGCGACCTTCCTGGCGAAGGGTGCGACGGCCTGGATGGGGATGCGTGGTCTCCATGATCTGAAATCCGCCGAGACGGTGCTGGTACTCGGGGCATCGGGAAGCGTAGGCGCTATCCTGTCTCGCTGGGCGAAGTCGCTGGGCGCAATGGTGATCGGCGTCGCGGGATCGCGGAACAAGTTCGACAGGGTCGCGGCCGGCTCCACCCATGCCTTCCACGCTGGCGAGCCAGACATCGCCGCCAAGATCCGTGCGATCGCACCTCACGGTGTCGACATCGTCTATGATTTGGTTGGCCGGGCGACCTTTGCTCTGGGCGCGTCGAGTGTCCGTGACGGTGGCGTGATTGCCGCGATTGGAGCCGCGACGGGTCAGCCAGCGCCGGCCCCAGATCTTGTGCGTCGGGGGGTAGCTGTCCGCAGTGGTGGGACCCCTCAATATGTCCGGGGACGAGCAGTTGAGACCGCAACTTCCGAGCTATGGGATGCGCTGCGCTCAGGCATTTTCGATGATCTCGAAACCATCCGCTATCAGTTTGATGAGATAGCCCGAGCGCATGACGATATGGACAATCGCCGCTTGAGCGGTCTGCCGGTCCTGATCGCTTGAACCAAAACAATCGTTCGGTGGCAGGCCGCACGATGCCCTGCGCAATGTGGCCGGGCGAACATTTCCCCTATCGACAATGAAAGGAATGATCAATGAGTGAACTAGCAGGTAAACGTGCGCTTGTGACTGGTGCGTCCCGCGGCATTGGCGCCGCGATAGCGATAGCTCTGGCAGAAAAAGGGGCCGACGTTGCGATCACGTACGAACGCGCCGCTGATCGGGCAGCGCAAGTCGTCGCAACAATCGAGGGCAAAGGCCGCAAGGCATTGGCTATCAAGGCTGACAGCATGGACCCAGAGGCGGTTAAGCGGTCGGTTGATCAAGCGGCGCAAGCCTTGGGCGGCCTCGACATCCTGGTGAACAATGCGGCTATCGCGATCTACAAGGATGTGGCGGATTTCACCGTTGCCGAGATCGATGCTCTTTTCGCTGTCAACGCTCGCTCCCCGATCCTGGCATCGCAAGCCGCGATGCCTTATCTTGGCAAAGGTGGCCGGATCGTCACAATCGGCTCCGCAGGCGCGGAACGCATTGTCGGACCATCGACGGTTTATTCAATGACCAAATCGGCACTTCAATCGTTTACCCGCGGTCTGGCGCGAGAACTTGGTCCCCGTGACATCACTGTCAACCTCATTCAGCCAGGATCAACCAACACGGACATGAACCCGGCCGAGGGCGAGTTCGGAGATTTTCAGCGCGCCCTGATACCGCTCGGCCGGTACGGCGAGCCGGAGGATGTCGCGGCTGCCGTAGCGTTCCTCGCATCTGGCGCGGCCCGACAAATCACCGGAACCATCCTGACCGTTGATGGCGGCACGTTGACCTGAACACAGTCGCGCGGGTCCACGATTTAAACATGAAGAGAGTGGGAGCTAACTGGATACTACCACCTAGTAGCTCTCCTTTCTCATTCCACTTTGCAGCAGCATAGCGTGGTCGAACGGAGTGCAGATCGCATGTCTTCAAGCGCGGATTGGCACTTCGCGATGAGGATCGAGTCAGAGCGGCGGACCCAATTGGAATTCCAAACGGCAATGGCCACTGCTAGTCTTCACTATGCCATCACGCATGCATTCCGGCCATCATTCGCGTGCCAAGGCTTCTATTGGGTCCAGCTTTGCCGCATTGCGGGCGGGAAGGAAGCCGAAGACAATTCCGATCAGGGTGGAGCAGGCGAAGGCCACAAGGATGGAGCCAGAAGAGAAGATCATTTTGAAGTCGGGGCTCAGCAAATTAAAAAGAGCGCTGATCCCAAGGGCGAGCATCACTCCCATGAAGCCGCCGACAAGGCAGACCATGACGGCCTCGATAAGAAACTGGGAGAGGATATCGCTGCGGCGCGCGCCAACGGCCACGCGAACGCCGATCTCCTTGGTGCGTTCGGTCACGGACACCAGCATGATATTCATCACGCCGATGCCGCCGACAATCAGCGAGATCACGGCGACTGACGAAATCAGCAATGTCAGGGTTTGCGTGGTGGTCTCGATAGTCTCGCGAATGGTCGCTGAGTTGGTGAGGAAGAAGTCTTTCGTGCCATGCCGACGCTCGATAAGGCGCGAAACTGCGGCCTCGACATTGCCCGGGTCGACATCGTCTCTGATACGGACCGTTATGCCGTCGACGTTCGGCCGACCCAGCATGCGACCCATAACGGTTGTGTAAGGCGCATAAACGGTCAACGTATCAACCGCCGGGCCGAAGGAGTTTTCCCGTTTCGTCACGCCTATGACCCTCGCCGGCATTGTGCCCAGAAGGATGACTTGCCCCACCGGGTTTACCCCGTCTGGAAACAGGTCTCTCGTGGCGTTTGCATCGATCACCACATTCTGGCTGTAGGCGATAACACCCTGGGCATCGAACAGTTGTCCATGCGACAGCTCAAGACCCCGTACACGAAAGAAATCCGCGCCAACTCCGGTGACTGATGCATTGACGGCCACGGCGGCGCGCTTGACAGTTACGCTTGTCGTGACGGTTGGTGTCACGCTGTCGACGTAGGGCTGGTTCATCAGCGCTTCTGCATCGGCGGGAACCAGGGTCCGTATCTTGCCCGCTTCCAGATCGCCGAAGCCTTTACCGGCCCGCACCTCGATCGTGTTGGTGCCAAGCGAACTGATACTACTCAGGATTTGTTGCTGCGAACCGGCTCCCAGCGCCGAGATTGCCGCTACCGAGGCGATACCGATGATAATACCGAGCATGGTCAGAAGCGAGCGCATCTTGTGCGCCCATATTGCCGCGCCCGCCATACGAAAGGCCTCAGTCATCCGGTCAATTGCGCCGCGCCAGCCAGCGCCCGGCGCGTGCTCGCGGATGGGACGGGCCATCGCCGCGGATTTGGGTATATTGCGCTCGTCGGAAATGATGACGCCGTCGCTGATCTCTACAACCCGATCCGCATGTTCGGCGATCTTCTTGTCGTGAGTGACGAGAATGATGGTGTGCCCCTCGGCGTGAAGCTCGCGCAGGATCTTCATGACTTCGGCGCCACTGTTCGTATCCAGCGCACCGGTCGGTTCGTCGGCCAGAATTATCTCGCCGCCATTCATCAGCGCGCGGGCGATCGACACCCGCTGCTGCTGGCCGCCCGAAAGCTTGCCCGGAATATTGCCCGTCCGCTCGGCGAGCCCCAGCCGGGTCAACAAGGAGATCGCTCGCTTGTGACGGTCGGATCGGCTGCGTCCGGCATAGATGGCCGGCACCTCGACGTTGCTGGCCGCGCTGAGATCGCCAAGCAGGTGATAGCGCTGGAAGATGAAACCAAAACGCTCACGGCGTAGTGCCGCGAGTTCGTCCACGGACATCTTCGAGGTCTCGCGTCCTTCGATCCAGTAGCTGCCGTCCGTCGGACGATCGAGGCAGCCAAGGATGTTCATCAGCGTCGACTTGCCGGAGCCAGAAGCACCGATGATGGCCATCATCTCGCCGGCCTCGATGTCGAGGTCAACGTCTTTCAGCACCCGCACCATCTCGTCGCCTGCGGGGAAAGCGCGGGATACCCCACGTACGCGGATCAGTGGTTCCGTCATAGCGCGCCCTACCGCTTCGCTGCGGCCAGTTGCGCCTGGCCATCCGTGCGTTCGTCCGTGGATGCTCCCAGGACAATGGTCTCGCCTGCCTGAAGACCGCCAAGAATCTGGATGTCCGCACCGTTATCGATGCCGACCTGGACCTGCCGGATCTGGACCTCGCCCATCGCGTCCAGTATCCGCACGCGCGCCGTATCACCTGCCCGGGGTGCCCGTTCCACTGCGCTGAGCGGAACCAGCACGGCGCCGCTGACGCGGCTCAAGACGATGGACACCTGCGCCGTCATGGACGGCCGCAGGACCCCGTCCGCATTCGCCACATCGATCAGCCCGGTGTAATAGACCGCGCCATTGGTTGAGTTAATCCGGCTAGCAGCGGCGTTGCTCTCGTTGGCGATGGAAGCCGGGGCCGGTTCCACCTGTCGCAACTCCCCATCGAACCGGCGCTTCGGATCGCCAAGAATGCTGAACCAGACCGGCAGGCCTCGTCGCACACGCACGACGTCAGCCTCGGAAATGTCCGCGCGTACCGTCATTGTGTCCAATCGCGCGATCATGACGATGGTCGGCGCAGTCTGCAGGGCATTCACGGTTTGACCCTCGTCAGTGACGATCGCGACCACAGTGCCCGCGATTGGGGCAGTGATACGCGTATAGTCCAGTTCTATACCCGCAGACTCCAGCGCGACCTGCGCTTGTGCGACCTGAGCGTCCACCGATTGAACCTCAGCCCGCGCGCTGTCTCGCGTCGCAACCGCGGCGTCATACTGGGCGCGCGGCGTGGAACCACCTGCCAGCAGGTCACGCTCACGCTCGAAATCCTTCTCGGCTTTCACCAGACCGGCGCGGCGCGCGGCGTGAACGGCGCGGATGTTGGCCAAAGCGGCCTCGCGGTCCCGCAAGGTGTTGCGCCGGGTCTGAGAATCGATCTCGGCCACCAATTGGCCCGCCTCGACGATGTCACCGATCTTGACAGCAAGATGCTCAATGCGTCCCGACGCCTGGGCGCCGACCCGCACCAGCTCGAGCGGTTCGAGAACCCCGGTCGCCAGCACCACCTCTTCAATGTCACCCGTTCGCGCCTGCGCCGTCACCAGTTCAGGCTTCGCCGGCGAACGCAGAAACAGAAGCCAGATGCCCAGCAAACCGACAAGGGTTACCGCCGACAGGATGAGACGCTTGCGGGTGATGTTTCGTGTCATTTAGTCGTGGCCCGTGCTATGAAATTTGCGGGCTTTCTCTGTCACGAGAGTTACCTGAAAATTACAGGGAGCCGTCGTCGCGGCTGCTCCGTTTGGCATGCACCGTAAAATCAACCGATCGGCAAAGAGTGTTTGCAGTGTGGGTGGCGTGCCAGAGATTGCCCGCCACATATCAGGCGATCGCGGCCGTGCCCAGCCAACGCCGAGGGATACGGATGCCCTGACCCCTTAGCGTAGGCACCGGCCGCTACCGACGCTGGAAAATGCGCTTCTCGCGCCAGCGCACGGCAAATGTGCTGCCCTTGCCTGGAGCGGACGAAAGCTCAACGTAACCGCCGTGACGGGTCACGATCTCATTGACCATGCTGAGACCCAGGCCCGCGCCTGAGCCGTGAGGGCTGACCCGGTAGAACGGTTCGAATATGCGCGATTGCTTATCGCTGGCGATTCCGCAACCCTGATCGGCGACCATCACGCTACCGTCAGCCTCAATGCTCACTGATATCTGTCCTCTTCCGCCTCCGTACTGGACTGCATTACGGACCAGATTGACGAATGCACGCTCCAAAGCTTCGGCATCACCCGGAACGAACAGATCTTCCGCATCGCTGTCGAACGAAATCTCGTAGCCTTCAGAGATCGCCAGGGGAGCAAGATCGGCAACCACCTTCGACACAACGCTGTTGAGATCGACAGGTGCGTTCTGCTGGGGCTTCTGTCGGTACTTCTCGGTGTCGAGAAGCTGGTTCGCGATCGCTGTCAGTCGCTTGATGGCCGTCTGCAGGTGGGTCTTGTCAGAACTTGGCGAAAGCGTATCAATCCTCACCTGCAGGACAGCGATCGGCGTTCGAAGTTCATGCGCCGCGTTGACGAAGAAGCGCTCCGTCGCCTCGAAGCCGCTATCGAGACGACGCAGCGCCCTGTTGATGTCGCGCACCAGGCGAAGCACTTCATTGGGCAGACCCCGCTCTTCCACCAAGGCGCCACGTGTGTCGAGATCGATCCTGTCGAGACGCGTGGTCAGGTCGCTGAAGGATCGCAAAGCCCAGCGTGTGACAAACGGAGCGCCAATGAGCGAAATGGCGACGAGGATCAGCGCCGGAATACCGATGGCAAGGTTCCCCAGCAGCACGGTCACACCATATTGAGACATCGGGACACCGCCAGCAAAGATCGTCGCCTCACCGGCCTGGGTGTCGAAACGCTCCATGCGGCCCACACTCAACGGATCATCTAGATCGCCATGAAGTTCGACACTTCTGAACGTCCGCAAGAATGGCATGTTATCGGCAATTTTCCCGGGAGGCACGCCATGTGCCAGAACGATATCTTTGCCCAGGTCTGCCACGAACCAAAGGTTAGGCGAGTCTTCCATAATCTCTTTAAGTTCAGCCGTTGGCATCAGACTTGCTCGGCCATTCGGCTCGAGACGGACTGAATCTGCGATTTCCTGAGACAGCCAGATGGACGTAATTGCCACATCGGGCTTGAGGCCGGAAAGGAGATAGAAAACCAAGCTGAGCGAGGCGATGACCGCACAGAGCTGCAGGACAATAAAACCGAAAGTGAAACGCCAGCGAAGGGAGGTGCTGGTCATCCTATTGCTGCTCATGAAGATAATAGCCTATGCCTCGAATGTTTTTGATAACGATGTTGGCCTCCGCTTCGCCAAGCTTTCTGCGCAGCCGCGACATGTTGGATTCCAGTGAGTTCGACTGGATCTCATCATCAAAGGAATAGACCTGCCCCTCAAGGGACGAGCGCAACACGGTCCGACCACGGTTTCTCAGAAGCGTCTCGATGATCAGCAGTTCCCTGCGGGTGAGCGCAAGGCGGACGCCATTGACATGTACATCGCATGACACACGATTGTAGGTAACGTTTCCGGCAGCCAGGAGGGACGATCCCGTTGTCGGAGCCCTCCTCAGCACAGCGCTCATTCTCGCGACCAGTTCAGCGATTTCGAAGGGCTTTGGTAAATAATCATCAGCGCCGTCATTCAGCCCGGATATACGCTCGTCGGTGGACCTCAGAGCGGAGATGATGATCGATCGCGTGTTTGAACCTGCGCCACGCAAATCCGCAAGAAAGGTACTGCCATCACCATCAGGCAGTTGCCGGTCGATAAGGACGATATCGTAGTCCGCCATGGCGATTGCTTCCCGCGCCGTTGCCAGATCGCCAACGGCATCAAGAACAATGCCATGCTGCGAGAGGGCCACCCTCAAGGCATCCGTCATTTCTGGATCGTCTTCGATAAGTAGAAGTTTCATAGTCGCCTACTCATTCAAGTCGCACTGTCGTTTCCGATAATCCTTACAGCAAAACGACCGCCCGTGATCGAGATAAGCTCAACGTTCGTGACGTCCTGACCGTCAGATTTCCCGATGTCATAAAAGTGGTGTGGCTGCGGAGGGTGAAGAGCCGGAGTTTTTCGATATCACTCTCGCCTTTGACGTGCGGCAGCCGGCTGCAATCTCTAGCGGCAGCGACCGTAATAATCCCGGTATCTGCAGCTGTAGTCGCGGTGATCCCGTCGTTCCCAACGGTCCCGGCGGTTCCTGTCGTTACGTTCGCTGATGTTTCCTATCACAGCGCCACCCGCGCCGCCTGCGGCGGCTCCCACTGCTGCGCCTTCCCAGGTACCGCTTGCCAGCCCGCCTATTATAGCACCGCTCGCCGCGCCAATGCCGGCGCCCTTTTCCGTCTGGCTGCACGCGGTCAATACCACGCAAACGAGTATGCCCGAGATAATCTTTTTCATGCCTATCCTTCCGTTCACCGCCACGGCGGTCGTCGATTGACTTTTGAGGCAGAGACGTATGGCCGCCGAAAATTACGGGGAAGTTACGCAGAACTGTTGCCATCGACACCTGTCGACAGGGCAAATTCATTTTTAGGACGCGCGTCTTAGCGATCACCCATTCTCAGGTGACCGCCGCCCACCCAAGGGATCCGGAATCTCGCTGTTCCTCGCTGAGCTCCAGAACGGGAAGCCGAAATGACTACATGCGGCTCCTCGCCAACGGTCTTGCGGCCCGACCGAGGGACCAATCTACTGATTTTGCGCGCTTTACGCTGGTAAGCCGACTATCAATCAGGAGGTCTCGTTTGAACTACAAGGCTTTGATCAACGCCGAATGGTCTTTGTCGCCCAGGCCTCTTTCCAGCGCGCCATTCATCAACTGATGAACCATCGCAGTGTTGGGCAGCATAAGCTCGAGCAGACGCGCCGACTCAAGCGCGAGCGATATGTCCTTGTGATGCAAACGTATGCGAAAGCCGGGCTCGAATGTTTCGTTGATCATCCTTTCGCCGTGAACCTCCAGCACGCGGGACGCGGCAAAGCCACCCATCAAGGCCTTGCGCACGATCGAGGGGTCCGCTCCGGCTTTTTTCGAAAAGCGAAGGGCTTCCGAAACGGCCTGAATATTCAGGGCGACAACAATCTGATTGGCGACCTTAGCAACCTGACCGTTTCCAACGTCACCGATCAGGGTGATGTTCTTGCCCATCTTTTCAAACAGGGGTCTTGCGCGCTCGAAAATATCCGGTTTTCCGCCGACCATGATGGTCAGCGACGCCGCTTTGGCGCCAACTTCACCGCCCGACACCGGCGCGTCGAGATAATCGCATCCCAGCGCCTCGATACGGGCGGCAAAATCCTTCGTTGCAATCGGTGAAATCGAGCTCATGTCGATGACGAGCTTTCCCGCATCAAGGCCGTGCGCGACGCCATCATCACCAAACAAAACTGCTTCCACATCGGGCGTGTCCGGCAGCATCAAAATCACGATCTCGGCGCTGCGCGCCACTTCTGCACCTGAACCGCATGCCCTCGCACCACTTTTCAGGAGGGAGTTCGACACGGGTTTGACCCTGTGAAGATAAAGCTCATGTCCGGCATCGATCAGATGCTGCGCCATCGGGCGGCCCATGACCCCCAGTCCGATAAATCCTATTTTCATGGCTCAATCCTCCCGTTGATATGCTTTCAACCAGTCAAGACCTGCGCTGGTGGTCGACGCCGGTCGATATTCGCAGCCGACCCATCCGTCGTAGCCAAGTTCATCCAGACGCCTAAAGATGAAATCGTGGTTGATCTCGCCCGTCCCCGGCTCATGACGTCCGGGATTATCAGCGATCTGAACGTGGCCGATTTTGTCCTGCAGGCGCTCGAAGGTCGCGACGAGATCGCCCTGCATGATTTGCATGTGGTAGAAATCATATTGGATCAGCAGGTTGGAATGCCCGACACGGTCCATGATCCGCTCGGCCTGATCGGTGTTGGTGAGGAAATAGCCGGGTATGTCGCGAGTGTTGATGGGCTCGAAGACAAGGGCAATTCCGGAATCCGCCAGACGTTGCGCAGCGTGACCGAGATTGCCGACAAGCGTGTCTTCCAGAACTTGCGGATCGACACCGGGCGGTTGAATACCGGCCAGACAATTGATCTTTCGGCATCCCAGAACTTTTGCATAGCGGATCGCCGTTTCAACGGACGTCTCAAATTCGGAGACCCTGTCCGGCAGGCTGGCGATGCCGCGCTCGCCTGCGGCCCAGTTGCCGGGCGGCAGGTTGAACAGAGCCTGTGTGAGATTGCACCTCCTGAGCTCCGCTGCAATCGTCTCTGCCGCCTCCTCGTAGGGGCTGACATATTCGACTGCCGCAAAACCATCGGCAGCGGCGGCGGCGAACCGTTCCATGAACGGATGTTCGGTATAAAGCATGGACAGATTGGCGGCGAATTTCGGCATTGGCAATGACCTCAAACTTGGTCTGCGCGCAGGCGGTGCAGCATGCGCTTGTTGCGGGGGTCGGGGTTGGGAACAGAAGAGATCAGTCGCTTGGTATAGGGGTGCGAGGGCGTGGTGCAGATTGTTTCCGCATCTCCGATCTCGACAATCTTACCTTTGTGCATGACGGCAACGCGATCGCAGAAATAGCGCACGACCGAGATATCGTGCGAAATGAAGATAAAGCTGAGATTGAGCTGCTTTTGAATATCGAGCAACAGGTCGAGGATCTGGCTTCGTATCGAGACGTCGAGAGCCGAAGTCGCCTCATCGGCGACGATGACCTTCGGGTTGACGGCGAGCGCCCTTGCAATCCCGATCCGCTGGCGTTGGCCACCGGAAAAGGCATGTGGGTATCTTTCCATCGCCAAGGGATCGAGCCCGACCTTCTGCAAAAGTTCGCCAACGCGGGTCTCCACCGCTTTGCCGGACATGCCACCGGCGATGACCAGAGGATCTCCGATGATCTGCTTCACCGTCATACGGGGGTTGAGCGACGCAAATGGGTCCTGAAAGATAAGACGCACATCCTGGTGATAGCGGCGCAAATCCACTTTGTTTAGCGTGGTGACGTCCATCGGAGCCGCATCCGGGCATCCGCGATACGCAATTCTGCCGGAACTCGGCTCAACGATCCGCAGTATCATTCGTCCTAGTGTGGTTTTGCCTGATCCGCTTTCGCCGACAATGCCGAGATTTTCGCCGGCAAATAGGTCAAGACCAGCATCGTCCACCGCCACCAGCCCGCGCCCACCGCCATACGAAAACAGTCCGGACGGCGCGCCGTAGACTTTGGAAAGATTGCGCACTGACAGGATCGGAGCCACGTTGGCCGTCAGCGACGCCGGCAGCGTGCGCGTGGCTGCGCCTCTCTCGAGCTTGACCGTCGCTTCCAGAAGTTGCCGTGTGTAGGGATGCTGACTGGCGTGGAAAATCTCGTCCACCGGCCCTTTTTCGACGATCTTGCCAAAACGCATGACGGCGACCTCGTCCGCTACTTCGGCAACGATGCCCATGTCGTGGGTGATGAGGAGCATCGCCATGCCGCGCTCCACCTGCAGCCGCTTGATGAGATCGAGGATTTCGGCCTGCGTCGTCACATCCAGCGCCGTCGTCGGCTCATCGGCGATCAGAACTTCCGGGTCGCAGGCCAGCGCCATGGCAATCATCGCTCGCTGGCGCATTCCGCCGGAAAACTCGAAGGTGTATCTGTCGGCCATCACTTCCGGCTGCGGTATCTCCACCTGGCGCAGCAGTTCGATACATCGCTCCCGAGCCTGTCTCTTCGACAAGCGGCGATGCAAACGCACGGCTTCGATGATCTGTGAGCCGATGGTGTGGACCGGCGACAGCGAACTCATTGGTTCCTGAAAAATCAGGCCGATCCGTCCACCGCGAATGGCCAGAACCTCGCGACTGCTTACGGCAAATTTCGCGATATCGACTGGTCCCTTGGGCCCATCGAGAACGATCTGGCCGCCTGTCATCTGTCCGGGCTTGTCGATGATCCGCATCAGGGCACGGGCGGTCACTGATTTGCCTGAACCGCTTTCTCCCACCAGCGCAAGCGTCTTTCCGCGGTCAAGGTCAAAACTGACATTGCGAACGGCATGGAGCACATGGGTTCTGAGATGGAAATCGATGGACAGGTCTTTGACCGCCAGCAAGGTTTCGTGCTTCGTCATCTCACTTCCTTTCAGCTATCGTAAGGGTCGGCTGCATCGCGCAGGCCATCGCCAAAGAAATTGAAAGACAGAACCGCCAGGACCACCGCAAGGCTCGGCCAGATCAGCAACCATGGCGCCGTGGCAACTGTCCGCACGTTCTGGGCATCCTGCAACAGCACGCCCCAGCTGACGACCGGTGGTTTCAGACCGACCCCGAGAAACGACAGCGAGGTTTCAGCGACGATCATGGTCGGAATGGCAAGTGTCACCACCGCCAGAATGTGGCTGGTAAGTGATGGAAGGATGTGGCGGAATATGATCCGCCTTTCCCCTGCACCGTCCAGCCGGGCAGCCGTCACGAAGTCATCGCCGCGCAGCGCGAAGAATCGTCCCCGCACCTCGCGTGCCAAACCCGTCCAGCTCAGAAGGGAAACAATCAGGGTTACGACAAAATAAACCGAAAGCGGTGACCAGCTTAGGGGAATGGCAGCGGCCAGCCCCAACCAGAGCGGAATGGTCGGCATGGCGCTCACAATCTCGATGATACGCTGGATGAGGGTATCGACCCAGCCGCCGTAGTAACCGGAGACCGCACCCATCACGACGCCGAGCGTCAGCGAAATGGCAACGCCGACAAGGCCGATGGACATGGAGACGCGGGTTCCATAAATCAGGCGGCTCATGAGATCTCGTCCCAGCCGATCCGAACCCAGGAGATACATCGGGTCGCGGGCGTCAAGCGGCCCAACCAGATGCCTTTCCATCGGGATGATGCCCCACAGCTTGTAAGGCGCCCCTTTGACGAAGAATCCGATAGGAATGATTTTCGTGTCGTCGACTACGAAGCTGCGGCGGAGGGCTTTGGGCTCGATCTCGATCTTGTAGCCTTTCACGTGCGGCAGAAAGCGGGAACCGCCATCGGCAGCCGGCGCAAATAAAGCGATGCCTTGCGGCGGCGCAAAGGTATATTGCGGGCGCGACGTGTTCGGCATGCCCGGTGCCAGGAACTCGGCAAAGGCACCGATGAAATAGAGCAACAGAATAATACCCGCAGCAAATGCTGCGACCTTGTGGCGAAAGAAGCGCTGGCGAATGAGCGTCCATTGCCCTGCAGCCTCGAGGCTTACTACCTTGCGCCCGGACTTCAGAGGGCTGATGGCGGGGCCGGTTTCCAGCGCGATGGTGGGGTTCTGGTTGATTGACATGGCCACCCCTTCAATTGAACCGGATGCGGGGGTCGAGCACCGCCAGCAATATGTCTGAAATCAGCATGCCCACCAGTGTCAGCACGCCCATTAAGAGAATGAAACTTCCGGCCAGATACATGTCCTGGCCGACCAGCGCCCGCAGCAGAAGCGGTCCCGCCGTTGGAAGGTTCAGCACGATGGCGGTGATGGTGACGCCGGAAACGAGATCCGGCAGCACCCAGCCGATCGAGCTGACGAAAGGGTTGAGCGCGATGCGGACGGGGTATTTCACAATGACCTTGCGCTCCGGCAAACCCTTGGCACGCGCCGTGACGACATAGGGCTTGCTCAATTCATCCGACAGATTTGCCCGCAGAATTCTGATCATGGCGGCAGTGCCTGACATGGCGATGACGATCACAGGTATCCACATATGGCTGAGCATGTCGTTGAATTTTGCGATGCTCCACGGCGCATCAACGAAAGCGGGAGAAAATATGCCGCCAACGCTTTGTCCCAGAAACCGGTAGCTCGCATACATCAAGGTCAGCGCCATGATGAAATTCGGAACGGCCAGCCCGATAAAGCCGAGAAGCGTAAAGGCGTGGTCGCCGAAGGAATGACGTCTGACCGCGGAATAGATCCCTATCGGGAGGGATATCGCCCAAACCAGTAAAAGACTCGCCAGCGAGATCAACAGCGTCGATCCCATCCGGTCCCAGATCAGGGTCGAGACCGGCTGGTTCCACTCGAAGGAGTATCCGAAATCGCCCCGGGTCAATATTCCGCTGATCCACACGAAATACTGGACATAGACAGGTTGATCGAGACCGTATTGCGCGCGCAGGCGCGCAATCGTCGCCTCGTCCAGATTTTGCCCGCCATCGGCCATGGTGGAGAGAAGCGAGGTCAGATAATCGCCTGGTGGCAATTGAATGATCATGAATGCGATCAAGGACATGCCGAACAGGGTCGGTATCATGTAAAGAACGCGCTTTGCCACATATGTCAGCATGGGTTGCTCCCGCTACACGCTATCCGGCTTATGAATGCCAGGTCAGATGAACCGTCTCGAGGTCCCGGATGGAGGGCACGGTGATTTCTGCACGGTTGCCAACGATCTTGCAGGACGCGGCCTCGCTTTTCACAAGCAGTTTCACCGTGGCAGACGAGCGACCTTTTGGCAGCTCGATCGATAGTGTCTGCTCACCGATAGGGTAGACCTCCCGCAAAGGACCTTTCATCATCATCGGGTTGGTAAGGTTGACGAGGAAGATTGCCATCGAGTCCTCGTTTTCATAAACGGCGATGTCTATGATACCCTTCCCTTCGACCGTCACACGATGGTCTTGGCCAAGAGCCCAGTTCACGGCGTTGGCGATCAGCTTGCCATGATCGGGTGCAAGTACTTTCCAGAAGACCTCGCCAATGTTCCATGGGATGTAGACCACACGACCTCCATGGCTGGTCTCACGCGCAATCACCGCAGCGCCGTTCGGGGCTTCGCGTGGGTAGACTTCCTCCATGGGCAGATCCGGAAAATCAGGGACGTAGAGGAAAGGCGTTTCAACGTCCGGATTGGCATCGACGGCAATCAGGTGTGTGCCGCCGATAATGCGAGCGGCGCCTTCGTAGCCCTCGTTCACAGGGTGCGGATCGGACAGTGCAACATAGGTGTTCTTGACCGGGCCACGTGGCGTCGATGCCAGCGAGGCACCGAAGACATTTGATAGTCCGAAATTACCGCGCCGCTCGCCGACTTCATTGCAGAGCGAGGTTTCATGCGCGGCAACGATCGACCCGCCGCGCCGTACATACTGTTCGATGGCCGCGCATTGTCCGTCCGACAGATAGGTGGCATTGGCCAGAATAATGAGCTTGAAGCGATCAAGCGCATCCGGGGTCATGACCTGATCGGATAGAAATTCAAACGGAATGCGCGCTTCCACCAGCGCATGATAAAAGCCGAGATCATTATGTTCGGCGATATGACGTTGCTCCGGTGCCCAGTGCCGCAACGTCGTGGATGGATCAATGATCGCGATTTCGGCAGTTGGCTGCATGCCCTCCAGATACGGCTCAATGTCCGCATGAAGATTAAAGGCTTCTGCAACGGGCTGCACCCAGCGATTGTCAGGAACGCAGGCATTGAATTTGGTGAACCATGGGAAAAGGCCCTGCGCAATGCCGTCGTGAATCCAGAGCTTGATTTCCTCACCACTCTGGACGGAATCCTTCCATCGGTACTCTTCCTCTGGTCCGATGGAGGTGATGAGGCCAACGGGTCTGTCACGGAACGTTCCACGAATGCGTTTGCCGTTCCGTCCAGCAGACCAGCCAACCTCCACACCTTGTCGCGCCTGGTGGTCCACGAACAGGATCGGGCAATGTTTCTGTATGAGCGAAAGGTCGAATTCCATCAGTGACGAACCGCTCATATTTGGAATGAAGCTGGCATGGGGACGGATGGATTTGACCGTCTCGTCCCAATAGACCACAAGCTCGGTGAGTATGCGTCTGCGCCACGCCGCCCACGCCTGCCATGCCGGATCCGTCGCATCCGGTCTCATCGGCAAATCAAAACCAGTTTCCTGCCTGAAACGTTTGCGATTGTCGTCGCTGTAGGACACGCCATGGCCCTGCCAGCGGTTGGCGAACACGGCATCGACGTCATATTTGGTTACGACTTCGCGAATGACGTCGGTTGTGAAGTCGCGGTTATAACTTCCCAGCGCATCGGTGACGTAGATACCGGGAAATGCCCAGTGCTCACGCGGACTTCCGTCCTGATTGATGGCCACCCATTCGGGATGGGCCAGTGCTGCATCCTCGTGGATCGCATGTGGGTCGACGCGCGCCATGACGTGCATTCCCAATTTGCGCGCGCCTTCCACGATCGTGCCAAACGGATCGGTATCCCCAATGAAGCTGGACACGTAATGCAGGGGGATTTCGCTTGGGTAATAGGCGATATAGCCGCCGGCAGAAAGGCAGACTGCATTCGACTTGGTGCGCTTGAAGACGTCGATCCAGAACTCGGGATCATATTTCGCCGGATCGTCTTCTGCAAAGGTCAATTGGGTCCAGCGAGTGGCGGATTTAAACCAATCCGGAGAACGAGCGGCAGCTCCGGAAATGGCGTTTGGTCGATGCAACATGTGTTCTCCAATGACAATATTATGCCGTCACGCCCTTTGGGGGCGGCTAAAAGGTTTGATGTTTCCATCCAGGTTCAGTTGATGCCGGAATGGAACGGTGGGATCAGGCCTTGAAAAAGGTTTCGGGGTTGGCGGGCCCGGGTGTGGGATATCCCCACGAATTCGGCATGGATTTGGGAACGTTCTGCATGTTGTTCTTCACCACGCCGTAACTGTCGCTGGGCAGGCAAACGCCGAAGACGTAAAACTGGTCGGCCGCGATCTCCAGTATTTCGGACATCAGCTTGCGCTGGACATCCGGGTCCGGCGAGCCCAGCACGCGGTCATAGCGTGACAATGCGTCCTTGACCGGCTGAGGCGGCTCGACCGCACCCTTGGAAGCAGGATCGCGGTACCACAATTGCCAGCCCTTGGCGTAGAGCGCCTCGGTCGTGTTGGGAATGAAATAGCGCGGATCGAGAATAGCAGCGATGCCGGCATTGCCGCCGAAGCGGTGTGCAGTGGCGTCATAGTCGATGCCCTGACGCACGCGCACCTCCCAAAGCGAACGGTCCATGCTTCGCATCTGCACGTCCACACCCACCACGTGAAACATCGGCAGCGCCAGCTGGAAAATGTCAAGGAATGTGGTTCGAGCCTGGTCGATCTCGAATATGACCGTCACACGCTTGCCGTTTTCATCCTGCCGGAAACCCTCACCATCCTTGGTGGGAAGGATCTTGTCGAGCAGCGCGTTGGCGGCGTCGGGGTCGTATTGGGTGAATTGCGTAGCCAGACGTTCGTTATAAAGAGGATCCTCCGCCCGCACGGCCGGTTGGGAGATCGTTCCCTGTCCGATGAAAACTGTATCGATAATCGCCTGCCGGTCCAGCGCCATTGACAGCGCAGCCCTGAAATCCCTGTTGCCGTAAAGCTTGCGTTTGGCTTCGTCAGGATGATTGAGATTAAGCTGGAAAACCATCTCATTGGTTTCGGTCGAGGTCAGCGTATATAAGCCAAACTGGCCCTGGTCCTGGGAGTCGTAAAGCACTGCCCGGTTTGCCGGCGTGGCGATATACTGGTCCATCAGATCGATTTCGCCCTGCATCGCCTTCAATAACAACACCTGTGCGTCTGCGACCATCTGGTAGACGATGCGATCAATGTAGGGCAGTTGATTTCCCTCGGTATCGACCTTCCAGTAAAACGGGTTGCGCTCGGCGACCGCACGGTCGGTGCTCTGTCCTGGCGCAACCGCCATCTTCCAGGCGTGGATTACGGGACGTTGCGAGTTCTGAAAGAACTCGTTGTCCACGACGAGGCCCGCTTCTCGCTGAAACAATTGAATCCAGCCAGACGCGCCCTTGGCCTTGGCTTCCTGTTCAGCATTTGGGTTGTACTTGATGTGGAATTGCTTGAGGTAGTGTTTCGGCGCACGGGTGGTCTGATCGTCGTTCGCCCATGCCAGCCGCAGAGGGAAAAGACCGTTGGGCGCGGCGAAAATCACCTTGAACGTTACATCGTCCAACGCCTCGAAGCGGGCCTTTTTTCCGCCCGCACGCAGATGGTTCTGGCCGATGTCGTTAAGGCCCTCGTAATTGAAGATGTCCTCGTACCAGAACATGATGTCCTCGGTAGTGAACGGCTGACCGTCGGACCACTTCATGCCCTTGCGCAATCTGAAGGTGAACTCCGTGGCGTCGGCATTGCTTTCGTAGTGCTCTGCGACATTCGGTACCACACCCGACCAGTCGGGCTTATATCGCAACAGCGGCTCGTAAGCCTGATATCGAAACAACATCGACAGGGACCCACCACCGACGATCGCGCTGTTCCAGTCACCACCATGTGTTCCGACGCGGTCAAGCGGCGTGATGACAAGCGGATTGAGCGGCAGGCGGTCCACAACGGCGGGCAGCTTACCCTCCCCGACCAAGGCGTCCAGCATGGCGGGGTCTTTGACGGCCGTGGTCTGCGCGAACGCTGGCAAAGCGGGTAGTATGACGGCAGCGGTGCTCGCAGCGAGAAACGCGCGGCGATTTAATCCTTGCATTTGTTTTCCTCCTCCAGTCACGCATCGCGGAATTATCTCTCCTCCTCAGGATAGATCCCGCGATTTTTCGGACGGCTGCGGTGCAAAAAAATAGCTTGCATCCCCGAATTTGTTTAGCTTGTATTATGTGATTTGTTAGGTAAAGCGTTATGTTTAATTTATTTTGGCACGAACTCCACGGCGGGAGGATGCGTTATGCGCAAAGTGACATTGCAGGACATCGCCAATCACACCGGCCTGTCAAAATTTGCGGTCTCATGTTCACTTTCAGGAAAAGCAGGAGTCAGTGAGGCGACGCGCAAGCGCGTCGAGGACGCTGCCGCGATGATGGGCTACCAGCGCCCGAAGCCCGCCGACGAGCAACGCGAAATCACTCTGATCTTTCACGATCAGGTCGATAGCGTGAGCTACGAGTTGCGGACGATGCTGCAGGACGGCATGCAGAAGGAGGCGCATCGACTAGGTCAAGCTGTACGGTTGCAGTGGACGCATGACGCCGACAGGGTCGAGGCGATGGTGAAAGATAGCGCAGGTATCATTCTTGTTGGGCCGCACGAACAAAAGACGCTGGACATTGTCAAAGCGTCGGGCTTGCCTTCGGTTCGACTGGGGTGGGTGCTTCCACTTGAACAGGCCGATCATGTAGGCGGCACGGACCACGAAGCAGGGATAGCGGTCGGCGATTATTTGTTTGGGCTCGGCCATCGCGACATCGCTTTCGTGCAGGGGCAGGAAGGCTATCGCGGTCGTATGGAGCGATATCACGGTCTGCGCGAAAGTTTAGAGCAACATGCCGATGCAAGACTGCATGTCCTGCGCTTTGACGAAGATGGAGGCTTTATCCCTGCGCTGCAAACTCTTCACACTGCAGGGATCGCACCAACAGCCCTGTTCTGCGCTCACGATGGGCTGGCGCTGACCGCTGTTTCCGAACTACTAGCACGTGGCTACCGCATACCAGACGACATGTCCGTTGTCGGATTTGGTGATTTTTCCGCTGCGACCCAAATATCTCCGCCCCTGACGACCATCAGGGTACAAGGGGGGGAGATGGGCGCTACAGCGATGCGGCTATTGTTGGAACGCATTGAGACAAGAGGGCAGCCGGTCGTCGCAAAACGCATTCTTATCGCCTCGACCTTTATCGAGCGACGCTCATCGGGGCCTGCCCCTAGACATTCGAAATGGTTGACTCCCTTCGAGCGATGAAAACAACCCGCTCTTAATTGGAATCGAACCGACGACGGATCAGGCTCTGAGCGATGCAGCTACCAACCGAAAAAGGCGCTGATGATCGAAGATTTTACTCAGCCGCGTCAGTTCCAGAGAGCCTTCGACTCTCCCATTCCTGGGGCGTCAACGTCTTGACGTCGAACTGGTCGCGGGTGCGGGTATAGGTGTGGCCACCCATGCGGCCAACGGCGTCCATCATCTGCTGGTCGATATGCAAGTTGGATGCGTTGACGGCATCGCTGCGCACGAAGACGCCGACGACCTCGCCGAGGATGATCTCGCGGGCAGGCCCCACTTGCAACGTCGTGTGACGACGGCACTCAAGTGCTGCGGGTGCCGCGAGAATGCGTGGGCTAGACACCATCTCACCCGGTACGGTTTCGAGCCCCGCCTCCTCCATCTCGTTGATGCCTGGACCGAATTTGATGGCGCAGATCTCCATCTGGTCCACGAGTGCGTTGTCACAGATATGCACCGTAAATTCACCCGTTTCGCGAATGTTGCGGGCAGTGTCCTTGAAGCGCATGTCTGCGTAATTTTCGACGCCGATCGCAACGATTGCCGGATCATGGGTCAGAACATTGAAGAAGCTGAACGGCCCGGCATTGTGGCGGCCGTCTCTGTCTGCGGTTGTTACAAGTGCGATCGGGCGGGGAATGACCGTGCCGATCAGGATCTTGTAGCGTTCGCGCTCTGTGAGCTTGGCGAAATCGAAATGGCTGTGAGCAACGGTCGTATCGGTCATCTCAGGCCTCGGCAGCAATGCGGTGGGTTTCAAGCGGAGTGTGGCGCGACAGGTTTTCAAACCCGTCTTTGGTCACGACATACATGTCACCGACATTGCAGCCGGCGGATAGCGGTTCGAGCCACTGGGTGTGGAGCACAAAGACCATGCCCTCTTCCATCCGATCGTAATTATGGGAGGAGATGTTGAAACTGTTCTGCCCGCCGGCCATGCCGACTGAATGACCGAGGTTGGGGTTATGCGGGCCGTGTGTCGCTGGATAGACATGCATGAGTGAGCGGCCTTGCGCCTCCCAGTCGATATTCTTGACATATTGGCGCGGAATGAGCCTTGCGCCGCCATCATCCATTGGCGCCCAGTTGTAGGGCATGGTGCGGGCTTCCGGCGACGCCAGCATGCCGCGCTCGATCATGGGCTCGAAGGCCGCATTGTTGACATCGCGCATCAAGGCACCCGGCCGGATCAGCATTTCCGCGCGCTTGACACCTTCGGTACAGGCGGCGAGCACCTCTTCCTGGCGCCTGGTGATCTCGCCGATTGCGATCATCCTTGCAGTCTGCGCAGTGTAGCCTCGGTAGGTCACGTTGGAGACATAGAGATTGATCAGGTCTCCCGATCGTACGACGTGCCCGTAAGGCTTGCCGCAATGGGTGCCAAACTCGTTGATGCCGATCTGGTAACCGTCACCGGTTTCGCCACCGAAGGAGAGTTGTGCCTGGGTGAAGGCAGCATAGATCTCGTGGTCGGTCACGCCGGGTTTTGCCACGTGATAGGCCGCCTGCGTGGCGATGCTGACCAGTTGGGCGGCGGCCCGAAACATCTCGATTTCGCGCGGCGAGCGGACCTTTTGCATGCGGTCGAGAATGGCATTGTCGGCAACGAACTTCACGCCTGGCATCAATGCGTCGAGACCTGCCCAGAAAATCAGCGAGGTGCGGTCGCCAATACGGCCGATCTGCGCTTTCGATAGTCCCATTCCTGCCAGCAGTTCGGCACATTTTTCTGCGGTCTTGATGACGCTGTCGCCCGGACGATCTGAATATTCCCGCCCGATGGGGCCAATCTGCCAGATATCCTCGACCAGCACCGGCTCGCCTCCCGGCGGCAGGAGCACGGACTGGGTAAAGAAGGACAAAAGCACCATTGGCTTGTCGACATCCGTCGGAATGATTAGCACGCCTTCCCGCATCCAGTCGCAGATATAGCGCAGATAGTGGTTCGACGTGTGAAACCAGCCCACACCGCCAGTATGAACAATCAGGGCGTCATGTCCGGCCTCCACTGCCTGGCGGCGGATACGCCGCAGACGATCCTCGAATTCCTCGACCGGGAGGGGCAAGGGCGCTGCGAAATCGAAATCCGGCTGAAAGTCGGCGAGCAACGAGCCGATGCGATAGGCTCCTGTTCTGGTGGCGGTCATGTTCATGGGCTATTCCTTCCAATATTGTTCTTGTTCGTCAGGCCTGTCGCGTAGGCGCCAGCACCCGCCTTGCCACCAGCATCACCACCAACGTCAGGCCGATCAGCAGGCCCGACATGGCGGCAACGCGCACATCGAGCGATTCCTCAATCAGGGCAAACATCCTGAGCGGCAGCACTGTCGTCTGCGCGTCGGCCAGGAAGAGCGAGACGGAAACGTTGTCGAGCGACTGGATGAAGACGAGGAATGCGCCAGCGAGGATGCCGGGTGTCAGCAAGGGCAGGATCACGCGCCTCAGTGTGGTGAACCACGTAGCCCCCATTACCATCGAAGCCTCTGCCAGCGAAGGATTGATACCCTGCGCGACGACCGAAGCGGCGCGGTACATCAAAGGCCCAAAGACCACCACATGGCCGGCGACAGTCAGCCAGAGCGAAGGCTGCAAGCCAACGAAATTGGCGACGATCAGCGCAGCCAGACCATAAACGAGGCTCGGCAAGACCAGCGGGGCGAGGAGCAACGGCTCGATTGTGTTGACCGACCGACGGTGCAGCCGGGCCATGCCGATCGTGGCGGGCACCGCAAAGAGCAACGAGCCAAGAACGGCAAGGCCTGCGATCTTCAGCGAGTTGCCGGCGGCAATATGTTCGGTCCCGGAGCGGATAGGATCGAGCAACGCCTCATACCAGCGCAGCGAAAAACCCTCCGGTGGGTATTTGAGCGTCTGTCCTGAAGTAAACGACATGGTGATCGCGATGACGATCGGGGCCACGAGATAGATCAGGCTCAGGCCGCCGAAGCCGAAGACGAATGCCTTGTAGAGGATGGCGGGGACCGGGTTTTCGGATTTTCTACGCATGGCCGACGAGCCTCCGGTGACGGGAAATCATGGTCATGGCGACGAGCAGGATGCCGGTTGACATGAGGAGCACGACGGCGATCGCAGACGCCATCGGCCAGTCGAACAGCGTGCCGACCTCGCGGTAGATCAATTGCGGCACATAGACGTTGCGCGCGCCGCCGATCACCGCCTGGGTGACGAAGGAAGCACTGGTGCTGGCAAAGACGAGAATCCAACCGGCCAGAAGTCCAGGCAGCATCATCGGCAACAGGACCGTGACAAGAATGCGCCATGGCCCGGCGCCCGAAACCTGCGCAGCTTCGGTATAGGTGACGGGAATGCGCGACAAAATCGCCACCAGCGGAAGGATGATCAGCGGCAGGTCGATCTGGCACATGGCCATCACAAGCCCAAGTTCCGTCGACATCAACGTGAAGGGACGGTCAGTCAGCCCAAGCGCCACGAATGTTTCGCTGATCGGGCCCTGCCGTCCGAGAATCACGATCCAGGCAAAGGTGCGAACCACGTTGCTGGTCAACATAGGGATCAGCGTCAGGAAAATGATAATCTGACGCGTGGTCTTGCCGCTGTGCCAGTAGAACAGCGCGATCGGCACACCGAGCAGCGTCGTGGTGACGATGGTCTGCACCCCGAGCTTGGCGGTGTTGACGAGAACGCGATAATTGAACGCATCGCCGAGAAAGCGCGCATAATTGTGCAGGGACAGGCCGTCGGGTCCAATAAAGCTGAACCCCACAAGGACGGCGAGCGGCGTCGCGAAGAACGCCAGCGACAGCAGAAGCATCGGGATAACGTAGGGGAAGCCGCTCGCTTTCATGGTGCTACCTCAACCAGCCACGAGGGCGTCGAACTGGCGGATCCATTCCGGCCGGTTCTTGTTGATGGCAGCCCAGTCCGGATAGACGAGAGAGGCAAGCTGTTCGCGCTTCACATAAGCCTCGATGCCAGGTGTCAGCTCCACTTCCTTGTTCGTCGGGAACATTTCCTGTGGCGGCATCTTCAGCTTGTCTTGGGCGGCCTTCGAAATCGCTGCGTCCATATAGGCGTAGGCAGCGTCGACGTTTTTGGCGCCCTTGGTCAGATGAATGTTGACAGGGGCTGCAGGCGAGCCCGTCTCCGGCTGGACGAATTCGGCCTTCAGCCCCATAGCCTTCAGCTTGGCGACGTTGCCGGTCGAGCACATGAAGACTGCAATTTCGCCCTGCTGGAACAGCGTCATCTGGTGGTTCGTGCTGGCCACCACGCCCTTGATCTGTTCCGGGTGTTCCTTGAACAGCTTGAAGACAGCATCCATGTCGGCGGGGCCTGAACCAAAAATCTTGGCGATCTGGGTATAGGCCATTACGCCTGTATTGGAGGCAAAGCCTGTCCACGAGACCAAGCCCTTATAGACCGGGTTTTCAAAAAGATCGCGGTAGCCCTTCGGCGCGGGTACGAGATCGGGATTATAGGCAATGCCGTTGACCTCTACCGTGACGGTCGGGCCATATTCACCCTGGAAGGCCGGATCGAGCATTCCCCAATTTTTCAGCTTCGAAGTGTCGATCTTCTGGATGAGGTCGTTCTCGATCGCGATGGCCATCTGACCGGGCGACATGAGAAGCGTGTCGTAGGGCGGGTTGCCGGGGCTTGCAATCACCTTGGCGAGTTGGTCCTGCGCCATTGCCGGAGCGACCGTCAGATCGAAGCCGGCCTCCTTCACGAGTGGCGTCAGCACGGTGCGATAGCCGTCTTCCCAGTTGCCTGGGAAGGTCGCGGCAACCGCCGTGCCACCAGCCGCACGGGCGGCGAAAGGAACGGTCGCTGCCACGGCCGCACCGGCGGCAAGCAGTCCGAAACGGCGTCTTGTGATGTTGAAGTCTTGCATCTGTTCACCTCTGTTGTTGTTATTCACGGAATGCTTCCGGCTCGCTCGGAAAGGCGTGACACCTCATGGTGTCTATCTCGGCAAAGAGCTGTGCTCCCGGCTCGGGAATGAAGGTCGAAGGTGCGCGGACCTCCGAGGAACGAAGGTTTGTCCCGTCTTCGAGAAGGAGATCATGGACAAGGGTGGGCCCAAGCGGCACTGACACGGTCAGTCGCGCCGGCAGGGCCGATGCGCTCGAGGTCGCAGACAGACGTACGTCTTCGGGACGGAAAGTGACCGTCACCTTCGAGCCTGTGGTGAAATTCAGGCGGCGGGGGAGAACGAGAGCCTTGCCATTGGCAAGCGTGACCAGGGTTGCCTCGGCATCCAGGCGATCCACCGTTCCATGCAGTACATTGGCCTGGCCGATAAACGTATTGACGAACAGCGTTTTCGGCCGGTCATAAACGGCCATCGGGGTGTCGATCTGCTCGACATTGCCCTTGTTCATCAGCACGAGACGACCTGCCAGACTTTGCGCCTCCTCCTGGTCATGCGTGACGATCAGTGTGGTGATGCCCAGCGTCTTCTGCAGATGGAGAAGCTCGACCTGCAGGTCGAAACGGAGCGCCCGGTCCAAGGCACCGAAGGGTTCGTCGAGAAGCAGAAGCGAAGGCCGTCCGGCAATGGCACGGGCCACCGCCACGCGTTGCTGCTGACCACCGGAGAGCTCACGCGGTAGCCGATGACCAAACCCTTTCAACCGTACGAGCGAAAGCATCTCCTCGACCCGTTCACGCCGCTCGGAGCGCCCAACCTTCTGGCATGCCAACGGATAGGCGATGTTCTCGGCGACCGTCAGGTGTGGAAACAGCGCATAGTTCTGGAAAACCATGCCTATACCGCGCGCACGGGCCGAAACATTGGCAAGGTCTTCTCCACCGAGCTGGATCACGCCGCTTTTCGGCTGGATCAGCCCCGCGATGGCCCGCAACACCGTGGATTTGCCGCAGCCGCTCGGTCCGAGGAGTGCGACAATCTCACCAGCGTTCATCTCGAAAGAGATGTCGCTGATCGCGTTCTGTCCACCGTAGCTGTGGGTCAGGCCACGAACGCTGAGCTGCCTGCCTTCTGATGCATTCGAGGCCTGCGACATGAATGTCCCCTTGGTTTGCGCCTGAACAGACGAGGACGTGGCTCTCGTATTCATCAGGCGGAGATGTGGTTGATCGGCAATTTTGAGCTCGCGCTGGTCCATGGGAAAGGAATTGCAAGCTGCGTGCCAACTACGCTTCCAACACCGAACTGATGGTAGCAACCACATGAATATATGTAATTATTTTTGTTTTAAGTTATTTCGCAACTTCATAATTATGAAAAATCGCAAACCATCTGGAATTCATTAATTGTGCAGCCTTGATAGATGACGGTGATTTGTTGGGCAGAGCTTTGGCTCATGAGCTCTTGAATCGTATCAGTATCGGAGCTTTCTCGACGACCAAGGCACCGTATCCGTTCTTAAAAATCTTAAGATTATAAATATTTTTCAATAGGTTAAATGTTGTTACTGTAAACGAATGATCCGACAACGCCATGCGGGCTATTTTTTCATCACATACTTTCGAATATTCATGCGCAACTTAGTTCGTAGATTAAGTTGATTCTACGGCGTACAAAATAAATCAATAAAAACATATATATAAAAACCATCACCCCGAACTGGCATGCTGATTGCATCACCCAATCTTGAAAATTCACGACAATAGAAATGTGAAGAAGGGGTTCCGCATGCATAGTTTCAAGAAGACCGTCACAGCCGCCCTGGCAGGCATCGCCTTTGCTCTCCTCTCCTCAACCACGCAGGCCGCAGAAGGCACGCCCGTGAAGATGGTGCCTGAGGAGGATGTGGGGAAGCTTCCGGGCATCGCCTTTAATCAGCAACTGTCAGACCGTCTGCCTTCTGAGATCAAGGAAAAGAAGGTGCTGAAGGTTGCGACGGATCTGACGCCGCCAATCAGCTTCCAGGACGAGGCTGGCAAGCTGATTGGTATCGATGCCGATCTAGCGGCGGCGCTAGGCGTCATTCTCGGCATTGATGTGCAGATGACCAATGTCGGCGCGGGCGCAGCCATCGTTCCCGCCGTGCTCTCCAAGCGGTTCGACATCACGCTTTCCGGTATCAACGACGATGTGGAACTGGAAAAGCAGGTCGATGTCATCGACTACATGTATGACGCAACAACCATCATGACGGTCAGGGGCAATCCGCTCGGCATCAAGAACATGGAAGACCTCTGCGGCAAGAAGGTCGCCGTGCCGGTCGGGACCTTCCAGAACAGGCTGGTCGTTGCCGCCTCGGCAAAATGCAAGACCGCGCCCATCGAGATCATGTCCATCCCGAAAATGCCTGACGTCCTGCAGGCCGTGCGAACGGGCCGCGCCGATGCGACCGTCAACGGTTACGCAACGAGCGTCTACACCACCGAGAAGCAGACCGGCAAAGGCGTCGGCCTGCAAGCCTTGCCCGATGTCCGCCTCGCCGTCGGTTATCTTGGCATGCTGGTCTCGAAGGACAATCCACAGCTCCGGGATGCCGTGATCGCCTCGCTCCAACACATGGTCGACAGCGGCGCCTATCGGGCCATCATGGAGAAATGGAGTCTTGGCCCGCTTGCCGTGAAGACCGTCAAGTTCAACGATGCTGCCTCCATGCCGGTGGAATGAGCCATGGCACTCTTTGCTCAACCGATCAGCATGACCATCGTGCCTCCAGTCCGCAGGCCGATACTCTGGAGGCAGGTCGCAACCGGTAGCATTGCGATCCTTGTGCTGGCCCTCATGGTCCTGGCTATCGGGCGCAATCAAAGCGTCCAGTGGAGCGAGATCCCGCGCTACATGATTGACCCCGTCATTCTTGGCGGCGTCGTCCTGACGCTCGAACTGACAGCCGGCGCCATGGTCGCCGGCATCGTCATCGGTTGCCTCGTTGCCATCATGGCGACGAGCCAGAACATCGTTCTCAAGGCGATCGCCGTCGCCTTTGTCTGGTGGTTCCGCGGCGTACCGCTGATCGTCCAGATCTTCTTCTGGTTCAACATCGCGCTCTTCGTCCCCGAGATCGGATTCGGGTCCTGGTCGGTTTCGGTAAACGACATCGTCACACCCGCCTTGGCCGGCTTCCTGGCGCTTGGTCTGCACGAGGCGGCAAACATGAGCGAGATCATTCGGAGTGGCCTGAATGCCGTGGATCGTGGACAGCGCGAAGCCGCATCGTCTCTGGGCCTCAGACCATTGCAGACTCTGCGAACGGTGGTCCTCCCTCAGGCAGTGAGGCTGATCATGCCGCCGACCGGAAACCAGGCGATCGGCATGCTGAAGGCAAGTGCCATCGTTTCCGTCATCGGCATGCAGGATTTGTTGACACAGGCGCAGGCCATCTACGCCCGCAACTTCCTCGTCATCGAACTCCTGTGCGTTGCCTCGCTTTGGTATCTCGGGATCACCACGATCGCCTCCATCGGCCAGCACTATCTGGAACGGAAGCTTGCACCAAAAGGCCGCTCGAACAGCGGCAAAAATTGAGCTTCGGGGCGCCAGCGCGCAGTCAATGACGCCAGAAAATCAACCAACCAAGGGATCGCCACTGCAGCGCATCCCATCAGGAAACATCAAGGAGAGACCATTATGAGACTGGGTATCGATAGCCAGAAGCTTCCCGAGTTCGTGAAACGCGGATCGCTCGCAAGCCTTGACCTTGTCAAGGAGCTTGGCCTTGCGGGCCTGTTCTTCCCGACAGTTCTCGACATGAGCCCGACGCTCGACAAGGGAGTCCTTCGCGACATCCGCGAGAAAGCCGATGAACTGGGGCTCTACCTCGAAAGTGGCGTCGGCAAGATCAATCCCTATTGCAGTGCCGAGGCTCCGGAGTTCCGTGCGATCGGCGATGGCGACGTCATTCTGGGCTTTACCCGCATGATCGAGGCAAGCGCCTCCATCGGCTGCCGCGAACTATGGATCTCGCCGGGCAATTTCAAATCGGAGTATCGTGGCAGGCTGGCAAACGACCGCTTTCGCACCGACGTCACCTGGAACGAGCAGTTGCTGGCCATCGAGAAGGTCCTGCTGAAACTTGCTCCCGTAGCGCGCGCCAATGGTGTCCATCTCAATATGGAAACCCATGACGAGATTACGTCCTTCGAAATCCTCAGGCTGATCGAAAAGGTCGGTGAGGATTGCATGGGCGTTGTCTTCGACACGGCCAACGGCCTGCAGCGCGGGGAACATCCGGTTTACGCCACAAGACGCGTCGCGCCATACGTTCGCCAGACCCATATCAAAGACGCCTATGTGGGCCGCGCTCCGGGCGGCCTCGATTTCCAGACCCGTCCCGTCGGTCACGGGATCGTGGATTTTGCCGCGATCGTTCCAATCCTGGCCGCGGCGAACCCGGATCTTAATCTCTCATTGGAAGTTGCCGCCACGGTCGAAGACAAGCCGCGCAAGGCCAATCCACGTCAGTGCATCGAGATTGACGACCCTGCGTGGCGCGCTGCGCACCCGGACCTCGATGCCGAAGAGCTCGACGCCTATCTCTCGCTCATCAGCGCTTTTGAAAAGCGTGTTGCTGCTGGCGAGATCCCGGATTGGGAGACCTATGAGGCGATCAACTACGGCTACCCGTCCTATGCAAAGCAGGCCTATGGCTTCGACGCGGCCATCGTCTTCATTCGCAATTCGGCCAGGCATATCGAGACCATCTGCGCCGATAATGGCATCGATCTTTCCCCATCCGTGGCAAAACGGCAGGCAGCCTGATTTCGAACCACGCGATGACGGTAGAGATCTCTGCCGTCATCGTGCAAGACCCAAGATCAAGTGGATTTCCAGCGCGTATCAATGTACGCAACAATATGTGTATGGATGTAATCAGATCGAGCGACCGACCGCTCGAATGCATGCGGAGCAGGACATGAAGAAGACCCGTCGGCAGACCCCGCGATCTGCCCCCAAGGCGCCGAGCACCGCCGAAGCGGCAGAAAATGCCAATGACGACGTCTCCGAGCGCATTCGCACGACGCTTGCCACTGCCATCGGCGAAGGCGCTCTGAAACCCGGCACAAAGATCCTCGAAGATGCCATTGCCGACCATTTCGGCGTCAGCCGCACCGTGGTTCGTGGCGCGCTCGGCGTGCTGGAAAGCGATCATCTGCTGGAACGCAAGCGCAACCGCGGCACTTTCGTCGCAGAACCGGGCATCGAAGAAGCCAAGGCTCTATTCGAGGCACGCCGCAAGATCGAACACGCGATCCTCGACCTTGTGATGGCCCGCGCCACCAGCGAACAACTCGATGCACTGGAAAAACTGACCGATGAGGAAGAGCATATTCACCATCACGGCGACGAAAAGTCGAAGACGGTGCTTTCCGGGAAATTCCATATCGTCCTGGCGGAGCTTGGCGGAAATGCCGTCATGACCGAAATGCTCTCCAAGATCGTCGCGCGCCTGTCCCTCGTCATGGCGCTCTATGAAGAAGACAAGAAGGACGACTGCGGTGCCGACCACCACCGCATGATCGTCACTGCGCTGAAGGCGAAAGACCTGGCGAAGGCACAGCAGTTGATGGACCATCACCTCGCCGATATCGAGGGGCGGGTAAGGCTGACCGAAGGCCAAGGCGATCGCCATACCTTCCTGGCAGTGCTGGAGAGCTTTTCCTGACCAGCTTTTGCTTTTTAGCGGAATCGAACAATCATTATCACATTGGTGGAGTTCATTAGACTAGCAGCAATTTATTTCTGCAATGACAGCCAGTACCGGGTATGTCGACGTTCACCCGTACGCGTCAGTGCACAGGTCTTAACGAGCTGCTGAAGGTCACGTGTTGCTGTAGCGCGGGATGTGTCTGTGATCGAAATGTAGTTTTCGGCACTTAGCCCCCCCCCTTGAAGCCTGCCGTACCTTCCTTGAAGATGCGGGCGACTACTTTTTCCTGTCGCTCGTTCAACTGACCTCGAAAACGATCATAGAACTTTGCTTTCTGAATGAAGAAATCTACCCGCTCAAGCGTCGCCCGCTGAGCGTCGAGGATCGTTTCTGAACAGGGCCTATTGCGCCCGCTAGGCGGATGTTGGCCTGGCGGCGCTAAGAACGGTCGAAAAGAGGTCACATGGTAGCAGCCGAAAGGCGTCGTCGAGAGGACTACTTGCTCAACAAACTAAGATCGACGGCCTACGAAGTACCAAGCTTAACCTACCATGATTTGGTTGAAGGCACGGAGGAAGTGATCATTCTCCTCGCGAGAGCCGATGCTGACACGAATGAAGGTGTCGAAGCCCATTTGTTTCCATGGTTTCACGATGACACCAAGGCGGAGCAGATTTTCCGCCGCATGCACAGCGCTGACCCCGACATCGATGAAGAGGAAATTGCATTTCGACGGCGCCATCCGGTAACCCAACGATTTGATTTCGCCTGCGATACGCGCACGCTCCACAAGAGCCAGTTCGACGGATTTCCGCAGATGCGCATCATCGTTGAGAGCAGCAACGGCCGAAGCCTGCGCAATGGCGTTGGTGTTAAAGGGCGTTCGGGCGCGGTTGAGAAAATTGCAGAGCTCGCCGCTACTGACGACGCCATAACCGATGCGTAGACCCGCAAGGCCGAAGGCTTTGGAGAACGTTCGTAGGACTACCCAGTTCACCCTGGCATCCCGCAGCATATCGGCGGCCGAGGGATAGTCCTCGCCGGCCGCATATTCTGCATAGGCCTCGTCAATCACGACGATTGTATCCTTGTCGAGCGCAGCGATTACCTTTTCGAGTTCAGTCGGCGTCAGCCATGAACCCACGGGGTTCATCGGGTTCGAGAAAATCAGCATGCGCGGCTTGCGCGCAATAGCCACCAGCAACGCATCGATATCGATCGTTAAATCTGACTTCACAGTCACACGGTCAATCACACCTCCCATCAGCGTGGTGTAGTCTTCATGCAGCGGGAAAGAAGGATAGAGCGTAGCAACCGTATCGCCCTGACGAACAACGGAGCGGCAGATAACGGCAATGAGGTCTTCCGAGCCATTGCCAAGGATTACCTGACTGTCATCCACGCCAAACCGGGCGGCAAGCTGGCTGCACAAGGCCCGCCCCTGCGGATCGGGATAGAGACGTGCCAGTTCGCCGATATCGGGAAAAAGGTGACGCAGCGCAGGTGATGGCCCGAGCGGGTTCTCGTTGGAGCCCAGTTTCGCGATGGCGGCGACGTCGTATTTTGCCCGCACTTCTTCAATCGTCAGACCTGCATTGTAAGGGGCAATCGCGCGGATTTCGTCGCGGATGGGGCTTGAAGGCTTTTCCATTTTGCAGTCTCCATGAGATGCGGATGGGCCAGTGATAAACCGGCAAATCTTATCCGTAAATATGTATAGACATTTTATGACGAAAATGATGTCATCGACAGGTTGAATAAATAAAGGGTGCCGCCATGACACAGCCGAATTTCGACCTCTCCGGCCGCCGCGCCCTCGTGACCGGCGCAAGTCGCGGCATCGGCCAGGCCATTGCGGTCGCCCTCGCGCAGGCGGGTGCCGATATTGCCATCACGGCGCGCACGATCGAGGCGCTCTCGGAAACGCATTTACGCATCGGTAATCTGGGCCGACGCTGCGTGGCGCTTACCCAGGACGTTCGCGACGTCGAGGAATGCGCTCGCGTGACGAAGGAAGCTGCCGACAAACTTGGTGGTCTCGACATCCTCATCAACAACGCCGGCTTCGAAAACGTCCGCGCTTCGTTCGATGTTGACGAAGCACTCTGGGAGTCGATCCTGTCGACAAACCTGAAGGGCGCATTCTTCTGCGCGCAGGCAGCCGGCCGCATCATGGCCGAAACAGGCGGGGGCGTGATCGTCAACCTCTGCTCGCTGACATCTTATGTCGGCATCCCAACGGCCGCCCCTTACGGCGCCTCGAAGTCCGGCCTGCTCGGCATAACCCATGCACTTGCGAGTGAATGGGCGGCGCATGACATCCGGGTAAACGCCATTGCCCCGGGATATTTTCGCACAGCCATGACGGAGATTTTCTATGAAAATGACGATTGGCAGTCGCGGATGCTGGAGAAGATCCCGCAACGGCGCTTCGGCAAGGAGAGCGACATTGGCGGCGTTGCCGTTTTCCTCTGCAGCGATGCGGCCGCCTATATTACAGGCCACTGCATTCCGGTGGACGGCGGCTATCTGGCCTCGATCTGACGTCGATAAACAAACGAATGAGAAATAGTACCGAATAGAGGTCTTCGACGCTTGTCATTCGACGCGATGAGAAACAAAGTCGCAGAGTTGACCGCTAAACATTTTCGCATCTGCACAAATATTGCGCAACAAAATTTCAGGCGAAAAATTACGCAAATTTGGTTGACGCTAGTTGTACGTATATGTATATACAAGTACATATAACTCGGCCACATACCGCTGAAGGCGCACAGGTAGCTTTGAGGGGATTTCCCGCCATCAAAGCGCGACAGGAGAAATCTCATGGGGGCAGCAGAACTTCGTTCGGTCGATCCTTCCGCTGACCTCATCGCAGTGTCCGTCAGGGACGTGGGAATGTCCTTCGGCAATGTTCACGCCGTCAGGCAGGCCTCGTTTGATCTTCCCAAGGGCCGTTTCCTGACCATCCTCGGCCCTTCCGGTTCGGGCAAGACGACGCTGCTGCGGATGATTGCCGGCTTTGATCGCCCGACCAGCGGCGAAATATTCATCAACGGGCAGCCGGTCAGTGCCGTGCCACCACACCAGCGCGCGATCGGTATGGTGTTCCAGAAGCTCGCGCTTTTTCCGCACATGACCGCCGCCGAAAACGTCGCCTTTCCCCTGAAGATGCGCCGACATGATGCCCGCACCATTCCCGAGAAGGTCGAGCGTTATCTCGACCTCGTACGCCTCGCCGGTTACGGTGACCGCCGCATCAACGAACTCTCGGGCGGCCAGCAACAGCGTGTCGCCATTGCCCGGGCCCTGGTGTTCGAACCGGATCTGCTTTTGCTCGACGAGCCGCTCGCGGCACTTGACCGCAAGCTGCGCGAGGAAATGCAGTTGGAGTTCCGCCGTATTCAGAAGGAACTCGGCGTCACCACCATCAACGTTACTCACGACCAGCGCGAGGCATTGGTGGTGTCAGACGAGGTCATCGTGATGAACGGCGGCGAAATCCAGCAGAAGGCACGGCCGGTGGAAACCTATCGCGCGCCCTCGAATGCCTTCGTCGCAAACTTCATCGGCGTCACCAACTTCATCGAAGGCAAGGTTGCCGAAGTCACACCAACCAATGTCACGATCACGGCGGCAGGCATCAATCTTCTCGGTGTCGCTTCGGACGAGAATCTCGCGGTCGGCGCGGCCTGTGCCGGGGCCGTTCGCGCAGAGCAAATTCGCATCGCATCGGCCAATGGCCGCCTCGAAGGCCTGTCAACCGTCGTCGAGGGCAAGGTCGAAGACTGCATTTTCGAAGGCGAGCGCGTGGTTTATGAAATCCGGGTCCAGGCTCTCGGCGGCGTCGTAATGCGCGTGTTCGATCACGATCCGGAATCACATCTGCAATTCGCTCCGGGCGACGACGTTCGACTGGGCTGGAATGCACGGGATATGCATATCTTTCAAAAATGACCCCCAGAAGGTCGGACCAGAGGAGAATGTTCAATGTCGCATGATAAATTTCTGACCGCCCAACTCCGCCGTCGCACGTTGCTGGCGTCGTTCTCCGCAGCCGGCGCTTATGCCGGACTGTCGACGCTCGGCGTCAGCCGCGCCTTTGCGCAGGAGCCGGAAAAACCAGCCGAAATAATCGTTCGCGCCTGGGGCGGCAGTTGGGTGGACGCGCTGAAGGCGGGCGTCTCCGACAGCTTCACCAAGGCAACCGGCATCGCGGTGCGCCACGATCTGACCGAAGATAACGAAATCCAGCCGAAGGTCTGGGCCGCCGTCGCCCAGAAGCGCGTGCCGCCGATCCATATTAACTGGGACACCACGACGAATGCCACGAAGTCGGCGCTGCGTGGCGTCACCGAAGACCTCTCGGACCTGCCCAATCTCAAGAATGCCACGGATCTTGCCAAGCCGGTCGGTCTCGATGGCTATCCGATCGTCAATACCTATGGCTACGTCTATGTGCTGGCCTACCGTCCTTCGGCATTCCCGAACGGAGCACCAAAGTCCTGGAAGGACCTTCTCGATCCGAAGCTGAAAGGCCGTATCGCGCTCTATAATGACGGCATCGGCTTCCATTTCCCGGCGCAGGTCGCAGGTGGCGGCAAGCTCGAGGACATTCCCGGCAACATGCAACCCGCCTGGGACTTCATTTCGAAGATCAAGGCGCAGCAGCCGCTGCTGGGCGAAGACCCCGATTTCACCACCTGGTTCCAGAAAGGCGAAATCGACGCTGCCTGCACCATTTCAACCAACGCCCGCGAAGCCAAGAAGAACGGCATCGAGATCGCATGGGTGGTTCCGGAAGAAGGTGCGAAATTCGATACCGACGGCCTGTGGATTCCGAAGGGCCTGCCGGAGAACGAACTCTACTGGGCGAAGCAGTACATCAACCACGCCCTGACCCAGGAAGCCCAGCAGGTCTGGCTTGATGGCCTCGGACTTCCCGGCGTCATTCCGGGCGTCAAACCGCCGGCCGACCTCGTGGGCGACCCGTCCTATCCTACGACCGAAGAAGAGTTCAAACACCTGATCCGGGTTTCGTCCAAGATCCAGGTCGAAAACGAGAGCCAGTGGTTCGCCAAGTTCAAGGAAATCATGCAGGGCTGAAGCCCTGTCCCGCCCGTCGCGTCGTTCAGGTGACGGCGGGCATTCCACTTGAGGTTAAGAGGTAACGCGGTCTCTTTGGCAAATGCGCCATAGCCTTTGCCGGGACCGCTCGAGGATCGGTATTCATGCGCGCTTCCCGTGTCGCATATCCCCTGACGTGGCGCGTCATGGATATGCTCGAACGATTTGCGGCCATTTTCTGGCCTTCCAGCTTCAAGAAGGGTTTGCCCTATCTGATGCTGCTGCCGGCCATCGTGCTGGTTGGCCTTCTGGTCCTCGGCCTCATACAGATCGGCGATACGAGTCTTCGGACATTGGACACGAATACGTTTCTGATGTCTGAGACCTATACGCTCGCCAATTACCAGCGGGCGCTCACGGAAAAGTTCTTTGCCACCGTCGCGGGCCGCAGCCTTATAGGCTCGCTCATCGTTACCGTCATCACGCTGATATTCGCCTTCCCTTACGCCTATCTCATGGTGCGCACGTCCTCCTCGGCGCTGCGCAAATTCCTGCTGGTTGCGCTGTTCCTGCCTTTCTTCATCGGTCAGGTAGTACGCGCCTATGGCTGGCTGATCATTCTCGGCAACCAGGGCATGGTCAACGAGGCTCTCGGCCTGGTCGGTGTCTCACCGATACGCCTTCTCTATAACTACCCGGCTGTTCTGTTCGGCCTTGTTCAATACATGCTGCCCTTCGCTGTTTTGATGCTGGCACCTGCCCTGACCGCCATTCCGGCGGAACTCGAGGCCGCCGCCGCCTCCCTCGGCGCCAGCTGGCTTCGCACCTTCCGTCATGTCGTCCTGCCGCTTTCGCGCCCCGGCCTCGTCGGAGCCGGTCTTGTCGTAGTCACGCTCTCCCTTACGGACTTTGCCATTCCCGCGATCCTTGGCGGGGGGACGCAGGATTTCATCGCTAACGCGATCTACGACCAGTTCTTCCGCACCTCCGACCAAGGCCTCGGCGCGACACTCTCGCTGCTGCTCGTCGCGGTTGGCTCCATTCTCGTCGGTGTCGTCTTCATGGTCTTCGGTGCAGGCACGCTTGCCATGGGGGGCGACCGCAAATGACCGGCAGCCGCAGCAAATCCATCGTCATCTGGGCCTTCGTCTCCACCGCGCTCCTCATGTTGTCGGCACCCACCATCGTGGTTCTCGGTGCCTCGTTTACTTCCGGAAACATCATCACCTTCCCGCCGGACGGGTTTTCATTGCAATGGTATAGCAAGATCGCCCACGCCACCGATCTGCGCCAGGCCTTCTTCCGCTCACTGATCGTCGCGGCGATCTGCACCCTGGTATCCATTCCCGTCGGCACGCTCGCCGGTATTGCGCTCGCCAAATATCGGGTACGGTTTGCCCGCTCCATCCAGATCTATCTGCTGCTTCCCTTCACGATTCCGCTGATCGGTTCCGGCATCGGCATGATGCTCGCCTTTGGACAGATGGGTGTGCTTGGCAAGCTATGGCCCGTCGGCATCGCCTGCTCGGTCATCAACCTGCCCTTCATGATCTGGGCGGTGACGGCAAGCGCCAGCAACCTGTCGCCGGATCTGGAACTTGCGGCCGCAAATTGCGGTGCGCCACCCTTGCAGCGTTTCCTATACATCACGCTTCCCGCCGTCCTGCCGGGCGTGATCACCGGCTCTCTATTGATGTTCATTCTGGCGTTGAATGAGTTCCTCGTAAGCCTGCTTCTGGTAGACGCGCGAAGCGTCACACTGCCGGTCCAGATCTACAACTCCATCCGCTCGATCATCACACCGGACCTTGCCGCCATTTCCGTGGTGTTCATCGCCTGCGCCGGGATCGCGATCGCGCTGCTCGACCGCCTCGTCGGCCTCGACATCTTCCTGAAATCGAAGTGACCAATCGGCCGTATGGCCAGCTATCAAGGACAAGACGATGACATCAGTGTCTTTCTACGACTATTCCAAGCTCGATGCCGATGAGAAGGCCGCCCTGCTGCGCCGTTCGGAAAGCGACATCTCGAGCTTCATCGAAAAGGTTGCCCCAATCCTCGAAGCCGTTCGCACCGAAGGCGACAGTGCACTGGCTCGCTTCGGTCGCGAACTCGACAAGGCCGACGTGACCGAAACCAATCTCAAAGTCACCGAAGCCGAATTCGACGCGGCCTTCAAGCTGGTTGATGCAAGCGTCATCGAATCCATCCAGTTCGGCATCGACAATATCCGCCATTTCCACGAGGAGCAGAAGCCGGAAGCCATGTGGCTGAAGGAAATTCGCCCCGGTGCCTTTGCGGGTGATCGCTTCACGCCGATCCAGTCCGTAGCGCTCTATGTTCCACGCGGCAAGGGATCCTTTCCGTCTGTCACCATGATGACCTCTGTGCCCGCGGTCGTTGCCGGCGTTCCGAACCTTGCCATCGTCACACCGCCGGCGCCCGATGGCTCGGTCGATGCGGCCACACTGGTTGCCGCGCGTCTCGCCGGCGTGGATACCATCTATAAGGTCGGCGGCGCCCAGGCGGTGGCCGCCGTCGCCTACGGTACGCAGACCGTGAAGCCGGCGCTCAAGATCGTTGGTCCGGGAAGCCCATGGGTCGTCGCCGCCAAGCGCTCGCTGTCCGGCGTCATCGATACCGGCCTGCCGGCCGGTCCTTCGGAAGTCATGATCTTTGCCGACGATACGGTCCATGGCGGCCTTGCCGCGCTTGACCTGCTGATCGAAGCGGAACACGGCCCCGATTCCTCGGCCTATCTCGTCACCCATAGCCGGCGCGTCGTCGAGGAGGCGATCGCGGCCCTGCCGGAACATTGGGCCAAAATGTCGGAGCAGCGCGTCGCTTTCTCCAAGACCGTTCTCACCGGCAAGACCGGCGGTATCGTCCTGACGTCCTCGATTGAAGAGAGCTACGCTTTCGTCAATGCCTATGCGCCGGAACATCTCGAATTACTGTCGGAAGAACCGTTCATCCATCTCGGACATATCACCGAAGCCTCCGAAATTCTAATGGGCACCCACACGCCGGTCAGCATCGCCAATTTCTCGCTCGGCCCGAACGCCGTGCTACCGACCAGCCGCTGGGCACGTACCTTCGGGCCGCTTTCGGTGACCGACTTCGTCAAGCGCAGCTCGATCGGCTATGTCACGCCGCCAGCCTATCCGGAATTCGCCAGACATTCCCATAACCTCGCTCTTTACGAAGGATTCTCCTCGCATGCGCTCGCGGTTTCTCCGGTGCGCGACGCCTATCTGAAAAAGGGTGCCTGATCCATGAAGGCGGTGCGGCTTCACGATGCGAACGACCTGCGTGTGGAGGAGATGGCCTCCCCACCTTCGCCGCCGGCAGGCTTCGTCAATCTGCAAGTCAGGGCAGCGGGGATTTGTGGTTCCGATCTGCACAATTACCGCACCGGACAATGGATTTCCCGTCGTCCGTCCACCGCCGGTCACGAATTCTGCGGGCGCATCACGGCGATCGGCGACGGTGTGACTGATTTTGCGATCGGCGATGTCGTTTCATCAGACTCGCGCATGTGGTGCGGCCTCTGCCCGGCCTGTTCGAGTGGCCGCACCAATGTGTGTGAAAACCTGGGCTTCGTCGGCGAAGTGTGCGACGGCGGTTTTGCAGATGAGGTGCAGGTACCGGCCAAGCTGCTGGTCGGCCATGATCCGCAACTCTCGCCACATATCGCTGCCATGGCAGAACCGCTCGCCGTGGCGCTGCACGCGGTGCGCCGCCTTGCTGTTCCCAGGGGGGAGCCGGTGCTCGTCGTCGGCTGCGGCACGATCGGCGGGCTGAGCGCTCTCATCCTCTCCCGCCTGCACGACGGCCCGGTTCTGCTCGCCGACCTGAATGCGGAGCGAGCCCGACGCGTCAGTGACGTGACAGGTGGCAAGATCGTAACACTCGACAAGGCTGTGATAGACGCCGCGCTTTCGGGTGACCGCCTTCGTTATGCGCTTGACGCCACCGGCAGCATTCAGGCGATAGGCCGGGCCGTAGGCCTCCTTTCCGGCGGCGGCGGTCTGGCGCTTGTCGGCATCAGCCACGGCAAGCTTGATTTCGATCCCAACATTCTTGTCGAGCGCGAAATTTCACTGATCGGTTGCCACGCCTTTTGCAACGAACTGCCGGAGGCAACGGCGCTGCTGACAGAGCTCACGCCGGCTCTTCACCGCTTTATCGAGGTGCTGCCCTCACTCGATGATGTCCCCGCCGCCTATGACCGGTTGCTGCGGGGTGAAAGCAGCGCTTTGAAGACGATAATAGACGTGTCGAAATAGGTCTGACACGTCACTTCAACAATGCCGGCGCAGCGACGCGGAGGCGGAGACAGTGACCATGACTGCACTTTCAGATTCCGCCTCGCCCCTCTACGAGAAGGTGAAGGACTTCGTTCTCGGCAACATTGGCAGCGGCAAATGGGCGCGCAACAGCCGGTTGCCTTCGGAGCACGAGCTGGTTTCGACGCTCGGCGTTTCGCGCATGACAGTAAACCGCGCGCTTCGGGAGCTCACCTCGGAAGGGCATCTGCGCCGCATCCAGGGCGTGGGCACATTTGTCGCGCCGCCAAAACCACAGTCGACGCTGATCGAGATCAGCAACATCATAACCGAAATCAGGGCCCGTGGCGGTCGCCACCGCGCCGAGGTTGTCGTGCTGGAACGCATCGTCAGGCCGGAACCCGAACTCCTGCTTGCCTTCGAGTTCAGCACCAGCCGCCCCGTGGACCATTCGGTCGTCATTCATTTTGAAAACGATCTGCCGGTCCAGCTCGAGGAACGCTACGTCAACCCCAGCCTCGTTTCAGGCTATGTCGAGCAGGACTTCACCACGGCGGCAACCTACGACTATCTCCAGAACGCAACGCCGCTCACCGAAGTCGAGCACCTGATCAGCGCTCTGCCGGCCAGCGAGGCCCATGCGCGCCTGTTGCAGATCCGCGTTGGCGACAGCTGTCTCGTCCTGCACCGCAAGACCTGGACAGGCCCGATCGTCGCGACCGTCAATACGCTTACCTATGTCGGCAGCCGCTACTCGCTTGGAAGCCGCTATCTGCACGGCAGCAAATAAGACAACATCCGGAACAATTGCCATGACCCAGCCCGCCAGCCGCACCGCGGAAATCCGAAAAATCGCCAAGGCCGCCGATGGCAGAGCGGAAAAAATGCTTGCCGACTTGCTCCGTGACCTTTTCAGCATCGAAGCAAGGAATGTGGCGATCAATCAGGATCAGTACAGTCTCAATTCCCTCAATGGCTTCTTCGAAACCGGCGAAGGTCAGTTCTTCTTCAAGTTCCATCAGGAGGAGGGCGAAGAGGCAATGAGCGGCGAATATTACCGCGCCGATATTCTTGCCCGCGCAGGTCTGCCGGTCGACCAGCCGTTGCTCATGTCCGTGCTGCCGGGTGAACAGATCCTCGTCTATCGCCGCCGCAGCGACCCGCGTTTTTCCGACGTGTTGCGCGCGCTGGACCTCAAGGACGATCCGGCAGCCCGCGCAAAGGCGGTGGAGGCCGAGCGCAGGCTGAATGAGGCGGTTCTGAAAGTGTATCTGGAAACGCTGCACGTTGTCACGCCCACAGAAGTGGCCGCCGAGCCGGTTCATCGATTGTTCTATGAGCGCCTGATCGATCCCCTCACTGGCATCTATCCCGGTGGCAGACTGGCAAATTTCTATGTTGGCAAGACGTTCGAACTGCCGGGCATGACCCTGGATTGGCAAACCCTCTCCGGGCTTCGCTTCTGCGTTAACGGCATCGCGTATCGCGACGGTTTCGCAGCGCTTTTCGACGAGGCGCATGAACGGCTGAACCCAGCGAAGCTCGCCGATGCAGGCGGCGTTACCGCCCATGGCGACGCCCATAATGCCAATGTCTGGTATGAGGACGACGGCAGCGACACCCGCCTCTCCTTCTTCGACCCCGCTTTCGCCGGTGAGAATATCCCGACGCTCCTCGCGGAAGTGAAGACGACGTTTCACAACATCCTCGCCCATCCGCTCTGGCTATATGACCCGGCTCTTGCTGGAGAGCGCTATTCGGCAAGCGTCACGCTCGATGACGACATGCTTCTGATCACCACCAATTACGAGCCGAGCAAGGTCCGGCGCGAACTTCTTGCCGTAAAGGGGGAGGTCATGTGGAGGCCGCTTCTTGCCGAGCTGAAGGCGCGCGGCATGCTTCCCGCTGACTGGCGCCGGGTGGTCCGCCTCGGCCTCTTCCTGTGTCCAACACTGGTGATGAACCTTCGTGCGGGTGCGACGAGCCATAATCCGGCATCATCCCTGATTGGCCTGTCGAGTGCAGTCATGGCTGGAAGCGAACCTGTTGAGGGCGAGGATGCCTTGTCTCGCTTCTTTGATGCGATTGATCCGGAGCGAGGCTGAGATGAAGCCGGTAAATGTCTCTGATTATCGCGAACTCGCACGCCGTCGATTGCCAAAGATCTTCTTCGACTACATTGACGGCGGATCGTTCGATGAAGTTACGATGCAAGCCAACCGCGCGGACTTTGGCGATTTTGAGCTCAAGCAGAATGTACTGGTGGAACCAAAGCCGCAGGACCTTTCAGCCTCCTATCTAGGCATGCGCCACCCTCTACCTTTCATGCTGGGCCCGGTCGGATTTCTTGGTCTCTATACGGGCAATGGCGAGATAAAAGCGGTTCGCGCCGCCCATGCGGCCAATATACCCTTCTGCCTCTCGACCTTCTCCATTGCGTCGCTCACCGACCTCCGGGCCCAGACCAAAGGACCGTTGCACTTCCAGCTCTATGTGCTCGAGGACCGCACGCTCTGCGAGGAGCTCCTCGTCGCTGCGGGACAGGCAGGCGTTGATACCCTGTTCGTCACTGTCGACACAGCGATTACCGGCATCCGTGAACGCGACGTGCGCAACGGCTTCCGTTCGCTGACGCGAATGACCCCGGGCCTCTTCGCCCGTCTGTCCCTTCGCCCGCGCTGGTTGGCGGAAATGGCACTCGGTGGGATGCCTTCGGTACGCGCGATTGAACATCGTCCGGAGTTCGGCCGTGGCGCACTGGAGCAGGCGACAAATCTGTCACGCGGCATCGATAAGACGCTCTCCTGGAAAGACCTCGCTTGGCTGCGCGAACGCTGGACGGGAAAGCTGGTCGTCAAGGGCGTACTTTCGGCCGACGATGCCGTGAAGGCGCGCGGCATCGGCTGCGACGGCGTCGTGATTTCAAACCACGGGGGGCGTCAGCTGGACGGTGCGTCCAGCACGATCCGCTCCCTGACTGGCATTCGCGCATCCGTCGGTCCAGACTTCTGCCTGATGCTGGATGGCGGCATTCGCCGCGGCACAGACATCATCAAGGCGATCGGTCTCGGAGCCGATGGCGTAATGCTTGGCCGCGCCTATGCCTACGGGCTGTCCGCTGCGGGAGAGCACGGCGTCGCGGGCGTGATCGCCATTCTCGAAAAGGAAGTCTCCGTCAGCCTGGCGCTCATGGGGATTGCTTCTATCGATGAATTGAAGGCTCGTGGTCATGACGTTGTTATTGCGCGAGGCACCTCTATGGCCCTCATTTAGCAGAATCCATCTGGCGCAGACTGGGTGATACTCAATATGGCTGTCAAGGCTCGTATCACCCGATCGCAACGCTCGCCGCACCAACCGGTCGCCTGTCAAGAAATACTCGTCTCAGGCCAGCCATCATCTATCAATCCGGAGATCGAATGATACTCTCGTCCATGACTTGAATCGTGCCCGACTAGCGATTGACACCCAATTCAGAGAAAGCTTCGTGCGAGGCTCGCGTCAGTTCGACGATGAAATCATGCACGATGTGTACACGTGAAGGCGTGTGACGTTTGTCGATCCTCACGGCGTAGAGCGGGACTTCACCGCTACGCCAATTGCCTAAAACCTCGGTCACAACACTTTGCTTCCAGTCCTCTATACCGACCCACGCTGGCGCATAGCCTATACCAACTCCAGAGCGGATCATGTCCCACGCAGCTTCTGGATCATCGAACACATGTCGCGCCTTAGGCTGGTGACGGATCGTTTTTCCGTCCACCGGGCTACGGAAACGCCAGCTTTCGACCTGCCCATTTACCCGATTGCGCAAACCAATAAGATCGTGGCTGGCTAGATCAGACGGAGTGACCGGCCGTCCATGAGCGCTGATGTAGTCGGGCGTCGCGCACACGATCCACGGAAACGTACAAAGTTGGCGAACGAAGTGACCGGGCAGTCCTGACACGTCTCCACCTCCGATAGCAATATCGATCCCGCGCACTGCCATATTGAGGAAATCGGCGCTGAATTCGATCTCTACCGAAATACTTGGGTTCGCACGGAGAAACTCCGGCAGGCGAGGCAGAATGCATCTCTTGGCAAATGAAGGAGGTGCGCTGATACGGACACGCCCCACAGCTCCTTGATGGCCAACTTCCGAATCGAGGAAATGTATTTTAGGGGTTTTGGTCAAGCGCTTTAGTTTGTTCGAAAAACAAGGTTGAACGCTTCGGGCGAGGAACAGGCTCTCGAATATACCGACGTATTTCTGGGTTGTGACGTGGTTCATCCCGATGGGGGCGCCGATTCCGGAGTAGTTCACGAGTTGTCCCGAATGCTCAGTGGGCTGGTCTCAACGAGGGAGCGCGATACCCTTGAGCTCGGTCCTCGCGCGCAGGATGGAACCGGTTGCGGACTCGGTAATAAATAGTTCGCTGTTGCCGTACCCACCGAAAGCAATATTGGTACAGGTCTTGCCAGCGGAGCTTTCTATGACCTGGATGCATTCTCCGCTAGGTGCAAACATCAAGACGGCGCCAAGCGACGCATGAGCAACGAAGAGGCTGCCGTCCTCACTCATCGCAAGCCCGTCGGGACCACTGGTGCCAAACATCTGGCAGAAGCGCCCAACCTTCGACACCGATCCATCCCGCATCAAGGGTGCGCGCCAGACGGAATTGTCGCGGGTCATCGCGACGAACAGCACCTTCTCGTCGGGGCTGAGTACAAGGCCATTGGGACTTGGGAGATTATCCATTAAACAGTCGAGACGGCCGCAGGGAGACAATCGAAACACGCGTCCGGTGGGTGAATGCAGGCCGGATTGGCCCTGGTCGGTAAAATAAATATCGCCGTTGGAGGCGATCGCCAGATCATTCAGCCCCTTGAAAGCCTCAGAATTGCGATGCGCCAGAACTTCGGTGACCTTACCCGTTTCCGGATCGAACTGAAGGAGGCCCCGGCGATAGTCCGCAACCAGGATCCGGCCGTCCTGATGAAACTTCAGGCCATTCGGCTGGCCGTCATATTCGGCAGCCAGCACCCACTCGCCCCTGGGCGAAATCCGAAAAATCCGGCCGTGCGGGATATCAACGATGTAGAGATTGCCATCGCTGTCGAAAGCAGGACCCTCAATGAAGCAGTCTACGGGGTGGCCTTGCTTGTTCGCATCTCCCCAGGCGGACCTGATCCCCGTCTTGCGAAATTCGCCCGGCATGGTCGTAAATATTTCGGATGCGATGGCAACCGGCGGATTGAAGAGAAACATCGTCATGCTCCGGAGAGGCGCCGCGGCGGGCCTATCCCGCCGCGGTTTGGTGAAGTTTATTTCAACCGCTTGGCGGCTTCCTCGGCAAAGCGATTGGTGTAGGTCTGCGTCAGGTCGATATCGGCATTCTTCACCTCGTCGGTATAGGCACTAACGATGCCGTAATTGATCTTGACGCTATCGGGTATCGTCATCCCGTCGGTCGAGAACATCTGCTTCGACGCGTCCATGATCGCAATGTTCAGATCGCGCTGGTTCGGAAGTTTCCAGGTATCGGGAAGTGCGTCGACGATCTCGGCCGAGGGCTTGTCATGGATGAAACGCAAGGTGGAGACGAAGGCGTCGACCAGGCGCTGGATCGTCTCAGGGTTCTTGTCGATGAAGTCCTTGGTGGCATAGAGGCAGGCGAAGGGCGAGACCGAGCCACCGAACGCTTTCATATTGCCTTCTGGCGTGCGGGCATTGAACAGCACCTTGACCGCCTTCTTCTGCTCCAGGATTGTCGCAACCGGATCCCAGTAAATAAGCGCATCGACATTGCCCTGCTCCAGCGCCACCATGCCAGGCGTGCCGCTGCCCACTGCTATGATCTGCGCATCCGTCGGTTTCAGACCATTGCGCTGCAGATAGTAGCGAATGGCCATGTCGGTGCTAGAACCGGGCGTCGTGATGCCGATCTTCAGACCTTTAAGGTCGGCCCCCGAATTGACCTTGTCGGCGAGCGCTGCGCGAACGGCGAGAGAATTGCCGGGAAGCGTATTGAACTGGACGACGCATTGGACGAACTTGCCCTTGGCCTGCATCTGGATCGTGTGGTCATAGGCACCCACGACCACATCGACGGAACCGCCGATGAGCGCCTGCAGCGCCTTCGAGCCGCCAGCCTTGAAGTTTTCGACGGTGACGTTGAGCCCCTCCTTTTTGAAGGCACCTGTTGCATCGGCCAGACCAACCGGCATGTAGCTCATGATCACCGATCCGACTGCAAGGGAAATGTCTTTCTTTTCGGGTTCGGCGGCGCGCGCCTGCGCGAATAACAGCGACAGGGCGAGGCAGGCTGTTCCGGTGAGGGCTGCAATACGTGATTTCATTTTGGTTCTCCTCCTCAAGATGAAATTATGCTTCATGCTCAGGATGCGATGCCGGTTTCCAGACCAGCAGACGCTTCTCGAGACGGTCAACCAGGCCGTCGAGGACGACCACGAAGACTGACAGAATGACGAGGCCTGCAAATACACCTGTCGCATCCATGACACCTTCGGCCTGGCCAATACGGTTGCCGAGACCGTAGGACGATCCGAGATACTCGGCGACGACCGCACCCAGAACGGCCATACCGACAGAAACGCGCAGGGAAGACAGGATGAAGCTGGTCGCCGAAGGCAGATAGACGTGGCGCAACAGGGCAAGCTTGCTTGCCTTCAGGAGCCTAGCATTGGCCAGCACGACCGGGTTTACTTCACGCACGCCCTGATAGGTGTTGAAGAAGGCGATGAAGAGCACGATCATCACGCCGAGCGCCACTTTCGAGGCGAGCCCGATGCCGAACCAGATGACGAAGATCGGCGCAAGTAGCACGCGGGGAATGGCGTTGAAGACCTTTATGAAGGGCTGGAAAACATCCGAGGCAAATTTGGACAGGCCCAGCCAGACGCCGAGAACTGTGCCCGCGGTAATGCCGATCACAAAGGAAAGCACAGTCTCGAGCAGGGTAATGCCAAGGTCGGTCCACAATTCCCGCGTCTGGACCCATTCGAAGACGCGCAGCACGATCGCACTTGGTGCCGGAAAGAAGAACGGGTCGAGCAGCGCGCTGCGCACACCGGATTCCCAAAGCCCGAGGAAGCCGACAAGGATCGCGACCTGGGCGAAGTGGACCTTGGCCCTGTAAGGAAGGCGGACAGAAGCGCCCGCCGCGCGCTGCGTGTCGACGCTTGCAGTCGTATCACTGATTGACATAGCTTTTCTCCACTTCCTTGCCGAGCATGTCCCAGATCTGGCGGTACAGCCGCATGAATTCGTCCGTCGTCGCGAGCTGCGAGACATCGCGCGGGCGCGGCAAGTTGATTTCGACGTCGCCGACGATCCGGCTGCCGGGGCCGGCTGACATGACGACCACACGGTCCGCAAGCACGATGGCCTCTTCCAGGTCGTGGGTGATGAAAATCAGCGAGCGACGGTCGGCTTGCCACAGATCGAGAAGAATACGGTGCATCAGGCGCCGCGTATGGACATCGAGTGCCGAAAACGGCTCGTCCATCAGGACTATCTTCGGCTCCATGATCAGCGTCTGCGCCATGGCGATACGCTTGCGTTGTCCGCCTGACAATTGGTGCGGATAGCGTTTCTCGAAACCCTTGAGCCCGACCTTTGCCATCCATTCACGGGCCCGCGCACGGGCCTCGTCTTTGGCAACGCCCTGAAAGACCAGGCCGAGCCCGACATTATCTTCGGCAGTTTTCCAAGGCAGGATTGCCTCCTGCTGCAGCATGTATCCGCTACGGGAGTTCAACCCCTTCAACCGTTCGCCGAAAATCTCGACATCGCCATTGGCGGCCTTCAACAAGCCGGTGACGACGTTGAGGATGGTGGATTTTCCGCAGCCGGTCGGTCCGACGACCGCGACGAACTCGGCATCCTTGACAGTCAGGTTCATTTCCGCGACCGCGGTAAAGGCGCCGAACTTAACGGCGACGTTTCTCAGTTCCACAGCCGAGGCTGATTGCATTGTCATGGGCTCCTCCCAGTGGCGTGCCGCAGTCATCTGCGGCCAATCTTCGATCGGGTCTCCAATCCCAATCATCTCCTCCCTACGCGGGATGCGCGCCGCGCAGAACGCGACGTTTGAAAGTCATGCAAGCTTGCGCAGTGGTGCCGGCTCGCCGCGATTGCCGTCGCAACCGACGCTGCCCTCGACGACCATGCGGTCGATATCGGCCTTGGCGTAGCCAAGCTCGCGCAGGACCTCGACGCTGTGTTCACCACAACGCGGGATATCGAAGCGCAGACCAAGCCGCTCGCCGTTGAAATCGATCGGCAAGGTCGGAACTCGGGTCGGTGTGCCATTGGGCAGAACAACATCGACCGTCCCGCCCGGCTGGCTGACATGCGGATCGTCGAACAGGTCCTGCGGCTTGGCGATCGGCGCAAACGGCAGTCCGATCTCCTCGCAACGCGCCAGCGCATCCTTCAGGGTCATCGCTGCAAAGATCGCCTTGATGTCGGGCATGAAGTCGGCACGATGCAGGACGCGATCGGCGTTCGTCTGCAGATCGGGATTGTCGAGGAACTTCTCCAGGTCAAGGGCCGTACAAAATGCCACCCATTGGGTATCGCTGACGACACCGACGAAGATCTGCTCGCCGTCGGCGGTGTCGAAGAGATCGTAGACGGCCCAGGCCGAGATACGTTCCGGCAGAGGTGCAGCGGGCTTTCCGGTGACTGCCATCTGCAGCATGTGCTGGGCAACGAGAAATACGTTGTTCTCGAAGAGTGCGCTGCGCACAAGCTGCCCCCTCCCCGTCATCGATCGTTCCTGCAAGGCGGCAAGGATGGCGATCGCTGCAAACATGCCCCCCATGACATCATTGACGGAAGCGCCAGCGCGCAACGGGCGCCCCGTGGGGCCGGTCATGTAGGCAAGCCCGCCCATCATCTGAACGACTTCATCGAGCGCTGCGCGGTGTTCGTAGGGGCCGGAAAGAAAGCCCTTCAGCGAGCAATAGATCAGCCTGGGATTGCTGGCGCTCTGGGCATCATAGCCGAAGCCGAGCTTGTCGAGCGCACCGGGGCGGAAGTTCTCGATCAAAACATCCGCCTGATCGATGAGCTTCTGGGCGGCGTCCTTGCCATCCTTCGACTTCAGATCAAGCACGAGGCTGCGTTTGTTACGATTGAACGTTGGAAAGAAGCCTGCTCCAGAACCATTCAGCCGGCGCGTATTGTCGCCGTTGGGATACGGCTCGATTTTGACCACGTCGGCGCCAAGGTCAGCGAGGATCATGCCGCAGCTCGGCCCCATAATCATGTGCGAAAACTCGACGACCTTGATGCCCGCAAGCGGAAGGCTGCTGTTGTCACGGAACGGTTGGCTCAAGGCGCCCTCCTCCATTTCTGCTAGATAGAAATCATTTCTGTTATACCTAGGAATTGGACGAAGCTCCGGCATTGTCAAGAAAATTAGATGTTGCGCTGCAACTCTGCGCCAGCCGTCTGCTAGCACTCGCAGCATCTCGCCTAAAATGGAGACGACAGCCGCAGATGAGATTTTGTCGAACAACCAATAAGTTCCGGGAATTCGCGGCGTTTTAGTAAGCGGCCTTTGTGCATGAACCGATCATAATCGTCCTGCAAAAGGTTTGACGATGTTAATATTTCCGTCTAGTAGAAACACATTCTGTTTTTGGAGTTGGAGGAGATTCCGATGGGACCGGAGAACCGTGACGTCATCGTCAGCGAAGTCGGACCGCGCGATGGGTTGCAAAGCATCAAGCGCATCATGCCGACGCAAACCAAGATCGCATGGATCAAGGCGCTCGCCGTATCCGGTCTGTCCGAGATCGAGGTCGGATCTTTCGTCTCGCCGAAGCTTCTTCCCCAGATGGCCGACTGTGCCGATCTTGTCCAGGCGGCGATCGAAATCCCGGAGCTGACGGTCCTGGCCCTCGTCCCCAATCTTCGCGGGGCTGAAGCAGCCTTCGCGGCGCGCACCCGAAAGATCACCATGCCGGTCTCGGCCTCGCAGGCGCATAGCAAGGCCAATATCAACCGCACTGTCGAGGAAGCGGTCAAGGATGTTGCGCGCGTCAATCGCCTGCGTCACGAGCAACCGGATGACTACAGGCCGAGTATCGAGGTCGGGATTTCGACGGCCTTCGGGTGCACGATGGAAGGCGCGATTTCGGAAGACTGGGTCATCAGGCTCGCCGGCATGCTTGCCGACGCTGGCGCAGACACGATCGGCCTGTCCGACACGACGGGATACGGCAATCCGGCGCAGGTGAAGCGGCTGTTCAAGCGGCTGAAGAGCGAAGTTGGCGAAAAGGCCGGTGGCGCGCATTTCCACAACACCCGTGGCCAGGGTCTCGGCAATGTCGTAGCGGCGCTCGACGTCGGCGTGACTACTTTCGATTCCTCCCAGGCAGGCCTGGGCGGATGTCCCTATGCACCGGGCGCCACCGGCAATATCGTGACGGAAGATCTCGTGTTCATGCTCGAGGCCATGGGCCTCAAGACCGGAATCGACATCGACAAGTTGATTGCGGCGCGCCCAATCATCCTGTCCGGTCTGCCTGGCGAGGCACTCTATGGCCATGTCCAGGATGCGGGGCTGCCAAAGGGCTTCCACTACGCCTGATTGGTGCCTGCACTACTGATTTGACAAAATTTCGATCCGACCGCGCGCTCATCATGCCTTGGGAGGCAGGCTTGCACGTGGTCGAAGGGAGACGACATGCTGATATTCCTCGGTTACGCAATGGTCGCGAGCTTCATGATCCTGATCATGACGAAACGCATGACCGCGCTTGTTGCTTTGATGATCGTGCCGATCGTATTCGGCCTGATCGCCGGGGCTGGTGCCGATATGGGCAAAATGATGCTCGATGGCATTGTCAAACTGGCGCCGACCGCCGCCATGTTGTTCTTCGGCATCATCTACTTCTGTATCATGACAGATGCCGGCTTGTTCGATCCGTTGATCCGCCTCATCGTGAAACTCGCCAAGGGCGACCCTCTGAAGATCATCGTCGGCACGGCGGTGATGGGCACGACGGTGGCGCTCGACGGTGACGGTGCCACCACTTACGTGATCTGCACCGCCGCGCTCTTGCCGATTTACCGGCGTCTCGGCATCCGCCTGCAATATATGGCGACCTTGCTGTTGATGTCGATCGGAGTGATGAACATCCTCCCCTGGGGCGGCCCGACGGCACGCGCAGCAAGCGCCATGCATCTCGACGTCAGCGAGGTATTTGTGCCTTTGATCCCAGCCATGCTGGCAGGAATCGCGTATATTATGTTTGTCGCGATCATTTTCGGTATCCGGGAGCGTCGCCGGATCGGAACCGTGCGGGCCAGCGATGTCGCCGCAATCGAGGAAGGTCTCGGGGAGGTGCCGCAGTTCCGCCGGCCGCGCATGCTGCCGTTCAACCTCATCCTCACCGTGATCCTGATCATCGCACTGGTCGAGGGTTTCCTGCCCCTGCCGATCCTTTTCATGATCGCAACCGCCGTGGCGCTCGTGTTGAATTACCCCGACGTCAACAGCCAGAAGGAACGCCTGAGCGCGCACGCCTTCAATGTTCTGGCCGTCGTCTCGCTGATATTTGCCGCCGGCATCTTCACCGGAATTCTAAATGGTACGGGTATGCTCGACGCCATGTCGAACAGCCTTCTTTATATCACGCCAGACAGTTTCGGGCCGTATCTCGCGCCATTCACAGCCCTCCTCAGCGGACCGGCGACATATGCGGTTACCAACGATGCCTTTTATTACGGTGTCCTGCCGATCCTTGCGCAGACGGCGGCCGCCTACGGGATTTCCTCGGCGGAAATGGCGCGGGCATCGCTGATTGGCCAGCCATTGCATCTGTTGAGCCCGCTTGTCGCTTCGACCTATCTCCTCGTCGCTCTTCTCGACATCAACTACGGTGAGAACCAGAAGGCCGCGATCGGATGGGTGATCGGTTTGATGTTTGCGATGCTTGCCGGCGCGCTTGTCTTTGGCATTATTCCGCTGCGGGGAATGGGTGCATGAGCACCAAGATCGAGTGGGTCGAAGAGGAGGACGATGGCTTCATCAAACTTGTCGGGCCGATCTTCCATCGAGCGACGTCCCTCGAAAGCGGAAGGTTCCGCTTTCATGCGGAAGCCAAGCACAAGAACCGCGCCGGCTATGTCCAGGGTGGGATGTTGATGACGCTCGCCGATCGGGCGATGGGCAAGACGGCCCGACAGGGCGATCCGACCCGTGCACAAGCCACCGTGCAGCTCGACATGCAGTTTCTTGAACCGGTCAAGATTGGCGAAACCGTCGAAATCAGCTGCACAGTGGTGCGAGAAACCCGTCAGCTCGTCTTCATGCGGGGGGAATTGTTCGTCCAGGATCGACAGGTCGCGAGCGCCTACGGGGTGTGGAAAATCATCGCTCGCCGCTGATATGGGTTCAACGAGCGTCTCTCCTAATGCCATCCCATATCGAAATGCTCTATATGGATTCGCAGAGCTGCATTGGAAAAAGCTCCGATGCGAGAGAAGCTTACAAACGGGCGAGGCGTTTCATGGCCGGACAAAAAGAACAGCGTGTGGAGGCCGTCGAACGTGCACTATCCGTCCTCGACGCATTCGACGATGCAAATCCGAAACTGACGCTGAACGAGCTTGCTCAAAGAACCGGGCTTTATCCGAGCACTATCTTGCGGCTGTCCGCTTCGCTCGAACGGTTCGGCTACCTGTTTCGGGAAGCTGACGGCCGCTTTCGCCTGGGATCGTCGCTCTATCGTCTCGGCAACCAGTACCAGCGCGCGTTCAACCTTGCCGACTACGTCCGACCGACGCTCAAGGAGCTTGTCGAGAGCACACAAGAAACTGCTGCCTTTTACATTAAGGACGGCGACCGGCGCATCTGCCTTTACCGGCAGCACGCCGAGCGGATCTTCCGGCACTACCTGGAAGAAGGGGCAGCCCTGTCGCTGGATAAGGGCGCCACCGCCCGGATCCTCGTGGCGTTTTCGGGGGAGCCCGGGCTGTTTTACGATGACATCAGGGAGAAGGGCTATTACATCTCCCTCGGCGAACGAGACCCGGATACCGGAGCGATCGGCGTCCCCGTCTTCGGCGTCGGTAATGCGCTGGTCGGGGCGATCGGTCTTACCGTCCAGATGCAAAGGTTTACGGCAGAGGCCCAATCCTCTCATCTGAGCGTCTTGACGCAAGCTGCCGCGGAACTCTCCCGCAAGCTCGGCGCACATGAGCCGTTAGTTCGCGCAGCGCGCCGATGAATAACCTCGACTGTGGATAGTTCAGGCGCCCTTGATGGCAATCAAACTAGCGACTCGCGCTTTGGGTACGCTGAAACACTTAATGTCCTGTGACTTGGGAGCGGAAGGTTGCCACCGGCGCGGCCTCGCAAATGTTCGAAGCAACGATCAACTCGATGAGCTTAGGCGGTGCTGTCCAAGTGCCTCCGAAAGCAGCCAATGCAGACTCGGGGCAAAATCCATATGCGATGATCTCTGGTGAAAGTGCGACGGTTCGCTGTTCGATCACTCCAACCACGCCGATCATATCGTCGTCGCCAAGCCCAAAGCTTCGGCCTCAGCATGGATGTCGTAGCAGACGTCCAACTGTTGTCCCGAGTATCTACGTCGGTTCCTTAGACGCCATGGCAGCGATTGCCTCCCGAAGCCATCGATGCGCCGCATCCTTTTCGCAACGCCTGTGCCACGCCTGGACGAATGGAAAGCTGTTGAGCTGGAACGGCAGTTCGCCGCATTGTAGACTTCCCTGGCCCAAAAGCTCGATGCTGCGTCTTGCTGCCGTCAGGATGAGATCGCTTCCCCTGACGAAGTCGGGCGCAACAGACCAGTGCGGAATCTGGATTGCAATGCGGCGTTTGTGGCCAAGACGAGCGAGCGCATCGTCAACCTCGCTGTTGTCCTGCAGCGCAACACTTACTCGCACATGCGGACGCGAGAGATAGTCCTTGAGAGATAACGCTTCGCCTCCGCTCGTTTGGTCAAACAAGCAGGCAAATGTTTCTTCGAAAAGCACAGCGCTTTTCAGGTCTCTGTGGCCGGCCTCTGTTGCCGTATTGATCATCCTGCCAGCACAACAAGTGACGGCAACAGCGGGTAGGCGCGGTTGCAGGGTTGTTTTCTACGGAAAACCTTACCGGGGCCACCGGTCCCAGTCAGCAATCTTGTTAGTCGCAGGCCGCGCATAATCCGGGTCAGGCTCCATATGGCACCCAGATGTTCTTCACCTGAATCGCCCTGCGCAAATAGTCACGGCCCTGCCCTTGTGTACGGTCAAGCCAATTCGGCTGACGCCCATTATTGACCCAAGTGGCCTTCAGGTTGCCCGCAGAAGCCCGCTCTAGCATTACGCTTCCGTAGGCTGAGCCGAAATCACAGATTAGGCGGGACCTGCAAGACGATCACGCACGCGCAGAGCGCGCTTTGACGATTAATGCCGGTCTGGAAAGGAGCCAGTATCGAGACCTCTACACATGAAGCTGACGGAACGGCGCATCTATAGCGCCTTGGCGAAGCGTTCCAGTTTACCCAGCGTTTGCTGCCCCAGCTCCACGGCGCCGAAACCCTTCGCTTGCTGGAACTCGGCTTCCGTGCTGAACACCATGCCCAGCACAACTTTCGTCGCGCCATCCTGATCTTCGAAGGAGGCCCAGGCATCGGCATGTTTCGGCCCGTTTTCGCCCCATAGCAGCGTATAGGCGATCCTCTCTTCGGGCCGGACCTCGACATAACGATGATGGTTCGGGAAGACTGTGCTGTCAGGGCCGATCATGTCAAAGACCCATTCACCGCCGGTCCGCAGGTCAATCCTCTTCGTGCGGCAGGAGAACCCTTCAGGGCCCCACCATTGCGGCAGCGTCTTTTCGTTCATCCAGGCTTTCCAGACGATGTTTCGCGGCACCTTTATCACTCGCTCCAGCACCATGGTTCGCCCGGCCACGCTGGCAAGATTGTTGAGACCGGCGCTGAAACCCTGTTGATAGCCATCGCGCATATCCTCGGCCAGCGAGGAAAGCTGCACCGTTACGGTCAAGCGGCTACGCTCGTCCGCCGCCTGAAAATCGGCAGTCACCAGCGCTGCCGACTGGGTTATGCCGCTGGATGAGACCACCTCGTAATTCACGCTGCGGCGGCTTGGCTGAAGCTCCAGCCAGCCGCATTCACAGCGAATATCCGGTTGGCCGGAGACCTTGCAGAGCGACACTTCGCGACCGCCCAGCCTGCTGTCCGCCTCCAGGAATTCCACTGTCACCGAGGGTGAGGGAGAGGCCCACACCGCCCGGGCGGCGGGTGAGAGCCAGACCTGCCAGAGAGCCGATAGCGGAACGGCAATTTCCCGTTCGAAGCTGAGCGTTGCAAAACGGTCTTGTGGCGGTTCAGCGTGTGCGCTTTGTTGACCCGGTTTCGTTGTCATTGTTCCTCCTCCTTCATGGCGTGAACTGCAAATGCCTCCAGCCGGTCAAGCCGGCTCTCCCACACGGCCCGTTGCTCATCGAGCCAAGTTCTCACCGGCTCCAGCGCTTCAGGTACTATTGCGCAGGTGCGCACGCGTCCATCCTTGGATGTGGCGATGAGCCCCGCCTCCTCAAGCACGGCGAGGTGGCGCATGACCGTGGGCAAGCGCAGACCCGTGGGAGCGGACAATGCGGTAACCTGCGCCGGCCCGCTGCCGAGGCGAGCGAGAATTGCCCGCCGTGTGGGATCGGCAAGGGCCTGAAAGATGAGTGAAAGCTCTGGATGATGCTTAGCCATATCGCTAACTATCATGTTCCATCATCGCGGCACAAGCAAAAACCTAGCCGATCAGCTAAGTTTATCATCCGGCAAATCCGGATCGGGAAGTGAAACAAGCCATCGAGAGTTGCAAAAAAGCAATTGACTCCCGCCGCCCGGTGGGTGAGCTTCGGCGGGAAAAAAGACGGGGAAAAATCAAATCATCATGTCGCCAGAACGCTTTAACCAATGCCTGCGGGTCATTCGCTGGACGCCGATCAATATCGCCTCCGCGCTGCAATGCGAACTCTCCTGGATCGAGGCGCTTGAGGCGGGCAATGAAGAGGTTCCCGAAGGGCTGGCCACATGGCTCGAAACGCTTGCGCAGGCCCATGAGGCTCTGCCGCCGCCTTCCACCTACAGAGGCAAACGGTCAACCTTCTGACACGGCCGGTTGTCGTCAGCCTTCACCAACGATTGGATTGTTCGAAATGAAATACCTCATAGCGGCTCTTGGCCTGATCACCTTCTCGAGCCCCGTTTTCGCGGCATCCTGCGAGAAGAACTTCACCGTCTCCGGTGTGCCGATGGTGACGGCTGTTTCCTACAAGTCCTGGCAGGAGCTGCCGAAGGCAAAGGCGCCAGCCGTGCTTCAAAAGCTCGCCCAGGCCGTGGCGGCGGAAGGTTTTTCGGGCATCCAGATCAACAAGGCGCTGTCGTCCATCGATGCGCACCAGGAGACCAGCGGCAGCGGCAGAATTCAGACGCTGCGGGTAGTGGCCCGGCAAAAGGGTGCGGCTGTGCGGATCGACGCCGTCTTCAACATTCAGGCAGGGCAGATCGCGGACAAGAACGTGATCCGCGAGGGTATCTGCAATATCATCAATGGCGCGTGACGCGGCGGATTCCAGGCCCTGCCCACCCAAAGCTGATTGCCGGTGAGGCCGCGTCTGCCCCTTCGCCCGACGCTTGCGCTGGCGCCGCACCTGTGTTGGCCGGCATGGCGTTGAGGGTCTGGATGTAGCGCGGCCTTCACGGGCGTCGATCACCTCTTGCTAAGCAACTTTTGCGTGCTTAAAAGGCGCGCAATATGATCAGTATGTGAGAGAGGACCAACGTCGTGGAACAGGAAAACAGCCATACCGGCAAGGGGCGGCGCAGGGCGCTATGGGCGGCGGTGGCAATTGTCGCCGTTGCGGCCGCAGGTGTCATCAGCGGCAAGACCTTCTACGAGGCGAAGGTGAAGGAACTGGTTGCGCGCACCGGCGCGACTGCCGGTTCCGTGGAAGTCGATTTCCTCGGGAAAATTCATGTTCGCGATCTGACGCTGCCGCTCGAAGATGGCAAAAACCTTCGCATTGCCTCTATTGACGGTCGTCCGAAGCTGCCCTTTCTGGATGGCGCGCTGGACATGAGCAACATCGATGTGGATGTGCCCACCGGCAAGCTTTCCATGGCGCATGCCCGCATCGAGAATGCGGCGTTCGAGAAGTCCGCACAGGCGGAAGGAAACGGCGGCTCCCTGCCCCGCCGCATCGAGCGCTTCGCAGCGACGCGCATCTCCACGCCCGAGCTGACGTTGAGCCAGTCGGTCGCGACCACCGAGCAGAAGACGGTTTACAACAACCTGGTCCTCTCCGAGATCGCCGGTGGCCGTATCGCCCGGTATTCGATAGACAAGGGCAGCTACGACATCAAGATGCGGCTTCCCGACAGCGACGGCGCGATTGAGGACAAGCGTGTGGCGGTGTCGACCGGCGTGATCGCCGGTCAGGACATCGACGTCGCTTATCTCGCGCGGCTCTATACGGAAAAGGCCGGCCCTGACGACAAGGAGGCAAAACCTGTCTATGGGCCGCTTTCCGTCAAGACGGTTTCATTTACCGACGGCGACGGCCGTTTCAGCTATGACGAGATCCGCAGCGATGGCTTTACCGCCCGCATGCCATCCGAACCGCTGCTGGACACACTGAAGGCACTGACGGTCACCAAGGATCCCGACCAGCTTCCGCCGGAGGAACGCCAGGCGCTTTTTGCCAAGGTCGTGTCCATCCTCGACATGATCGGCAGGAGCAACATGCAGCTTATCGGCTTCAAGGCCGACGCACCGGATGAAAAAGAGGGAGCGGCCGGCAAAAGGGTCAAGGCCGCCATCGACCGCATCGACATGGAGATGGACAGCCGCAAGCTCGACTTCGGTCTGAACGGTCTGTCGATCGGTGACGGCGACGGCAAGATCGAAGTGGCGGAAGCAAGCCTCAAGGGTTTCGACTGGAGTTCGACGATCGAGGGTATTTCCCAGATCATCGCGCTCGATGAAACCGAGATCGAGACCTTTCAGTTCAATCGCCTGATACCGGAACTTGGCCGGGTGCGCGTCGGCGGCATCAACGTCGATATTGCCGCGCCGAAAGAGCCGGAGGAAGAACCCACCGGCACGCCGGAACGCATCAGGTTCACGCTCAAGAATTTCGAGATGGGGCTGACCAAGCCCTTCAACGGCATTCCGACCGATATAGAGATCAGGCAGGATGACCTCACACTTCCGATCCCCGCAGACGCGACGGAGGACGTTTTCGTGGAAGCCCGCAAGCTGGGTCTCGAGACGCTGGCTTTCTCCTATGGCCTTTCCGCAGGCTGGGACGAGCCGAACAGCAATCTGGTGATCCGCGACATCTCGCTCAGCAGCAGGGATTTCGGCAGCGTCAATCTTGCCGGACTGGTCAGCGGCTTTACGGAGGAGTTCTTCTCCTTCGACGTCAATCGCGCGCAGGCGGCGCTTTTCGGGCTTGCCGGCCGTGAGGTGAAGCTCACCGTCAAGGACGAAGGCTTGATGGCCAAGGCGATCAAGCTCTATGCCCTGCAGAACGACATGACCGAGGATCAGGTGCGCGGCACGCTGACGCTGGTGGCGAGTGTGATGCTGCAGCAGGTGGCGGCGGAGCAGCCGAAGCTGCAAGGCGCGGTGGAGGCGCTGGTGCGCTTCATCAGCACGCCCGGAACCCTGACTATCACAGTCAAATCCACGGGCGTCAATGGCCTCGGGGTCTTCGACCTGGTTGCGGCTTCCGACAATCCGATGGGTCTTCTCGACAAGGTCGATATTCAGGCGACAGCCGAGTAAGCCAGCCAGAACACGTCCCAAGCCCGGTTCGCCGGGCTTGGGACCGCCGCAACCGCGTTTTCGTCAAGACATTGCGGAACTGCCCGCTCCTCGGAGTTATTATGACCTGGGCGGCTGAAATGCGCCGCCAGATTTCGGTCCGCATTTTTCGCGGTAGAAACGGTCATGAGGAGCATCGCCATGAAAACCGAGCAACTGACCTTCGGCCCCAGCGGACAGGTCCCCAATAACCAGACCTTTCCCGTGATCATTTACCGCAATGTCGGCATGGACTTTCATTCCGCGGATTTCGAAGCGACATTTTCCCGCAACGGATGGAGCGGCATCTGGCGCAACGGCGTTTTCGACTACCACCATTACCACAGCGGGGCACACGAGGTTCTGGGTGTCGGACGTGGCGAAGCGACCTTGCAGATCGGCGGGCCTGAGGGGCAAGTTCTCGATGTTGCCCGCGGTGACTGCCTGATCCTGCCCGCCGGGACAGGCCATATGAAACTGGACTCCTCCCCGGATTTTCAAGTGGTGGGTGCTTATCCGCCCGGGCAGGAAGCCGATATTCAAACATCCTCCGCCAGCGCTGACATGGTTGAGCGGATCAGATCCCTGCCGAAGCCGGAGACCGATCCTGTGCACGGAGCTTCGGGCGGCCTGACAGATATATGGCGCTGAAGAGGCGTTTACGGTCCCGTCAGGATACCGCAGGAACGTAGAGGCAAATTTCAGCGATGCCGGCGCCTATGGGCTTCGGCCAATGAACCACGACTGAATGACGCCTTCAGCCTCCGTTCCGGTGGAACGTTCTAAAACAGGGACGTTCAACCGCGGTCCATCCGCCTGAGGAGACACGTCATGATCCGGAAGTCTTTCATTGCAAGTGCACTCGTCGCTCTCGTCGGCCTCGCTGCCGCGGCACCCGCCATGGCCAATGATGTGCGCATCGAACAATATGGCTGGTCCAATTCTGCCGGCGGTGCACAGGAGGGTTACGGCAACCGGATCCGCACGTACCAGAACGGCGGCTACAACCGGATTGTCGGTCATCAATATGGCCGGCATAACCTCTCGGCTATCGGCCAGGAGGGGCACGACAATTACGGCTCCACCTATCAGAATGGCAGCCGCAACGTGGCCGGCATCGGCCAGTTCGGTTCCAACCACACCACCATCCTCACGCAGGACGGCAACGGCAACATCGCGGCCGGTGTCCAGGTAGGTCGCGGATGCAGCGCCAATGTGAGCCAGGGCGGCAACGACAATGTCGCCGCCTTCGTGCAAGCCTGCCCTTGACCGGCCGCACGACGTGTAACCGGTCGGGCTCGAAACATCAGATCATCCGGGAGACCAGCCATGCCCCACAACATCAGTCATAAGCGCCGCCTGGCGGCGATCCTTGCGCTGGCACTGCTTCCCGCCGGCACCGTTGCGGCCATATCGACCGCACGGGAGTCGACGGCTGGAAACGTCTGCGAGATCAGGGCAACGTCGCAGGCGGGCATGGTGAAGCTGGAGGCCTTTGCCGGAGCCGATGCCGCTGCCGGTGGGACCTACGGCTTTCACGTCGAAAAATCGGGAAGCGGCGGACATTCGGTGATCAATCAGGACGGTGACTTTGATGCCGCAGCCGGACGTCCGCAACTGCTGAGCGCGGTAACGCTCGATGCGAAGGGAGCCCGCTATAAGGCGGTGCTCGATATGGTTATCGATGGCCGGAGCTTCAGCTGCACAAAGCAGGTTGATGGCGACTAAGCCAAGACATGCCCGTAAATTATCCCCGTGAAGGGCGCCGCTTCAGGCGCCCTTTTCTTTGGATCCTGCCAAGCGACTGAACGACGTGTGAACGGGCAGTTCCGATCAGGTTCAGTTGCGAAATGCGATTATCGATCATCGGCAAGGCGCTGACGGATGGAGATCAGAATGACGCGCAACATATTGAAACTCATGACTGTTACCATGCTCGTCGGGGGCCTCGCACCTCTTGGTTCTCCGGCACCGGCCCACGCCGGCGGTCGCATCTCCTTCGATCTCGCACCCGGCAATGCCGCCGACGGCGACCTGCTTTCGACGGGCCTCCGCGCCTATTCGCTCTACCGCGGCCTGAAGGATGCCGACATCCGCCAGCTCGGCCGCGGCAACGCCGCCGGCATTGCCCAGAACGGCGGCGGCAATCTCGGCTTTATCCGGCAACGGGGCGTAGGCCACTCCGCGACGTTGCAGCAGAACGGCAACAACAATGCCTATGGCATTTTTCAGTACGGCCGCAACACGGATACCAACGTCGTGCAGGACGGCAATAACGGCAGCGGCCTGACCTTCAGCTACGGCTGGTAGGGCAAGGCGGGACAGTCAGTCGTCCCTGCAGGTCTTCGCCGCAGGCTCAATTCGCAAGAACCTCGCCATCCCTGCTCTGAATGATATCCGGCGATGGAACCGGCGGAGCACCGGTATCGGGCAGAGGCGGAATTATCAGCCATGCGTCTGGGTAGTCATTGCGAAGATGGCGGGGATTATAACGAATATTGGTTCCAGCGGCATGGTAAAGCGTTCCAAGAGCGGCATCTTTTGACAGAGTGCCTCTGCTGATTTCGTGGAGCTTTCGCTCGCTGTTCAGGGCAAGCGTTACCTCTGAGAGATCGAAATCATCGATGTGAACGGTCTGCCCAGTCGGTATATCGAGAACCCATCTGTCGGAATCGACAAAGCCATCGGTGTAAACATTGCCGGTGGAGGCCCGCAGGGAGGTGCCTTTCGGCAGGCTGATACCGTCAACGAGATTGCCATCGGCGAGAATGCATTTGCTGAAGGTAGAGATGCTGCCATCAGCCATGAGATCGAACTCCACGGGCTGCGTTGCATCACAACGCCAGTCGCTCTGAGTGGTCACGCCAATACCGGTTATCCGCATGTCGCCTGGGGTGAAACCGATCGTTTCGTAATTTTCATTGGTTTTTATCGCGATATAACGGGCGATCTCAACGGCGTCGATATCCGCGATCCGCACCGGATGCGGAAACACGGCCCTATCGAAGGCCTCCTTGTTGTCGGCAATGGCCAGTTCGAGCTTCGTACCCTTGGGCATATCTATCCCACCCAGACGTGCGGGTTCCAGAAGTTCCGGCTGATAACGTATTGCTCTCTCCCTGTCGTAAGCGCTCATCTCCAAATAAAATTCACCGAACCGAAAAAGCGTGAAAAGCGCAACCGCGGTCACCAGCCCGTAAGGCAGGATCATCGGGCGCTTCCAGCGCCCGCCCATGTATCGAACCAACAGCCATAGTGACCAGACGCCCCACACAAGGGTCGTGATGAGAAAGAAGGCAAGGAGAAGCAACGCTTCGACGGAGGGCAATGCGACGGGGATCATGCAAACCCATAATTCTGGGGGGAATCGTGTCCATCCTAAGGGACATCCGTGCTTTAACCCACAGGCTGTGGTCATTTCAACTCGGCGAGGGCGAGAGATGCGACGTAGCCTGACGGAGGCGCGCGTCGTCGTCGGACGCGTTCGCATGCGGGCCCATGCAGGATGAGCGCGCCAAATACCGCTTGACCTCAACTGCGCTTGAGATCGTACCGATACATGGTGTTTCACCATTGCTCCGGGACAACGATGATAACAAAACTCATGAAGATGCTGGAAGACGGGAGGGACAGTCCCCTTCTGCGCTTTTCAATCGCGAAGGCTCTGGCGGCAGCGGGGCAGTTCGACAATGCCGCGCATCACCTGCAGGAGGCTATCCGGCAGGATCCCGACTATTCGGCGGTATGGGCAGAACTCGGCGAATGCCGTGCACGGTTGGGAGACAATGACGGCGCCATTACGGCGTGGGTCGAAGGGATGTCGGTCGCCGTTAGGCGAGGCGACATTCAGGCGAAGAGACAGATGGAAGTCCGGCTCCGGCGTCTGCGATCACGCACCGCGCGACCTCATTCGGCGGCTTGATCACTATGAAATCCGCCGTGATGTCTCCACAGGATAGATTTTCAGGATGATACGGAGCTGTCTTGGTCGTTCATGCCGGGCTGACTATACCGCTTACTGACGGCGAAGCTGACCCACATGTCCGGCCCTCGGAAAGGCCCGGCCCGCCTCGATGAGACGGGCCGGCCGTTTGTTTACGGCTGGGCGCTATCCGACCGCCAGAACCGGTAAAGCTCCGCAACATTGCCGCTCGTCATGAGTGGCATCGCGGCTTTCAGCCGGTCCGCCGGCCAATCCCACCACTTCATCTCCAGAAGCAGCTCGATCGAGTCGTCGTCGAACCGCTTGCGGATCGTTTTCGCGGGATTGCCACCGACGATAGCGTAAGGTTCGACATCTTTCGTCACCAGCGCACGCGTTCCAATCACGGCGCCGTCGCCTATGGTAATACCGGGCATGATGACAGCTTCCGAGCCTATCCAGACATCATTGCCGATGACTGTGTCACCGGACGGCAGATAGCCGTTTGCGGCATTCTCGAATTCCGGCACTTCGGGCATGAAGAAGAAGGGAAAGGTGCTGATCCACTCATTGCGATGGCCCTGATTGCCCGCCATGATGAAGGCTGCGCCCGAACCTATCGAGCAGAAGCTCCCCACCACCAGCCTGTCCGCGCCCTCATCCGGTAACAGATAACGGGCACAATCTTCAAAGCTGTGGCCGTGATAATAGCCGGAATAATAGCTGTATTTTCCGACCAGGAGGTTTGGGTTCTTTACCTGCTTGTCGAGCGTGATGCCCCGGAACGGGCTTTCGAAATAGTTTTCCATTGAGTAATCTCACTGCATGTCTTCGCTTTCGCTTGCCTTGCGGCAAGCCGACACCAGGCGAAAAGCCAGCTGGCTTCTCGTCCGATGCTCCTCGCGCTGCGGCGGGAGCTAGATGCAGGTGGTACTCGATGCCTTGATCATGGCTCCCTGTTACCGCAAAACGAGCCAAAGGCAAAGTGCCGCCACACGACAACCTTCAAGGATCAGGAAGCGATGGCCAGAATGAGCGCGATCATAAGCAGCATGGGGCCCATCCACTTGAAGTGACGCGCCACCGGTGGCCGGTGAGCTGGATTTCTCGACAGGGACAGATATCCGAACCCCACCAGCGTCATCCAGAGGCCGACGCAGAACATGATGAATTCATCAATATAGGCTGCGATCATGTCTTCCCCTCCCAGGCACCGCCCCAATGGCGGCAAACCTAACCAGCATGACGACGAATGGCAACGAGTAGCCACGGCGCAGTGGCAGGCTGATCCGTCCCGAAAAGCAGAACACCGGGCTCAGGCTAAAAACCCGACCCCGGTGTCCCTGTCTGGAATAGTGCTTTCAGCGCCATGGAGGGCGTGAAGGCAGGGTGGGTATCAGAACTCCTCCCAATTATCCGTTGTCGTATTCAGTGCCGCGTTGCCGGAGAACGCCGCCCTGATCCGGCCGCCAAGGGCGCGGGCCGGTGAGGTCGCCGGTCTGTCGGCCGACGAAGCGGTTCGCACGGGCGCGGACGCCTCGCTGTAACCGGCTTCAGACAGCTTGAACTGGGCGATCAGCCGGTTGAGCGACGACGCCTCGCGTGCGAGCCCGTGGCTTGCCGCGGTGCTCTCCTCCACCATTGCGGCGTTCTTCTGGGTGTCCTGGTCCATCTGGTTCACGGCCGTATTGATCTGCTGGAGACCGGAGGACTGTTCCTGTGCCGATTCCGCAATCGCCGCCACGTGGCGGTTGATCTCCTGCACTTCCGTGACGATCAGTTCCAATGCCTTGCCGGTCTCTCCGACGAGCTGCACGCCTTGCTGGACCTGACCGTTCGAGGTCGTGATCAGGTTCTTGATCTCCTTGGCGGCGCCTGCGGAACGCTGCGCCAGTTCGCGAACCTCCTGCGCGACAACGGCGAAGCCCTTGCCCGCCTCGCCCGCACGGGCAGCCTCCACCCCGGCATTCAGTGCCAGAAGGTTGGTCTGGAAGGCAATCTCATCGATAACGCCGATAATATTGGAAATCTCATTCGCGGATGTCGCGATCTGTTCCATCGCGGCAACGGCCTTCTGCACCACGTCTCCGGATCTTTCGGCGCCGATCTTCGCGCGGCTGACGAGGTGTCCCGCTTCCTGCGCCCGTTTGGTCGAATCCTTCACCGTCGTGGTGATCTCTTCCAGTGCCGCAGCGGTCTCCTCTACGGCCGCAGCCTGCTGCTCCGTCCGTTTCGCCAGATCGTCGGCCGCTGCGCGGATTTCGTTTGCGCCGGAATCGATGCCACGGGCATTCTGCGCCACCTGGTTGAGCGTCGACTGCAGCTGTTCCGCGGCCCTGTTGAAGTCGCCGCGAATACCGTCCAGGCTCGGCACAAACGGCTGCGCTATGCGGTAAGTGACATCGCCTTCGGCGATCTTCGAAAGCGCGGTGGCAAGATTGTTGACCGCAAACTGAACGTCGGCGGCTTCCTGCGCCTTCTGTTTCTCCCGCTCGATCCGATCCTTTTCGGACATGGACCGGGTCGCGTCCGTTTCAGCCTCGAGCCGCAGGCGCTCCACTGCGCTTTCGCGGAACGCTTGAACGGTGGCGGCCATCTGACCAACTTCATCCTTGCGATCCATGCCGACGATTTCGCTTGCAGTATCCCCCGCCGCCAGCGCTTCCATGCGGGCGCGAAGGCGCGCAATCGGCGTGGTAATGCCGCGGGACGAGATGAGCAGGCCAAGCGCGATCACGGCCAGAGACATGAGTGCGAGTGTGACAACACCCGTCCAGATCGTCGTATTCGTGCTTGCGGTAAGGCGCTCCCGGCCCTCATTCATGACCTGGATGAGCTGTTCGTTACCCGCACTGATTTTCGGCGAAACCTCGGTGATTTTCCGCAGGACGTTAAGCGCCATCTGCTGGGCTTCGGCCCGCTGTCCTGCCTGCATGAGGGAAACGACCTGATTGCCGATTTCCTCGACTTCGACAACACCCTTGAGGATGTCCCGCGCGGCGTCCGTGCGGGCCGGCACGAGTTCCATGATCTTGTTCTGACGTTCCTCGAGCTGCTTGCGATCTGCCCTGAAGGTCTTTACCGCCGCTTCGAAATCGCTGCTGGCCGGATCGTTGAGGCTGGCACGAAGCATCTGCATGCCGAGCGCATTGAGATTTCCGCTTGTTCTGGCGTTCAGCACCGCAGCAAGGGCCTCGTGGCCGATGAAATCACTATAGACATTATCGGTGCTTTTATATTGCAGGCTGACATAGCTTATGCCGGAAAGCGACATCAGGCTCATCAGCGAGATGACAAAAACGACCTTCGTTTTTATCTTGGTATTCTTCAGGAATGACATGAACGGCCTCAAGGCAAGCGCTCCTCCTGCCGCCGCACGGGTGGCCGGGGGAACCATATGATGAAACATCGCGGGTAGCTGTTGCCCCTCCTCATAGGGCGACAAGCGGGTGCCTTTTTCGAACCGCAGGGCAGGTCGTGACGGGTCCGCTTGTTCTACCGGCTCCACCGATAAAACCTTGGAACCTGCGTATTTTAGATTTCACAAAACAACTAAACGAAGTGTTACCCTTGCCATGCAAGTGCTGACAATTCGGCATGCCGCAGACGGCTATTGTCTTGATAATGCTCAAGACCCGGCGGGCCAGCGACAAGGGCCAATACAAAAAGGGCAGCGGGAATATCTCCCCGCCGCCCCTCTTTCATTCACCGCACCCTCCCGCATCCAGAGGCAGGCGGTATTGCGGATTAATAATGCACCGACTGGGAATCGATCGGCGTCGTCTTCGGCGGAGCGAACTTCGTCAGGTCGATGCCCTCGACGGCGGAACGATACTCCTCGATGCTCGGCGTACGGCCGAGAATGGCGGACAGCACCACGACCGGGGTCGAGGCCAGAAGCGATTCACCCTTCTTTTCGGCACTGTCTTCAACGACGCGGCCCTGGAAGAGACGAGTCGAGGTTGCCAGAACCGTGTCACCCTTCGCTGCCTTTTCCTGGTTGCCCATGCACAGGTTGCAGCCCGGGCGTTCCAGATAGAGGATGTTTTCGTATTCGGTCCGGTTCGTTGTCTTCGGGTTGATGTCATCGAATTCGAAGCCGGAATATTTCTGGAGGATTTCCCAATCCCCTTCCGCCTTCAGCTCGTCGATGATGTTGTAGGTCGGCGCGGCAACGACGAGCGGCGCCTTGAATTCGACCTTGCCTTCGGTCTTTTCGATGTTGCGCAGCATCTGCGCGACGATCTTCACGTCGCCCTTATGCACCATGCACGAGCCGACGAAGCCGAGATCGACCTTCTTGGTAGCGCCATAATAGGAAACCGGACGGATCGTATCGTGCGTGTAGCGTCTCGAAACGTCGTTGTTGTTGACGTCCGGGTCGGCGATCATCGGTTCGTTGATGACATCGAGATCGACGACGACTTCAGCGAAATATTTCGCATTCGCGTCAGGCTTCAATGCTGGAACTTCACCGGAACGGATTTCCGCAATGCGCTGATCCGCCTTCGCAATCAGGCCTTTAAGCGTCTGTGCGGCATTGTCCATGCCCTTGTCGATCATGATCTGGATGCGCGACTTGGCGATCTCCAGCGACTCGATCAGCGTTTCGTCTTCGGAAATGCAGATCGACGCCTTGGCCTTCATCTCGGCCGTCCAGTCGGTGAAGGTGAAAGCCTGGTCGGCAAGCAGTGTTCCGAGATGGACTTCGATGATACGGCCCTGAAACACGTTGTCGCCGTGCTGCTGCAGCATCTGCGCCTGCGTCGCGTGCACCACGTCGCGGAAGTCCATGTAGGGCTGCATCGTTCCCTTGAAGGTGACCTTGACCGATTGCGGGATCGGCATGGTCGCCTCGCCCGTGGCGAGCGCCAAAGCGACGGTGCCGGAGTCCGCACCGAAGGCGACGCCCTTGGACATGCGGGTGTGGCTGTCGCCGCCGATGATGATTGCCCGGTCATCAACGGTGATGTCGTTCAGCACCTTGTGGATCACGTCCGTCATGGAGTGATAGACGCCCTTCGGATCACGGCCGGTGATGACGCCGAAATTGTGCATGAAGGCCATGAGCTTCGGCGTGTTGGCCTGAGCCTTCTTGTCCCAGACGGACGCCGTGTGGCAGCCAGACTGATAGGCCCCGTCCACCAGCGGCGAAATGACGGTGGCCGCCATCGCTTCCAGTTCCTGCGCGGTCATCAGGCCGGTCGTATCCTGCGAACCGACGATGTTGACCTTGACGCGAACGTCGGAGCCGGCGTGCAGCACCTTGCCAGGCGTCACGCCAACGGCGTTGCGGTTGAAGATCTTCTCGACGGCGGTAAGGCCCTGGCCTTCGATCGAAATTTCCTTGTTCGGTGCAAAGACAGGGGTCGCCTCGACGCCAAGCGTTTCAGCGGCAAAAGTCTGGAGCTTCTTGCCGAAGACGATGGCATAGGAGCTCCCAGCCTTCATGAATTCCATCTTCTGGGGCGTGAAGGACGAAGCGAGATCGACCAGCTCGGTGCCGTTTTCGTCCCGCAGCTTGCGATTCTTGGCGTCGATCTTGAGGACCGTGCCGGTCTCGACCGAATATTTCTGCTCAAGGATGGGGTTGCCGTCATTGTTGAGGATCGGCTTGCCGTCTTCGCCGAGCTTCTTCACCCAGTTCTTCAGATTGATGCCAATGCCACCCGTCACGTCGACGGTGGTGGCGAAAATCGGCGAAATGCCGTTGGTGCCCGCAACGATGGGGGCATAGTTGACGAAGGGCACGTAGGGGCTGGCCTGCTTGCCGGTCCACAGCGCAACGTTATTGACGCCCGACATGCGCGAGGAGCCAACGCCCATCGTGCCCTTTTCGGCGATCATCATCACCCGCTTGTCGGGGTCCTGCTTCTGCAGCGCGACGATTTGCGCCTGCGCTTCCGGCGAGATCATACACTGGCCGTGCAGCTGGCGGTCGGAGCGCGAATGCGCCTGATTGCCCGGAGACAGGAGGTCGGTCGAAATATCGCCTTCGGCGGCGATGAAGGTGACAACCTTGATCTCGTCCTCGACATCGGGAAGCTTGGTGAAGAACTCGGCCCTGGCGTAGCTTTCAAGCACGTCCCGCGCAATCGCGTTGCCGGCCTTGTAGGCATCCCGCAGGCGGAACATGTCGGCATCGTAAAGGAAGACCTGGGTCTTCAGCACTTCACCCGCCTTGGTGGCGATTGCGGCATCGTTGCCGAGCGCGATGTCGAGCAGCACCTTGATCGACGGGCCGCCCTTCATGTGCGACAGCAGTTCCAGCGCGAAGGTCGGGGTAATCTCGGGGACGATGACGTCGCCGAGGATGATCTGCTTCAGAAACGCAGCCTTCACACCGGCGGCGCTCGTGGTTCCCGGCAATGTGTTATAAATGAAAAACTTCAGGGCATCGGCGCGGTGTTCGCTGCCTGCATCCTTGATCAGTTCGATGATTTCGGCGGTCAACGCACCGTCATCGATCGGCTTGGGCGCAAGTCCCTGTGGTTCTCTGCTTTTGATTTCAGCCAGGTAATCCAAGTAAAGGTTCATCGCAATCCCAACGTCATGATGTCTATGGAGCCGAACACAGCGCCACCTAACGGTAGTGCTGGTCGCCCCCGGGTTTCTGTCGGTTTCGACTACGCCAACCGGGGGCCGCTGACAAGATGTCGCATGCCTGTAAGCGCGGGGATGCGCGATATTTCGCCCATCCCACATCTTCGCCGCCAGGCCGCGCCGGCACTCCCCGCCTTATCGTCCCTGCGCCGGCTTGCCGAGGCCGAGCAGATGATAAAAGGCGATGGCGCCAATTGTCGCCGTGCCGATGCCATCAAGCGTGAATCCGCCCACATTCAGCTTGAAATTTCCTGCCCCCAGAACAAGGGCGATACCCACCGTGATGAGGTTGCGTGGCTCGGAAAAGTCGACCTTGTTTTCCACCCAAATGCGCCCGGCGGTTGCCGCGATGAGGCCGAAGACGACGACGGACAGGCCGCCGATGACCGGCCCGGGTATCGTCTGTATCAGCGCGCCGAATTTCGGCGAAAAGCCGAGGAGGATGGCCACCAAAGCCGCGACAATGAAAACGAGCGTCGAGAAGATGCGGGTTATCGCCATGACGCCCATGTTCTCTGCATAGGTGGTCATGCCGGTTCCGCCAAAGGCGCCGGAGAAGATGGTCGCGATGCCGTCGCCGATAAAGGCCCGACCGAGGTAGGGATCGAGGTTCCTGCCGGTCATCGCGCCGATTGCCTTGATGTGCCCGAGATTTTCCGCCACGAGGATGACGACGACCGGAGCTATGAGTGCGATTGCCGATGCGGAAAAGACCGGCGTGGTGAAGGTTGGCAATCCGAACCAGGCTGCGGCGGCGACGCCTGAAAAATCAACCGGTTTGCCGAGGCCGAGACCGTTCGCCACCACGAGATAGGCGAGATAGGCGATCGCGCCGCCGATGAGGATCGGCAAGCGCCGCGCCATTCCGGGCGCATAGACGGCAATCGCACCGACCGAGGTGACCGTCAGAATGGCAATCCATCGCGACAGCTGGTCGCCATCGGGATTGCCGGGGCCGGAGCCGGAGGCGCTGGCTATCGCGATGGGCGCGAGCACGAGGCCGATGGCGGCGACGATGGCCCCCGTCAGGACCGGCGGCATCAGCCGCTCGATCCAGTTATGACCGGCAATCATGACGATCACGCCAATCAGTGCATAAAGCACGCCCGCGGCGATGATGCCGCCGAGCGCAAGCGCGATATTCGGGCTTGCCGCGCCCGCCGCCGCCCCGGTCGCCACCAGAACGGGGCCGATGAAGGCGAAGGATGAACCAAGATAGCTCGGCACGCGACCGCCAACGGCGATGAAGAAGATCAGCGTGGAAATACCGGAAAACAGGATCGATACATTCGGATCGAAGCCCATGATCAGCGGCGCGAGAACCGTAGAGCCGAACATGGCCACGACGTGCTGCAAACCGAGCACCGCGGTCTGCCCGGCGGGCAATCGCTCATCCGGCATGATGCGCCCTTCGGTTTTCAATCGCCAGCGAGGAAAATAACCACCCGTGTCGCTCATCGTCGTCCCCCACGAACCTCCCGGCGCGAGACTGACGGCTTTTCCGTCGCAGATCGCAGCCGCGCAAAAAGAGTTGCCTTTTGATGATAAGCGCGGTCGGCCGAGATCGAATCGGTGGCCGGCGTATCTTTTCTCCGGTAGCGCGATTGGTTCTCGCTGTCATCCGGGCGGCGGGATCGAAATGCGTTTGGCGCCGGCGGGAGTGCGCCCCGCGCCGGCACGGCAAGGAAGCATCGAGCGGATATCAGTCCGCCTTGTCGACAGCCGTCAAAATCTCAACGGCCGCCGTGACACGATCCTCATTGGGATAGTTTTTGTTGGCCAGTATGACGATGCCGAGTTTCCGTTGAGGGATGAAGGCGACATAGGCGCCAAAACCATTGGTGGAACCCGTCTTGTTGACGAAGACATCCTGTCCGGGCTTCAGGGGCGGCGCGATTTCCTGCACCGGAACGGTTTTGAGAAGAGCGCCGGAATTGGACTGTACAAGCGTCTTCAAGGCGACAGGCCGGGCATATTGCTCCCAGACGAGATCCTGCGTCATGGCGCCGACCGCGAAATAACCGGTATGGGTGCCTGCGATCGCCTGCCGGATCTTGCCGTCCAGCTTTTCAAGCCCCAGATTCGCGTTGACGAAGCGGATCATGTCTGTCGCCGTCGATCTGACGCCATAGGCTTCCGAAGAGAGAATGCCCGGCGTCAGGCGGGCCGGCTCGTCGTTTCGCGTGTAGCCCTGTGCATAATTGGCCAACTTCGCCTGGGGAACGACCGTGAACGTGTCCTTCAGGCCGAGCGCAGGAAAGAGCGTGTCCTGCATGGCGGCGTCGTAGCCCTGCCCCATCGTCTTTGCCGTGATGTAGCCGAGCATGCCGATGCTGGGATTGGCGTAGGTCCTGTGCGTTCCGGCGCCGTAAGAAGGCTTCCAGCTCTTGAGATAAGCCAGCAGCTGCGTTTCCGTTTTGACATTGTCAGGCACCTGTAGCGGAAAGCCGCCTGCGGTGTGGGTGCCGAGATGCGTCAATGTAACGTCACCGAAAGCGGTGCCCTTCATGCCCGGAAGATAATCCTTGACCCTGCCGGACAGCGACAAATGCCCGTTCGCCTCGGCGTAGGTCGCAAGGGTAGCCGTGAATGTCTTGCTGATGGAGCCGAGTTCGAACAGCGTTTCAGCCGTCACCGGCTGGCCGGTGCTTCTTGACATCGCGCCGTAAGTGAAGATGTAACTCTTTCCATCGACGCTGATGCCGACCGCAAGCCCGGGTATGCCGTTCTTTTCCATGATGGGCTTGATCGCCGCATCCGTTATCGCCTTCAGCCTCGCCTCGTCGGCGGCCAGAGCCGGCGTGAGGAGGATCGCCGAAAGCATGGCCGTCCATACGATATGTCTGCGGTGAAAATTCATCTGTCGCGTCTCCAAAACCTCAGGTGGATATCAGGCGTTTCCCCAGCCAGCGCGAAAGACGTTTAGCCGCCCTACATTGCACGAACAAATCATGATATCTCGGAGGAGACACAAGAAAATCTAGGTCTCGAATGGTCCGTCAATTTCTTCCCCTGAACGGTTTGCGCGCGTTCGAAGCTTCCGCGCGGCATCTGAGCTTTACCCGCGCGGCGATCGAACTATGCGTGACGCAGGCGGCTGTGAGCCAGCAGGTCAAGGGACTGGAAAAGCGGCTGGGCGTCGCGCTTTTTCAGCGTCTTCCGCGCGGCCTGAAGATAACTGCGGAAGGCGAAGCCCTGCTGCCGACGGTGACCAGTTCCTTCGACCAGATGGCAACGACGCTTGACCGCATCGAGGCCGGGCAGGTGCGCGAACTGCTGTTTCTCGGCGTTGTCGGCACCTTCGCGGTCGGCTGGCTGCTGCCGCGCCTGCAGGCGTTTCAGAAGCGCCACCCCTTTATTGACGTCAGGGTTTCCACCAACAACAACCGGGTGGATATGGCGGCAGAGGGGCTGGATTTCGCCATCCGTTTCGGTCAGGGCTCGTGGCACGGCACGGATGCGTTTCGTCTCTTCGACGCGCCGCTTTCGCCGCTGTGCACGCCGAAACTGGCGGAAACGCTGAAAGCGCCGGCCGACCTGATGGAAGCGACATTGCTGCGCAGTTACCGCGCCGATGAATGGAGCAGCTGGTTTGCGGCGGCGGGCGTCACGCCGGCCGCACAGGTCAATGCCGGCATTGTCTTCGACACGTCGCTCGGGATGATGGAGGCCGCCCTGCAAGGGCTCGGTGTCGCGCTGGCGCCGCCGTCGATGTTTTCACGGCATCTGGCTTCCGGAGCGGTCGTCCAACCTTTTCCCGTCACCATATCGCTCGGTAGCTATTGGTTGACCCGGCTGCAATCGAAACCGCCGACCCCAGCCATGCAGGTCTTTTCCGACTGGCTGTTCGACAGCATCGGCACTGCCTGAAGCCTTTACACGAGGGCGAGCGCCACGCCGCCGGCCGCGCAAAGAAGAACGACGACCCATGGCGGCGCTTTCCAGACCGTCAGCAGGATGAAACCCGCAAGCGCCAGTGCAAAATCCCTGGGGGTGAAGACGGCGCTGGTCCAGACGGGATCATAAAGCGCCGCGCCCAATATGCCGACCACCGCGGCATTGGCGCCGCGCATGGCCGCCTGCGCCAGAGGATGCCGGCGAAAGCCCTCCCAGAAAGGAAGTGCGCCGACGAGAAGCAACATGCCGGGCAGGAAGATGGCAACGAGAGCGATGGCTGCGCCCGCCACGCCGTTCGGCTGAGGGCCCGCCACCGCGCCGAGATAAGCAGCAAAAGTAAAGAGCGGACCGGGCACGGCCTGCGTTGCGCCATAGCCGGCAATGAAGGCATCCCTGGTGACCCAGCCCGAGGCGACGACTTCGGATTGCAGCAGAGGCAACACCACGTGGCCGCCGCCGAAGACCAGCGCGCCGGCCCGATAGAAGGCGTCAAACAAGGAGAGCCCCTGCCAGGCCGCGCCCGCCGCGAAAACCGGCAGCAGAACGAGAAGAAGGGCGAAAGCCGCAAGCGAAACATATCCCACGCGTTTCGACACGCGGAAGGCAAGATGGCTGGTCGACCCCGCCGAGGCGGCGCGGCAGAAGACCAGCCCGGCGAGCGCTCCGGCGCAAAGCGCCAGGATTTGCCCGAAAGCGCCGGCGATGAATACGACACAGACGATGGCGGCCATCGCGATGGTCGCGCGCTCACGATCCGGTGCGAGGCTTTTTGCCATTCCCCATACCGCCTGGGCGACCACGGCAACAGCGACGATCTTCAGTCCATGCAGCAGTCCGGTGCCGACGGGGCCTTCGATGGATGCGGCGACCATTGCGAAAGCGACGAGAAGAATGGCAGATGGCAGCGTAAACGCCGTCCAGGCGGCCAGCGCCCCGAGCGGCCCTGCCCTCAGCAGCCCGAGCGCAAAGCCCACCTGGCTGGAAGCGGGACCGGGCAGAAACTGGCAGAGCGCCACGAGGTCCGCATAACCGGCTTCATCGACCCATTTGCGCCGGACGACCAGCTCATCGCGGAAATAACCGAGATGAGCGATGGGGCCGCCAAAGGACGTGACCCCGAGCTTCAGAAAGGCCGCGAAAACTTCGCCGGGCGTTCCGATTTTGTGACGCGCGGTGTCGTTCGAAATCGTGGGTGTCGAGGAATTCAACGATAGCTCCCTAAGCGTATGACGGCTGCGCATACACATCGTCCGCACTGAAACGCCGAGGGTATCAGACACTATTACGACAGGGATATGAAGGGCCTTGCGAATCAGCACCGTGTGAACCGGGCCGGGAAACGTCTCAGCCGCCCTCCGGCATCCCGCCGCTCCTGCCCGGCTGAAACATGTCCAGCAATCCGCGATAGGGCTTGGCGACCGGCGTGGCATAAGCACCGCGCTTGGCGGTGGAGAGGCCCATGGATACCAGTGCTTCCGCCTGTTTGACGGCTGCTGCGACGCCGTCAATGACAGGGACGCCGAATTCGGCGCGGAGTTCCGCCGTCAGGTCGGCCATGCCGGCGCAGCCGAGCACGATCGCCTCGGCACGATCCTGCCTCAGCGCCAGCGAAATTTCCTCCCGCAGCCTTTCGCGTGCATTCGAACCCGCCTCTTCCAGCGACAGCACCGGAATATCGGCGGCGCGGACATTGCAGCGGGAAGACATGCCATAGCGATGGACGAGATGTTCCAGCGGCAGCCGTGAGCGTTCCATCGTCGTGACGATGGTGAATTTCTGCGCGATGAAGGCCGTGGCGGAAACCGCCGCCTCACAGATGCCGATGACGGGAATATCTGCAAGAGCCCGGGCCGCATCAAGCCCGGTATCATCGAAACAGGCGATGATTGCCGCGTCGACGCGCAGCACCGGAGCCTTGGCAAGCTCCAGCAGAAGGCCGGGCACCGCGAATACCTCGTCGTAATAACCTTCGATGGAGACAGGCCCCATGGAAGAGGTGACGGCGAGGATTTCCGTATCGCGGCCCGCCACCCGTGTCGCGGCGTCGGCGATGGTCGCGGTCATGGACTGCGTGGTATTGGGATTGATGACGAGAATGCGCATCTTGGGTTTCTTCATCCGCGCGAATGGCGTCGATTGAGAGTGACGATCAGGCCAAGCGTGGCCGCAATCACCAGGAAGGAAAACAGGGTGGTAACGGCGCCTAGCGCATAAAGCACAGGGGTCGTGACATTGGTGGTCATGCCGTAGATTTCCAGCGGCAACGTGTTGTAGGTGCCAGACGTCATCAGCGTGCGGGCGAACTCGTCGTAGGAAAGCGTGAACCCGAAGAGGCCGACACCGATGAGGCTCGGCGCGATCATCGGCAGCACCACATGGGCGAAGGTCTGCCATGAGGACGCACCGAGATCGCGCGCCGCCTCCTCATAGGACGGCGAAAACCGGTTGAAGACGGCGAGCATGATGAGAACGCCGAAGGGCAACGTCCAGGTCAGATGCGCGCCAAAAGCTGATGTATACCATGAAGGCTCAAGCCCAAGCTGCTGAAACAAAACGCCAATGCCAAGGGATATGATGATGGAAGGCACCACCAGGCTGGCGACCGACAGATAAAACAGCGGCGTCGCGCCGATGAATTTGCGACGGAAGGCAAGGCCTGCCAGCAGCGAGACGAGCACGGTTACGACCATGACCATCAGGCCGAGAGCGAAGGAACGGCGGAACGATCCGCCGAAATCGCCGACTGCCTGCTGTTCGAAGAGATTGCCGAACCAGTGCAGCGAGACGCCGTTCAGCGGGAACGTCAGGCCTCCGTTCGGCCCCTGGAAGGCGAGGATGAGGATGGCCGACAACGGGCCGTAAAGAAACAGCACGAAGAGGGCGAAAAAGAAAGCGAGGATATAGAATTCGCGGCCGCGTTTTTCCCGGTGCATAATCAAAGCTCCTTGCGGATATCGACGATGCGCAGGATGCCCGCGACCATCAGGAGAACGAGGACGAGCAGGATGACGGCATTGGCGGCAGCGGCCGGATATTGCAGCAGCGACATCTGGTTCTTCATCATCAGCGCCACCGAGGCGCTCTGGCCGCCGGACATGACCTGAACCGTGGAAAAATCGGCCATGACCAGCGTGACAACGAAGATGCTGCCGATCGCCATGCCGGGTTTTGCGAGCGGGATGATGACATTGGTGAGCGTCTGCCAGCCGGTCGCACCAGCGTCGCGCGCCGCCTCGATCAAGGATTTGTCGATGCGCATCAGCGTGTTGAAGATCGGCGTGACCATGAACAGCGTATAAAGATGCACCATGGCCAGCACCACGGCAAAATCGGAATAGAGCAGCCATTCGATCGGCTCGGGGATGATGCCGGTGCCGACCAGCGCGCTGTTGACGAGACCGTTTCGCCCCAGAACGGGTATCCACGAAATCATGCGGATGATGTTGGACGTCAGGAAGGGCACGGTGCAGACAAGGAACAGCACCATCTGCATGGTGGTGGTGCGGATGTGAAAGGCGAGGAAATAAGCCACCCAAAAACCGCAGAACAGCGTGATGGCCCAGACCATCGCTGCATATTTCAGCGTATTTAGATAGGTCTGCCAGGTGACCCACGATCCCAGTGTCTCGCTGTAATTGAAGGTCACGAAATCAGGATACATCTGGGCGAAATCGTAATCCCAGAAGCTGACGACGGCGATCATCAGGATCGGTAGAGCCAGGAAAAAGCCGAGGATCAGGAAAAGCGGGGCAGCCTGCACATGGGAGACGAGTTTTTGCGGCAGCGCGAAGCTGCGGGGCGGCCTGTCCTTCTTGTCGCTGACGCCGATGAGTCTGACCGTCACCATGGGGAGCCTTTCTGTGGATTTGCAGAAGTGCCGGCGGCATTGCCGCCAGCGGGCACGTTGGAAGGTCCGCCACACCCTCGACGTCATCCTCGGCTTGACCCGAGGATGACGTCGAGAGGTGGGTGCCTGTCGCAATTGACCGGCGGCACTTGCCGCCGGTCGTCCTGAAAGCATCACGCCGCGATGAATTCGTTCCAGCGGCGGACCATGTAGCGGTCTTCGTCCATGACAGAGTTCCAGCACGCCACCTTGCCCATGCGCTCCTCGAAGGAACCGCCATCGCGCACGGCACCGGCCTTTTCCATGACCTTGCCGTCTGGCGCGATGATATCGCCCTGAGCCGCCTTGCCCTCGACCCAGTAACCCCACTCGTCGGCGGTCATGTGCTCCTTCGCGGTTTCCATGGCGGCGGAGTAATAACCCTGACGGTTGAGGTAGGCGCCGACCCAGCCCGAGGTGTACCAGTTGATATATTCATAGGCTGCATCGAGCTTCGCACCGGACAGATGCTTGGCGAGACCGAGACCGCCGCCCCAGGAGCGATAGCCTTCCTTCAGCGGCTGGTATTTGCAGGCGATGCCCTTCGAGCGGACCGCGGCAACGGCCGGTGACCACATGGACTGGATGATGACTTCGCCCGAGGCCATAAGGTTGACGCTTTCGTCGAAGCTCTTCCAGAAGGCGCGGAACTGGCCGTCCTTCTTGGCCTTGATGAGGAAATCGATGGTCTTGTCGATTTCCGCCTTCGTCATGTTGCCCTTGTCGGCATATTTGATGTTGCCCATGGCTTCCATGATCATCGCCGCGTCCATGATGCCGATGGACGGGATGTTGAGGATGGAGGTCTTGCCCTTGAACTTGGGGTCCATGATATCGGCCCAGCTGGTGATATCGCGGCCGACGAGATCGGGGCGGATACCGAGCGTATCGGCATTGTAGATGGTCGGAACCATGGTAAAATAATCGGTCTCACCCTTGGCAAATGTCTTGTCGCCCGGCTTCTCGACGTAACCGACCGTGTGCGGCGCAGTGCCCTGCGCGACCACGCTGTCAGGCTTCAGCTTGCCGTTTTTGAACAGCGGCACGATCTTGTCGTAATATTTGAGCTTCTTGATTTCCATCGGCTGGATGACGCCGGCCGGATAGACCTTCTTCAGGATCCAGTATTCGATATCGGCGATATCGTAGGAGTTCGGCTGGGTGACGGCGCGCTGGGCAGCGGCGTCGGAATCCGTCGCCGTCATCTCAAGAGTGATCCCGAGGTCCGCCTTGCACTTTTCGGCAATGGCGTTGAGGTTGGAGACGCCGGTCCCGAACTGGCGGATGGTGATGGGGTTCTGCGCCCAGATGGTCGGGAAGCCGGTGATGAGGCCGGAGCCGATCGCCGCACCCGTGGCAGCCGCGCCCGCTTTCAGGAGGCCGCGGCGGGACAGGCCCTTCTTGCTGCTGGTGGTATCGGTCATTGCAAAGTTCTCCTCTGGTTATTTTTGGGGTCACTTCTCTACCCGGCCGAGCACGATGGCATCGGCCGCATTCCATGAAAGCGGTATGGCGTCGCCGGTCCTGACCGGGTTTTCGAAAAAGGCGGCGTCGCTGAGGATGACATTGAAATCCTCCATGCCGGCGCCGGTCACGGCGATCTTCACGGTGGCGCCGCGATACTCGACATTGGAGACGATACCCGTGAAACCGAGACCGGGTTGATCGGTCTCACCCACACGCACCCGATCGGTGCGAACGGCGATATCGACCGCCCCGTCATCCGGCGCCGCGCCTGTCGCGGTAAATGTGCCGCCGCCTGCGACTTCAAGCGTTACCAGCTCGCCGGACCTTTCCCTGAATCGTCCGGAAATGACATTGTGGTCGCCCATGAAACGGGCGACGAAAGCGGTCGCCGGTCGCTCGAAAACCTCACGCGGGGTCGCGGCCTGCTCGATGCGGCCGTCATTCATGACGACGATGATATCGGCCAGTGCCATCGCCTCTTCCTGACTGTGGGTGACGTGGACGAAGGTGATGCCGAGTGAAGTCTGCAGCTTCTTCAGCTCTGCGCGCATGCGGATCTTGAGGAAGGGATCGAGCGCCGAAAGCGGCTCGTCCAGCAACAGCGCCTCGGGATCGGTAATGAGCGCGCGCGCCAGCGCCACACGCTGCTGCTGTCCGCCGGAAAGCTGGGCCGGGCGGCGGCCGGCATAAGGCTCGAGCTGCATCAGGCGCAGCATGTCCAGCGCCTTTGTGCGCCGGGTCTCCCTGTCCACACCCTTCATCTTGAGGCTGAAGGCGACATTGTCGACGAGATCGAGATGCGGAAACAGCGCATAGGACTGGAACATCATCGCTGTGCCGCGCCGGGCGGGCGGCAGATCGGTGACGACGGTGTTGCCAAGCCTGACATCGCCGCTGGAAATGCTCTCGTGACCAGCGATCATCCGGAGCGTCGAGGTCTTGCCGCAGCCCGACGGGCCGAGCAGGCAGCAGTAGCTCCCCGCCGGTATCTTCAGGCTTATCGCATGGACGGCGGTGGTGTTGCCGTAAATCTTGGATACGGAAGCGATGTCAATTGCGGCGGCTTTGCTCATAAACACTCTCCTGCGACACTTCTATCCATGCAGGAGGCGTGCCAATCGGCTTTCTCATTGATGCAAAAGGATAATTTAAATGGGGAGAAACACCGGTTGGGAAGAGTGCCCAAATTTACAGCGATTGTTTTCGATGCGATGGAAAAATTGTATGCAATCTTGGCGACTAATTGATTACGCGCCGCTGGTTCACATGGCGCATGAACGCGCAAGTCGCAGCGCGAAGCCTGCGGCGCACGGGCCACTGCGCACGCCGTTCTGCAGGCGTGCGTAGCCATGGAATGTTAGAGCACACCGAGGAACTGCCTGAGTTCCGGTGTGCGGGGGTTAGCGAAAACTTCTTCCGGCGGGCCGATCTCGTGTACCCGTCCCTGATGCATGAAGACGACGCGCGAGCAGACGTCACGGGCGAACTTCATTTCATGCGTCACCATCAAAAGTGTCATGCCCTCTCTGGCAAGTTCACGCACGACAGCGAGCACCTCCGACACCAGTTCCGGGTCAAGCGCGGACGTGATTTCATCACACAGAAGCGCGATGGGCTGCATGGCAAGCGCGCGGGCGATGGCCACACGCTGCTGCTGACCGCCGGAGAGCTGGTCCGGATAGGAGTCGAACTTGTGCGCCAGACCGACACGCTCCAGCATCCTGCGCGCCATCGCCTCCGCCTCGGGCGCCGCCAGCTTCTTCACCACCATCTGCGACAGCATCACATTGCCGCCGGCAGTCAGATGCGGGAAGAGATTGAACTGCTGGAAAATCATGCCCACCTTTAATCTGAGGGCCTTCAGATGCAGCTCGTCATCAAGCAGCTGGGCGCCAGCCACCTGAATGGAGCCGTTGCTGATCGTCTCCAGACCGTTGATACAGCGTAGCAGCGTCGATTTTCCCGAACCGCTTTTCCCGATGATCGCGATCACCTCTCCGGGCTCGACATCCAGGTTGATGCCCTTCAGCACCTCGTTGTCGCCAAAGCTCTTGTGGACTTCAGTGATTTCGATGAGCGACATTGAGCTTCCTTTCGAGAAACTGGCTGGATTTCGACAGCGGCCAACAGAGGGCGAAATAGATGAGCGCCACCAGCCCGTATACCGTGAAAGGCTGGAAGGTCGCGTTGGTGACGATCGTGCCGGCCTTGGACAGTTCGACGAAACCGATAATGGAGGTGAGCGCGGTGCCTTTGATCACCTGGACGGAAAAACCGACTGTCGGTGGAATGGCGATCTTCATCGCCTGGGGCAGGATGACGTAACGCATCTGCTGCAGGCGGCCCATGGCAAGGCTTGCCGAGGCTTCCCATTGCCCCTTTGCGATCGACTCTACACAGCCGCGCCAGATTTCCGCCAGAAACGCAGCAGTCCACAGGATGAGCGCCACGCCTGCGGCAAGCCAGGCTGGAACATCGATTCCGAAGAGGCCGAGGCCGAAAAAGGCGATGAAAAGCTGCATCAGGAGCGGCGTGCCCTGAAAGACTTCGATATAGATGCGGGCAAGACGGCTCAAGGCCGGACGCGGACTGATGCGCAGCCACAGAAGCGCGAGGCCGACCAGGCCTCCGCCAGCGAAGGAAACCAGCGACAGCAGCAGCGTCCAGCGCGTGGCAAGCAACAGGTTGCGCAGAATATCCCAGAAGGTGAATTCCATCATCGCGCCAGCCTCCGCGGAAAAAGGAAGCCGCCCAGCGCCAGCATGCCCTGCCGCAGCAGGATCGCGAGCAGCAGGTAGATTACCGTCGAAACAATATAGGCCTCGAAGGCGCGGAAGGTGCGCGACTGAATGAAGTTGGCCGCAAACGTCAGGTCTTCCACCGCGATCTGCGAGACAACCGCCGACCCGAGCATGACGATGACAACCTGCGACGTGAGCGCTGGCCAGATGCGCTGCAGCGATGGCCGGAGCACCACGTGGCGGAAGGTTTCGAAGCGCGTCATCGCAAGGCTTGCCCCCGCCTCGAACTGGCCTTTCGGTGTTGCCTGGATGCCGGCGCGAATGATCTCGCAGCTATAGGCGCCGAGATTGACGATCATCGCCAGATTGGCGGCGGTCAGCTCCGAAAGCTTGAAACCAAGCGACGGCAGGCCGAAAAAGATAAAAAACAGCTGGATGAGGAAAGGCGTATTGCGGATGAGTTCGACGTAACCGCCGACGATGGGCCTTAGCCAGGAGGGGCCAAGCGCACGGGCCCAGGCGCAGGCGGTGCCGAGCGACACGCCGATAACGCCGCCCACCAGCGTCAGCTGGCTGGTGATGGCAATACCCTTGGCAATCTGCGGCCAATATTCGCCGAGCCACAGGAAATCAAATTGATAGCTCAAGAAAAGTCCCCTTGCGCCGGTGGTGAGAAAGCCGTCCCGGGGAACCGGGACGACGGGGATATGTGACGATCAGAGATCGGCCGGCAGATCCTGCCCGAGCCATTTGGTGGCGATGGCATTCAGCGAACCGTCCGCCTTGGCCGCGGCGATAGTCGCATTGACCTTTTCCAGCAGGGCCGTCTCATTTTTGTTGAGGCCGATGTAGCAGGGCGAATTCTTGATCAGGAATTTCATTTCCGGCCGCTTCGGCGGGTTCTTCGCCAGAATGGCGGCGGCGACCACATTGCCGGTTGCGACAACCTCCGCCTGACCGGACAGGAAGGCGGAAATAGTGCCGTTATTGTCCTCATAGCGCTTGATGGTGGCGTCAGCGGGCGCAACCTTCGTCAGCTCGAGGTCTTCGACCGAACCGCGCGTCACGGCAACGGTCTTGCCCTTCAGGTCCTCGGCTTTGGAGAGGGAAACGTCCTGCGGACCGAACACGCCGTTGAAAAAAGGAGCATAGGCGGCCGAAAAATCGATGACCTTCTCGCGTTCGGCGTTCTTGCCGAGGCTGGAGATCACCAGATCGACCTTGTTGGTCTGCAGATAGGGAACGCGGTTGGCGCTGGTGACTGGCACCAGCTCCACCTTCACGCCCAGCTTGTCGGCGATCAGCTTTGCAACGTCGATGTCATAACCCTGCGGGGTCATGTCGGCCCCGACACTGCCAAAGGGTGGAAAATCCTGCGGCACGGCGACGCGCAGCGTGCCGCGTGCGGCAATGTCGGCAAGGGCGTCCGCCTTTGCGGGCGCGGAAAATCCGAAGGCGGCAGCCATGGCGGCGGCGGCGATGAAGGTCCGTCTGAATATCATGGGTCATTCTCCTTGTGCTGGTTCTGTTGCTCGGTTTTTTTGTCGGTATCGCCGCGGTTATGTTCCGGAAGGGCGAGCGAGTGGCGAAGACCGGCGAGCGGGTCAGGTCGCCGGGTGAGATCGAGGCCGGTTTCCACCTCGTCCAGATGTTCGATTGAAAGCTCCGCCGCCCTCGCGAAATCGCCGGCTGCGATCGCCTCGAATATCCGGCAATGTCCCTGATGCGACTGCAGCGCATGAAATTCCGACTGGTAAAGCATGGAAATGAGGATCGTGCGGGCCGTCAGGTCGCGCAGCAGTTCAACGAGGACGGCATTGCCACAAAGCTCGGCGATCCTGATGTGAAAATCGCCCATGAGGCAGGTCAGGCGCTGCCGGTCGCCCGCGGCTATGGCGACTTTCTCTTCCTCGAGATGCGCCAGGAGAACGCCGCGCCCTTCCTCGGTAAGGGTCCGCATACTGCGCAGCAACCCGGATTCGATGATCCGGCGCGCTTCATAGATGGTCATCGCCTCCTCGGCAGACGGCTCGACCACGAACCAGCCCCGCCTCGCACTAACGTGCACGATTCCCCGGGTTTCCAGCCGCATCATCGCCTCGCGTACCCGGGTGCGCGATACGGAGAAAAGTCCGGCAAGCTGGTTTTCGCTGAGCCGTGTGCCCGGCCGGATACGCGCCGACAAAATGCCGGATACGATGGCCTCTTCAATGTTTATCTGACGATCCTGCCTGGTATGTAAATCTTGCATACAAGACGGAAAGCAAAGCCCGTGCCAGACGGATTCCCCACTTTCAATCGCGGGGAAAACGACATGAGCTCAAAATTTGAGCAATCTGTCCAGCGCACACGAAAGAAGCAGCCTGTTAACAGGACAGATTTTCATCATTCGATCAAAGCGCCCGCAGGCGATTAACCCTACCCGGCCTTGAACCGGTCGAAAGCCGTGAGATATTTGACCGTAGGGTCGGCGTCCCAGCGATAGATTTCGGTGCGCAGAAAATGCAGCTCCTCCGCCAGCATCTCTTCCGGCAGCTCCGCCCACCAGGATTTCGGCCGGCCGTCCGAACCGTCCGACCAGCGATAACCCCGCTTTTTCAGGTGATCCTTCATATCGAAGGGGCTGTTCTCCGCGTAGATCCGGACGCGCGATCTACGGCTAGCCGCGTGAAGCTCCATGAAGGGCGTCATGCCTTCCTGGCCCGGCCGGTTCTGCTCGAGCACCTCCAGCAGCGCGAAGCAATCATCAACCGCGCGATGGCCATCATGGAAATAACCGGACTGACCGATCAGATAACCCAGCTTGTTGCCCTCAAATCCACGCACCCGCCAGTCGATTTCGGAAACGGAGCAGGCCCAGGCCTTCTCATTGAATATGGGCGAGAAGGCTTCACAGAAGGGACGGTCGAAGCCGGCATTGTGGGCAATGATCAGATCGGCATCGCCGACGAGAGAAGCCAGCCGCTCCATGTCGATCGCCTGCCCCGCAACCATGTCATCGGTGATCCCTGTCAGCCGAGTGATCTCCGCCGGTATGCCGACGTTGGGCTGCCGCAGTCCGCCGTAAATGCCGGTGACGTCGCCAATGGCGCCCTGATCGTCGAACGTGAAGGCGATGACGCCGATCTCGATGATTTCGTCCGTCCGGTGGTTCAGACCCGTGGTTTCCGTGTCGAGGATCACGCCCCGGCGGGAAAATTCCGGCCTTGGCCGTTCCACGACCTGACGCGGCATGAGCTTGCGCAGAACGCGGTAATTGCCGGTGGATTCGAGATAGCCCGCCAGCCCCTCGTCATCCATTGCGACCCTCTGCACCGCTCCGCGTCCCGGCATTTTTCGCCCCCGTTCGGTCTCGGGAAGCCGCGCGGCCGCGGAAGCGAAAAAGTCCAACTGGGAGGTCATGAGGTGCCTGCCGCCTTGCCCGGAAATCGAAAATCAGTACTCCAACATATGCGTAGAGGCTCACGGTAACAACAGCAGACGCTCTCATCCACAGAAAGGCGGCGCCAATCCGTTAACGAAAGACGCGCACGGTTTCAGGCTTCGGAAAAAACCGCCGTCATCTGTAAATCTGCGGCGATCTCAACCGCGGCGGTCAGGGAGCCGGACGCCCCAGGACAGTCTCGCAGCTTGCCGGATCGCCGATGATCTCGCTCGTGGTGATGATGGAAGCCGCGTCCGCGGTGATCTTGATGATGCAATCGCGGCGATGTTGCTTGATTTTCATGCCCTCGGTCTGCGAGACCTGCGCCTGCCCGTCGACGGTCCGGTATTCGCGCCGGTTGCTGAGCCCGGCATAGGTCTCGACATCCACTTTCAGCCAGTAGGATTCGGTTGCGCCCTTTTCGATGATGACCTTGTTGGGGCGGCCAAGCCGGGCGATTGCCGCCTCCCGCGGCTGCCCTTTAAAACCGGCCACAGTGCGGGTGATTTCCGTCTGCCCGGTGCTGGTGCACGCCACGGCCATGGTCAGCACCGCTGCCAGCGCTCCGGTTTCAAGCAATCTCATGTGCAATTCATCCCCTCGTCACACGCCACCGGCCCGCGGGTTGCGGTCGCCGCCGCCCGCAAATCTAGGAGCGATCATCTCGCACTGAAAGGAGGAGCGGCGTATGGGCCGATCAACTTGTCATGATCAGCCGCGGCCTCCGCTAGCGGTTGCGGAACACGGTGCAGGGAACACCCGCCCCGCGGATTTCACCACAAAGCGCATTGGCTTCGGCTCTGGTCTCGCGGCCGATGCGCGCGGCGTAACGCGGGCGCGAACCGAAATTGCCACCCCTTTGCCGCACGATCAGTGCGCGCTCGGCATTGAGAGGCCCCGACAATTGGCCTATGGCACGGGTAAAGAGCCGGTTCGCCACCGTCGGATTGTAATGGGCGGCAAGCTGCACACCCCATGGCGCCCAGTCGGCGGAAGATATCAGGACGGGATCGTTGATCGTGCGTGTATCGGCAAGCCGCAGGCAGGCGTCGATGAAGGGCCGGCTGTCGTCCAGCGCCGGCGCGGCCTTATCCGGTGGATTGTCTTTCCAGCTTTCCACAGGGTACCCGGTGATTGCAAAGACATAATCGCGCGTTTCCACCGGCAGGCGACCTGTCGCGATAAAACCGCGCAGCCCCGCCTCGCCGGCATTATAGGCTGCGGCTGCGAGACCGAAATTGCCGAAGCGCAGCTTCAGCTCCGACAGATAGCGTGACGACGCCTCCAGCGCAGCAATGATGTTGAAACTGTTGTCCAGACCACGCAGCCTCGCCGTCCCCGGCATGAACTGGGCAATGCCTTCCGCCCCCTTCGGGCTCACCGCATCGGCCCGGAACAGGCTCTCCCGCCAGATCAGCCTGGCGAAATAATCCGGCGGAACGGCATGGCGCGCGGCGAGAACCTCGATGGCGTGGCAAAGGTCCCTGTTGTAGCTCTGGGGACTGATGCACAATTCGGGCGCCACATCGTGAGCATGGGCGCAGGACGCCTTGCCGTCAGCCGGCGTTTCGGCCTGCGCCGGCCCGAGAAACGCCGCCAGCCAGCAGAGAACGAGCACGACCCTGCCTGTTGATGTCATCCCTGCCAAACGAAAGTCCCCGTAATCTTCAGGCGCGCTGCGTCGATTATCCGACAATCGCGACGATATGCCTATACCCCGCACTTGCATGGATCGATTTCGGTTTCAGACGTTTCATGGCCCCCCATGCCAAGGCCCGCAGGGGTGGAAGGGAACCGGAGATGCGTCTAGAAGTCCTGCCATTCCTCATGCGCGACAGCCGCGCTCGATGCGCCACGCACGCCCGACGGGCGGGATAGCGGGTGGCGCGGCGCGGCGGCACCGCGCTGGCCGGACCCGCTGCGCGTAGAGGCCGCATGACGCGCAGTCTCCTCGAACCGGAACTGGCCAAGGAGCTCGAACAGGGCCGCGGCCTCCCGCGCGAGGCTGTGGCTTGCGGCCGTCTGCTCCTCCACCATCGCGGCGTTCTGCTGGGTAGCCTGATCCACGCTGTTGACCGCCTGATTGATTTCGGCAAGCGCCGTGGACTGTTCGCGCGCCGCATCCACGATCGCCGCCACATTGGTATTGATGTCGCGGACCTGCTCTGCGATTTCCTGCAGCGCCGAACCCGCCCTGGTGACGAGGCCGACGCCGTTTTCCACCTGCTTGCCCGAAGCGTTGATCAGGTTCTTGATTTCCTTTGCGGCCGTCGCCGAGCGCTGCGCAAGCTCGCGCACCTCCTGCGCGACAACGGCAAAGCCCTTGCCTGCCTCGCCTGCACGGGCCGCTTCCACGCCCGCATTAAGCGCCAGAAGGTTGGTCTGGAAAGCAATTTCGTCGATCACGCCGATGATGCTCGAGATTTCCCGCGATGATTTTTCAATCTGATCCATGGCGCCTATGGCATCGCGCACCACCTGGCCTGAATGTTCGGCATGGTCGCGGGCACGGGCAACGATCCTGCCGGCTTCTTCCGCCCGACGGCTTGAGTCACCGACTGCGGTGGTGACCTCTTCAAGCGCGGCAGCGGTCTCCTCTATCGAAGCCGCCTGCTGCTCCGTCCGTCTGGCAAGATCATCTGCCGCGGATCGTATTTCATTCGACCCGGAAGAAATGGCGCCGGCATTTTCAGACACCCGCGTCATGGCCCGCTTGAGCTTTTCCGAAGCCGCGTTGAAATCCGTGCGCAGCCGTTCAAGCGAGGGAATGAAAGGCGTGTCGATGCTCTGGGCAAGATCGCCTTCGGCAAGGTCTGTAAGGCACTGCGCCAGCTTTTCGACATTCTCGACACGGCCGGTCACATCGGTCGCGAATTTGACGACCTTGAACACTTTCCCATTCATATCGAAGATCGGATTATAGGAAGCCTGGATGAAGACCTTGCGGCCGCCCTTGCCAAGACGCATGAATTCATCCGCCACCAGATCGCCGCCGGCGAGCCTTTCCCAGAACTGCCTGTAGGCCGGTGACTGTGTATAGGCCGGCTCGCAGAACATGGAATGATGCCGGCCCTGCACTTCCGCCAGAGAATAGCCCAGCGCCGTCAGAAAATTCTCGTTGGCGGTCAGGATTTCGCCGTTGGGCGAGAATTCGATGATGGCCTGCGCCCGGGAAAGGGCGTCGATCTTGCCGGCGTCTTCCGCCGCCTTCAGCTTGCGTGCGGTGATGTCTGTAGCGATCTTCACCACCTTCACCGGCTTGCCGCGGCGAAACACGGGGTTATAGGAAGCCTCGATCCAGACCTCCCTGCCGCCCTTGCCGATGCGCTTATACTGCTGCTGATCGAACTGACCGGCAGCAAGTTTTGCCCAGAAGCCCTTGTAATCCGCCGAAGCCACGACGGCGGGTTCGACGAACATGCTGTGATGCCTGCCGAGGATTTCCGAAAGTTCGTAATCCAGAGCCCGACAGAAATTCTCATTGGCGGCAAGAATCTTTCCCGAAAGGTCGAATTCTATGATGGCCTGGGATTTGGAAAGCGCGGCGAGAACCGCGAAAGCATTGGCACCACGATCAAGAACACTCAAGCGCGCTTCTCCGATAAAACAGGAAGTTTCTATCCAAAATTATTCATGCATATTATAATTTCAGTATTAATTGATATTTAATGATAATTTTATTTTCGTCCGATGCGCGTGCGTACTCTAGCGAAATTTCCATTCATTGGTTCGTTTTTTGAAATTTCACACCTGTCCCCGTAGTCGAAGACACGACGATGCAATAGTTCCATTGATACATTTGTTCCGAGTCGGGAGCCCGCTTCCGGCTTGGGCAATATATTTGGGGGAGACATGATTGATCTTGTGGCAGTGCTTGCGGTGTGGACCTATATCGGCGGCTTCTTATGGCTGACGGCCCGGCTGGCGAAGCGCACGGGCGAACCGGTCTGGCTTTTTGCCAAGGGTCGCGAAAGGCAAACCGTTCCCGCCACGCTTTTCCGTGTCGCGTTTCTTCTCGGCGCGCTTCTGCCGCTTTTCACCCTCTGGCTGGAACCGCAACAGGCCGGCTGGCTGCTGGACCGACACTATACCGGCGCAGCCATCCGCTTCGCTGGGGTGGCTATGGCGCTGGCGGGAAGTGCGCTCGCGCTCTACGCGCAGCATTACATGGGCAAATCGTGGCGCATCGGCGCGGCCGAAGGCCATCTCGGAACCATCGTGGATACCGGGCCTTTCAGCATGTCAAGAAACCCGGTCTTCGTCGGGCAGATTGTGCTGTTTGCGGGATTGGTTCTGGTGTTCACCTCCATTCTGCAGCTCACCGTCGCCATCGTCCTCATCATCGCGGTGATGCTGCAGGTCAGCATTGAAGAGCGCGTGCTGACAAAGGAACTTGGCCCGGCCTATGTTGCCTATCGCCGCAGGGTGAGACGCTGGCTTTGACACTGGTCACGCATTGTTTCGGAACGTTTGCGCTGCGGCTGCATTTTATGCCGGATGGGGAGCCGTCAATCTGCCCATGATTTGCCGCCGGCAAGGGGAAGCCGTCAACCTCGGAGGACCATACCCATGCGAAAGAACATGATCTGTATCTGGTACGACAAGGACGCAGAGGCAGCAGCCCGTTTTTATGCCGACACGTTTCCCGATAGTGAGGTTATAAAAGTGTATCACGCACCCGGCGACTATCCCTCCGGCAAGCAGGGGGACGTCCTCATGGTGCAGTTCACTGTCGCGGGCGTAACCTGCATCGGCCTCAATGGTGGGCCGCAATTCAAGCACAGCGAAGCTTTTTCATTCCAGATATCGACTGAAGATCAAGAGGAAACCGACCGCTACTGGAACGCCATCGTTGGCAATGGCGGCCAGGAAAGCGCCTGCGGCTGGTGCAAGGACAAATGGGGCATCTCCTGGCAGATCACGCCGCGCGTGCTGATGGATGCCATGGCTGTCGGCGGGGCAGAAGCCAGACGAGCCTTCACGGCGATGATGGATATGAAGAAAATCGACGTCGCCGCCATCGAAGCCGCACGCCGGGGTTGATGGAGACAGACGGTTCAGCATCAGGTAGCGGAACGCCCGCTTTCCACGTAAATAACTGACGTCTAAATAGAAATACATGCATTGCGCTTCCAGCGATCGTATTTCGCCGCGCCGACGATGCTGCGCCGCAAGTCATCATAAAACGTTCAACAAAATGTAAGCTATCCGTCAAATACGACTGTTAGCAGAGCCCGTGGCTTCGTGCTCAGGACATGACGTCCCTGCCGATCAGGCCATCATTCCATCAACGGGGCTCAACTCATGAAACCTTCCGCTCTGACCTCTTTCATGGCCGGCGTTGCCATTGCCGCCGCCTTCGGCGCCACGGCTGCCCACGCTGAAAAGACCAAGTTCGAATTCTGGTACGGCCTTTCCGGTGACCTTGGCGAACGCGTTCAGGACACCTGCAAGAAGTTCAACGAATCCCAGGCTGAATTCGAGATCGTCTGCACGTCTCAGAACGATTACGACGCCACGCTGCAGAACACCATCGCCGCCTACCGCGCCAAGAAGCAGCCGGCGATCACCCAGATTTACGACGCCGGCACACTGGACATGATGCTGTCCAAGGCTTTCGTTCCCGCGAAAAAGCTGATGGCTGACAATGGCTACAAGATCGACTGGGACAATTATTTCCCGGGCATTGCCAATTATTATGCAACGGCTGCGGGCGAGCTGAACTCCTTCCCCTACAATTCATCCACCGCTGTCTTCTATTACAATGTCGATGCGTTCGAAAAAGCCGGCATCACCTTCAAGCCCGATACATGGGAACAGGTTGAAGAGGCCGCGAAGAAGCTGAAAGCCGCCGGCTTCGAATGCCCGCTCGCCTTCAACTTCGACACCTGGATGCTGATGGAACAGTTCTCCGCCATCCATAACCAGCCGATCGCCACCAAAGGCAACGGCTATCAGGGCCTCGACGCGGAACTGACGATCAACAAGACCAAGTTCGTCGACCATGTGAAATTCTTCAAAAAGATGCAGGACGAGAAGCTATTCGTCGTCAAGACGAAGCAGCTCGGCATGGACATCCTGCCCGCATTCACCTCGCAGACCTGCCAGATGTTCATGTCTTCGATTGCCGGGCACGGCACGGTGGGCAAGGGCATGCCTGAGGGCGTGAAGTGGGACGTGGCCATGCTGCCGGTCTGGAAGGGCACGCAGCGGCAGAACTCGCTCGTCGGTGGCGCTTCCCTGTGGGTCATGGCCGGCCGTCCGGAAGCGGAATACAAGGGCGCGGCAGCATTCCTCAACTTCATCGCCCAGCCGGAGATGGTTCAGTGGTGGTCCACGGTCACCGGTTACATCCCGGTCACCAAGACCGGCTTCGACGCCATGAAGGCCAACGGCTTCTACGACAAGGCACCCTATAAGGGTCGCGAAAAGGCAATTGAGAGCCTGACCTTCACGCCGCCTTCCGAATATACGCGCGGCATCCGTCTCGGCAACTTCACGCAGATCCGCAAGGAAGTCTCCACGGCACTCGAAGCCATCTTCATGCAGAATGCCGACGTTCAGGGGGAACTCGACAAGGCCGTCGAGCGCTCCAATGCCGGCCTGCGCCGCTTCGAAAAGACCTATGCCGGCGCCAAGCTGAACTAAGCTTCGCCGTTTTTCCAGAGGCTTGCCCGCGGGATCTCCCGGGCAAGCCCGTCCAGTTCTCCACTTTTGCCGGTTACTCAATGGAAAAGCGCGCCGTCTTCAAGAGCACGTGGTTGCCCGTGCTGTTCGCCCTGCCGCAGCTTCTGCTGATCTTTCTGTTCTTCTATTGGCCCGTGGCAGCGGTCATCAACTGGGCGTTCACACTTGAACCGCCCTTCGGCGGTGCGGCGGAATTCGTCGGGCTCGCCAATTTCAAGGAGACCTTCTCCGATCCGCTTTACTGGCAATCGGTGCTCGTCAGCCTGATCTTCGCCGTCGCCGGTCCGTTCTTCACCATTCTCATCGGCCTTGTCCTTGCGCTTTGCGTGGATCGCGCCCTTCCCGGCTCCGGCTTCTTCCGGGTGCTCTACATTCTTCCTTACGCCATCGCCGGGCCTGCGGCGGGCATGGCTTTCCGTTTCATCCTCTCGCCGGAACGCGGGCTTGCCGCCTCGCTCAACGCCTGGTGGCCGGATTTCTGGAACCCGGCAAAATATGGCGAGCACGCGCTGATCCTCGTCATCGTCATCTTCATCTGGAAATGGGCGGGTTACACCTTCATCTTCCTGTTCGCCGGCCTGCAATCCGTGCCGCGCGCGCTGACGGAAGCAGCCGCCATGGATGGCTCCGGGCCCGTCCGCCGCGCCATCGACATTCAGGTGCCGCTGTTGGCACCGACCCTGTTCTTCCTGACCGTCATCATGATGACGGAGGGTTTCGTCGGCGCGGATACGTTCGGCATCGTCGCCTCCACCACCGAGGGCGGTCCCAACCGCGCCACCGAAGTGATGGTCTACCGCATCGTCAGCGAAGCGTTCGAGGGGCTGAACTATTCCGGCGCCTCGGCACAGAGCCTCGTCCTCATCGGCCTCATCATGATTTTCACCTTCATCCAGTTCCGCTTCGTCGAGCGGCAGGTCCATTACAAGTGAGGCGACGATGATCCAGCGCACCCCCTATGCCGACGCCCTGACCTACGGGCTGATGATTGCCGGTTTTCTTCTGCTCATCGGTCCCCTGCTCGTCGTGATCGCCGGCGCCAGCCAGTCTGTCGTTCAGGTCAACAGCATCCCGTTCAGCTTTCTGCCACAGGGCGAATTCCTCACCAATGCCCAAACCGCCTGGCAACGCGCCAATCTCGGCAACGCCCTTCTCAACAGCATGATCATGGCCACGCTGGTCACGATCGGCAAGGTGGCCCTTTCGGCCTTTACCGCCTTCGCCATCGTGTTCTTCCGCTCGCCGCTGAAGCACCTCTTCTTCTGGACGGTGTTCATCACCCTCATGCTGCCGCTGGAAGTGCGCGTGGTCCCGACCTATTCGGTGGCCGCGGATATTTTCCAGCCTTTCCGCTCCATCTTCGGATGGTTCGGAATTGAGGTCTCAGTGGAGTGGAACCTCCTGAATTCCTATGTCGGCCTCACCCTGCCGCTGGTCGCGACCGCCACCGGCACCTTTCTATACCGCCAGTTCTTCATGACCATCCCCGACGAACTGGCTGAAGCGGCGCGCATGGACGGATCGGGGCCAATCCGCTTCTTCGTGGAAATGCTGGTGCCGCTCTCCCGAACCAACATGGCGGCGCTCACCACCATCATGTTCGTTTATGCCTGGAACCAGTATCTCTGGCCGTTATTGATGGTCACCGATCCTTCCTACAAGACGGTGATGATGTCGCTGCGCGCCCTTCTGCCCGCCGAAGACGGCACGCCGGACTGGAACGTGACACTGGCCGGCTCCCTCATCATCATCACACCGCCGCTTCTCGTTGTCGCCTTCCTGCAACGCTGGTTCGTCCGCGGTCTCGTTTCGTCCGAAAAGTGACGGCGCGCGGCTTTTAACAACAAGGTTCCCATCATGGCTCAGATCGATATCCGCCAGCTCCGCAAATCCTATGGCAAGACCCCCACGCTGCATGGCGTGGATCTCACTTTCGGCTCCGGCGAATTCGTCGTCATCCTCGGCCCCTCCGGCTGCGGCAAGTCCACCCTTCTGCGCATGATCGCCGGGCTGGAGGACATCACCTCCGGCGAGATCGCGATTGGCGGACGCGTGGTCAACAGGCTCGAGCCGCGTGAGCGCGGATGCGCCATGGTATTTCAGAACTACGCGCTCTATCCGCACATGACCGTCGCCGGCAATATCGGCTACGCGCTGAAAGTTGCCGGCGTCGCCAGGGCCGAGCGCCAGCGCCGGATCGAGGAAACGGCGAAGATTGTCGGCCTTTCCGATTATCTGGAACGCAAGCCGGCTGCGCTTTCCGGCGGCCAGCGCCAGCGTGTGGCCATGGCCCGGGCAATCATTCGGGAGCCGCAGGTCTTCCTGTTCGATGAGCCGCTCTCCAATCTCGACGCCAAGCTGCGTGTCACCATGCGCGCCGAAATCCGCAAGCTGCACCAGCGCCTGTCCGCCACCTCCGTCTTCGTCACCCACGACCAGGTGGAAGCCATGACGCTGGCCGACCGGCTGGTCGTGATGAACAGGGGCATCGTCGAACAGGTCGGTCATCCCCTCGATATCTATCATCGTCCCGCCAGCACCTTTGTTGCATCCTTCATCGGTTCGCCGGCCATGAACCTGTTCACCACCCGGGTTGAAGTGGAATCCCACGCCGTCATGCTGGCCGGCACGCCGGTGAAACTCTTTCCCGAAACCGCACTGGAACTGCGCGGCCGCGATGTAACGGTCGGCATCCGCCCGGAGCAATGCCTCGTCAGCGCGGATGGCGAGGGCGTGCCGGCCATCGTCGATTTCGTCGAAGAACTGGGATCGGGCCGCATCGTACACGCCGAGATTGCCGGCGAAACATTCTCCGCTGCCATAGGCGAGGACCTGGCCGTGAAGCCCGGCCAGCGCATCCATCTCGGCCTGCCGGCCGCGCAGCTCCACTTCTTCGATCCGGCTACCGGCAAGCGTATAGAAACGGAAAGCGCCATTGAGACCCGCCGCACGGGGAACGAGGCGCTTCTGGCGGTCTGAACGCGGACGGCGCCGAAAAAGAGGTCCGGTGGCAGGCCGCCTGCCGGGCCTTCACACGACGCGGCCCCGTCACGACGATACGAAGTTGCAGACATATTACCCGCCCGCGACAACCGGTCGACAGCGACGGTTGCATCGTCGCAAACACAATCCCGAGAAAAATCTTTCGGTTTGGAAATCATAATCGGAATAGTCTTTGCCGCGCCAATTCCCTGACGGGGATATCGTCGCCGCAAGCAAGAAGCGGGCTTGCGCCCGCCAGGGGATGCGACAGCGAGCCGTCCGCGCCGAAACACCGACAAGAGAGTGAAACCCAATGGCAAATGATCGCAAACTGCATCTCGGCGCCTTTATGAGGCCCGTCAGCCTCCACACGGGCGCATGGCGTTACCCCGGCGCCTTTCCTGACGCCAATTTCAATTTCGCCCATCTGGCGCGTTTCGCGCAGCAGCTCGAAGCTGCGAAATTCGACGCATTCTTCATGGCCGATCATCTCGCCGTCCTGAACATGCCTACGGAGGCGCTGCGCCGCAGCCATACCGTTACTTCCTTCGAGCCCTTCACGCTTCTTTCCGCCCTGGCCGCCGTCACCCAGCGCATCGGTCTCGTCGCAACCGCGTCTACCACGTTCGACGAGCCCTATCACGTGGCCCGGCGTTTTGCCTCTCTCGATCACCTCAGCAATGGCCGCGCCGGCTGGAACATCGTCACTACCTCGAACCCGGACGCCGCCCGGAATTTCGGCCGTGATGATCAACCCGACCACGCCGAGCGCTATGGCCGCGCGCGGGAGTTCTATGATGTCGTCACCGGGCTGTGGGATTCATTTTCGGACGATGCCTTCATTCGGGATGTCGATAGCGGACTGTTCTTCGACCCTGAAAAAATGCATGTGCTGAACCACAGGGGCCCCGAATTTTCGGTGCGCGGACCGCTCAATATCGCCCGCCCGGTGCAGGGCTGGCCGGTCATCGTTCAGGCCGGCGCATCCGAACCCGGACGCCAGCTCGCCGCCGAAACCGCTGAGGTGGTCTTTGCGGCCACACCCACCCTTGCAGCAGGCAAGGCCTTTTACAAGGACGTAAAGGACAGGACGGTCGCCGCCGGACGGTCGCGTGATGGCATCGTCATTCTGCCTGGCGCGTTCGTTCTTGTCGGCGATACGGTCGAGGAGGCAAAAGCCAAGCGCGCCAGGCTCGACAGCCTCGTCCACTATGAAAGCGCGATAGCATCGCTGTCGATCGCGCTGGGTCACGACGTGTCCGGTTTCGATCCCGACGCCCCGCTGCCCGACATTCCGGAAACGAATGCGAGCAAATCCAGCCGCGAAAGAGTGATAGAACTTGCCAGAAGCGAAGGGCTGACGGTGCGTCAACTCGCGCAGCGGCTGGGCGGCTATGCAGGGCTCGCCTTCGTCGGCACGCCGAAAACCATCGCCGACGAGATGGAACAATGGCTGCATGAGGAAGGCTCGGACGGCTTCAACGTCACCTTCCCCTTCCTGCCCGCCGGTCTTGACGATTTTACCACGCTGGTCGTGCCGGAACTGCAAAAGCGCGGACTGTTCCGAACGGACTATGAGGGTCCGACATTGCGCGATCATCTCGGACTGCACCGCCCGGTCAACCGCTTCTTTGCTTGATAACGGGATGTCGCGCCTATCCCTCCGGGATTAGGGAGATTTTCCACGCCGCTTTCGAAGTTTGGCATGGGGTTCCAGAGGTGCGTATTGACCACAAAAACCCCTGCCTTTAGCCTTTATGTACATAAAATCCATAAAATAGGTGAATTAAATGAAGGCCGAACATTCCCGCCGCCATATCCTCAAGCTCGGTATTGCCGGCGCGCTTGCCGCGCCGCTTGCAACTCGCGGTGCGCTGGCACAGAGCACGCCGGAATTTCCGGCAGAGCTGAAGCTGGACTGGGGATTTTATTCGTCCCATACGCTGCTGATAAAGAACAAGGGCTGGCTTGAGGAAGCGTTCAAGGATGTCGGCACCAAGATCACCTGGGTACAATCGCGCGGCAGCAACAACTCGCTGGAGTTCCTCAAGGTCGGCTCGACCGATTTCGCCGGTTCCGCGGCGCTTTCGGCCTTTATTGCCCGCGCCAATGGCGTGCCGCTGAAAGTCATCTATGTAGCAAGCTGGGGCGGTTCGTCCATCATTCAGGTGCGTCCGGATTCGCCGGTAAAGACGGTGGCCGATCTCAAGGGCAAGACCATTGCCGTCACCAAGGGCACGGCTCCCTATTTCACCCTTGTCCGCGCGCTTGCTCAACACAAGCTGTCAGTCGATGATCTGAAGGTTGTAAACCTGCAGCACCCCGAGGGGTTCAACGCGCTGCAGCAGGGACAGGTGGATGCCTGGGTCGGTATCGATCCGCACACCTCCCAGGCCGAGCTTGCCGGCGACAGGGCAATTTTCGATGAGCGTAGCTGGCGCGACGGCAGTGTCTTCAGCGTATCGGAGGCGTTCCTGGCAAAACACCCGCGCGCGGTAGAGCGTCTGCTCGGCGTGTGGGTGCAGACGCAGAAATGGATCCGCGAGAATAACAGTGAATTCATCGATTTCGTCACGAAGGTAACGGGCAACGACCCCAAGATCACGGAACTTACCATCAACAAGCGTGACTGGAACGACCCCGTCCCGGGTGAAGAACTGCTGAATTCGATCCGTATCGTTACCCCGCTGCTTGGCGACGACGTCCTGCGTCCGGGGGTCAATGTCGACAATGTTCTTGCGTCATTGATAGACCCGGCTCCGGCGAAAAAGGTGCTGGGCGCATGAATTCCCATCCGCGCGAATTTCAGCGCGTGAGACAGCCATCCAGACAGTCTCCTTCCCGATCGACGCTTGTGCAAAAGGTGGGGGCTTTCTTCACACGGTTCGACCTGCGCGGTGCGATCGTGCCGGTCGGGTCTTTGCTGCTGCTCGAGCTTTTTGTTCGCATGGGCTGGGTGAGCCCTTATGTACTGCCGCCGCCGTCGGAACTCTACGATACGTTTCTGCGGCTTGCTGAAGGACCTCTCTGGACCAATGTCGCGGCAAGCACCGCCCGCGTTTTCGTCGGCTTCGTCATCGGCTCGGTGCTTGCGGTCATCGTTGGATCGCTGGTCGGGCTGGTCGTTGCCGCCGAGCGATATCTGGAGCCCACGTTCCAGGCCCTGCGCGCGGTTCCGAGCCTCGCCTGGGTGCCGCTGCTGATGATCTGGTTCGGCATCGGCGAAACCTCTAAAATCGTCCTGATCGCCAAGAGCGCGTTTTTCCCGGTCTATCTCAACCTGTTCTCCGGCATCCGCAATGTGGATCGCAAACTTGTGGAAGTGGGCGAAATGTATCGCCAGCCCCTGCCCGTACTGGTCTGGCGAATTTTTATCCCGGCCTCCCTGCCTCATCTTTTCACCGGCCTGCGTTACGGGCTGTCCCTTGCCTGGCTGAGCGTCGTGGCAGCCGAGCTACTGGCCGCATCCGAAGGGATCGGCTACATGCTTTCCGACGGGCGGGAACTGTCCCGTCCCGATCTGGTGATGATCGCCATCATCTGCCTTGCGGTGCTCGGCAAGATATCCGACAGCCTGTTCAAGATCGTCGAGGAACGCTGCCTGCGTTGGCGCGATACCTATCCCCTGCAGGAAGGAGGGCGGTTGCGATGAGCCTGCTTCAGGTAGACGTGCGCGAAAAGGCCTTCGGCGATACCGTTGTCCTTCAGGACATTCATCTGGGGCTCGGCGATGGCGAAGCGGCGGTTCTTCTCGGGCCAAGCGGCTGCGGAAAGAGCACGCTGCTGCGCATCGCCGCAGGTCTGGACAGGCGATTTGCCGGCGCCGTGACGATCAACACGGCGGAAGAAGACGGTGCGACGGACACGCCGCCGATCGCCTTCGTCTTTCAGGAACCCCGCCTGATGCCCTGGCTGACGGTTTCCGAAAATATCGGCTATGCGGCCGGCAAGAAATTCGACGTGCAGCGGGTTGAAGGGCTGATCAACGACGTAGGCCTCAGCGGCCACGGCGCGGCGCTGCCAAAGGCGCTTTCCGGCGGCATGGCGCAGCGTGTCGCCATCGCTCGGGCGCTCTATACGCAACCGCGTATCCTGCTGCTGGATGAACCCTTCAGCGCGGTCGATGCCTTCACGCGGATGAAGCTTCAGGACCTTGTTCTAAAGCTTGTCGAACAGCGCGGCATCTCATTCCTTCTCGTCACCCACGATATCGATGAAGCTCTCTATCTCGGCGACCGGATTTACATGATGGGTGCCCATGACGGTCGCATACAGGAGGAGATCGAGGTGGACGTGCCACGCCCCCGTGACCGGCGCTCACCCCGGCTGGCAACCCTCAAGAACGACGTGCTGACAGCCCTGCACAAGGCGCATGTCATCTGATCGTCCGCCCCCTCACCCTTTCACACCGGACGAGATCATGATGGCTTCCGTTACCCGCCGCTGGAAGATGACGTAGGCGATGATGACCGGCAGCGCGGCAAGCATGGCGATGGCCATCAGCCGTGCATAGGCAACGCCGAATGTGTCATTGACCTGGGTGATGCCGACCGGGATCGTCATCATGTTTTCCGAGGTAACGACGAGGAAGGGCCAGAAGAAGGCGTTCCAGACCGTGATGAATGTCACGATCGCCATGGCGGTCGTAATGCCCCAGTTCAGCGGCAGGTAGACCTTGAAAAGGATCGTATACTCACCGCCGCCATCCAGAACCACAGCCTCGCGCATCTCCTTCGGCACGCTGTCGAAGAACTGCTTGTAGACGATGATGACGATGGGCGTGATTAGCTGCGGCAGGATGATGCCTGCCCAGGTGTTGATGAGGTTAAGGTTTTTCATCAGGATGAACTGCGTGACGACAAGCGTCTGCGCCGGCACCATGAAACTCGCCAGCACGATGCCATAGAGCAGGCGTCGGCCCGGAAACCGTATCTGCGAGAGGGCATAGGCGCACAACATCGAGATAAGAAGCACCGACACGGTAACGATCGCCGCCGTGCCGACCGAGTTGATATACCAGTTCATCAACTGCGTGTTGAAGATGGCGTTCACATAGGCGCTCAGCCGGAACTCGTCGGGTATCAGCAAGGTGTTCCCTGCAACATTCTCATCCGAGCGAATGGAGGTGACGAAGGTCCAGTAGAGCGGAAATATCCATACCAGCGCCGCCGAGAAGGTTAGCACGGTCAGGATGATGTTTTCTAGTCTTCTGCTGAGGCTCATGAGTTCCTCCGGATGCGCAGCAACTGGAACTGGAGAATGGAAACGATGACGATCAGCAGGAACAGCACGGTGGCGACGGCTGAGGCATAACCGCCATTGTTGAGCTGGAAGGCTTCACGATAGACCTTTAGAAGCAGCACGAAGCTTGAGTTGAAAGGGCCGCCGCCGCTCAGGAGATAGATCTGGTCGAATATCTTCAGTTGCAGGATCAATTGAAGGGTCAGCACGAGGGCTGTCACGGGCCATAATAGCGGCCAGGTCACGCGCCAGAAGCGTTGCCACGTCGTTGCGCCATCGAGCGAGGCGGCCTCATAAAGCTCGGCCGGAATGTTGCGAAGACCCGCGATGAATAGCAATACGTTGAAACCGTTGGTCCACCAGATGGTGACGACAGCGACCATCGGCATGACCCAATAGGGATTCTTGAAGACCGCGACCGGTTTTCCGGCAAACAGGGAAATCACCGGCTGAAGAATGCCGAACTGAAGATCGAGCATCCACGTCCAGATTTCCGTGACGACGGATACAGGCAAGACATAGGGCAAGAAAAACAGGCTCATCGCAACCGTCTGCCTGACGCCCGAAAGGCGGCTGACGGCGAGTGCTATCATCAGCGCGATGACAGTCGTCGGGACCACGGTTAGAAGCACAAAATAACCGTTGTTCTTCAGCGACGTTATAAACAGGCGGTCGCTCAGCAGCTTTGCGTAGTTTGCAAACCCGACCCAGTTTCCATCACCGATCAGGGGCGCATCGGTGAAACTCATGCGCACCATCTCGACCAGCGGATAAAGGAAGAAGGTGGCGAAGACCACGATGAACGGCGTCACCATCGACAGCGCGATCAGCGATTTCTTGCGCCGGTTTTCAATCATAGCCATGGACTGTCTCCGGGACTTCACGCATTGCAGGCGCCCTCCGGCCAGAGACCGGAGGGCCGGTTCCTGTCACTTCAGCTTGCTTTGCAGCTCTTCCTTGATCTGCTCCACCGCATCCGTGCCGCTCATGAAGCCCTGAATGGCCGGAGCGATGACGTTGAGCGCGGCATCATAGGCAGGCGAAGCGACACCCGTGATCGTCGTTTTCGGATCGAACACGGCTGCTTCTGCAAGTGACGCATAGGTGGCGTTCGGCTGCATCGCCTTGTAATCGCTGCCCTCGGTGATCGATTTATAGGCCGGGATGTGGCCAGCATCGGCCCAGCTGATGGCGTGTTTTTCCATCCAGCCGATTACCTTCATCACCGCGGCGCGTTTCTCGCCGGAAACGGTCTTGTCACCCTGGTTGGGAATGGCAAAAGCGTGTGAATCCGCCCATGTAGCGCGTTTACCCATGAAGGGCGGAACCTCGACCGCGCTCCATTTGAAGCCCAGCTTGTTGTTCTTTTCCAGGTCCTTGTAGGTCGGCACTTCCCAGACGCCGTTCAGCTGGAAGGCGGATTTTCCGGCGGAGAAGAGCGCGACGGAAGCGGGATATTCCGCCTGCTCCGGCGCCCAGCCGTTTTCGCGCCATTTCGACATGGTATCGATAGCCTTGGCGGCCTTCTCCGCATTGTCGCCGGCCAGCACCTCGCCATTGGTGACGAGTTCACCGCCCTGCTGCGAGAACAAGGTGTAAAAGACGCGCCAGACACCGGCTTCTCCGCCGGATTGATACGTTACCGGCGTTTCGACGCCTTTTTCCTTGGCCCAGGCCAGCGCCTTCTCGAAGTCGTCTATCGTATTGATACCGGTCAGCTTGCCTTCGGCATCGATATAGGGCGAGCCTTTGAGAAGATCGGCATTGTAATAGAGAACCAGCGCGTGAATATCGAAAGGCACGGCATAAAGCTTGCCGTCATGGGTGGCCGCATCGAGCGGCGCACTGAAGAAATCGTCCTTCTTCAGGCCCGCATCCTCAAGATCCTTGTCGGTAATCTCGCTCAGCACCTTCTCCTGCAGCGCCAGCGGCGCACGGGACAGGTGATAGGTCATGACGTCAGGTCCTTCGCCGACGGCAGAAGCGGTCCGCACCTTGGTATAGAAGGGCACGCCCCATTCGAGCGTCGTTCCCTTCACCTGAATATCAGGATGTTCCTTGTTGAAGGCATCGATCAGCGCCTTCATGCGCACGCCGTCACCGCCGGACAGGAAATCCCACCAGACGATATCCTGTCTGGCCAGCGCCGGCAGGGCGGTCAAACCCAGAACCGTGCCAACAAGCAATGTCTTGATCAGTCGCATCGTTCACTCCTCCCGTTTTCTTTGAAAACACCCCATCGGGGATGGTCTGCTGCATCGACAGGCGCCTCCTCGCGCCTATCGCAACCTTCTGCCGTCGCTGTCGAAAACCATGATGTGGTCGGGCGCGGCGGTGAGCGAAACCAGACGGCCATCCAGGCTCTCGCGCGAGCCCTGGCGCTGCACGATGATTTCCCTGCCGGCCCCGGTGCGGGTATAGAGGTAGGAGACGTCGCCCAGTTCTTCCGCGACCTCGACGACGACCGGCAAGGCACCGTCCTGTGTTATGATCAGATGCTCGGGCCGGATCCCGATCTCGACACGCTGCCCGGCGGAGACGGGTTGCGAGAGCCGCGCCTCGATATGTCGATGCCCGCCATCGGGCGAAAGCGTCACGACGCCTTCGTGCTGTCCGACGACGTCCGCCTGCAGGAAGTTCATCGCCGGTGAGCCGATGAAGCCCGCGACGAACCGGTTATCAGGATCGTCATAGAGGGTGAGCGGTGCACCCGCCTGCTGCACGACGCCGCCCTTCAACACGAAGATCTTGTCCGCGAGCGTCATGGCCTCCACCTGGTCATGGGTGACATAGATCATTGTGGCACCCAGCTTGCGGTGAAGCCGGGTCAGCTCCAGCCGCATCTGCACGCGCAACTCCGCATCGAGGTTCGAAAGCGGCTCATCGAACAAGAAGACCTTCGGCTGTCGAACGATGGCGCGGCCGATGGCGACGCGCTGGCGCTGTCCACCGGAAAGCTGCGACGGTTTTTTCTGCAGATGATCTTCCAGCTGTAGAATGCGGGCCGCCTCGCCCACCCTCTCATTCACCTCCGCCTTCGGCCGGCGGGCAAGACGCAGGCTGAACGCCATGTTCTCGAACACCGTCAGATGCGGATAGAGGGCATAGTTCTGGAAAACCATCGCAACGCCGCGATCCGCCGGCTCGACGGCCGTGACATCACGGTCGTCGATGGCTATGCGTCCGCCGCTGGTCTCTTCAAGACCGGCAATCATCCGCAGCAGCGTGGATTTGCCGCAACCGGAAGGCCCGACGAAGACCGCGAAGCTGCCGGTGGGGATGTCCATCGAGACATCCCGGATCGCCGCGAAGGAGCCGAAGGACTTGGCGATATTGTTGAGACGGACACCCATGGCCGCCTCACTGAACCTTCAGACGCAGCACATGATAAGACAGCGCCGGCACGGAGCCCTTCAGCGCTCCGTCTTCGACGCCGACACCGCTGCCCGGCACCGGCACGACACGATCCGGCTGATCCGGGCCATTACCGACACGCAGATCATATCCCGCCATGGCCAGATGCAGATCGAGCGTGGTCGACGAGAAACCGGTGAGGCTGACATCGAGGTCGGCGGCCTCGGTCAAGTGCCGGTTCAACACGAACAATGTCACCATGCCTTCCGCCTCGTCATAGACACCGGCGACATCGAGATATTTGACGTCATCGGCCGCATTGCAGTCATAGGTCGGGCAATCAACGGCGACATTCAGCGCGACGCCACGGCCATAAAGCGAAGCAAACTGGTATGGATAATAGATCGTCTGACGCCATGCCGGGCCGTTCTTCTCGGCACGGATGGGCGCGATGACATTGACGAGCTGCGCGATGCAGGCGATGCGCACCCGATCCGAACGGCGGATGAACTCGTTGAGCAGACCCGCCACGAACAGCGCGTCCTCGAAATTGTATGTCTCTTCGAGAAGTGCGGGCGCTTCCGGCCAGTCCCAGCTCTTGATGCGTTTGCCGTCTTCTTCGCGGATGTGATACCAGACGTTCCATTCGTCGAAGCAGATGGAGACGTCGTTCTTGGCGCGCTTCTTCGCCTTCACATAATCGATGACGCCCGCAATCGTCTGGATGTAGCGTCCGGTTTCCTCGATCTTGCCGAAATAATTCAGCGTGTCGCGGCTGTTATTGCCAAAATATTTGTGCAGCGAGATGTGATCCACATTTTCATAGCACTCCTCGAGAACTTCCCGCTCCCATTCGGGATAAGTGGGCATGCCGTCATTGGAGCTGCCGCAGACGATTGCTTCAATTGTCGGGTCGAAACCCTTGAAGGCCTTGGCGGTTTCGTTGGCGAGACGCCCGTACTCCACCGCCGTTTTGTGACCGATCTGCCAGGGACCGTCCATTTCGTTGCCAAGGCACCACATTTTCACGCCATGCGGTTTTTCGGCGCCATGGCTGCGGCGCAGATCGCTGAGCGTCGTACCGCCGGGGAAGTTGACGTATTCGAGGAAGTTGCGGGCGTCGTCCAGACCACGGGAGCCGAGATTGACGGCGAGCATCATCTCGATGCCGGCCATCTGCGCCCAGTCGGCGAATTCATTGATGCCGATCTGGTTGGTTTCCTTGGAGCGCCAGGCGAGATCGAGACGGATGGGACGCTGGTCGCGCGGCCCGATGCCGTCTTCCCAGCGATAGGCCGAAACGAAGTTGCCGCCCGGATAACGGATGGCCGGGATCTTCAGGTCCTGCACGAATTTCAGAACGTCCTTGCGAAAGCCGTTTTCATCCGCCTGAGGATGGCCCGGCTCGTAGATGCCGCCGTATATGGCGCGCCCCATATGTTCGATGAAGGCGGAATAAAGACGATCGTCGATACGCCCAATCCGGAAGTCCCGGTGGACTGAAACCCGCGCTTTCATAAGGCTCTCCTCCCATGCGCATTTATATCGTGAAATGTGGTATAAACCACATTTGATAATATAGTTGCCGAGGGAATTCGCGCCTGTCAACCGCGAAAATCATACTTATTAAATTTGCTGGATCAGGCAGCCGTTCGCAGACGCAGAACGATGTCCTGGTCGTAATTTCCGAACCCGCGGCCAAATATGTTCAGCCCGCCCGGATGTTTCGCATCCGCCTTGACCTCGATGCGCAGACGGATGGAACGGTGGCTGGTCAGATCGATATCCGCGAGCGTCACATCCGAAATCCGGGTCCCATCCACAAAGGTTCCCTGGGCGGTAATCCGCCATGTTTTCAGCATACCGTATTGCGAACCGGACAGCTTCCACCAGTCCGGCGTAAATGTTCCCCGCTTGTCTCCGAAATCGCCGGGCGACGTCCAGACGCCGATTTCCCTGCCGTTGACGGACAGGGTGATGTCCGACGGCCAGTTGCTGTGGGTTCCGGGAACCTCGGAACTGACCTCCATGGAAAACTCGACTTCCTCGACCTCCCGCCCCTGAATCTTGGCGTTATTGGGGAACTGATACTCGACGAAACCCGATGTCAGCCATAACAAGGCCGTCTTCATGCGGTCCGGATCCATGAACGTATCGGGCACATCCAGAAGCCCGATAATGCCCTCCGGCGAGCAGATGCCACAGGGCGCCGTTACCGAACTTTGCGTGTAAAGACCGAGAGGCATCGCCACGGCAATATAGTTTGAGGTCGCCGGGGTTTCGGGTTTCCGGAAGGAAACGATGAGTTCGTCGCAGGTGGCAAAGCAGATTTTCTGGCTGCCCTTGCGCGCCTTGCGCGTCTCGGTGCGCAGCAGTCCCGCCTCCTCAAGAACCGCCACCCCTGCGGACACGGTGGACTGCGGCAGATCCAGTCTCTGGGCGATTTCATTCACATTGAGACCGCTCGCCTCGTGCAAGAGCTTCAATATCTGCACGCGGATCAGCGATGCGGCCGCTTTCAGCACATCGAATTCTTTTTCAGCATCAACGAGAAGGAAATTGGGCGCCATATTCTAATCTTCAGATTTATCGATCCAGATCAGAATTTCTGGCTTAAATGCCATGCACTTGTCCAGTGCCGTTTGCCATGCAGGCGCTTCCAAAAGGCGGAAAGCGGGATTCACCGCCCTTGCTTCATGAAAAAGGCATCGCCACGCGGCTGCGAGACCGCGCGGCGGTGCCCTTTCGTCGTCAGCCGCGCTTGCGCAGGGTCCGCGTGCCGGTGTCGACGAGATTTTGCGCTGCTTCATCCACGGTGGCGCGGCCGAAGGCGAGCGAATCGGCGATGGGGCGCATCACGCCGCGGTCGAACTCATTGGCGCCGATCGGGGCGGGCTCCGGATAGGGATCGAGCTTGCCCGACAGGCTCTCAATGTAATCCACCGTCTTGCGCTCGGTCTCGTTGAGCGTCGGCAACAATGCCTCGCGCACGACCTTGGCGGGCGGCACGCCGCGCTCGACGCCGAGCACCTTGCCTGCTTCCAGATCGTTGACGAAGAAGTTGATGAATTTCGCCGCCGCTTCCGCGTTGGTCGAAGTGGACGAAATGGACCAGATGAGGCCCGGCCGATAATAATGCCCGGTCGGCTTGCCCGGCCCCTCACCCGGCAGCATGCCGATGGACAGCGTTTGCTTGTTGAGTTTCTGGTAACCGACAAGCTGGTTGGAATAGGCAAAACCGATGGCGGAATTGCCAAGCGTCAGCGCATTGGATTCGATGGTATTGTCGTCACGCGTCTGGATATCGGCGGAAACGCAAAGCTTGTTCTCGCGCAGGTCCTCCCAATAGGCGAACCATTCCTTGGCATCTTCCTTGTTGAAGCCGATGGTGCCGTCCTGAAACAGAAGCTTGCCGCGCTGGCGCAGCCAGACATCGAAGACATAATGATAACGCGCGCCATAGGGTACGGCCCAATAGTTGCGCTTCGCCGGGCCGTTCTTCTTGAAATCGCGCGCCAGTTCAGCAAGCGCCTTCCAGGTGATCTGATCCTGTGGAACGGAAACACCCGCTTCTTTCAGCGTGTCGGCGTCATACATCATGCAGAAGGAATTCAGCCCGAGGCCGACGCCGTAAAGCTTGCCGTCGATACGGCAGAGATCGATCTCGCTTTTGCCGAAGGTGGAAAGATCAAGCGACTTGCCGACGAACTGATCCAGCTCCATGCAGGCGCCTCGACCCGAATAATCGGCGATGGTGGAAGGTTCGAGCTGGAAGATATCGGCGACGTTTCGCCCCGCCATCGATGTCGCAAGCTTGGTCCAGTAATCGGAACCGGCGATCATTTCCCCGCTGATCTCGGTCTGCGGATTGGCCTTCTGGTAAAGGGCGATCACATCGTTGGTGCGCTTGCTGCGATCGGCAGATCCCCACCACACGCAACGAAGCCGGGTTTCAGCCGCAGCCGCGCAAAAACCGCCCGCCGCAGCACCCAGGCTCGCCAACGCCGCCGTCACCAAAAACCCGCGTCTATCAATCATTTGCATCTGCTCCTCCCGCGTTTTGCAAATTTTTCTGATATCACTTAAATTCTTGCAAATTTTCTTTGTTTGCAATATTTGCATCATAATAGATTTTTTTGCAAGCGCAGGAGCCGATATGAACGATACGCCCGACATCAGCCGTCCGCGCCAGTCGGATATCGCCCAGCGCGCCGGGGTCTCCATCAGCACAGTCTCACGTGTTCTCGCAGGGGAAAAAGGGATCAGCGCGTCGATCCAGACCAAGGTTCTGGGAGTTGCGGCGGAGCTCGGTTACCCCTTGCGACCGACAACCAATCAGGCGGCCGGTGTGCAGCTGGAAGGCAAGACAATCCTCGCGCTCATGTCCGCGGAAAGGGCGACGGGCGATATTGGCGCGTTTTATCACGATATTTTCGATGTGCTGCGCAGCCTCGCCCAGACGGACGGTTTCGAACTCGACATCAGGCTATTGCACCAGAAGCAGATCGACGATTCCCTGATCCAGCGGGTCTGTGAGGTGGACGGCCTCCTGGCCATCGGGCTCGATCCCGAGGAGGAGATCATCCACCGCATCACGCAGGGCGTACTGCAACCTGTTCTTGTCAACAGTGCTGACCCCTCCATGATGCTCGATTGCGTTTCGCCTTCCAATTTTTACGGCGGCGCGCTGGCGGCCCGGCGGCTTCTGGAACTCGGCCATCGCAAGGTGGCCTATATCGGTCCGCATCATCGCCACACTATCAGGGAGCGTATGCGCGGCTTCCGCCATACGATCCTTGAGGAAAAAGGAACGACCTATGAGGAGTTCCTGCTTTCGACGGCAGATAGCGGCTTCGGGCAGGCGGGCGACGCGGTTCGCCAGCTGCTGGCCAAAAACCCTGAACTGACAGGCATTTTCTGTATGAATGACGCAATTGCCCTTGGCGCACTCGGGGCAGCGCAGGAGCTGGGCCTCGGCGTTCCCGACGATCTTTCCATCATCGGTTTCGATGACCTGCCCTTTGCCGAACTTTCTACCCCACGTCTCAGCACGATCCGGGTCGATCGCCGCGAGATTGCGCGCGAAGCGGTTGACCTGCTGCGGCGGCGCCTGACCGAGCCTTCCGCCAATGCCCGTCAGGTGCAACTTGGCGTGCAGCTGGTGGAAGGACAGACAGCCGGCAAGGCGAAAAAGACGGGAAAGGCGACACGCGATGCATGATACCATGAGCAGACCCCATATGGCGCGATTTAATCCGCTGCACGGCAATCCGCTCAAAAGCCGCGCCGATGTCCGGCGGGCGCTGGATGATAGCTTTGCGCCGCTTCTTCCCTATTTCTCGCAGGGTGGCGCAAGGGTGACGCTCAGCGGAGCAGCCGCGCACTTCGACCGGGCGGCGGCCGATCTGGAAGGCTTTGCCCGACCGCTCTGGGGCATCGCACCACTTGCGCTGAGTGGCGATCGTTTCGACCATTGGCCGCTTCTCGCCCGGGGCATAGCCAACGGCACCGATCCTTCCCATCCTGAATACTGGGGTGATGTGCGCCAGAAGGATCAGCGGCTGGTGGAGCTCGCTGCAATCGGTTTTGCACTGCGGCTTGCGCCGCAGCATCTGTGGGAACCACTGTCCGATACACAGAAAGACAATGTGCGCCGCTATTTGCTGACCGCCCGTGAGCGCGGTTACGCCGATAATAACTGGAAGTTTTTTCGCGTCATGGTCGACATGGCGCTGGATCATCTCGGTATCGAATTCGATCGCAGCCTGACCGAAACCTTCCAGAAGGAGCTCGACGATTTCTATATATCCGACGGCTGGTATCGCGACGGCAACTATCGCCGCATCGATCACTACATTGCCTTCGCCATGCATTTCTACGGGCTGATTTACGCGAAACTCAGCAAGCCTGATGACGCCTATGCCGAGCGTTACCGGCAACGCGCACGGCTTTTCGCTGGCGATTTTGCCAGCTGGTTCGATGAGGATGGCGGAACCCTGGCTTTCGGCCGCTCCATGACCTACCGTTTTGCCTGTGGCGGTTTCTGGGCGGGCCTTGCCTTTGCCGACGAGGAGGCGCTGCCCTGGGGCGAGATCAAGGGCCTTTATCTGCTGCATCTGCGCTGGTGGGCCAAAAAGCCGATTGCCGATCGCGATGGCGTGCTCTCCATCGGTTACGCCTATCCGCAGCTCACCATGTCGGAAAGTTATAATTCTGCAGGTTCGCCCTATTGGGCTTTCAAGGCTTTCCTGCCGCTTGCCCTGCCGGAAAGTCATCCCTTCTGGCAGGCGGAGGAAAGGCTGCCCGAGCCGTCCGCAAGCCCTAAGCCGCTTGTTCATCCCGGCATGGTGATGATGCGGACGAAAGGCAACGTCACGGCGCTCTCCAGCGGCCAGGAAAATCTCTCCATGCGCGGCGGGCCGGAAAAATACGCAAAATTCGCCTATTCCTCCCGCTACGGCTTCGGCGTGGAAGTGGACGAGCGTGGCTTCAAGACCAACGGTTTCGACAATATGCTGGCCTTTTCCGAGGACGGACTGCATTACCGCGTGCGCGAGACCAACGAAAAGGTTCTGCTGGCGGGAGCAAGCCTGCGGGCGACATGGAAGCCGTTTGCCGATGTCACCGTTGAAACCACGCTGGTTGCGGCTGGCGACTGGCATATCAGACTGCACCGGATCACCTCTGCCCGCTCCCTTTGGGTTACGGAAGGTGGCTTTGCGATCAACCGCAACGATGGCGACCGCGACGCCATGAGCGAAGAGGCCGGACGGGCGACGACGGATTGTGGCACTGACATATCGGCAATCATCGATCTCGGTTCGAGCATAGACCGGCACGGCGTGGCGCTGAAGGCACTGCCCAATACAAATCTCATCAACGCCAAGACCACCGTGCCGCAATTGCGCGGCCAGATCGCTGCCGGCGAGAGCGTTCTGATTTGCGCGGTCTTTGCCGGGGTGAGCGGCCCGGAAGGCGAGAAAGCAATGGCTTCGGTTCCAGCCATTCCCGACCTGGAGGCGCTTGATCGCCTCTTCGCGAGAGAGGGCGTGCCGGTCAGCAGCATGGCGGCCAGGGGAGAGCCGCAATGACGAGCCCGATTCCGCGTCTCAGCATAGCCATGGACCCGGAACGGACCGAGCATGTGCTGACATCGCAGGCGCTCGACAGGTTGTCAGAGAGGGTCGAGATTCTCGACACAGGCACAATCCGCGATTTCCACGATCCTGCGGTGAAAGAGCAGCTGGCGAAGACGGATATCCTCCTGACCGGCTGGGGCTGTCCGGATATCGGCGCGCAGGAACTGGCGCTGATGCCCCGCCTCAGGCTTATCTCCCATGCTGCCGGCACGGTAAAATATTTCCTGTCGCAAGCGGTGTTCGATCGGGGCGTTACGGTGTGCAGCGCCGCAGAGGCGAATGCGCAGCCGGTCGCAGAATTTTCGCTGGCGATGATCCTGCTGGCCGGCAAGCGCACCTTCGGCTTCAGGCGTCTTTATCTGGAGCATCGCGACCGAGCCCCGGTCGAGCGATTGCAGGCGCAGGCCATCGGCAATCTCGGCCTCACGGTCGGCATCGTCGGCGCGTCACGCATCGGACGTCGCGTCATTGGTCTATTGCAGCCCTTCGATCTCAATCTCATGCTTTTCGACCCGCTTCTCGATGCTGCGGAAGCGGAAAAGCTCGGCGTCCGTCTTGCCTCGCTCGAGGAGCTGATGGCGGCGAGCGACGTCATTTCCCTGCATGCGCCCTCCCTGCCGCAGACGCGGCACATGATTGGCGCGGCAGCGCTTGCCCGCATGAAGGACGGCGCAACCCTGATCAACACGGCGCGCGGCGCACTTGTGGATGAAGACGCGCTTCTGGCCGAACTAAAAACCGGACGCATCGAAGCCATCATCGACGTGACCGATCCCGAAGTGCCGCCGCCGGACTCACCCTTTTACAGCCTGCCGAACGTCTTCCTGACGCCGCATATTGCCGGCGCCACCGGTCTCGAACGGGCGAGGCTCGGCGACATGGCGATTGCCGAAATCGAACGCTTCTGCTGCGCAGTGCCTTTGCAGCAGCAGGTGCGGCCCGAACATCTGGACCTGATCGCGTGAGACCTTTCGAACCCGGCCTCTGCTCCGTCACCTTCCGCTCCCTGACGCCACAGCTGGTGATAGAGCTTGCGGCCAGCAATGGCATCAGGGCGATCGAATGGGGTGCGGATGTCCATGTCCCGCCGGGCGACCTCGAAAATGCGCGGCAGGTTGCGGCGCGGACGGCGGAAGCAGGCCTCTCCGTCTCGTCCTACGGTTCCTATATCTTCGCGCCGGATTTCACACCTGACGATGTGACCAGTGTGCTCGAAACGGCAAGGGCGCTCGGCACACAGCATATCCGTATCTGGCCGGGGCAACGCAAACGTCCATCCGCCGATTACACACCCGCGGAACGCCGCGGGGCAATGGAAGCGCTGGCGACAATTGCTCACCGAGCGGAAGACTACGGCATGACAATCGGTCTCGAATACCACCCCAATTCGCTGACAGACGCCCTCCCCTCCGCCCAGCAGCTGGCGCAGGATTTGCCGATGCCCAACCTGTTCTTCTACTGGCAACCCGCCCCGGGCCTGCCGCTGGAAGAGGCACTCGCGGAAATATCCGCGCTCGGCCCACGCATCTGCCATCTGCATGTTTTCGCCTGGCTCGCCGACGCCAGCCGCCTGCCGCTTGCCGACCGCGCAGACTACTGGCGGGCGTGCATCGAGGCTTTGCCTGAGGGCGAATGGACGAGACCCGCCTATGCGATGCTGGAATTCGTCAGGGGTGATGACATCGGCCAGTTTGCGGAAGACGCGCTGACACTAGGCAAGATACTCGCTGGCCGCGGAGTGGCCGATTAGCGCACGATTAACCTCACACGCGGCGTCACCCCCGGCCTAGTGCCGGGAACCTGATCATGTGGAACAAAGACGTCGCAAATCCTCGGGACAAGCCCGAGGATGAAGAACGTAAAGCTTTCTGGACTTCGTCAGCCACTGTGGTGAGACAGCTCACCACTCGTTCTCATATCCGCCGTCCATCCGCCCCGAACAGATGCGTCTTACCCAGATCGAAGGCAAAGGGAATCGTTTCGCCGATGCGGATATGGCGTTGGCCATCGAGAAGCACGGTCGCTGGCTGGCCGTCGGGGGTGCTGGTGTAAACCACCGTCGAGCCGCCGAGATGTTCCACGAGCTGGATGGAAGCTTCACCGAGCGAGGATTGGGCCTGCGGGTTCACATGTTCCGGGCGCACACCGAAGGTGAGCGGTTCCCCCTGCTGAGCAGTGACCGGTTTTTCAAGCACGATGCGCTGTCCCGCCACTTCGATGGTGCGGTTGGAGGTGTCGCCTGAAGCCACTTTTGCGGAGAGGAAATTCATCTTCGGTGAGCCGATGAACCCCGCGACGAACTGGTTTGCGGGATTGTTGTAGAGATCGAGCGGGCGGCCAACCTGCATGATGCGGCCGTCGCGCAGCACGACGATCTTGTCAGCCATGGTCATGGCTTCCACCTGGTCATGCGTCACATAGATCATGGTGCTGCCGAGCGTCTGGTGCAGCTTGGCAATTTCGACGCGCATCTGCACGCGCAGTTCCGCATCGAGGTTGGAGAGCGGTTCGTCGAAGAGGAAGATTTTCGGCTCGCGCACGATGGCGCGGCCGATGGCGACACGCTGGCGCTGGCCGCCGGAAAGCGCCTTCGGCTTGCGCTGCAACAGCGGGCCGATCTGCAGGATATCGGCGGCCTTCTGCACCCGCGCCTCGACTTCCGGTTTTTTGTAGCCCGCCGTTTCCAGCCCGAAGGCAAGGTTCTTGTAGACACTCATATGCGGATAGAGCGCATAGGACTGGAAGACCATGGCGATGCCGCGCTTGGAGGCAGCGGTTTCGTTGACCCTCTCACCGTCGATACGCAGATCGCCTTCGGAGATTTCCTCAAGCCCGGCGATCATGCGCAGAAGCGTGGATTTGCCACAGCCCGAAGGGCCGACGAAGACGGTGAATTCGCCCGGCTCGATCTTGAGATCGATGCCGTGGATGACCGGAAAAGCGCCGAACCGCTTGACGATTTTTTCGAGCGTAATGCTGCTTGCCATGCTGTTTCTCCCGACTGTCGCGCCGCATGCGGGACGGCTGCGACAGTGTTGATTGTCTTAGAATACGTTCCCGATCCGGGATCCGTTCAGCGTTTCATTCCCGTCGTCGCGATGCCTTCAATCAGCAGCCGCTGGAAGAACAGGAAAAACAGGAAGACCGGCACCAGTGACAGGTTGGACATGGCGAAAAGCGAGGTCCAGTCCGAGCTGCCGGTGGAATCCACGAAGGACCTGAGACCAAGCTGCACGGTGTAGGTGTTGATGTCGTTCAGATAGATCAGCGGACCGAAGAAATCGTCCCAGGTCCAGATGAAGGAAAAGATGGCGGCCGTTGCCAGAACTGGCAGCGACAGGGGCAGCATGATCTTCCAGTAGATACGGAAGGGCGAACAGCCATCCATGACAGCCGCTTCATCCAGCTCACGCGGAATACCGCGGAAGAACTGCACCATCAGGAAGATGAAGAAGGCGTCCGTCGCGAGATACTTCGGCACGATCAGCGGCAGCGATGTGTTCACCCAGCCCATTTCCAAGAAGAGGATATATTGCGGGATGAGCACGACGTGATAGGGCAGCATCAGGGTGCCGAGCATCAGCGCGAACCAGAAATTGCGCCCGCCGAAGCGAAGCCTTGCAAAAGCGAACGCCGTGAGCGAGCAGCCGACCACGTTGCCGATGGTGGCCAGCACCGAGATGAAGAAGGAGTTCCAGAAGAACTGCCCAAAGCTCACCTGCAGCCCGGTCCAGCCCCTGATATAACCGCCGACATCCACCGCCGAGGGAATGAGCGAGGATGAGCCGAACAGCTCGTCCTGCGGCCGGAAGGAGCCTGAAATCATCCACAGGATCGGATAGAGCATCGCAAAGGAGGCGATGATCAGCGCCGTATGGAGCATCACTGATTTCAGCGGCGAGCGTTGCGGGCCTTGTCCCGGCCGGGGAGCGGTAACAGCGTCAGTCATCGTAATGCACCCAGTATTTCGCGCTGAGGAACGAGAAGGCCGTGAACAGCGAGATGATGATCACCAGGATCCAGGCAAGCGCCGAGGCATAACCCATGCGGAAGAAACCAAAGGCTTCCTGGTAAAGATAGAGCGTGTAGAACAGAGTCGAATTGATCGGCCCGCCGGTGCCCTCGGAAATGATGAAGGCCGGCGTGAAGGCCTTGAAGGCGTCGATCGTCTGGATCACGGCGTTGAAGAAGATGACGGGCGTCAGAAGCGGCAGCGTAATGCGGAAGAACTGCCGCACCTTGCTTGCGCCATCGATTTCGGCGGCCTCATACATGTCCTGCGGAATTTGCCTCAGACCTGCGAGGAAAATGATCATCGGCGAACCGAACTGCCAGACCGACAGGATGACCAGCGTGTAGATCGAATAATCCGGATTGGAAATCCAGCTCGGCCCTTCATAACCAAAGGCCTGCCAGAGTATCATGTTGACGAGACCGTCAGAGGCGAAAAGCTGACGCCAGAGAACGGCAATCGCGACGCTGGAGCCCAACAAGGACGGCAGATAGAAAATCGCCCGATAGAGGGTCAGGCCGCGGATGCCGCGGTTGAAGGCGAGCGCCACCAGCAGCGCGAAAATCAGCTTCAGCGGCACCGACAGCAGCACATAGGTGAAGGTGACCTGCATGGCGGCGGCAAACTTCGGGTCGGCCGTGGCGATGCGCACATAATTGGCCGCACCCACCCAGTCCGGCGACTGCAACAGGTCGTAGTTGGTGAAGGACAGATAAAGCGACGCAAGCGCCGGGCCCAGCGTGAGGCCGAAAAAGCCGATCAGCCAGGGCAGGAGAAACAGGTAGGCGTGAATGTTGCGGTCGAAGATCCGCTTCAGGCCGCCCCGTTTCGGGAGAGCCGCGCCACGGCTCTCCCCCACAAGAGTTTCAGATCGAAAGGCCATAAACCATCACTTCCGTTTGATAACGGTTTCGGATTCCTTGACGAGGCGGTCACCGCCTTCTTCCGGGGTGATCTTGCCGAAGCCGACTTCTTCCGCCGTGCGTTTCAGGACAAAGGCGAATTCCCCCGCACCCGGAGGTGGCGCCGGCGGCAGATCGCCGACGCCGGGTGTAATTTCGGCGATATATTCCACCATGCTCTTGCTGACTTCATCGAGTTTCGGGGTCAGCGCGTTGCGCATGGATTCCGACGCCGGAACGCCGCGCTCCACGCCGAGAATATCGATGCCTTCCGGCTCGGCGACGAGGAAATTGATAAACCCGACGGCCTGTTCGATACCGGCACTGCCATTGGCGACGCTGATGAGCATGGAAGGTTTAAGGTAGTGGCCGGAAGGGCCGTCCTTCGTGCTCTTCGGATAGGAGCTGATGGCAAGTTTGGCCTTGTTGAGCTTCTGATACCCGACGAACTGGTTGGAATGGGCAAATGCGGTTGCCGCTTTGCCCGTCGTCAAAGGGTTGGTTTCGATATTGAGCTGGTCGAGCGCCTGCACATCGGCGGGCACGCAGGCACCACTCTTGCGCAGATCCGCCCAGAGCGTGAACCACTTGGTCGCGTCGGTCGGATCGAAGCCGATGCCGCCATCCTGCGTGTAGAGTGACTTGCCGTTCTGGCGCAGCCAGTTTTCAAAGCTCGGCTCCACGCCGCTCGCATCGGCTGTGGCGTAATAACCGGGCTTCGGCTTGTTCTTGCTGAGCTTGGCGGCATTTTCGGCAAACTCCTCCCAGGTCTGGCCGATGGCCGGCGGTGTCGCGCCGGATTTTTCCCAGGCCGCCCTGTCAAAGAAGACGGCGCTGGAATTGACCCCCAGATTGATGCCGTAAAGCTTGCCATCGACCCTGCCGGAATCGATGTTCATCTTGCCGAAATCCTCGATCTTCAAGCCCTTGCCGATGTAATCATCCAGCGGCGCCAGCGCGCTGCGCCGGCCATATTCGAAGATGTAACGATAATCCATCTGGATCAGATCGGGCGCATTGCGGCCCGCCACCTGCGTTGCAAGGCGGGGCCAATAATCGCTCCAGCCGGCGAATTCCCCGGCGATGTCGAGATCGGGCTTCACCTGCTTGTAGGCTGCTATCGCCTTGTTGGTGCGATCGGCACGCTCCTGCGACCCCCACCACAACATGCGAAGGCGCGCGGCCTGCGCCTGCGCCGAACCACCTCCCAATGCTGCAAGCGACAGGGCCGCAAGCCCTGCCGAAAGCACAGTTCTCCTCTGAAGCATCACGGGCATTGGCAACTCCTCCCTATTGACTGCCAATTGATGATGAACGCAAACGACACTTGCCGTTTTATAACTAATTGGTTACATGGGAACACCGATCGCAAACATTGTCAAGCGGGTGCCGAAATGGAAGAAACGACTAAGAACCAGCCGTCCGATCCGGGCCCCGATCCGGCCGTGGAGAAAACGCCGCCGCCAAAGCGCAAACGGGCCACTGCCCAGGTGCGAAACCCGGAAAGAACCCGCGCCGCCATTCTTGAAGCTGCCCGCCGCGAGGTGGCCGCCAAAGGGCTGGCGGGGGCCAGAATCGATGTCGTCGCCCGCCGCGCCGGGACCAACAAGAGGATGATCTACCATTATTTCGGCGACAAGGATGCGCTTTATCTCGCCGTTCTGGAAGACGCCTACCGCCATATCCGCCACACTGAAAGACGGCTTGATCTGGCCCGTAAGGCCCCGTCCGAGGGCTTGCGGGAACTTGCGCTTTTCACCTGGCACTACTTTCTCGACCACCCCGAATTCCTGAGCATCCTCGCCACGGAAAACCTCAATAAAGCCCGGTATCTCAGGCAATCACCGACGATCACGGCGATGCACTCAAATTTCATTTCCGAGCTTGAGGACGTGCTGCGGCGTGGCAGCGACGCCGGCGAATTCCGTGACGGCCTCGACCCGATCGACGTTTATCTGACCATCGCTTCGCTCGGCGCCTTCTACCTGTCGAACAGGTTCACCCTGTCAACGATCTTCCAGCGCGACCTGACAGACCCTGCCGAGCTGGAGCGATGGGGCCAGCACATCGTCGACACGTTGCTTGCTGCAGTGCGGCGGGTCTGAACGCGCCAAGCCGGATTCCTGTTTAACTACAGCGATGACACGCCATTCGCATCCGCGAAGCGCGTCATTTTCTTTTGCGGCGCAGCGAATAACTGCAAGGGCGAGCCTTCAAACCTCATCAATTTCTCCTGTCAAAAAACACCTTGACAGATCGTGTTCTTCGCGATCACAAATAACCAAATGGTTACAAATTACCATGTTTGACGGAAGCGGCCTTGCGGGAAAAGGTCGCCTTGGGAGGAAATTCATGAAACGTATCGGCGTCATCATGCACGGCATCACCGGCCGCATGGGTTACAACCAGCATCTCGTGCGCTCCGTTCTCGCCATTCGCGATCAGGGCGGCGTGCTTTTGAAGAACGGTGAAAGGGTGATGCTCGATCCCATTCTCGTCGGCCGCAACGGCGCGAAGATCGAGGAAATCGCCAAAAAGCATAATGTCGCGCGCTGGACGACCGATATTGATGCCGCTCTCGCCAACCCTGACGACACACTTTTCTTCGACGCTGGCACGACACAGATGCGTGGCAGCCTTTTGGAAAAAGCCATCAAGGCCGGTAAGAACGTATATTGCGAAAAACCGATTTCGGACACGATGGATGAGGCGCTGGCGATTGCCCGCCTGGCCGAAAGTGCGGGCATTAAGCACGGAGTGGTGCAGGACAAGCTGTTCCTGCCCGGCCTTCGCAAGCTCGCCATGCTGCGCGACAGCGGCTTCTTCGGCAAGATTCTCTCCGTGCGGGGCGAGTTCGGTTACTGGGTCTTCGAGGGCGACTGGCAGCCAGCGCAACGCCCCTCATGGAACTACCGCCTGAAGGATGGCGGCGGCATCATTCTCGATATGCTTTGCCACTGGCGTTATGTGCTCGACAATCTGTTCGGACCGGTGAAATCCGTGAGCTGCCTCGGCGCGACGCACATTCCGGAGCGTTTCGATGAACAGGGCAAAGCCTATAAGGCGGATGCGGACGACGCCGCCTACGCCACCTTCGAACTGGAGGGCGGAATTATCGCCCACATCAACTCTTCATGGGCGGTACGGGTGCGCCGTGACGATCTCGTCACCTTCCAGGTGGACGGCACTCACGGCTCGGCCGTCGCTGGCCTGACGAAGTGCTTCACCCAGCACCGCACCAACACGCCGAAGCCGGTATGGAACCCCGACCAGCCGCAGACCATCGACTTCTACAAGACCTGGCAGGAGGTGCCGGACAACGTCATTTATGACAACGGCTTCAAGGCACAGTGGGAAATGTTCATCCGCCACCTCGTCGATAACGACCCGTGGCCTTATGGCCTGATGGAAGGCGTGAAGGGCGTGCAGCTTGCCGAGCTGGGGCTGAAATCATGGAAGGAACGCCGCTGGCTCGACGTTCCCGCCCTTTCCTGAGGAGGCTGACATGAGTGAACTCAAGCTTCCGAAGGACGACCGCAGCATCGAGGTTTACAGATTATCCGGCACGCCGGTCGCGGTTGAAAAACGAAGTGCCGCCGATTTCAACCGCGTCGCTTTCGCAGCCGCCCACGTGGTGGCCGATCCGCTTGCCGACAACGACCCGTGGCTGACCCCCGCGATCGATTGGGACGCGACCTTGCGGTTCCGTCATCGCCTTTGGGACCTCGGCCTCGGGGTCGCGGAAGCGATGGACACGGCTCAGCGCGGCATGGGGCTGGCATGGCCGCAGGCCCAGGAGCTGATCTCCCGTTCGCTCAAGGAAGCCGCCAGCCGCAAGGATGCGCTGATTGCCTGCGGGGTGGGCACCGATCATCTGAACGGCAGCGGTTACGATCTGAACCAGATTGTCCACTCTTACCTCGAACAGCTTGATTTTGTTCAGGGAGAAGGCGGGCGCGTTATCCTGATGGCCAGCCGCGCGCTCGCCGCCGCCGCCCGTTCGCCCGATGATTACCTCAAGACCTACACCAGGGTGCTTTCCCGCGCCGAACAGAAAGTGGTGATCCACTGGCTGGGCGAAATGTTCGACCCGGCGCTCGAGGGCTACTGGGGTTCGGGCGACCATATGACCGCCATGGACACCTGCCTTGCCATGATCGAGGAGAATGCCGACAAGATCGACGGCATCAAGATTTCACTTCTCTCCAAGGAAAAGGAAATTGCCATGCGCCGCCGCCTGCCCGCTGGCGTGCGCATGTATACCGGCGACGATTTCAACTATGCCGAATTGATCGCCGGTGACGAAAAGGGCCATTCGGATGCGCTCCTCGGCATTTTCGATGCCATCGCGCCTGCTGCGTCCAAGGCGCTGGCCAGCCTGAAGCGCGGTGCTGATAATGAATTTTTCGATATTCTGGAGCCGACGGTGGCGCTTTCACGCCACATCTTCAAGGCGCCCACCCGCTTCTACAAGACCGGCGTGGTGTTCCTCGCCTATCTCAACGGATTGCAGGATCATTTCACCATGGTCGGCGGCCAGGAAAGCACCCGTTCCACGCAGCATTTCGCCGAGCTTTTCCGGCTGGCGGACAAGGCCAACGTGCTGGCTGAACCTGACCTGGCGACGCACCGGATGAAGGCATTTCTCGCCGTCCGGGGTATCAGCTGAAGCAGAACGAGGGAGGATAGAACATGAGCCTTGAAGGCCTTTCCATCAATTTCGCGACCGTGCGGCAAGGCGCAAATTTCGGTGCCATCGTGGATGCCTGCCTCGCCCATGGCATCACCACCATCTCACCGTGGCGCGAGCAGGTGAACGGTATCGGCCTTGCGGAGGCCGCCCGCATCGTTGAGCGGAACGGCCTGCGCCTGTCCGGTCATTGCCGCGGCGGTTTTTTCCCGGCTCCTGACGCTGAAGGCCGACGTCTCGCCATCGAGGACAATAAACGCGCCGTCGATGAGGCCGCCGCCATGAAGGCCGACTGCCTTGTGCTTGTCGTGGGCGGCCTGCCCGCCGGTTCGCGCGATCTGAAAGGTGCGCGGCAGATGGTGGAGGACGGCATGGCGGAACTTCTTCCTTATGCGCGGGCTGCCGGCGTGCCGCTCGCCATCGAACCGCTGCATCCTTTCTATGCCGCGGACCGCGCCTGCATCAACACGCTGAAACAATCGCTCGACCTCTGTGACCGGCTGGGTGCCGGCACCGGCGTGGCCATCGATGTCTATCATGTCTGGTGGGACCCGGAGCTGGAGGAGCAGGTGGCGCGGGCCGGCAGGAATGGCCAAATTCTCGCCCATCACATCTGCGACTGGCTGGTGCCGACCACTGACCCGCTCAACGATCGCGGCATGATGGGAGATGGTGTGATTGACCTCAAGGCATTTCGCGCCATGATCGAGGCTGCGGGCTTCCACGGCCCGCAGGAAGTGGAAATCTTTTCGCATCGCTGGCAGGCGCGCCCGGTGGACGAGGTCCTCGCCACCGTGGTTGAGCGTTTCAAGACTGTTTGTTGATAGATCCGGGAGAGACACAATGCCTGAAAGGGTGAAACGCAAACGCTATGCGCTGGTCGGCACCGGCAATCGTGGCACTACCATGTGGGGCCGCGAATTGCTGGCCGGCTGGAGCGACTATGTCGAACTCGTCGGCGTTTGCGACCTGAACCTGATGCGCGCCGAGCGCGCCCGCGCCATGATGGGATCGAGCGCTCCGCTTTACGACGATTTCGACCGGATGATGGAAGAGCAGCGCCCGGAGCTGGTGATCGTCTGCACGCCCGACGATACGCATGACGACATCATCATCCGCGCGCTGGAAGGCGGGGCAGACGTCATCAGCGAAAAGCCGATGACCACCACCCCCGAAAAGATTGACCGGATTCGCGCAGCCGAGGCCAAAAGCGGCCGCCGGGTCGATGTCTCCTTCAATTATCGCTTCTCTCCCACCGCAGCCCGCATCAAGGAACTGATCGACGAAGGCGCCATCGGCACCGTTACCTCGGTGGATTTCCACTGGTATCTCGATAACCAGCACGGCGCGGATTATTTCCGCCGGTGGCACGCCTTCACAGAACATTCCGGCAGCCTGTTCGTGCACAAGGCCACGCACCATTTCGACCTCCTGAACTGGTATCTCGATTCCGATCCGGTGGAGGTGAAGGGCTTCGGGCAATTGCTGCATTATGGCAAGAACGGCCCGTTCCGCGGAACGCGCTGTCGCACCTGTCCGCACAAGAATGAGTGTGATTATTTCATGGACCTCGGCGCCGATCCTTTCCTCGATGCGCTCTACGAGGACCCGTCGAGCATTGACGGATACATGCGTGATGCCTGCGTCTTCCGGGAGGACATCGACATTCCCGATACCATGAGCGCTTCGATCCGTTATGCCAGCGGCGTGCAGGTTTCCTATTCACTCAACACCTATATGCCGATAGAGGGTCACCACATCGCCTTCAACGGCCACAAGGGTCGCATCGAGATGCGCCAATATGAAAAGCAGCCCTGGACGGAGCCGCCGGCCGATGAAATCCTGCTGGTGAAGAGCTTCGGTGGCGGCGTCGAGCACATCTGGGTGCCGCATGAGCCGGGCGGCCATTATGGCGGCGACAACCGCATGCGCGACATGATCTTCAAGCCCGGCTCCAACGACCGGCTGCGGCAGCGGGCTGGTTCGCGCGCTGGCGCCATGTCGGTTCTGACAGGCGTGGCGGCACTGAAAAGTGCGCTGGAAGGCGGCTCCCAGCCGGTGAAATCCCTGCCCCTCTAGCTGCCTCAGCCCGTGGCGCCATCCGCCACGGGCAACCACCAAAAAGAACGGGCGATATTCCGCAGATTACGCACTCCTTCCATACCGATAAATTGATTGCCGGGGGAAGAAAGAGTGAGTCATGTCCAGTTTGCAATCCATCGTTCCGCTCATCATCATCGGCGTCAGCCTCGTCGTATTCTTCAAATGGGTGGGGCGCGACATGAATCGGGAAGAGAAGAAGCCGCGCTCCCGCCGCTGACCGATCACGCCCGCCCGCGCCCTTGCACGGTTACGGAACCTCGTCCTGCCGTCAGCGTTTCCCTGTCAGAAGGAGAACGCCATGACGCAAGAGCAAAAGACGAAAAACGACGACAACAGGGCTTCGAAGGCCAGCGACATTCCTCCTGCAGGTCCGCACGCCAAACCTTCCCTGACCGACCATGAAAAGACACCAGGCGCAGGAAGCCTGCCGGATGGCGACGGCAAGGACGTCACGCCGGGAGCCGGCTGATGACCATTTGTGCCGAAATATCATACATTTATTATATTTCGGCGCATTAACAGTCACTTAGCCCCCGAACCGTCGCGAAATACCTGTTTCTTCACGGTGGTCATTGCAAAATCGAAAATTGAGCTTATATTTGCCTTATCGACCATTGCTTGTGACGTCGTTCTGGAACAGACTGTTCCCCGTCGGATTTCCTCTCAAATAATCGATCTTATCCCGCAAGGTATCGCGGGAACCACAACGATTCTACGAAAGGAAATCGTTATGAACACTGGTACTGTAAAGTGGTTTAACGCCACCAAGGGCTTCGGCTTCATTCAGCCTGACAATGGCGGCACGGACGTTTTCGTCCACATTTCCGCTGTTGAGCGCGCTGGCATGCGTTCTCTGAACGACGGCCAGAAGATCAGCTACGAGATCGTCCAGGACCGTCGGTCCGGAAAGAGCTCTGCCGACAACCTTCAGGCAGCTTGATATTCGTCATTTTGGCACCGCAGACCACGGATGTACTGGCTGCGCTTGCCGATGACTGTGAGAGGTCGGGTTAAAGCCCGGCCTTTTGTTTTTGGGCCATGGAGGTCCTCATGCGTAAAAATTCCTATCATTGCGGTGACACCGTCTTTTTGAAGTCCGGCGTCCTTGGCAATGCACAGCCCGATGGTCCCGGCCGGATTGTGTCAGTCATGCCCGAAGCCCAGGGAACGGTTCGTTACAGGGTGCGTTTCCAGCACGAGAATTTTGAGCGCAGCGTCGCACTCGATGAGATAGATGCATCGATGTCGACGGCCTCGCGGCTAGGCAAAGGCGAAAGCCTCTCGCCACGCGAAACCGGATCAAGCTGGATCAACCTGAACACAATCAAAATCAGAAAGTAGCGGCATTGGCCGCTTAAAGGAGATAGTCTTGCAGGTACTCGTCAGAGACAACAATGTTGAACAGGCCCTTCGCGTCCTGAAAAAGAGAATGCAGCGTGAAGGCATTTTCCGCGAGATGCGCGCCCGCGAATCCTATGAAAAGCCGTCGGAAAAGCGTGTTCGCGAAGAAGCCGAAGCCGTACGCCGCCACCGCAAGCTGGAGAAAAAGAAGATGCAGCGCGAAGGGCTGCTGCCAGCGCCCAAAAAGGCCGCCCGTACCCGGTAAACGCCCTACACCGCACTTCCGCGAAGGAGACTGCCATGGCCGCCACGAAAGAAGTTTTTTTCAAGCCCGGTAAACTGTCCGCTCAGGACAAAGCATCATTGACCGACAGCGCGGCAAAGCAGATCATCAACGCCGAAGCCGACCAGCGCGCCCGCAAGACGGAACGCCTTCGCCAGCTTCGCGAGGCACAGGAAGCGGCGGTTGTCGCCGCCGATCCGGTGCCCGCAAAGAAACGATCCGGTAACAGATAGCGGGCGCTTTCACATCGCCCGGTCAACGCAGGAGGACGACACCATGGCAAAGGGTCAGTTGCGCAGTAACAAGGAAATCCGCAAGCCGAAGAAGGACAAGACGAAAACACCCGCCGCGGCGCCGGCCGGTTCGCAGGTGAAGTTTGCAAACGCCACGACAGCGGATGGCAAGAAGAAGTAGGGCACGGTATCGGCGCGCAGGTCACGACGATAAATTCTCGTCTGGGAGACCGGACTTGTTTTGGCCATATTGCTCTTCTATATATCTCTCATAGCAACTGCTGGTGAGCGCGAATGAAATCGTCGTTCGCAGTTGTTTTAGTCGCTTCAGACTTTTGACCACGGATGTACTGGCACTGGTGTTGAGAGCGATATGAGGAAGGTCGGTGCAATATTGCCCCGGCCTTTTTTGTTGCCGTGAGCAGCCGAAGATAAATATGCACGACTGCCGCCGACTGCGACGGAATTAACTTGCCTATTCCGCCTAATGGGCGCACCCTCCCAATCACTGAAAAGGGCGTTACCGCCGCTTTACGACGGCCGCTGAAGCCCTCGTCCTGCTCATGTCGTTCACCCGCAGGAACGATACGGACCCACACGACATGAATGTCCAAGGCGCGACGCTTTAATGGCACGGCCTGTCGCTCGGATGCACGAAAGCGGCGTCGCATGACGTCCGCAGCGACGCGAGACACCACAGTTTTGGTGAACCCCATAGAAAGGAGGACGTGATGTCTTCCGCATATGAAAATTGCATCATTTCGTCACAGGACCTCAAGATGCTCCAGTCGGTGCTGGCAGACCTCGGTTATGACCGGCACACCATGGACGAGGAGGTCATGCTTTACAACAATGCCGCCCGAAAGGTGATCCAGCTGTTTCAGGGCGGGCTGACCGACCCTGCCGAGCTTTCGAAGGAAATGCGCTTTCTTTTTGGCGTTCATAAACATGAACGCAGTAATTCATGGAAACCGTTGCCACGTTACGCGATCCAGGGGCTGCCGCCTCTCTACCGATAACGGCGCTCTTCCATTCATGACGACGGGAAACCAGGCCTTCAAAATCACCGATGAAAATAACGGCTTGGCAAATGATGTATATCAGGCAACACTGAAATGGATACCTCCGTGCGCCGATCAGGCGGCACGAAGGTGACGGATGGAACATGCGCGCTGAAGGCCGGGACAGGCCTCGACGTCAGCGGGTTTCATACCGGCGAGTTTGCGTCTGCGTGGAGAGAGAGTATGACGTATGACTGGAGCGGCCGCAGAATGCGCCGCATGCGAGCGGCGAAACTGACGATCATCAGCCTTGTGGCCGCCTTTGTGCTGACCGCGCCTATCTTTGCCCACTACTGAATTTCAGGCCCGCTTGTTTCGACTAGACGGGCTGGCGGGTTTCTGCGCGTTTCCGCAGGCGGTTTTTCACCCATTTCTGAACGGGCTGATCGTAACGGACCGTCAGCCACCATGAAATCCACGTCGTGCCGATGAGAAACAGGACGCCGGCTGGCAGGGCGATATTCTGCTGCGTGATGGACGGGATCAAAAACTCCGTCCATGCCAGAAGCGGAATATGCAGGACATAGACGGCGTAAGACGCCGTACCAAGAAACCCCGAAAGTGCACTCACCATGGGGCCCGGCACCGTTCGGCTGGCCACGAACAGCAGCAGCGGCCAGAGGAGCAGGACGATTGCGAGGTCGAAGAAGGGCCGGACTTCGCGTGATACGGGCACGGCAAGGATGACACAGACGAGCACCAGACAGAGCGCGGCCTGGACGGGCCTCAGCTCCGGCACACGGTTGCGGAACCGGTAAACGAGTACACCGGCGAAAAACGAAAAGAATACCCGGCCCATGCCGGCATACATTTCATGCCAACGGAAACCGAGATGCAGCTTTCCAGACGCGGCGGCGGCCACCACCAGTACAATGGCGCTGGCAACAATGACGGCTGCGATCTGTTTCACCGTCGCCCGCACGCCCCAGCGGGCATAGACCACGTTCACCACCAGTTCGTTGAAAAGCGACCACGCCGGGCTGACGAGAAACAGCGCGCCATTGAGGGTCAACGTGAAAGGCGCCGGCAGAAAGAGAAGCCCCGTCACCAGCGCAAAGGCCAGTTCACCGGGATCGATGAGGCGATGCAGATCGTCGATCGGCGTCGGCAGACCCAGTATATAAAGGCAGATGAAATAGGCCACCATCAACGCCAGTGCCAGCACATAAAGCGGATAAAGCCGGGCGAAGCGCGCCTTCATGAAAAAGCCGGGCGTGATAGCCCCGTCACGCAATCTGACGCCATAGGCGTGAGCCAGCACGAAGCCGCTGAGAGCAAAAAACAGATCAACGGCGAGATAGCTCGAGGCCGGATCCCTGCCGAAAAACTGCTCGGCATGGCGATGGACGATAAAGAGCGCAGCCACGCCCCTTATGCCGTCAAGCAAGATGAAGCGTTCCGGGGATGATGGGGCCATGGCGTTGATGCTCAATGAGATAGCGGCAATTGTTCAATGGAAACCAGCTTTACCGCGTCCCGGTTCTCCGCTTCCAGTCACAAACCGTTTAATCTTGCAGTCGCCGCGAATTTTCCGGACATGGGGTCGAGGCCGGCACCCTTTCGCAGCGGAGAAAGGCGTGCTACGTCCGGATGTCATCGATGTTTCGACCCCGGGACACAGCCGTGTTGTTCCTGCAAATGTGTGATTTTGCAAGAACAAGTTCCGGCAATGTCCATGGGGCAGGTTCGGCGACAACCACTCTCGCGGAGCCTTCTCATGCCCACAATTGCCGAACGTATCAGAAAAATCATCGTGGACCAGCTTGGCGCAGACCCTGCCGCCGTCGTGGACGATGCCAGTTTCGCCGACGATCTCGGGGCAGACTCTCTGGAAATAGTTCAGGTGGTCATGGAAATCGAAGAGGAATTCGGGGTGGAGATTCCGGATTCCGCCGCAAATACGATCCTGACCGTCGGCGACGCCATCCGCTTCATCGAAAAAAGCACGGCTTGATGGTGCAGCGCCAGAGGCGGGCCTGATCCGCTGATAGCGCCGCAACCGGGCCAAATTTCGGGGTGTCCCGCTCTAACTAGCCTGCTCATCGAGGTGGTGGCACATCAGACCAGCCGGATGTTTTCGGCAAAGGCCATCATCAGGGGACCCACTCCCTTGGCGTCATCGCTAACCACTGGCTCGGTCAGATAATAGTCCGGCGAGCCGTCGCGATAATTGCCCTCGAAACCACCAAGTCCAGCGACGTGTACGATGCCGGCAAGACGAGTGACACCGTCTTCGCCCGCCAGAAGCCGGGTCTCCAGCAGAGCCGAAAGCGCGCGACGACCTGCGGACAAAGCCGCGCCCGCCGCCTCTCCCTGCAACAGCCCGAGACGGACCGCACGCAGCAGCGCATAGGAGAACATGGCGGAGGCGGATGTCTCCTCGTAATTGCCCGCCAGATCCGGATTATCGAGAACCTGCATCCACAGACCGGTGCCTGTCTGGCGTGCGACGATATCAGCCAGGAGGCGCCGTGTGCTCTGTCGCAATTCACTTGTCCGGCCATCATCCGGCAGTATCGTGAGCGCATCCACCAGCGCCATGGCCAGCCAGCCGACCGCACGGGCCCAGACGGCCGGCGATTTGCCGGTTTGCGGATCGGCCCAGCGCTGGGTGCGGCTTTCATCGTAGCCATGAACATAGAGCCCGCCGGTATCCGCCGTCAGGGCAAGTGCCGTTGAAAACTGCCTCAGCGCGTCGTCGATCAGTTCGGCCCGCCCCGTTGCCTGCGCATATTCAATCTGGAACGGAAGCCCCATATAGAGACCGTCCAGCCAAACCTGATGCGGATAGCGTTTCTTGTGCCAGTAATTGCCGCTGGCGATGCGTGGATGGCTGCGTAGCTGCCCCGCCAGATGGTCCGCGGCAGCGAGATACCTTGGGTCACCCGTTTCTTCCGAAAGGGGAAAGAGGATACGGCCGGCAAGAATATGGTCGATATTATATTCCTGCGGATCGTAACCGGCGAGCGCGCCGTCGGTCGCTATCTGCACATCGGCGAGCCGGTGCAGATGGTCGCTCCAGCGCGCCTCTCCGGTGGCCTCGGACAGCTGCTGCAGGCCGCGGTAGATGCATCCATCCTCATAACACCAGCTGCCGCCCTTGTAATGCCTATAACGACTGCAGAACTGCTCAAAATATTCAGTGGCTTTCATGGATTTTCTCAATCGCGATCTGAAACAGTGGAAATAGAAGCGTCGCTCAGCATGGCAGGATCGTCGCAGACTATATGTGTCTGCTCGACAACAATCGCCTCATGGCGCATGGGACGAACCCGGTCAGCCATGATGGGAGGTGCGGCGATGGCCGATGGATCGCGCGAGACGATGGTGAGATTGCGGATGGCGACATTGCGTATGGGTGCTTCGGGAAGGCCGAGAAAGACGCCCGCAGCATGGGCGAGATTGCGTATTTCGACATCTTCCACGATAATTCCATCGATGAATGGCGTGCCCTTGTCGATCGGCGCCGGCTGCCGCGACTGTACCCGTTCGTCATGTCCATCAGCATCGCAATGATAGTGTGCATTGGCGGAAAGCGCGGTTTGCACGCCGTCCAGCAGCACCCGGCGCATGGCGATATTGCTGACGATGCCGCCCCGTCCGCGCAGCGTCTTGAGGCGCAGGCCGCGATCCGTGCCGACCATGTCGCAATCCTCCACAGACACGTCATGCACGCCGCCGGACATTTCCGAGCCGATCACCAGCCCGCCATGGCCGCGCTCCATCAGACAATGGCGCACAAGAATGCCACGGGTTTCCGCGAGATGATCGTCCTCGCCATCCGGGCCGCGCTTTCCTGCCTTTACGGCGATGCAATCGTCTCCGACCGAAAAACGAACGCCCGATATCGTGACGTTGCGGCAGCTTTCAGGATTGAAACCATCGGTGTTCGGGCTGTCATGCGGCGCGTTGATGGTGAGGCCGGCAGCGATCAAGTCTTCGCAGCCCTGCGGATGGATTGTCCATGAGGCGGCGTTTTTTATCGTAAAGCCGAGAAGCTGGATTTTGCGGCAGGAAACGAGATGCAGGCCGCGCGGCCGCCGCGCGCCGTCGCGGGTTTCTTTTGGCCAGCTCCACCAGTCACCCCTGTCGCCCGAACCATTGAGAACGCCCGTGCCCTCGATGATGAGATTATCTGTCCCGATGGCGTGAACCGGCGCGGCGAAACAGGCATCCGGAAGGCCTTCCCAGCTTCCGAGCATATGGCCCGCATCATCGCGTGCCGGCAGGATCGGCCACCCTTTACGGCTCGAAGGGGCGCGCAGCACGGCTCCCTCGGCAAGATGGAAGGTCATGTTGCTTTTGAGGCGGACAGGGAAGGACGTCCAGAGACCGGCCGCAAGCCGCAATGTGCCGCCATGCGGCACCGTAGCCACCGCCCTTTCCAGCGCCTCGGCATTGGCACGCGCGCCCTCTTCATCATCGAGCGCGACATCCGGCGCCAGGGAGAACGCCGCAGCCTCAACAAGCCCGGCGCAAGGGCTGGTTCTGAACTCCAGCGCTCCGAACCCCTCGGCCTCGAACAGATAGCCGGTATCCGGTAAGAGATCATGCAGCAGCGTCACCACGGTCGCAGTTTCGCCGCGCCGCTCGTCGCCTTCCGTCGACGACAAACGCCACTCCGTCCTCGCCGGAAGGAAATGGCGAGCGCCGGGTGCGGCGAGGCAAAGCGCTGCCGTTCGCGCTGAAGACGCGATGATAAGGGGTTCGTTCATGTTCATTTCCCGTCTTTCGTCCCTATCCGGCCAGGCCCTGGCGGACATGCCTCGCATGTTCCGGCAGCCGGTCAGTGAGCCCGCCGCCACGGACGCGGCGGCGGGAGATTGCCGTCAATCGAACTTCGCCAGAACATCATTGGTGGAATCGATGATCTGCTCGGCCGCCTCCTCCGCCGTCAGCTGGCCATAGGCATATTCTTCCAGCGTATCGATGAAGGCCGAGCGGATTTCCGGATGTTCGTTGAAGGGCGATACCACCGGCCCGGATGCGGCCATGACGATGGCATTGGCGGCTCGCACTTCCGGCTCGCCCTTGTCGCCCAGACGTGCAGCCGCAGCCTTGGATGCCGGCAAACCACGCGAGGTGCCGAGTGCGTCGATACCCTCAGGCTCGTTCAGCAGGCAGTTCAGTATCTGCGCCGCTGCTTCCGGGTTCTTCGAGTTTTTAGAGATCGAGAACACCATTGAAGGCTTGCGATAGACCCCCTCGGTCACCGCGTCTGCAAGCTTCAGCATCGGCACGGGTTTCAGAACCTGCCCCTGCTTCAGGGGATCGGCATATTTTGAATAGGTCGAATCCCATTCATAGGAGCCGGCAATGCGGCCTTCAGACCAGGACGGCTTTTCATAAAGATTGACATTGCCATCGGCCGCTTCCTCTTTCTGGGAGCGGATGGATCCGGTTTCGACCAGCTTGCCGACAAAGGAAATGCCCTCGGCCAGTTCCTCCGGCGTCCAGGCCACGCGGTTGGTCTTGGGATCGACCAGATCCTTGCCGGTTTTCTGCACAACGGCCAGCGTCACCAGAAGCTGGGCGGTCTCCTTGACGGCGTTGAAGGTATAATAGTCCTTACCGAGCTTTTCCTTGATGGTCTTCGTCGCCGCGAAGAACTCATCCCAGGTCTTCGGAATTTCGATACCCGCCTTTTCGAAGGTCGTGGCATTGAAGAAGAAGACGCGGCCGGTGGTGGAAACGGAAAGCCCTTGCAGCACGCCGTTCATCGACCCCGCCTCCAGATCGCTCTCGGCCCATTGGGAAAGATCGAGCGGCTTCAGCTGGCGCAGATCGGCAAAACCTTCGCCATTCTTGGAAAACAGCGGCAGCCACGGCCAGTTGACCTGAACGATATCAGCTTCCGTCTTGCCCGCCATCTGGGTGGTGAGCTTTTCGAGATAACCGTCGAAACCGGTGAACTCGCCCTTGATCGTGTGGCCGTATTTCTCGCCACAGGCGGCAATCGCTTTCTGGGTGGCGACATGGCGGCTCTCGCCGCCCCACCATGACATGCGCAGTTCCGCGGCACCTGCCGCAGGAGCGGTCGCCATCGCCACATAAGCGGCACCGGCAAGCATCACCATCATTCTGGTCATCATCTTCATTGTTCTTCTCCTCCTCGAAAAATCAGGCACGCCCGTCCGCTCCTCACAGCGAAACGTTGCGCCCATCGGCCTTGTCGAAAATATGCAGCTTCTCCGGGTCCGGCTTCAGGCGCAGAAGACCATCGCGGCCGAGCACCTCGAATTCCGCCGCGCCGACGACGCTGACGACCTTCTGGCCGCCGAGATCGGCGTGCAGATAGACCTCGTGGCCCATGAATTCCGCATTGGTGAGTTTCGCCTGCAGCGCCGGACCATCGGTCGCCTCCGCCAATGAGAAATGCTGCGGACGGATGCCGATGACGGCGTCCGTGGGTCTCGCCGATAGTCGCTGTTCCAGATGCGCGCCGATCGGCAGGCGCTGACCGGCGATCACGAATTCAGTACCCTCGATTGCCACATCCACGAGGTTCATTTCCGGCGTGCCTATGAAGCCGGCGACGAAGAGATTGGCGGGATGGTTGTAAAGCTCCTTCGGCGTCGCGACCTGCATGATGCGACCTGCCTGCATGACGCAGATGCGGTCACCCATGGTCATGGCCTCCGTCTGGTCATGGGTGACGTAGATCACAGTCGATGACAGGCCTTCCGCTTTCAACTGGCGGTGCAGATCGGTAATGCGAACCCGCATCGAAGCACGAAGCTTGGCGTCGAGATTGGACAGCGGCTCATCGAACAAAAACACACCCGGTTTCTTGATGAGCGCACGGCCGAGCGCCACACGCTGCGCCTGCCCGCCGGAAAGCTGCTTCGGCAGACGGTCGAGCAGCGGCTCGATCTCCAGGATGCGCGCGACATTGTCGATGGCCTTCTCGATCTCCGGCTTGGCGACACCGGCGATCTTCAGGCCGAAGGCGAGATTGCCGCGCACCTTCATATGCGGATAAAGCGCATAGTTCTGGAACACCATGGCAATGGAGCGCTTGCCAGGCGGCAGGTCGTTGACGCGCTGATCGCCGATCAGGATTTCACCGCCGGTGATTTCCTCCAGCCCCGCCACCATGCGCAGCGTCGTGGATTTGGCGCAGCCCGAAGGGCCGACGAACACCATGAACTCGCCATCCTCGACGTCGAGATTGATGCCGTGCACCGCCTTGAAGCTGCCGCCATAGACTTTTTCGAGATTTTTAAGTTGAACGCTTGCCATTTTCAGCCCTTGACCCCGCCAGACGAGATCCCTTCAATGAAATACCGTTGCGCCGCGAAGAACACGATCAGCGCAGGCGCGATCGTCAGCACCGACATCGCCAGGATGCGGTTCCATTCAAAGGCTTCGGTGGTGTCGATGGAGAGTTTGAGCGCCAGGCTCACCGGATATTTGTCGACCGAGGACAGGTAGATCAGCGGCCCGAGAAAGTCGTTCATCGTCCACATGAACTGGAACAGGCAGACCGAGATCAGCGCCGGCGCCAGCATCGGTACGACGATGTACACCAGTGTCTGCAGGCTGTTGGCGCCGTCCACCCGGGCGGCCTCTTCCATGTCCGAGGGCAGCGAGCGCAGAAACTGCACCAGCATGAAGACAAAGAAGGCATCACCGGCGAAAGCCGAGGGCACCCAGAGCGGCAGGAAACTGTCCAGCCAGCCGAGATCGCGAAACAGGATATATTGCGGAATGCGGGTGACGACATTGGGCAGCAGCAGAATGGCGATGACCGAGCCGAACAGGATCTTCTTCAGCGGAAAATCGAAGCGGGCAAAGGCATAGGCCGCCATGGTGCAGGAAATCGCCGTGCCGATGACCTTCGGCATGATGATCAGGAACGAATTCCAGAAGAACCGGCCGAAGGTGTAGGGCGTCGAGGTTTCCCAGCCGCGGATATAGCCATCCAGCGTCGGGTTTTCCGGGATGAAACCGGCACCGGAGAAGATTTCCGAATTGGTCTTGAAGCTTGCGCCCACCAGCCAGATCAGCGGATAAAGCATGACGAGTCCGACAGCGAAGAGAAGCACGTAGCGGACCGAGGTGGAAAGCAGCCTGAGCCGCGCCCGGCGGGCCGCCTGCATGTCGTTTAGGGTTGCGATATCGGTCATGGCATCAGTTCCGCTTGTCGCCGGCGTAATAGACCCACTTCTTCGAGGACCAGAAGGCCACGAGGGTCAGCGCGGTGATGATGGTGAAGAGCACCCAGGCGATTGCGGAGGCATAGCCCATGTTGAACTTCTTGAAGGCCTCGTCGTAGATGTAAAGAGGCAGGAGATAGGTGGACTTCAGCGGCCCGCCCTGGGTGATGATGTAAGGACCGTTGAACTCCTGGAATGCCTGCACCATCTGCATGATGAGGTTGAAAAAGATCACCGGCGTCAGAAGCGGCAGGGTGATGAAGAAGAAGGTCCTCACCTTGCCGGCACCATCGATGGCGGCCGCTTCGTAAAGCGATTTGTCGATGGATTGCAGGGCCGCAAGGAAGATCACCATGGCCGAGCCGAACTGCCAGCAGCGCAGCAGCGTGATGGTGAAAAGCGCATTGCCCGGATCTCCGAACCAGTCCACCGGCGACAGCCCCACGGCGGCAAGCGCCATATTGGCAAGGCCTTCGCTGGCGAAGATATAGCGCCACAGAACCGCAATCGCGATCGAGCCGCCGAGGATGGACGGCACGTAAAAGGCGGTGCGGAAAAAGTTGATGAATTGCAGCTTGTAATTGAGTATTGCCGCGATGAACAGCGCAAAGGCAAGCTTCAGCGGCACCGTCAGAAACACGTAGAACAGGGTGACGTTCAGGGATTTCATGAAGGTGCGGTCGCGGGTGAACAGCCGCTCGTAATTGGCAAGCCCTGCCCAGCTGGGATCGCTCATCAAGTCGTAACGGGTGAAACTGAGGTAGAGCGAGCCAAGGAACGGAATGGCCGTGAAGACCAAAAGCCCGATGATGTAAGGCATCAGATATCCCAGCCCCAGGAAGCGCTGAGATTTCATGATGCTCCTCCCCGCGTCCCGGCGGAACGCGACTGACAGAATACAATTTCGTACAAGTGATTCTCCCGGAACGGCCAGCGGCAGGCGCAATAAAGCGTATTTCCTAGCCGCGACCGATCTCCTCCCTCATTGATACGGCGCGTAAAAGCAATTTATGCGGTGACAAAACCAAATTTCAGCGCCAAGGTGAATTAACAAAGACGAGGAAAAAGATGGACGAAATCGAAGGTGGCATTCTGTCATCCGTTCCGCCTGCGGCGCTCAACCTCAACCTGACGCGCGCGACGATCAAAATGGAGCATTCGCGCACCTGGCAGATCGACAAATCCAATCCAGTGGACGATCTCATCATCTGCCTGGAGGGGCGCGGGCACTATCTCGTTGATGGCGAAGCAAGGGTACTGGAGCCCGGTGACGCCATGCTTATTTTCCGAGGGCAACGCTTTGTCGGGTGGAACGAGCAGGCAGTCACCTATCGCGGCGTGGCGCAGCATTTCACGCTCGATATTTACGGCCGCCACAACCTGATCGCGCAGATGGACCTGAAACCGAAACTGCGGCTGAGCCGCTGGTCGCTTCTGGAGCCGCTGGTGCGCCACTACCGGCAGAGCGCGCCTCCTTCCTCCGTCACTCTGGGTCAACATCATCTCTTCATGGTGCTTCTGATCGCCTTCATCGATGACGCGTTTCTGGGTTGGGTCGACCGCCCGAGTTTTCAGCCGGAGGGTACGGAAGGCCTCGACCTTGCGGTGATGAAGGCGATCACGATGATTTCCGCCAATCCGTTGGACCCCGACATTGCCGGGCGGGCCACCGATGCGGCGCCCTATAATCGCGATTATTTCCTGCGGGAATTCCAGAAGCGGGTGGGACGGACGCCGCGCAAATATCAGGAGTTCAAACGCATGGAACGCGCCATGCATTTTCTTGAGGCCGGACTTTCGGTCTCGGCAGCGGCGGCCGAGGTGGGTTATGGCGACCCCTATTATTTCTCGCGCATGTTCAAGCGGACATTGGGATTAAGCCCGCGTGACCATATGAACCGGATACGCCGCAGCCGGCACGGCAACCTGATGGCATTTGACGAGCATGAGCAGCAAAGGCTGCTTGCCGACGAAACGGAAAAGGCCCCGGCATAACGGGGCCTCCTCGTCTGAAAGCGCTGGAATTACCGGAACAGTGACGGCAACCACAGGGACAGCGACGGAATATAGGTGACAGCAAGCAGCACTGCGATGCTGGCGCCGAAGAACGGCCAGATCGTCCGCATTGCCTCCCGTATCGATATGCCGCCCACCGCGCAGCCGACGAAGAGCACCGTTCCGACGGGCGGCGTGTTGAGGCCGATACCGGCGTTCAGGATCATCACCACACCAAAGTGCACGGGGTCGATGCCGAACGCCTTCACGACGGGCAGAAGCACCGGCGTGGAAATGATGACCATCGGCGCCATGTCCATGAAGGTGCCGAGCAACAGCAGGATGATGTTGATGACAAGCAGCACGATGATCGGATTGTCCGAAATCGCACTGATTGCCGCGATCATCAATGTCTGGACCTGCAGGAAGGCCATCAGCCAGCCGAAGGATGCCGCCGTGCCGATGACCAGCAGAACCATGGCCGTGGTACGAACCGCCCCCATCACCGCTTCCACGAAGCCGTCCCAGTTGAGTTCGCGATAGACCAGCATGGCGACAAGGAAGGCATAGAGCACGGCGATGCAGGAACTCTCGGTCGCGGTGAAGATGCCCGAACGCACGCCGCCGAAAATGATGCCGATCAGCAGGATGCCGGGGAAAGACGCCAGCAAATAATACATCAGCTTCGAGAAACCGGGGAAAGGCTCAGACGGATAGCCCTTGCGCCGGGCGACGATATAGGCCGTCACCATCAGCGCTGCTGCAAGCAACAGGCCCGGAATGATACCGGCGGTGAAGAGATCGGCCACAGAGACATTGCCGCCCGCCGCGATCGAATAGAGGATCATGTTGTGCGAGGGCGGGATCATCAGCGCGATAATGGCGGCATTGACGGTGACATTGACGGCATAATCCCTGTCATAGCCGCGCTTGGCCATTTGCGGGATCATGAGCCCGCCGACGGCGGAAGCATCGGCGACGGCCGAGCCGGAAATGCCGCCGAACAGTGTCGAGGCCACAATATTGACCTGTCCGAGGCCGCCGCGCAGATGCCCGACCAGACCGGCGGCAAACCGGATGAGGCGATGGGCGATGCCGCCGCGCACCATGAGGTCGCCAGCGAAGATGAAGAACGGTATCGCCATCATCGCGAAGACATTCATGCCGGAATTCATCTGCTGGAACACCACGATGGGTGGCAGGCCGAGATAAAGAACCGTGGCGAAGGACGCGATGCCGAGGCAGAACGCGATCGGCGTTCCGATCAGCATCAGCAGGGTGAACACCCCGAAGAGAATGGTGTAAGCCATTTATGCGGCCTCCTGCACGATCACGTCTGCAGCGATTTCCTCGCCGATGGAAAGATCGACGAAACGTTCGGCAGCAAACAGCGCGATAAGGAAACCGCCGCCGATCAGCGGAAAGAAATCCGTCCCGCCCGGCCAGCCGAGAACAGGGATCGTCGCCGTCCATGTCCCCATGGCAAGCGAGGTGCCATACCAGGCCATGCCGGCACCGAAGAAAAAGATCAGCGCAAGGCTTGTCAGGTCCATGCCCTTCTGCACGCGCGGCGGCATCATGTAGCGCAGAATATCGAGCCCCAGATGCACGCTCTCGCGCACGCCGACGGCGGCGCCAAGCATGATGAACCACGACATGAGATGCAGCGACAGCGGCTCAGACCAGCTGGGTGAATCGTTGAGAATGTACCGCGCAAAGACCTGCCAGCCGACGATAAGCGTCATGGCGATCATGCCGATACCGGCAATATAAAGCGACGCGTGGCTGAGCGCGCCGAGAAAAGGGCGGATGGCCCGCATGAAGTGTCGCATTGTCTGTTCCTCCCGCATCAACGGCGACAAAAGAAAACCGGCCCTGTTTCCAAGGCCGGTTTCCCACGCGTTACTTGACCGCTTTCACCCGTTCCAGAAGGTCCTTCATCTTCGGATCGGTGACGAACTTGTCGTAGACCGGCCCCATCGCGGCAGCGAATTCCTCCTTGTTGACCTTGATGACATTGACCCCGCCAGCCCGGACCTTTTCTTCCGATGCCTTTTCGCGGGCGCTCCACAGTTCGCGCATCTTGCCGACCGAATCCTTGGCCGCCTGGCGCAGCAGCGTCTGGTCTTCCGGGGAGAGCTTGTCCCAGGAGATCTTCGAAATGACGAGGATTTCCGGGTTCAGAGAATGTTCGGTCAGAGAATAGTTCTTTGCCACCTCATAATGACGGGCGGATTCGTAGGATGGCCAGTTGTTTTCGGCACCATCGACAACACCGGTTTCCAGTGAGGAATAAACCTCGCCCATCGGCATCGGCGTCGGGTTGGCGCCGAAGGCCTGCATCATCGAAATCCACAGGTCCGACTGCTGCACGCGGATTTTAAGCCCTTTCAGATCCGCCAGTTTTTCGATGGGCTTTTTGGTGGTGTAGAAGGATCGGGCGCCGGAATCGTAAAAGGCGAGACCGACGAGACCGTGCGGTTCGAAGGCAGCCAGAACCTCATCACCAATCGGACCGTCGACCGTATTGTGCATGTGCTCCGTCGAGCGGAACAGGAAAGGCAGACCAAGAACGGTGGTTTCCTTGACCAGATTGTTGAAAGGCGCGGCATTGACGCGGTTCATGTCGATGACGCCGAAGCGGGTCTGCTCGATGGTGTCCTTTTCGCCGCCAAGAACGGAATTGTTCATGACCTGTATCTTGATACGGCCATTGGTCCGCTCGGCCAGAAGCTCGCCCATATATTTCACGGCTTCGACCGTGGGATAACCGTCCGGATGAATATCGGCCGAACGCAGGGTGATTTCCTGCGCCATGGCGGAAACGCCTGACAGCGCGATCCCCATCGCGACGCACATCATGCTTGCAATCTTTTTCATGCTTTCCTCCTCCATTGTTGACACGGTCCAGCCCCTCCAAGGCTAACGGACCGATTTTTGACGCCCGTCCGGGCCGGCATGCAAAGACCTTTCATGTGAAAAGGATGATGGGGCCTCCCTTCCCCAACCATCCCGGATGAAATTAGGCCGCCTTGACCGGCGACAGCTTGAACAGCTCTTCGGGGTTTTCGACCAGCGCCCGACGGCGCGCGCTATCGTCCGGCAGCCAGCCGAGTGTGAGTTCCGCAAGACGGGCATCATCAGGGTATACCGCTGTTTCGCGTACAGAATTATGCGGCCAGTTGGTGCCCCAGACGATGCGTTCCGGCGCATGCGCCGCGATCACCCGCGAAAAGGCGGCGACATCCTCGTACGGCCAGCTTTCGCGGGAGCTTTCATAAACGCCGGCGAATTTGAACCACAGATTGCCGCCGTCGATGAGTTTCAGAAGCGCCGCCATTTCCGGCCCGTCGGTTTTGATGCCCTTGAAGAACTTGCCGTGATGATCGAACACCCAGCGCGAGCGGATTTTCTGAAGACGCGGCAGATGGTCGAGAAGACCGTTTCCGTCGAACTGCACCGCCACCATCCAGTCGGCCGCATGCGCCCGCTCGTCCACCGCTTCCAGTTCGGAAAGGTTCACAGCGCCACCCGGCAAATCCATGATACGCGCGCCGACCGCACCCGCGGCGGCAAGCTTCTCCATGTCCTTTTCGCTCGTGGTGGCATCGATGATGACGACCGCGCGCGCCGCCTCGCCCATCTCGGCAACACAGGCCAGCGTATTGCCATTGTCTCGCTGATGGGCGTTACCCTGCGTGATGATGACCCGGTCTATGCCGAGCCATTGCATGAGGCGACGATAATCCTCCGGTCCCGGCAGGGCGCCCGGCGGAAGGCCGGGGCCACCCGGCAAGGCGGGATATCCGGGCAGATACATGTGCATCTGCGTATCGATCGCGCCTTTCGGGAAAGCGGGTCTCGGCGCGGTGCCGCTCAGCTTTCTGACGAGTTCACTCATGGGTCTGGCATCCTGAATTCAACGAGTGCATCCCGGTTGATCTCAATGCCGAGACCGGGACCATCGGGAATGGCGACGATACCGTTCTCCGCTTCGAGAGGTTCACTGAGAACCGCCTGACGGAACGGATTATGGGTGCGGTCAAATTCCATGATCGGTTCGATGGGATTGACCCGCACCGGATCAGGCGTCATCGCCGCCATGAATTGCAGCGCGGCTGCGATCTGTACGCCGGTGCCCCAGACATGCGGCACGATGCGCACGCCGTGCAGCGTGGCAAGCGTGGCAATCTTCTGCGTTTCTGAAAAACCGCCGCAGCCGCAGAGATCGGGCTGGAGAATATCCACGGCACCGGCGGAAAGCGCCTGCCACATGCCGTGACGCCCGTGCCAGGTCTCGCCGCCCGCAACCGGGATCGGCTGCCCTGCCCGTACACGCTGATAGGCATCGAGCTGTTCGGGAACCACCGGCTCCTCAAACCAGTCGATGCCATAGTCGGCGGCGCGGTTGCCAAGCGTGACGGCTTCGGTGACCGTATAACCGTGATTGGCATCGATCATCAGCCGCATGTCAGGCCCGATCGCCTCTCGAACCGCGGCTATGACCCTGAGGTCCTCCTCGATGCCGAAGCCGATCTTGATCTTGCAGGCGTGGAAGCCGTCAGCGCGGCGCTCCGCCATTTCGGACGCATTGTCTGAAACGCGGTCGACACCATCACGCTTGAAGCTGCCGGTGGCATAGGCGCGTACGCTCTCGCGCCAGCGCCCGCCGAGCAGCATCGAGATGGAAGCACCGTAATGCTTGCCCTTGATGTCCCACAACGCGATATCGATGCCGGACAGGGCCGTAAGACTGAGGCCGCGCTGGCCCTGATCGCGCAGGGCATTATAAAGCACGGCCCAGATTTTTTCGGTCTGGCGAGGGTCCTGGCCGATGAGCCAGCCGGAATAAGCCTGGACCACGGCGGCGTTCGGCCGCGCCGGGCCGAGGCATTCGCCCCAGCCGACGGTCCCGTCGTCGCATTCGATTTCCACCAGAACATGGGCCCGCCGGTCGAAACGCATGGAGGCGCTTTCGAACGGCGTGTCCAGACGATGTTCGAGCAGATGCGTGCGCACTGCCGTGATTTTCATGGCTCCCCTCCCGTTATGCCGTGATCAGGCTTTGCGCTTGTGCGTGCCGATCAGCGCTTCGAGCATGCCGATTTCCTCATTCGTGAGGTCCTTCAGCGGCGCACGCACCGGACCGGCATCGAAGCCCTGCAGGCGGACGCCGGCCTTGATGGCGGAGACGGCATAACCCTTGGCGCGGTTGCGGATCGCCATGAACGGATAGAAGAAATCGACAAGAATGCGCTCGCAGGTGGCGCGCTCGCCGGCGCGCAGCGCCGCGTAGAACTCGTTGGCAAGGCCGGGCACGAAGTTGAATACGGCCGAGGAATAGGTGGTGAAACCGGCGCCGAGATAGGCTTCGGCAAACAGTTCCGCGGTTGGCATTCCGCCGAGATACATCAGGCGGTCCCCCATCTTGGCGGTGATCTGGCGAACGAGGCCGATATCGCCGGTGCCGTCCTTGAAGCCGACAAGGTTCGGGCACTCGTCGCACAGCCGCGCCAGCGTATCGGCCTGAAGAACCGAGTTGTCACGGTTATAGACCATGACACCGATGCCGACCGACTGACACACCTTCTTGATATGGGCGTAAAGCCCTTCCTGCGGCGCATCGATGAGGTAATGCGGCAGAAGCAGGATGCCATCGGCGCCGACCTTTTCGACGGAGCGGGCGATATCGACCGCAATTTCAGTGCCGTAACCGCAGCCGGAAACGATGGCGGTTTCGCCGGCGACTTCCTTGGCGGCGGAAACGATGGTCGGAATCTCATCCGGCTTCAACGAAAAGAACTCGCCGGTGCCGCCTGCGGCAAACAGCACCGGCGCCTTGTAACCGGCAAGCCATTCGACATGGGCCCTGTAGCTGTCGGCAGCGAAACGGCCCTCGGAATCGAAATGGGTGACCGGGAAAGACAGAAGGCCGGAGCCGAGAGCCGTTTTGATTTGTTCAGGGTTCATGATCGGTATTCCTTTGAAGTTCAATGACTGAAAGTCACCTAAACCACTTGCCGTATATTTGTCAACAATTCATCATACAAGTTATATGATGAATTTTACAAGCGGGCGCGGCTCAGCGCGCCAGCCAGCCGCCATCGACATTGAGAATGGCGCCATGCACATAATCCGCCGCCGGCGAAGCAAGGAAAACCGCCGCCCCGGCTATATCGTCTGAATGACCCCAGCGGCCAGCCGGAATGCGCTCGAGAATGGCCTTGTTGCGGGCCGCATCCGCGCGCAGTGCCTCTGTATTGTTGGTTTCGATGTAACCCGGCGCAATCGCGTTCACATTGATGCCCTTCGCCGCCCACTCATTTGCCAGAAGCTTGGTGAGACCGGCGACGCCATGTTTTGCAGCCGTATAGGACGGCACACGAATGCCCCCCTGGAACGACAGGAGCGAGGCGATATTGACGACCTTGCCGGGGCGGCCGTTCGCCAGCAGCTCCTTTGCAAAGGCCTGCGTGGTGAAAAACAGCGCCTTGAGGTTGACGTCCATCACCTCGTCCCAGTCCAGCTCGGAAAATTCAACGGAATCGGCACGGCGGATGATGCCGGCATTGTTGACGAGAATGTCGAAACCGGCACCGGCAAAACTGTCTTTTGCCGCCAGCGGATCGGCAAAGTCGATAGACAATGCGCTGGCCTTGCCGCCGTCCCTCGCGATGATGGCAAGCGTTTCATCCGGCGCACGACGGGCGGCGCAGACGACGTCCGCGCCGGCAGCGGCGAGACCCACCGCAATCGCCTGGCCGAGCCCCGTATTCGCGCCGGTGACGAGCGCCTTGCGCCCCTGAAGCGAAAAGGGGTTCCTCATTTCAGGTCTCCCGGCTGAATGAAGTCCATGTCGGTATAGTCGACATTGTCGCCGGCCATGGCCCAGATGAAGGTGTAGGAGCCGATGCCCGCACCGGAATGAATGGACCAGGGCGGGGATATCGCGCCTTCTTCATTTGAAATGAACAGGTGCCGGGTCTCCTGGGGCTCGCCCATCAGGTGCAGCACGCGCGACTTTTCATCCATGCCGAAATAGAGATAGGCCTCCATGCGGCGATCATGAATATGCGAGGGAATGGTGTTCCAGACCGAGCCGTCCTCCAGTGTCGTATATCCCAGCACCAGCTGGCAGCTTTCCATGACCAGCGGATGGATGAACTGGTTGATGGTGCGCTTGTTGGAGGTTTCGGTTGCACCAAGCTTGACCTCCTTGCTGTTCGCCAGCGTCACCAGCTTCGCCGGCAGGCTGCGATGCGCCGGGCACGAGGTGATGTAGAATCGCCCGCCGCCGTCGAAGGTCACCGCGCCGCTGCCGGCACCGAGATAAAGCACGTCACCGCGGTTCAGCGTGTAGGTTTCGCCGCCGGCGCTGACCGTGCCCGCCTCACCGATGTTGACGATGCCCATTTCACGCCGATCGAGGAAGGAAGGCGTCCTGGTTTCCTCCACCTTGTCGAGCGTCAGCGGCTTTCCGTCAGGCACGGCGCCGCCCATCACAAAGCGGTCGTAATGGGTGTAGATCAGCCTGATTTCACCGGAACGGAACATGTCGCTGGCGAGGAAATGCCGGCGGAGACCTTCGGTATCCAGCGTTTTTGCATATTCCGGGTTCACGGCCTGCCTTGTTTCGACGGTCAGCATCAAACTCATCCTTCATGATTGTTGCGTATGGCACATAATATATGTTATCCGCTTTTTGTACGATCTGTATGACAAGGTCAAGAGGCGCTGCCATATCTGACTGCGTCGATGACGTATAATGCTGATGGAGAATTGCGATGAAACGGCTTCTTGTTACCGGTGCGGCAGGCCAGCTCGGCCGCGTCATGCGCGAACGCCTCGCACCGGTGGCCGAGATCTTGCGCCTCGCCGATCTCGCTCCGCTAGACCCGGCAGGCCCGAACGAGGAATGCGTGCAGTGCGACCTGGCGGACGCAAATGCCGTGGATGCCATGGTCGCCGGTTGCGACGGGATTATCCACCTTGGCGGCATATCGGTGGAAAAGCCGTTCGAACAAATCGTTCAAGGCAACATCATCGGGCTTTATAATCTCTATGAAGCCGCCCGCGCCCATGGACAGCCGCGGATCGTTTTTGCCAGTTCCAACCACACGATCGGTTATTATCCCCAGACGGAGCGTCTTGGCCCCGACGCCCCCTTCCGACCGGACGGGCTTTACGGCGTCTCCAAGTGTTTTGGCGAAAACCTGGCCCGCATGTATTTCGAGAAGTTCGGGCAGGAGACGGCGCTTGTGCGCATCGGTTCCTGCACCCCGGAACCCACCAATTATCGCATGTTGTCCACCTGGTTCTCGCACGACGATTTCGTATCGCTGATCGAAGCGGTATTTCGCGCACCGATCCTCGGCTGCCCCGTTGTCTGGGGCGCGTCTGCCAATGACGCCGGCTGGTGGGACAATTCGCATCTCGGTTTTCTCGGATGGAAACCCAAAGACAATGCGGAGGCCTTCCGGCGGCACATTGCCGAGACAACGCCGAAACCCGACCCCGGCGATGCCATGGTGCGGTTTCAGGGCGGTGTTTTCGTCGACAACCCGATCTTCAAGGCGACGTGAAATGCGGCAGGGAACGTTCCCGGCAGGCGGTGGGATTGCAAGCCGGGCCGCGAATAACGTATCGAGGAACGGTAGACGCAACCGATATTTTTAGAACGGCGACGAAGATGACAAGAACGACGACCTCCGAACCGGCAGCGCCACAGGCCAAAACGCTTGTGGTGAAGGTTTCGGAGGAACTCCGCAGCCAGATCGCCAAGGGCCGTTACAAGACTGGCGACCGCCTGCCATCGGAAGCGCAGATGACGCAGGAATTCGGCGTGAGCCGAACCGTTGTGCGCGAGGCGATTGCCTCCCTGCGCTCAGACGGTCTCGTCGAACCGCGTCAGGGCGCCGGTGTCTTCGTACTGGAGCCCGCCCCGGTCGAACGGCGGCCTTTCCATAATGTCGATCTGGCCCGCGTCTCCTCGCTGATCGAAATGCTGGAACTGCGCACCGCGGTGGAAGGCGATGCCGCGGGCCTTGCTGCGATCCGCCGTTCGCCGGCGCAGGAAGAAAAGATCATCGAGGCCTTCGACGCCTTCCGGGCCAGCGCCGCCAAGGGCAGCCCGACGGCCGAGGCCGATTTCGCCTTCCATCTGGCCGTTGCCGAAGCGACCAACAATCCCCGCTTCAGCGAGTTTCTGCAGGTGCTCGGCCCGACCGTCATTCCCCGCCGCGCCGTGGCCGACAACGGCTCCGAGACCGTGCTTTCGCCCGCTGATCTCAGCCGTCTGGTGGGAGAGCACGAGGCGATACTGATCGCGATACAGGACGGCGACGAGGAGGCGGCGCGAAGCGCCATGCGCAACCACCTGAAAAGCAGCCAGATGCGATACCGCGCGATGTTGCGCGCACCGCGCTGAGATTGCCGCCTGAACCGCATTGACTGAGGAGAAAGATATGCAGCAGCTTCCGACCTTCCCCACTGTTTCGCCCGACGATGGCGTAGAACGCACCGTGCTTTCCGAAGCGCCCGAACTGATGGTGGTATCGTTCCGTTTCAAGACCGGCGCGGAAGGCAAGCTGCACAGCCATCCGCATGTACAATCGACCTATGTCGCCAGCGGCAGCTTCCGCTTTTACCGTGATGGCGAGGCCTACGACCTCAAGAAGGGCGATAGCCTCGTCATTCCCGGCCATATCGAGCATGGCTGCCTGTGTCTGGAAGAGGGCGAACTGATCGACTGCTTCACGCCGCGCCGCGACGATTTCCTCTGATCCGGCGATCAGTCCGCAGATAAATCCCGCAGGGTGCGTGGCAGGCTGTTCATGCACTCTGCGCCAGATGCGGTGACGAGGAACTGGTCCTCGATCATCAACGCACCCACGCCTTCCCCATAAAACGGCGCTTCGAGCGCGACGACCATGCCGGGAAGAATGAGTTCCGGATTGTCGTGGGAAAAGAACGGCCATTCCTCGATACCCACGCTGCCACCAACGGAGTGGCCGAAGTGGCCGCGATAATATTCACCGAAGCCGTCCTTGCGCATCGAGGCCAGCATGGCGGCGTGCACTGCACCGAATGTATTGCCCGGGCGGAGCGCGTCCAGCCCGCGGGCGAAGGCCGCTTCCAGAGCCTTGAAGATATCGCCCGCGAAAGGCGAAACCGGCCCCCATGAAAAAGTCCGCGCGCCATCCGAAGAATAACCGTCCACCAGCGTGCCCACATCGGCCTTGATCAGCGCACCCGGCGCGACCGCTGCCGTCATATCCGACAAAGCCGGGCCGACCGAAATGAAGTCCCAATGCCCGCTCAACGAAAAACCGGATTTCGCGGCATATGCCTGCGCGCCGGATTTCCAGGCGGTAGAGAGTTGACCAAGAGCTGCCCCCGGTCGGACGGCGGCTGCCATCTCGACCAGCCCCGCCTCGGCTGCGGCTGACGCCTGCCTGAGAAGGTTGATCTCGCGTTGAGATTTCACCGCCCTCAGACGTTTCAGCACCGTCGAACCATCAACCCAGTTCACCTCGGGCAATGCCTGGCGCAGCGCTAGAAAATCGGCCGCGGGCATGAATTCAAGGTCGGCACCGATGCGCGCCGCGGACAGTCCGCGCTCCCGCAGCAGATCGGAGAGCAGGCCGAAGCAGGCGGTACGATCGAATGTCTCCGGCCGCGGCCCACCTGAATTGTTGCGGCGATAGGCATCATCCACCTGCGCGATGGTGTCCACACCCGAAAGATCGACCAAATCGATCCAGATGCGATGGCAGCGCAGATCGATATCAGGTGCCGCCCTCCTGATGATCGGCGCGGCATGATCACTGACGACGGCGGCCAGCCCTGCCCCGGCATCGGCAGGCACCAGCGCAATTGCGGAACCCGCTTTGCCCCACATGGTCGCAACACCGGCAGGCGCACCAACCGCATAACGAAAGGCCTCGGGCTGGAACAGTACCAGCGCATCAATCTCCGCCTCCCGCATCAGCTGCTGGGCGCGGCCTCGGTCGATATCGCTCATGGGAACTCCGGTGATTGTTTGGCGGCAGGTTTGTGAACCTACGCTTTAGCAGTCACCGGGATAGGAAAGAAGGTGGAAGATGATGTCTCAACCCTGAGATTCATCAGTGTGAGCGAGCGGATGCCCCTTGTTTCTTCTCCCCGCCGGGGAGAAGTCCGCGGCAGCGGGATGAGGGGGCGAGGGTCGAGATATCAGGAGAGCTTGCCCCCCCATCCGACCCTTCAGGCCACCTTCTCCCGGCGGGGAGAAGAAATATGCCGCAACGGCTTGCCCTATCCGGAAGAGGCGGCAGATAAATCCGCAGCCTAAATCCACTCTTACGCCTCCAGCCACTTCACCTGCTCGTCCGTCAGCGCAATATCCAGCGCCGAAAGACTATCCTCCAGCTCCGCAATCGTGCGCGGCCCGATCAGCGGGATGACCGGGAAAGGCTGGGCGATGACATAAGCGAGAGCGATATGGATTGGGTGGCGCCCGAGTTTCTGCGCAAGCTCGATCGCCCGATCGCGACGGACGAAATTGCGGTCGGAATACCAGACGCGGACGATTTCCTCATCGTCATGCTTGTCCCGCCCTGCCCGCTCGGTAAAGAAACCGCGCCCCTGGCTGGACCAGGCGAAATTTGGGATTTGTCGGGATTTCAGCCATTCTTTCCATTCGTCATCCGATGCCGCCACGCAGCCTGCCCAGATGGGATCGAGCATTTCGGCCAGGGAGAAATTGTTGGAAAGCGCGCCGGGGGCCTGTTTGCCGTTCTTCTGCGCGTAAGCCGCGGCCTCATCCATCCGTTCGCGCGTCCAGTTCGAGCCACCGAAAATGCCGCGAATGCGCCCGCGCCGAACCTCGGCATCCATGGCATCAACGAACTCGCCCACCGGGACGTCGAGATTATCGCGATGCATGAAATAAACATCGACATAATCCGTCTTCAGACGCTCCAGCGACTGATCTAGCTGTTTGGCGATCATATCGGGATAGCAGAGCGGCGAATGCGCACCCTTGCCGATCAGCACGATCTCTTCGCGCGGCACGTTGCGGCTGGTGTGCCAGTCGCCGAAAATCGCCTCCGTTTTGCCGCCGCCATAGACATAGGCCGTATCGAAAAGATTGCCGCCGGCCTCGTAAAACGCATCGAGCGTCAGGGATGCGGGGGCGAAATTGGGGAAGAATTCGAAGCCGAGCGCGACTACCGAAGCGGGCTTGGCAAGGCCCGGTATCTGCCGCTTCGGGACCGTATTTCCGGATACAACCTTACCACCGGCTATATTGGCGATACGCGACGTCGCCTTTTCGACGCTGTATTCCAGCCCGACGGAAGCCCGCCACTGGTCCATGACGCGCAGGTTGCCGAGGCTGTCCGCCCAGGCCATGCCGGGTGCATCGAATTCCTTTTTACCCTGGCGAATTGCTTCGCCCGCCGCATCGACCTCGAAGGAATAAAGCCAGCGATCCTCCGGCAGCTCGATGGTTTCGACCTTGTCGCCCCTGATGATATCGATCCGCCCGGTGCCGCCCTTGTGGCCGGCGGCAAACCAGAAATCCCTGACCTCGATCCGGCCGTCCGAACCGATGATGCGCAGCACATTGTCCTGCGCCGCCATGATCGAGCACGAGACTTCGGCGACGATGCCGTTTGGGAATTTCAGCACGGCCGAGGCCCATTCATCAACGCCCGACTGGCCGAGATGGGCAGCACCCGCCACTTTTTCGGGCTCCGCAAAAGGCTTTCCATCCACAGCGCCTGCGATCATCCGCACCATCGAAACCGGATAACCGCCGACATCGAGAATGCCGCCGCCCGCGGTTTCATTGGCGAACAGCCGGTGATCGGCCCGGAACGAGCCCATGTTGAAACCGAAGCTCGAGCGGATGATGCGGATATCACCCACCGCGCGGGCTTTCACCAGTTCCAGCAATTTCGCCGTCTGCGGATGCAGGCGATACATATAGGCTTCACCGGCAAAAACGCCGGCCTTTTTCGCCTCATGGAAAATTGCGTCGGCGTCATAGGCGGAAATCGCGATAGGCTTTTCCACCAGCACGTTTTTGCCCGCCCGGATTGCCTTGATTGCCCACTCGGCATGGCCCGTATGGGGCGTGGCGATATAGACCGCGTCGATATCGGGATCGGCAAGCAGCGCATCGTAACCCTTCACAATGCGCGCGCCGGGAAAAGCTTCGGCAAGGCCGGGCTTGTCCGGATTGCGAGTGGCTATGGCCTCCAGCCTGCTGGTGCGGGAATGGGCGATACCGTCAGCAAAGGTTCTGGCGATGGTGCCCGGGCCGATGATGCCCCAGCGGATCGGTTGTTCGGTGGTCATGAAATCCTCGTCTTTCGTATCGGTCTTGGGTGCTTGGGAAAGGGTTCAGCGCAGGCGTTCGCCCTTGCTGTCGAAAAGGAAAGCCCGGCGGGCGGAAAGGCCGACCGTCTGCCGGTCGCGATTGCCGACATCACGCGATTCCGGCCGCTCGATGATGAGCTGCTCGCCGCCTTCGGTTCGGGCATAGACATAGCTGGTATTGCCGAGATGCTCGGCGACATCGACATGCACGGTGAGATCGGCATCGCCCCCGCCCGCATCGGCAAAATGCTCCGGCCGGATGCCGAGCAAGACCCTGGCGCCCTCGTTGACGCGCTCTTTGATCGGCAAAGTCAGCCGCACCGCAGGATCGCTGTCGAGGGCGAGCGTGACGCTGTCGGCGCCGCCGCCGATGACAGTGGCGTCGAGAAAGTTCATCTTCGGCGAGCCGACAAAGCCGGCGACAAAGCGGTTGGCGGGATCGTCATAGAGATCGAGCGGCGCACCCACCTGTTCGATATTGCCCGCCCGCAGGACCACGATCTTGTCGGCCAGCGTCATCGCCTCGGTCTGGTCATGCGTCACATAGATCATCGTGGTGCCGAGTTGCTTGTGCAGGCGCGAAATTTCGACGCGCATCTGCACCCGCAGTTCCGCATCGAGGTTGGACAGAGGCTCGTCGAACAGGAAGACCTGCGGCTCGCGCACAATCGCTCGGCCGATGGCCACACGCTGCCGCTGGCCGCCGGAAAGCTGTTTCGGCCGGCGATCCATCAGTTCATTGATCTGCAGGATTTCGGCGGCGCGGTTGACCCGCTTTTCCGTATCGGCCTTCGGATTGCCGTTCATCCTGAGGCCGAAGGAGAGGTTTTCGGCCACCGTCATATGCGGATAAAGTGCATAGGACTGGAACACCATGGCAATGCCACGATCGGCCGGATCAGCATCACTGACCGTCTTGCCGCCAATCACGATATCGCCGCCGGAAATATCCTCCAGCCCCGCGATCATTCTGAGAAGCGTGGATTTTCCGCAGCCGGACGGGCCGACAAAAACGACGAATTCCCCGTCTTTCACCTCGAGATTGGCGCCATGGATCACCTCCAGCGCACCGTATCGCTTGACGACGTTTTTGAGCGAAAGTTCCGCCATGCGGCCTCCCCTTACTTGACTGCCCCGGCTGAAATGCCGGCGATGAAGTGACGCTGCAGGACCACGAAAACCACGAGAATGGGTGCGGTCAACAGCACCGCGCCAGCCATGATGCCGCCCCATGACACCTTGGTGAGCCCGATAAGGGTGCCAAGTGCCACGGGTGCGGTCATCATTCCTGGGCGGGAATTGATGAGAAGCGGCCAGAGGTAATTGTTCCACGAGGCCAGGAAGAGAATGATGGAGAGCGCCGCCATGGTGGGTCGCGCCAAGGGCAAAGCAATGCGCAGAAAAATCTGCCATTCCTTGACGCCTTCCACCCGCGCGGCATCGAAAAGCTCCGTCGGCATCATCGAGAAGGATTGCCGCATGAACAGCACGCCGAGCGAGTTGAAGAGCGGCGGCACGATCAGCGCTACCCAGGTATTGGCGAGCTTGAATTCCCGCGCCACCATGATGAATTGCGGAATGACGACGACTGCAAACGGCAGGGTGATGGTGCCGAGAATGATGGCGATCACCACGCCGCGTCCCGCAAAACGGTAACGCGCCAGCGCCCAGCCCGCCATCGACGTCAGGAAGACCGAAAGGACGGTGTAGATGCAGGCGACGGTGATCGAGATGAACATGGCCCTGAGGAAATTCGTATCCGCCTGCAGGTTGTTGAAATTCTCGATGAAGTTGGTGGACGGCACCAGAACGATATCGGGGCTGAAGATGCCGTAATCCGGCATGGTCGAGAACACGAACATCATCCACAGCGGAAACAGCCAGATGACGGCAAGTGGCGTCAGCACCGCGTGCAGCGCGATCTTTTGCCAGAAAAGCGATCTCGATTTCGATCTCATTTCGGCTCCCTCCCGACCCAGAGATTAAGCAACGAAATGGCGATGGCGAGCGCCGCCATGGTGTAGGCGATGGCCGAGGCGTACCCGAAATTGAGCGAGGTGAAGCCCTGCCGATAAAGGAAGAGTCCCAGCGTTTCCGTGCCGCCGCCCGGCCCGCCCCTGTTGGTGATGAGGAAGGGTTCGGCAAAGAGCTGCATGGTGCCGATGACCGACAGGACAACGCAGAACAGAATGATGGGTTTGAGGAGCGGCAGCGTGATATGAAAGAACTGCTGGCGCTTGCTCACCTTGTCCAGCGTCGCCGCCTCATAGACATCGCCGGGGATCGATTGCAGACCGGCGAGAATGATGATCGCGTTATACCCCGCCCAGCGCCAGGTCACCGCGATGATGACCAGCGCCATGGCCGCATTGGCATCGTCGAACCACGAGATGGGCGCAAGGCCGACTGACGTGATGAGCTTGTTGATGATGCCAAAATCGGCGCTGAACATCAGCCGGAACACCGCCGCATAGGCCACCTCGCCGACAACGACAGGCGCGAAGAAGGCAAAACGATAGAGCGGCCGCGCTTTCAGCAGCGGCGAATTCAGGAGCACCGCCATGACGGTGGCGAGCGCGATCATGACCGGCACCTGAATGACCAGAATGATCAGCGTATTGTAGAGCGCGTTATAAAATGCCGGATCGGAGACGAGCCGCCCCCAGTTCATGGACGGTGCAAACCGCCACGGGTTAATGCGGGTATTCTGGAACGACAGCATGAACGAGCTGATGATCGGCCAGACCCAGAAGGTGGCGAAAATCAGGAGATAGGGCGCAAGGAACGCATAAGCGATCCTGTTCCTAGACGGCATGACGACCTCCAGATGCCGGACAAGGGCCGGATAAATGGAAAAGCTTGAAGGCCTGCCCGATTTCGAGGGCGAGACCATTGCAAGGCGGTGCGGCCTATTTCTTCTCCCCAAGGGGGAGAAGGTGGCCCGAAGGGTCGGATGAGGGGGTTAGCTCGCGATCTATCACCAACGTTGCCCCCTCATCCCGCTGCCGCGGACTTCTCCCCATCGGGGAGAAGAAGCCCGTGGCACCCGCTCGGTCCTGGCCGCCGGCTTACTGCGCGACAGGCAGCCCCGTCGCCGTTTCGATCTGCTTTGCCGCATCATCGAGCGCAGCCTTCGCATCGGGATAGCCACCTGCGAAATATTTCGTCTGCGTCGCCTTGTAGATCGCATCCGCATCGGACTGGAATGCCGTGCCGCGGCTTGGAACGATCTTCGGCAGCGTGGCAAGAATATCGGTCCAGACCGCCTGCCCGCCCCAATAGGGGTGCTTTTCCTTCACGAAGGGATCGTCGATGGCTGATAGCAGCGAGGGAACGAGGCCGAAGGATTTCAGCATCGTCACCTGGCCCTCATTCGTGGTCAGCGCGTAATCGATGTATTTCCATGCGGCTTCCTTGTGCTCGGACGTCGAACTGATCGCCAGCGAAGACCCGCCGAGATTGGCCGCATGCGGACCGTCAGGCGTGAGGCTCGGCATCAGATAGACGCCCCATTTGCCCGCGAGATCGGGCGAGCCGGAGCGGATCGTGCCCTCGTACCAGGCGCCATACATCTGGCTTGCCGCCTTGCCGGCGGTATTCGCCTGGATCTTTTCATCCCAGATCGCCGCCGTGATGATGCCGGCGTCCTTCATTTCCTTGACCTTTTCAAGGGTCGCGACACAGGCGGGCTGGTTGATGGTAATGTTCTGGCCATCGGTCGAAAAGTAACCGCATCCCTGCTCATTGGCGATCATGCGGAACCATTCGCTATCGCCGTTGAAGTCGGCCTGCGCCATGACCGTTCCGGGATTGGCAGCCATGACCTTCTTGCCGGCGGCGATGAAATCATCCCAGCTCTTGATGGTGGCCGGATCGACGCCCGCCTTTTCATAGAAGTCGCGGCGATAGAAAACCGCTACCGGGCCGGAGTCCCACGGAACCGCATAGGCGACACCGTCAACCTCCAGTTCCGTGCGCTTGAAATCAGGAAAAAGCGCCTGTTTCTCAGGCGTATAGCCAAGCTCGGTCAGATTGGCGAAACAGTCTGGGAAACGGCTCCAGAACAGTTCCGCTTCGAAATTTTCAATGGTGACGATATCAGGAAGACCATCGCCCCCGGCGGCGCACGCAGCCAGCGTCTTGTCAAAAACCTGATTGTTTCCAAGGTCTTCGACGACGATCTTGATATCCGGATTCTGCTTGTTGAAGCCCTCTACCGTGGATTTCAGCGCGGAAGCCGCGACATTCCAGCTCCAGATGGTGACGGTCTCGGTTTGCGCGAAAGCCGGGGCTGCAAGAAGCAGCATGGCCGTAGACGCGCCAAGAAATTTCAAGCACATTGAAAACCTCCCTTTTTCAATTGCCGTTCTTCAGCGAACATGGGCACATTACCGGCGGCAGGAAATCTGTCTCGTAAAAAGGGAACATCGATTTGGCGGAAAGTAAGATTGCTGAAAGAGCCTTCTACCAGCCGGGTGCAAGCAGCATCGAAGGCATGCCGACAACCCTTCAGCTTTTTCACAATCACCCGCCCATCATGCTCAGGCCACACTGGCACGCGCAGGTGGAGGTGAATTACGTGATGGCGGGATCGGTGCATTATCGCATGGGCGATCATGACCTTACGCTTAATTCCGGCCAGATGTGCATCTTCTGGGGTGGCCAGCCGCACCAGATGGACCACTCTTCCGACGATTCGTTTTACGCCGGCGCGCATCTTCCGCTCGTGCATTTTTTCCGCATGCGCCTGCCCGCTACCGTTTCCAGCCTGCTGATGGGCGGTGCGACGATGGTGAGTGCTGAGACGGACAAGGCAGACGCCGAAAATTTCGGCCGCTGGTTTCGCTATGTCACCTCCGGCGACCCGGCGAAAGCCCAGCACGCGGTGGAAGAATTGCTGCTCAGGGTCGAGCGGATGTTCCTCGAGCCATACGCCGTCGTATCTTCCGCCGCCAGCGGCAAACGCAGAGAGAATGATGAGGGCATGGCGCCCTCCATCGGCGTGGTACGCATGTGCGATTTCATTGCCGCCAATTTCCTCGACGATATCGACGCAACCGACATCGCCCGCGCCGCCGCGCTTCACCCGAAATATGCGATGAACCTGTTCCGCAAATCCACCGGCATGACGCTGATCAAATATCTGACCCTGCTCCGTCTTTCGCGCGCGCAGGCCATGCTGATGACGGGCAAGGACAATATCCTGCAAATCGCCATGGAAAGCGGTTTTGGCTCGGTCAGCGCATTCAACAAGGCATTCCGCCAGATATCAGGCATGTCGCCTTCCGATTTCCGCCGCGACATGCGGGCGGCGGCGGCTTAGGGTATCCTCCTCATTCCTGTGCTCGTCACAGGGATGAGGTTGAGTGAGCCACCCCAACCCTAGCCACCCATCTCTTCAAAATCGGGAAAAGCGGCGCTGCGCTGCCGCGCCGCCTGGCGATAAGCCCGGGGCGAGCTGCCCAGCATTCGCCGGAACATCGTTGTAAAAGCCGGGATGTTTTCATAACCGGCATCCAGCGCCACGTTCGTCACGGCCTCCCCCGCCGCCAGCCGCGGCAGGGAGGCGAAGATGCAGGCCTGCTGACGCCATGTGGCGAAGCTCACCCCCAGTTCCTTGCGAAACAGACGCGTAAAGGACCGGCGGCTGATGCCCATGGCCGCCGCCCAGTCATCGATCTCCACCCGCGCCACGGGCCTGTTGAGGAAATCCCGGCAAAGCGCTGCCAGCCGCTGATTGTCCGGAAATGGCAAACCCAAAGGGCGTTCCGGCAGGCGGTTCACTTCATCCAGCAAAAGTGCGCGCACGAGACCCTGCCGGTGAAAAGCAGCTGGCTGATGTTCCTCGGCCAGCAACTCGGAAATGAGGCTCGAGGCGAGATCTGTTATTTCCACGACCCTTGGAGACGTTGCCTGGAAGAGATCGGGATGGACGTAGATGGAGTGCATCTCGACATTGGAGATGACTTCGGCCTCATGTTGCAGACCGGCGGGAATGAGCAGCCCGTGACCCGGCGGTATCATCCAGCGCCCATCCGCCGTGCTGACCAGCACCACCCCCCGGCGCGCGCACCATATCTGCACGCGACTATGGTTATGGGGCGGCGTGCGATGCCCCGTCGGATAGATGCGATGGAGCGCCAGCACCGGCTCATTGGTGCCGTCGATCAATTTCAGGCTGCGCTCATGCTCCTCGAGCGTCACACCGACTGTCTGTCGCGATTTGATTTTTGCCATTTGGCCCACTCACAAAGAAACTCGTCCAGAACACAAATGCAGGCCAGACACAATATGAATAAAAGCGGGAGCAAATAAAGACATGTTTCCCGTTTCATCGGCGGGGATCTGGAGAGGATAATTCATGGCCACCGTCACCAGCACCGGGTTCAACCCGCAACGCACGGCGTTTTCAATCATCGCAGCCGCGAGCTTCTGCCACATGCTGAACGACATCATGCAATCGCTGCTGACGTCGCTTTACCCGTTGCTGAAAGCCAATTACGCGCTCGATTTCGTACAGATCGGACTGCTTACCTTCGCCTTTCAGGTCACGGCATCGCTGCTGCAGCCGGTCGTCGGCATGGTGACAGACCGTTGGCCCATGCCGTTTTCCCTGCCCGTGGCCATGCTCTCCACCTGCGCCGGCCTCATCACGCTCGCCTTTGCCCATAGTTTCGAGGTTCTGGTGATTGGCGCCTGCCTCATCGGCATCGGCTCGGCGATCTTCCATCCCGAAGCCTCGCGCGTTGCCCGCCTGGCATCCGGCGGCCGCCATGGTCTGGCGCAGTCCTTCTTCCAGGTGGGTGGGAATACCGGCACGGCCATCGGCCCGCTGCTCGCCGCCTTCATCGTCATTCCATTGGGCCAGTCGAGCCTCAGCTGGTTCTCGCTGATTGCGCTCCTCGGCTTCGGCGTGCTGTCCTGGGTCGGCGTCTGGTATACCCGCCACCGCCGCGCAACCGTCGGCAAGGCTCCGGCCAGCCGCGCCCTGCCGCTCTCACGCGGAACCGTGATGATGACGCTTCTGGTGCTGGTGGTTCTGACCGCCACCAAGAATGCCTATCTCGCCAGCCTGTCGAGCTACTTCACCTTCTACACCATCGACAGGTTCGGCCTTGGCGTGCAGGACGCGCAGGTACTGCTGTTCCTCTTCCTCGGGGCTTCGGCACTGGGCGTGTTCTTCGGCGGCCCGATCGGTGACCGTTTCGGCTCGCGCGTCGTCATCTGGTTCTCGATCCTCGGCGTCATTCCCTTCGCGTTGATGCTGCCCTATGCGAACCTGTTCTGGACAGCCGTTCTGGTCGTCGTCATCGGCTTCGTCTTCTCTTCCGCTTTCTCGGCCATCGTCGTTTTCGCGCAGGAGCTTGTGCCGGGCCGCGTCGGCCTCATCGCCGGCATGTTCTTCGGTTTCGCCTTCGGTTTCGGTGGCATCGGGGCTGCGGTTCTGGGGGTCTATGCGGATAAGGAAGGCATTGAATTCGTCTACCGCATCTGCTCCTACATGCCGCTGCTCGGCCTTTTGACGGTCTTCCTGCCGAAACTGCCGAGCCACCGCTAAAAGCCTCGCGTTCAACGCTTTTCAACACGGCGGGCACCTGTGATACTCGGGTGACCGCCGTATTCCGTTGAGCAAAGCCCTATCCATGCAAATCCCGATAAAATCGATCCTCGTTTTCCACGCCGCGGCAAGGGCGGGCAGCATTTCCCGGGCGGCGGAAGAGTTGAGCGTGACGCCTTCGGCCGTTTCCCAGCAGATCCAGCTGCTGGAAGGCCAGCTCGGCACGACGCTGATGGCGCGAACCGGCCGCAAGGTGACATTGACCGAAGCGGGCGAGCGCTATTTTTCGATGATCACCGCCCAGATTGAGCAGATATCCGACGCGACCGACAGCATTCGTGGTTTCCGTTCCGTCACGGCACTGACTATCCGGGCGACGCCGACCATTTCCAACAAATGGCTTCTGCCGCGTCTCGGCTCCTTTCTGGAGGAGCACCCTGAACTGGAAGTGCGCTTGGACGGCACCAACGAGCCGACCGATTTTTCGCAGGAGCTCGTCGATGTGGAGCTGCGCCACGGCGATGGTCGTTGGCCGGGCCTCTTCGTGGAAGGGCTGGTGGAAGAGGAATTCCTGCCAGTGTCCTCACCGGACTATGCCGCCACCGGAAGCCTTCAGGCCGCCGATCTGCTCGAACTGCGGCTCATTCATTCGGTGAAGGCGCAGGCGCAGTGGACGCACTGGTTCCCGATGGCGGGCGTGCATTCAGACAAAAGATGGCGGCGCGTGCTGTTCGACCGCAGCCATATGGCCATCGACGCTGCGGCCGGCGGTCTGGGCGTCGCGCTGGAGAGCACGTTGATGATGGAACGGGAACTGAGCACCGGGGCGCTTGTCTGCCCCGTCATCGACGCACCGCGCATCAAGCTCGTTACCCAATGGATCGTTTGCCCGCATTCTCACCTGCGGCAGCGAAAGGTGACGCTTTTCCTGGAGTGGATGCGAAAACAACGCGACGAGTGGCGTGACCGTCGCGTTGTCTGAGTTTTTCAGGCTTACTGTTTCGGCTCAGTAGAGACCCATCAGCCGTATCGGCCCAAGCGTCAGGATCGGGAAAAGCACCAGCGCAAATATGGCGAGCGTCAGCACCGTCATCGGCGCCAGCGAACCGCGGATGACATCCTCGATCTTCATGTTCGCGACCTGGGCTGCGGCAAACAGGCAGACCCCGACTGGCGGCGTCACCAGCCCGAGCGTCAGCGTCATGACAGTCACGATCAGGAAATGGATCGGATCGATACCGAGCGCTTCGACCGGCGGCATCAATACCGGAATGAGGATGAACATGGCGGGGATCGCTTCCATGAAAATGCCGATGATCAGCAGGAACACGAAGATCACGAGCATGCCCGTCATCGGCCCGAGGTTCATCGCCTTCAAGAGTTCGGCGACCTGTTCCGGCAGGCCGTCAAAGGTGAAGACCCAGGCAGCCAGCTGCGAAGTGGCGGCGATGAACAGGATGGTTCCGGAAATGCGTGCCGTCGAGATGAGGATTTCCGGCAGTTCGCGCACCGGCAGCGTGCGGTAGACGATGACGCCGAGCACCGCTACATAAACGACCGCGATGGCAGCGGCTTCCGTCGGCGTGAACAGGCCGCTGGCGATGCCGATGATGAGGATCAGCGGGGTGAGCATCGGCAGGATGGCGCGAAGTCCGGTGATGACAACCAGACGGAAGTTGAAGGGGGTCGGCGGGTTATATCCGTAGTGCACGGAATAGAAGTGATTGAAGATTAGGAAGGCGAAGGCGATGAAGAGGCCGGGCACCAAGCCCGCGATCAGCAATGTGCCGATGGACACGTTGGCGATGGAGCCGGCAATGACGATCAGGATTGACGGCGGAATGATCGAGGAGAGCGTGGAAGTGCAAAGCGTCATGCCGACGGCATAACCCTTCGGGAAGCCATGCCGCTCCATCGCCTTGATCTCGATGGCGCCGACAGAGGCGATGTCGGCGACGGACGAGCCGGAGACACCGGAAAAAATCACCGAGGAGATGACGTTGACGTGACCGAGGCCGCCGGGCAGCCAGCCCACCATGGCCTCGGCGAAATCGAAAATGCGCTCCGCAACACGCCCCCGCTCCATGACGGTGCCTACGAGGATGAACAGCGGCACGGCGACGAGCAGGAAGGAGTTCATGGACGAGAACATCGTCTGCGACAGCAGGTCCATCGGCATGGAGGTAAAGAGCCAGAGCGTGCCGACGCTGGCGAGCGCCAGCGCAATGGCAAGCGGTACACCGAGCATGCTGAGACCGAAAAAGGCGACGAGAAGAAAGACCGACATGGATCAATGTCCTGCTGAAATGGAGATGTCGGCGTGTGCGATCTCGTCCGCCGGCAGGCCAAGCTCGGGAAGCGCGATGAGCTCCCGGCGGCTGCGCAGCGATTCGACGATGGCGAGCACGGCGATGATGGCGGAAACCGGCAGAACGATGCCGATGGTCCACATCGGGATGGGAAGCGTGGCGGCGGTTTCGTTCATCATGACCTGCTGGCGCACCATGGTCAGGCCCGTCCAGCCCATCATGCCGAAGAAGAACACGGATGAACCGACGTAGATCGGCACCGCGAGCCGCCGGAAGAAGCGGTGAAACAGCACGAGAAACACCACAACACGGGCGCTTTCAACGGTGCGGAAGCCGGCGGCGAGGCCCAGAAACACCATCCAGATGAAGAGAAAGCGGGTTGCTTCCTCGGTCCAGGGGAGAGGACTGCCGATGAGGCGGCCAATGACCTGGAGGAGCACGACGATGAGAATGCCGGCGCAGGCCGCGCCTGCGGCCACATCGGCGATGAGTCTTACGATGGTGCCGAGCACCGAAGGTTTCGTATCGTTCATGACAATACCCTTCCACTGCTAAAACCGGATATCCGGTAAAACGAATGCCACCCTGCCCTTACGGCAAGACGACCCTGCCTGACATTTGGGAAGGCCGGATCGAAACCCGGCCGTCCGTTTGCGGAAAGGTCAGTTCGTCTTGAGGAACGCCTGCGTCTTGTCGAAGAAGGCCTGATCCTTCACCAGAGCGGAGAATTTCGCCGAAAGGCCGGCCGCCACGGCCACGAAAGCCTTGCGCTCGTCATCGGTCAGCGCGTTCACCTCCATGCCGTTCTTTTTCAGCGTTTCCAGTGACTTGTCGATATCGGCAGCGTCGTTCTGCGCCTTCCAGGCCTCCGTTTCCACGGCGGCCTCCTTGAGCGCGGTCTTGAAGTTCTCATCAAGACCTTCAAAACGGGCAGGATTCATGCCCAGCACCCAGGCGTCGGCGATGTGGTTGCTGATCGTCAGGTATTTCTGCACCTCGTAGAGCTTGGCGCTGACCGGCACATTGACCGGATTTTCCTGCCCGTCGACCACCTTGAGCTGGAGGGCATTATAGACTTCGGCAAAAGCCATCGGCGTCGGGGCGGCCCCCATGGCGCCGAAGAATTCAACCCAGAGCGGATTGTTAGGCACCCGCAGCTTCATGCCCTTCAGATCGGCTGGCGATTTGATCGGCGCCCTCGAATTGGTGATCTGGCGCAGCGGCCGTGACCAGAGATCGAGCCCGAGAATGCCGATCTTGCTCAGATCGCCGGAAAGCTCCTTGCCGAGATCGCTGTCGAGATAGACCCGGAGCTGGTCGATATCGCGGAACTGATAGGGAATGGCGATAGCTGTGAATTTCGGGTTGAACGTCGCGTAGAGCGATGTCGAATTCAGGAGCATGTCAAGCGAGCCGCCGGCCAGCTGCTTGACGCCCGCCGAAGGATCGCCGCCATAAAGCGTACCGTTGGGGAATACCTTGATCTTGAGCTTGCCGTCGGTCTTTTTTGAGACCAGTTCCGCGAACTTGTTGGCGGAAAGCGTGATTTCGGAATTGTCTGCATCCGGCGTCGACAGCGTCAGCGTCTCGGCCCGTGCAATCGATGCGACCAGCATGGTGGCGGCAAGGGCCAGCCCGTAAAGTTTCGAAATTTTCATGTGTTCCTCCCTTTGTTGTGTCTTAAACAGTTTCGAGCGTTCCTCCGAACGCATTCATGCGCTTAATTTCAAGGATCACACCGCTGTGATCAAGCTCGCCCGCGCCATGCTCGACCATGGAGCGAAACAGCCGGTCAACCTCCTCGCTGACCGGTAATGTCAGGCCGCGGCTTCTGGCGAAGGCCAGCGCCGTGGACGTATCCTTGACCTGATATTTCGCCGGCCCGCCGGGGCGGAAATCGCCCTCAACCATGCGTTTTCCGTGCTGACGGAAGACGGTGGAATCGGCAAATCCGCCAAGCAGGGCGTGGCGCACCTGTGCCGGGTCCGCTCCCCCTTCTTCCGCAAGGGTGAGAGCTTCGGCAACGGCGCAGATTGTCGAGGCGACGATCAGCTGATTGGCAAGCTTGGCCAGAGAGCCGCAGCCCACCGGCCCTACGTGCGTGACGCGGCCAAGACAACCGAGGAGCGGCCGCAGCGCATCCACATCCCGCTGTTCACCCCCGGCCATGATGGCGAGCGTTCCTTCGATCGCTCCCTTTTCACCGCCGGACACGGGCGCATCGACATATCTGACGCCACATGCCAGGGCGGCTTCAGCCTGTTCCATTGCAATTTCAACGGGAATGGAACTCATGACCAGCAGAACCGCACCGGGCTTCATGGCTGAAACGATGCCCGGCGAACCGAGCAGAACATCGTTGCAGACCGGCCCGGAACTCAGCATGCAGAGCACCACATCCGCTTCGGCCGCAGCCTCGGCAGCCGTTACAGTCGGCTGCACGCCCTTCTCTGCCAGAACCGCAGCCTTGTCGGCACTGCGGTTCCAGGCCTTGACGGAAAACCCGGCCTCTGCCAGGCGCGCCGCCATGGGTGCGCCCATGATACCCGTACCGATAACGGCGACCTGGCGGATGTCTGCCATCGTTCCCATCCTTCAAAGCCATTGCCGGTTCAGGAAGCGCACCGGCAGTTCTTCTTCGATAAGCGCCGGGAACGCCTCGCGGAAGCGGTCGAGATGCGGTGTCTTCAGGTGGTCGTCAAAAGCCTGTTTGTCGTCATAGACCTCGTAGAACACCACATTGTTTCCCGTTTCCGGCCGCACCACGTCGAATTGCCGGCAACCCGGTTCATCACGGACCGAATGGGTGGCATCATCACGCGCAGCGTCGAGAAAGGCCTCCATCGCGTCGGGCTTGACCCGAAATTCCGCTATCACCACGAAAGCCCCCTTCGACATGTCCTGATCCCCGCCCGTCACGCCGCAGCGTCCTTTTGCGGGCGGAAGCGGTTTTCCATGTCCTGACGCAGCTTCACCACGTCGAGATCGTTGACCAGCTCCACATCGTCGAAGCTGACGATCTGGTCTTTCCTGATGGCGCGCTTCAGCTTGACGTTATGGGCGAGGCCGATCGGCAGCGCTTTCATGTCCAGGCTGCGGGTCGCTGGAATGGCGTTCGCCCAGACCGCATAACCGCCCTCACCGTCCAGCATTTCGCCGGGCTGCATGTCCTTCTTGGCGGTGGCGACGGCATCGCCGCGGAACTCCTTCGAGCAGCCGGTTGCCTCGTTTCGCAATACGGCAGAGAGCACGCTGATCGAGGTTTCGAGTCCGATGATATGGAACGGACGCCACATGGAGGCGTACCAGCCGGACGGATCGGTCAGCAGGCCATATTGCTTGAAGCAGGCGCGGGCATATTCATTATGCGCCTTGAACGTGACGAAGACGCCGTAACGGATGTTGTTGAACACCTCGCGTCCATCCGGTTCCTGGCTTGCGGCGATATCCACCAGGCCTGAACGGGCCATGCGGCCGCCATCGGCGGCGGGACGGAAAACACGGGCGAGATCGTGCAGGCCGGCGGGCGGGAAAGCCAGACCGTCATCCGGGCAATCCAGCCCCGTACCATTGGCGACAGCCGCCATTTCGATGGCTGCCTTGGTGCCATCGGTGAAGGAATTATACATTTTCGGATTGAAGTCGCCCTTGGCCACTTCCTCGTCCGTCCAGCCGAAATAACCCCAGACCGTGTCCGGCGTCGAATAACGGTAACGCGGCTCGAAGTTCATGCCCTTGCCGGCGGAAACGACCTCGAAGCCGGTGGCGCGCGCCCAGTCGACAAGCTCGCAGATCAACGCCGGCTGGTCGCCGTAAGCCATGGAATAGATCAGGCCCTTGGCGCGGGCCTTTTCGGCAAGGATCGGGCCGACCATGACGTCAGCTTCGACATTGACCATGACGACGTGTTTGTTGTGGTCGATGGCGCCCAACGCGTGGCGGGCACCGGCCAGCGGATGGCCGGTGGCCTCGATGACGCATTCGATCTCACCGCAGGCGAAAAGCTCGTTCACGTCGTCGGTCACATAGGTCTTGCCGCTCTTCAGCGCCTCGGCGCAGCTCTTCGCATCGTAACGTTCCTTCGGCCAGCCGACGCGATCCAGCGATTCCTTCGCCTTTCCGACATTGAGGTCCGCAACGGCGACCATGTGGAAACCGGCGATGCGCTGCGCCTGCGCCAGCACCATGGAGCCGAACTTGCCCGCGCCGATGAGACCGACGCGGACAGGCCTGCCGCCGGCCGCACGTTCTGACAGAAGAGAATAGAGGTTCATGTTTCATCATCCTTCGCTGGGGAATTTGCTGGCGAGAATGTCCAGTCAGCCCGGCGAAAACCATGCGATACCGCGGCTGCGAGGCTCCCCTCACGGCACTGGAGACATGGCAATCTGACGTTCCTCCCGAAGCCCGGCACACCTGTGCGCCGGCTCTCGCGGTCGCCTCCCAAAGCAACCTTGAGAACAGAGTAGGAGCGTTCAAATATTAGTTCTATTTAGAAAATCACATTTTTATTTTAGTTTTTCTAACGATCCTCAGGCCGATTTCCGCAGCATCAGATCGGCGCTGAGCAGGATGCGCTCCCGCATTCGGGTGGCATCGTCTGCCTCCTCGTTCAGTTTCTGAAACAGCAGCTCGATCGACAGCCTGCCGATCTCGTTGTAGTTCTGCGCCACGGTGGTGATGGGTGGGCAGGCATAACGCGCCAGCGGATGATCGTCGTGGCCAGCGACCCTCAGATCGTAATCGGCGCCGTGGCCGACCCTGATGCCCTTCTGAAAAGCCGCGGCGATGACGCCGAAGGCGATGCGGTCATGGGCGCACAGGATCGTCCGCGACGGCAGAAGCGTGCGCCGTTCCAGAAGCCGGCCTGCTTCCTCGAAAGCAAACCGTTCAAACTCCCATGTGATGTCGCCCGGGACGTTAATCACATGTGGCTCGAAGCCGAGTTGTTGCATGGCCTCCACATAGGCCGTGCGGCGCGTGGCGGCATTGGTATTGACCTGCGGCATGTCGAAGAAACACGGCGGTTCTCCCGACCGGCAGAGATAATCCACCATCAGTCCCACGCTCTGCCGGTTATCTGTGCCGACAAAGGCGGACGTCTCGTCGAGTGGCGAATCGACATAGACGATCGGGACAGTGGCCGCGAGTTGCTCCAGCGTAGCGCGATGGGATTTGACGCCAAGCGGCGCGATGATGGCACCCGCCACGTTCATCGACTTGAAGGTGCGGATGGCGCGGTCTTCGATTTCGGGCTTGCCGTCCGATGAAAGCACGAAGGCGAGAAACCCGGCTTCGCTGGCGATGAGCTCGATACGGCTCGTGAGCGCCATATAAAAGGGGTCGGTGGAACTCGGGATGATGATGCCGATGATGTTGGAACGGCGGCGGTTGAGGTTGACAGCGAAAATGTTCGGCCGAAACCCGGATTTCTTCAGCGCATCCTCAATGGCATCCCGCGTCTTCTTGCGGACCGAGGACGGATCATTGAAGTATTTCGAAACGGTCGGGCGGGAAAGGCCGACAAACTCCGAAAACTCCTCCATCGTCCTGATAGATTTGGCCAAAGTGCTTGCCCCCATGAACGTCACAGGTGGCACTTTACATCGACGGGCCTTCGCACGAAAAGCCGGTCCGATGCGGTTATCAACGGCCAAACGATCAATCGGCCGCAAATTAGAGTTTTATAGTGGCCGGATCGGACAACTCGAAAGCTCCGGTCCGTCCCTGCCAGGACGAAAGGTCGACGGGGGTCGACGGCCAGAACCGATGGCAAGCTCGAGCTCAGGCTCGGTCAGACCGTTTCATCACGCAGATGACAGCAGGGTGATCCCGGCCTGAATGACACGAGCGAAATCAGGGTGGCCGAAGCCACCCTGAAACTTTTCGGCTGATCGGCGGTCTTATTGCCCGAGTACAGCGGCCGAGATGGTCTCGATATTGTGGTTGACCATGTCGATATAGGTCGCGGCCGGGCCATCGGCCGTGGAAAGCGCGTCGGAATAAAGCGTGCCGCCAACCTTCAGGCCGGTTTCGCTGGCGATCTGGTCGATCAGCCGCTTGTCGGTGATGTTTTCGACGAAGATGGCCGAAGCCTTGTCGTGTTTGACCTGGTCCACCAGCTTGGCGACATCGGCGGCAGAGGCTTCGGACTCCGTCGAGATGCCCTCCGGCGCGAGGAAATTCAGGCCATAGGCATGCTCGAAATAACCGAAGGCATCATGCGACGTGATGATGACGCGCTTCTCCGGCGGGATCGCGGCGATCTCCGTCTTCACCTTCTCGTTCAGAGTGGCAAGCTTGGCGACATAGGCGTCGGAATTCGCGGTATAGGTCGCGCAGCCGGGTTTGTCGGCCTTGCAAAAGGCGCCGGCTATGTTCTTCACGTAGATTTGGGCATTCTTGATGGACTGCCAGGCATGGGGATCGTACTCGCCGTGATGGTGATGTCCTTCATGGCCATGGCCATGGTCGTGATCGTGGGCGTCAGCCGTTTCGTGCTTGTGGCCGGCTTCCTCCGCCTTGTGGTTGTGAGCCTCCTCTTCCTCGGCCTCAGGATGGGCGTGGCCCGCGGGCTCGTCGGAAAGCCTGAGCGGCTCGACACCCTTGGTCAGCTCGACAATCGGCGCCTTCGTGCCGCTCGTTTCAATCAGCCGCTTCAGAAAGCCTTCGAATTCCAGGCCGTTGACCAGCACCACATCCGCCTTGCTGACGGCGACAGCATCGGCAGGGCGCGGTTCGTAGACATGGGCATCGCCATCCGGCCCGACGAGCGTGGTGATCTCCACACGATCCCCACCGACATTTTTCGCGAAGTCGGCGATGATCGAGAAGCTGGCGACGACCTTCAGTTCGGCGGCGGAAGCCTGCGCCGTCAGAACCGGTGAGAGCGAAAGAAGACTGGCGCACGTGGCTAAGCGGAAGGTTTTGAACATTGGATTCTCCTGTTTCAAAGGCTGTTTTCAGGCCGCGCGGTGGCGGCCGGAACCGAGAAGATCGATGAGCACGCCGCGCGTGCCGAAGAGGATGGAGAGCGCATAGACGGCACCCGCCGAAAGGATGATCGCCGGGCCCGATGGCAGCGACGCGTGATAGGACAGGACAAGACCGGCAAAGCAGGACACCATGCCGATGCCGATGGAAATGAAGCACATGGGCGCGACGCGGTTTGACCAGAAGCGGCTGGCGGCAGCCGGCAGCATCATCAGCCCGACTGAAAGGAGCGTCCCCAGCGCCTGAAAGCCACCCACGAGATTGAGCACGACGATGCCGAGGAAGAGGAAATGCACCGGGCTGCCCCATCTGCTGACCGAGCGCAGGAAGAGCGGATCGAGGCATTCCGCCACGAGCGCCCTCCAGAAGGTGATCATCACCGCAAGCGTAATGACGCAGATGCCGCCGATCAGTCCGAGCGCCTCATTGTTCAGCGCCAGCACCGTGCCGAACAGAACGTGCATCAGGTCGACGCTGGAGCCACGCCATGAGACGAGCAGCACGCCGAGCGCCAGCGAAATCAGATAAAGCGCGGCGAGAGAGGCGTCCTCCTTCTGAACGGTGAAACGCGACACCGCGCCGGCCCCCAGCGCGACCACGAGGCCAACGACGAGCCCGCCAATCGTCATCGGCAGAATGTCCAGCCCATAAAACAGAAAGCCGACAGCAGCGCCCGGCAGGATGGCGTGCGACATGGCATCTCCCGTCAGGCTCATGCGGCGCAGCATCAGAAAAACCCCGACGGGACCGCAGCTGACCGCGAGGATCAGCGCACCGGCAAGCGCGCGCTGCATGAAGACATACTGGATGAAAGGATCGATGAAGATATCAGCCATGGCTATTCGAATTCGCGTGGAAGTGGGCGTGGGCGTGCGGCGGCGCCGCCGGATCCGGAGGGAGCGGAGGGGAAGCCGGCGCGCACCAAGGCGCATTCGCCTCCCACGCCTCATGGAAATGTCGGGCCTGGCGAAGATTCTCCGCCTGCAGGACTTCAGCCGTTGGACCAAGTCCAACCAGCCTTCGCGCCAGGAAAAGCGTCTGGGGAAAATGCTGCTGCACGAGCTGGTGATCGTGAAGTACGGCCAGAACGGTGCGCCCTTGCGCCACCCATGCCTTGATCAGCACCAGCAGGTCGGTCACCGTCCGCTCGTCGACGGCATTGAAGGGCTCATCGAGCAGAATGAGCTGCGCATCCTGCAGCATGGCCCGGGCAAAAAGGGCACGCTGCATCTGGCCACCCGAGAGGGAGTCGATATTTCGCCTTTCAAAACCGGACAGTCCGACCGTTTTCAGCGCTTGGTCGATCGCCGTCCGATCTTCGAAACGGTGTCGTCCGAGCAGGCCGCGTCTCGGCCAGAGACCGAGGGCCACAAGGTCTCGTACTTGAGCGGGAAAGGACCGGTCCAGCTCCGACTGTTGCGGCAGATAGGCGACGGAGATCGCCGGACTGACCCGACATTCGCCGCCAAGCGGCTTCAAAATGCCGGCAATGCCTTTCATCAACGTGGATTTTCCCGAGCCGTTGGCGCCGATAACGGCGGTAAGCGAGCCGCAGGCAATACTACCATTGAGATGGTGCACCGCCGCCCGGCCGGCATATCCAAGGGTCAGATTTGAGAAGATAAGGCACGGATCGTTCATCGATCCCTCCGGAAGCAGGATGTCATTCGATGACCCTTGATATGTAATGTTATTACATTCGTCAAACGAATATGTAATGAAATAACATTTACTGGTGGAAGCGGACTGGCACGCTGTCCCCTCCGCGGGGTAGGCCGTTGCTGGCAAACGGCGAATTATTCATCCGGACGCGTAACCACCACGCTCATGCCGAAGGCAATTTCTCGCTCACCTGTTGACACGCCCCATATATGTAATGTTATTACGTTACATATGGTAACGATGCGCGCCGGATCGTTTCCCGATGCCCCGACGTGCCCGCCAAGGTCCACTCGAAACACGTTTACAGAACGAGGTCCAAATGTCGAAAAAACTACCCGTCACCGTGCTTTCCGGCTTTTTAGGCGCTGGCAAGACGACGCTTCTGAACCACATTCTCGCCAATCGCGATGGTTTGCGCGTGGCCTTGATCGTCAACGACATGAGCGAGATCAATATCGATGCGGCGCTGGTTCGTGACGGCGGGGCCAATCTCTCCCGAACCGAAGAGCAATTGGTGGAAATGACCAATGGCTGCATCTGTTGCACCCTGCGTGACGATCTTCTCAAGGAAGTGCGGGCGCTGGCGGAGCAGGACCGTTTCGACTATCTGCTGATCGAATCGACCGGCATCGCCGAGCCGCTTCCCGTCGCCGCGACGTTCGATTTCCGCGACGAGAATGGTCGCAGCCTTTCCGATGTTGCCCGGCTCGACACGATGGTGACGGTGGTGGACGCCGCCAATCTTCTCAACGATTACGGTTCATCCGATTTTCTGGCCGACCGGGGCGAAACGGCGGGCGATGGCGACAACCGCACCATCGTCGATCTTCTGGTGGAGCAGATCGAATTCGCCGATGTCGTCGTGCTCAACAAGATCGGCACTGCAACGCCAGAGGAGCGGGATGCCGCCCGCAAGATCATCATCGGGCTGAACCCCGATGCAAAACTCATCGAGGCCGATTTCGGCAAGGTGGCGCTGAAGGAGGTTCTGGGCACTGGCCGCTTCGATTTCGCCAGGGCCGAAGAACACCCTCTCTGGTTCAAGGAATTGCATGGTTTCAAGGACCACATTCCCGAAACCGAGGAATATGGCATTCGCTCTTTCGTCTATCGTGCCAAAAAGCCTTTCGACCCCGTGCTGTTCCAGCGTTTCATCGATCGCGCCTGGCCGGGGGTCGTGCGCGCCAAGGGTTTTTTCTGGCTGGCGACGCGGCCGCTTTATGTGGGAGAGATCAGCCAGGCCGGCGCCCTGGTTCGCACCGGCAAGATGGGTCTCTGGTGGTCCGCCGTGCCGAAAGAGCAATGGCCGCGCGAAAAGCAGTTCCTTGATATGATGAAGCCCTATCTCGACCCGGTCTTCGGCGACCGCCGGCAGGAAATCGTCTTCATAGGTTCCGATCCAATGAATGAAGCCCGCATCCGCGCCCAGCTCGATGCCTGCCTGATCGACACGGATGCCTTCACGCCCGATGCCTGGCGGCACCTGCCCGATCCTTTCGCCAGCTGGGACCGGCAGGCGGCTTGAGCGGTAGCTACCGATGCGGGGCAGTCGCAAGCCGTCACTCCGGATCAGGTCTGTGTCCAGCGCGGTCAAGTCCTTGATCGCGAAAAACTCTTTTCACGGCGCAGACGCGCCGTGGCTGGATGCCGGATCCAGCCCGGCATGACGGAGGAGAGGCTTCATGAAAAATTCAACGTCACCAGCGCGAGCACCACGTATCGTCCCACCTTGGCGATGGTGACCAGCAGCAGAAACACCGGCAGCGGCTCTTTCATGATGCCGGCCGCAACCGTTAGAGGGTCCCCGATGATCGGCGCCCAGCTGAGCAGCAGGGACCATTTGCCGTAACGCCGGTACCAGTTCTGCGCCCGTTGCAGCGCAGCCTCCCCGACCGGGAACCAACGTTCATGTCGAAAACGTTCGATGCCACGGCCAAGCAGCCAGTTGGCGAAGGACCCGGCGACATTGCCGACGCTCGCCACGACAACCAGCAGCCAGACGGGCTGGGATTTCAGAAGAATGAGCCCCGCAAGCGCCGCCTCCGACTGCATGGGCAGGATGGTCGCCGCAATGAACGCCGTCAGAAACAAACCCGCATATACAGCCAGATCGGCCATTCCGTGCCCTTCATCATCCGCGAATCCCATCGCTGTCCCTGAAGTGGCGGATAAGGGCCGCAGCGGTCAAGCGGCTCTGCCGCGTGGAGGCGGGTTCTCAAGCTGAATTCGCGGCAATGGCGCGCACAATATCGTCATGATCCACCGCGAGAAGCGCCTTGTGGATGGATAATTGCCGGGTCGTACCGGAAACGGCGAGGATGACGATCACCGTTTCCCGTGGCGGGCAATCCGGCAGCGCGCAGGAAAGCTCGCTGACGGTAATACTGTCTTCCGGCTTGAGTTGCAGCAAATCGCGTGACCATTGCTTCAGAAGACGGGCGTGCGAGATGATCGCGGAGCCACTGCGTGCAAGCGGATTGTTCATGCCCTGCCCTTCCGCCTTGCCTGCGCGGCCAATGTGTCGAAAAGCTCGCGAATGGGCTTTTGCGGCATGTCCATGCCGATCAGCACGATACGTGTCGAACGATCTTGATTCGGCCAGCGCTCCAGGCGGGTAAGCGGATAAAGCCGATGCTGCACCGCGTGGGCGACAACCGGTCGCTCCGGATCATCCGTCGCCCCGAAAATTCCCTTGAGCCGCAGAAGACCGGAGTGCACATTGCTGGTGACGAGCTCGAGAAAAGTCACAATCGCCTGGGGGTCAAAAACCCCGTCAAAGGTGAGATTGAAGGCCTCGACCCCGACGCCGTGGCGGTTGATATCGTGCTGATGGGCCGCATGAAGGCTAAGCCTGTCGGCCGCGAGCCATGCAGGCGCATCCTCCGGCTTGCCACACAACGAATAATCCGATGCGTTGAACAACGACATCAGATCGAAATCGGCTGCATTGCGATCATGAAACGAGGCTGCGGGATTGAGATCGGCGAGGCTTTCGCGGTCCAGCGCCGCGTCATCGGCCAGATCGGTCTTCGTCAAAACGATGTGGTCGGCAAAGGCAAGCTGTTTCCAGCCCTCAATGAAGCTGTTGAGCATCGGCGGGCCCGAGACAACGTCGAAAGCCGTCACCACGCCCGAAAGATGAAAATGCCGGGCGACGATGTGATCCCGCAGGCCCAGCGCCGGTGTGCCGCCGGCGATGAGGCTGTTGATGATCGGCGCAGGATCGGCAAGACCGGTGGTTTCGATGACAACCCGCGAGACATCAGGCATTACCCCTTCCAGAATGGCCTGATGCAGTTCGTAAAGCGAGGTGCGGATATCGCTCGTGGCGGTGCAGCAGATGCAACCCGTCGTCGTTCTGAAATATCGTTCGGACCCCGTCCGCACCAGACCGTGATCGATGGGCACCGAGCCGAATTCGTTGACGATCACGGCCGCATCCCGCATGGCCGGCGCAGCCAGAAGCGCGTTCAGCAAGGTGGTCTTGCCTGCACCGAGAAAGCCGGTAAGCAGGGTAACCGGCACCGTTCCCAAAGATGGCAGGCCAGCCGAATCGTCCCTGCGCTCAACTGCCTTTTTCCGCTTCAATCCGAACACATCCACCTCTTCGCCCGCACAAATTCACAGCAATATAATAGGTAATGTAATAACATATCAATCGCAACTATTGGATTTCGACAGGAGCGAATCCAGCGAAGACACGCGCCGGTGGCCAAGCGCATGAAAAAACCGCGGAACGAAGGAAATGGAATAATAAATCCGTTTCCTTCACTTTCGTTTTAATCGTTCCACGTTCTATTGCATTTTCGTTAGAGTTCGCTTTTAATCGGCAATGCTAATACAGAAAAGATCGCCCGCAGCCATATCGAGGAGGATAGGCTGCAATTAAGGGGCTGTATCTTTTACTGTTTTCATAATGGGAGGAATCGCCTTGAAAAAACTCAGCTACCGCCTTGCTGCGGCATCCGCGCTTTCGTTTTTTGTCACATCGAATGCATATGCTGTGACGGAGATCCAGTGGTGGCACGCCATGACCGGCGCCAACAACGAAGTCGTGGATTCGCTTGCCAAGGAATTCAACGACAGCCAGAAAGACTACAAGGTCATGCCCGTCTTCAAGGGCACCTATCCCGAAACCCTGAACGCCGGCATCGCCGCCTTCCGCGCCAAGCAGGCGCCTGCCATCATTCAGGTCTTCGATGCCGGCTCCGGTGTCATGATGGGTGCTGCGGGCGCCATCAAACCGGTAGCGGACGTGCTGAAGGAAGGCGGCTACACCTTCAACAAGGATGAATATCTGGCAGGCATCGTCGCCTATTATTCCAAGCCTGACGGCACCATGCTGTCCTTCCCCTATAATTCGTCCTCGCCGATCCTCTATTACAACAAGGATATCTTCCAGAAGGCCGGCCTCGATGCCGCCAACCCGCCGAAGACCTGGCCGGAAGTTTTCGATGCCGCCAGGAAGATCAAGACCAGCGGTGCCGCGCAATGTGGTTTCACCTCCACCTGGCTGACCTGGATCCAGACCGAAAACTTCGCCGCGTGGAACAACGTCTCCTATGGCAGCAATGAAAACGGTCTCGGCGGCACCGATGTGAAGCTCGCCGTCAATGCGCCGCTCTTTGTCGAGCATTTCCAGGCGATTGCCGATCTGGCGAAAGACGGTGTCTTCCGTTATGGCGGCCGCACTTCGGAAGCCAAGCAGCTCTTCATGTCCGGCGAATGCGGTATTCTGACCGAATCCTCCGGCGGCCTTGGAGATATCATCAAGACCGGAATGAATTACGGCATCGGCCAGCTTCCCTATTATGAGGGCCATGGCCCACAGAACACCATCCCGGGCGGCGCCAGCCTCTGGGTCTTCGGTGGCAAGAGCGATGCCGAATATAAGGGCGTAGCGGAGTTCTTCCACTTCCTCTCCCAGACCAAGATCCAGTCTCGCCTGCATCAGGTCTCTGGCTATATGCCGGTCACGATCGCAGCCTATGAGGAAACCAAGAAATCCGGCTTCTACGACAAGAACCCCGGCCGTGAAACGCCGCTGCTGCAGATGATGGGCAAACCGCCGACAGAAAACTCCAAGGGTGTACGTCTCGTGAACCTGCCGCAGGTGCGTGACATCATGAACGAGGAGTTCGAGGCGATGCTGGCCGGCAAGCAGGATGCGAAGGCAGCACTCGACAAGATAGTCCAGCGCGGCGACGCGGCCATCAAACAGGCCGCCGGCAATTAAACGATCCCCTGCCCCGCCCGCATCCTCTGATAGATGCGGGCGGCATTTCCATGTCATCAGGAGATCGCCGTGCAAAGCGTCGTATTCCCCAACAAGATCCTGCCCTATCTGCTGGTCGCCCCGCAGATCATCCTGACGGTGATCTTTTTCTTCTGGCCGGCCAGCCAGGCGCTCTATCAGTCCACCATGCGCGAGGATGCCTTCGGGCTGAACAGCAATTTCGTCGGCCTGGCGAATTTTTCCGCGGTACTTTCTGATGAAAGCTACCTCAACTCGCTGCAGGTCACCGTCGTTTTCAGCATCCTCACCGCGCTTGTCTCCATGGGGCTGGCGCTGCTGCTGGCAACGGCGGCAGACAGGGTGGTGCGCGGCAAGGGCTTTTACCGCACCATGATGATCATGCCCTATGCCGTCGCGCCGGCGGTGGCCGGCATGTTGTGGCTTTTCATGTTCAATCCGGCCATGGGAACCTTCTCTTATATCCTGCGTCGCAACGGCATCATGTGGGACCCGCTGCTCAACGGCAATCAGGCCATGCTGCTCGTCGTCGCGGCGGCTGCGTGGAAACAGATCAGCTACAATTTCCTGTTTTTTGTCGCGGGCTTGCAGGCAATTCCTAAATCATTGCTGGAGGCCGCCTCCATTGATGGCGCGCGCGGTTCGCGGCGCTTCTGGACCATCGTTTTCCCTCTGCTTGCGCCGACCACCTTCTTCCTTCTGGTCGTCAACACGGTCTACGCCTTCTTCGACACCTTCGGCATCATCCATGCGGTGACCGGCGGCGGCCCCGCAAAGGCGACGGAAACGCTGGTTTACAAGGTCTATAATGATGGCTTCGTGAACCTCAATCTCGGCTCATCCGCCGCGCAATCCGTGATCCTGATGGTGATCGTCATCGCGCTCACTGCCTTCCAGTTCCGCTTCGTCGAGAAGCGCGTGCATTACGGCTGAGGACGTCCTGATGATTGAAAATCGCCCCATCGCACGCGTGATTGCCCATCTGATGCTGGTGCTCGGCATCATCATCGTGGCCTTTCCGATCTACTACACCTTCATCGCTTCCTCGATGACGTCGAACGACATCATCCGGCCGCCCATGTCGCTGCTGCCAGGCGGCCATCTCGGAGAAAACTATACCGACGCCATGGTTGGCGGCGTGGAAAGGGTCGTCGGCGTCAGCCTCGAACGGCTGCTGTTCAACAGCTTCGTCGTGGCGCTGGCCATTGCCATCGGCAAGATCATCATCTCGTTCCTGTCCGCCTTCGCCATCGTTTTCTTCCGCTTTCCCTTCCGCATGGGCTTTTTCTGGATGATCTTCATCACGCTCATGCTGCCGGTGGAAGTACGCATCCTGCCCACCTACAAGGTCATCGTCGATCTGGGCCTGATCGACACCTATGCGGGGCTCACCCTGCCGCTGATGGCTTCAGCCACGGCGACCTTTCTCTTCCGGCAATTCTTTCTGACAATTCCCGGTGAAATGGTGGAAGCGGCGCGCATCGACAATGCGGGTCCGTTCCGCTTCATGCGCGATATCCTGCTGCCGCTGTCGAAGACCAATATCGCGGCACTTTTCGTGATCCTCTTCATCTACGGCTGGACGCAATATCTCTGGCCGCTGCTCGTGACCAACGACGCAAAGATGAACACGATCATCATCGGCCTCAAGCGCATGGTGGATTTTACCGATGCCTCGACGCCCTGGAATTATGTGATGGTGACGGCGATCCTCGCCATCATCCCCCCTGTTATCGTTGTGGTGCTGATGCAGCGCTGGTTCGTCAAAGGTTTGGTGGAGACCGAGAAGTAATGGCAAAAATTGCGCTGAAAGACGTCCGCAAGGTTTATGGCGGCAATGTCGAAGCCATCAAGGGCGTATCGATGGACATCGCCGATGGCGAAATGATCGTGCTCGTCGGTCCCTCCGGCTGCGGAAAATCCACCTTGTTGCGCATGATCGCCGGTCTGGAAGGTATTTCCGGCGGCCAGATCGTCATCGGCGACCGCGTCGTCAACGATCTGGAACCCTCAGACCGCGACATTGCCATGGTGTTCCAGAACTACGCGCTCTACCCGCATATGACGGTGCGCCAGAACCTTGCCTATGGCCTGAAGAACCGCAACACGCCGAAGGAGGAGATCGAGCGGCGTATCACGGAGGCGGCCAAGGCTCTCGAAATCGAACAATTCCTGGAGCGCAAGCCGCGCCAGCTTTCCGGCGGCCAGCGCCAGCGTGTGGCCATGGGCCGCGCCATCGTGCGCAAGCCCGCGGCATTCCTGTTCGACGAGCCGCTTTCCAACCTCGACGCCAAGCTGCGCGTGCAGATGCGCGTCGAAATCCGCCGCCTGCAGCGCTCTCTCGCCACGACAAGCGTTTACGTGACCCACGACCAGATGGAAGCCATGACGCTGGCCGACAGGCTGGTGGTGCTGAATGCCGGCCGCATCGAGCAGATGGGCACGCCGATCGAGCTTTACGAGAAACCGGCCACGACCTTTGTCGCCACCTTCATCGGCTCGCCCTCGATGAACCTGCTGAACCACGGGACGGCGACGGCCAACAGCTCTTCCGGTTGGTCGGTGATGGATAGCACCGCACTGCCGCAGGGCGCTGCCACGCTCGGCATCCGCCCGGAAGACATCACCCTTGCCAGTGAGGCCCCCACCGACGCTGCATTCACCGGCACCGTGCAGGTGGACGCCGTGGAACTGGTGGGTGCGGAAAGTTACGTGCACGGCTCCTTCGCCGACGGCACCACCATCGTCTTCCGCGTCCACGGCCGCTCGCAACTGCGAATCGGCGAAACGCTGAAAATCGCCGCGCAGGCAAAGGATTTCCATCTGTTCGATTCGGCGGGGAAGCGGATTTAAGCCACTGCGGGATGCCATTACTGCGACGTCCAGCATCTAAGTAATGGCGTCCCGTCGTGTTAGCCGCCCTTTCTCGCCGTGAAATGAAAGGTAAGGACATCACCTTGATAATGCTCGGAAAGCAAAACGTCCTTCATTCCGTTCCGACTGAACGCAGCGAGGATGGCGACAGGATCATATTCCGACATTCGCATTGAAAGTGTATTCCAGCCTTTTCCACGCAGGAATCTATATGTTGCCGCCAGCACTGGCACATTGTGGCGCAGGTGATAGCGTAGGCGGTCTGACAAGCGGCGTTCAGGCCGTTTGACGCTCGCGTGGAGAATGGCGACACCGCTGGGGCCGACCTTAGACAGCAACTTGTCGATCAGCATCACTCCCCTCCTGGCATCTACGTGCTGGAGAACGATATAGCTGAGGACGAGGTCAAATTCGCCCGAAGCGTGACTTAAATCGTCGTCTGAAGGGACCATTTCGACATTTTTGACATTGTATAACTGGCAATTCTTAACGGCTTCGGCACGCATGTCTGGAGATAGTTCAACGCCGATTACGGTTTCAAAACGGGACGCAAGCGGTATGCTCATTCGAGCCACCCCGGCACCGAACTCAAGAACACGTCCTTTACCCAACGGCCCGAAATACTGTTCCGCACGACCCAGCATCCAAGAGACATTGGCTTCCCCGGTTGCGAAGAATTCCCCCTTCGTTGCCTCGATATTTGAAGTGTGAAATCGGTCTTCGGAATACACGCCGTAATATGGGTTTTTCCTGCCCCATTCCAGCCACTGCGTATCGCTCATAAAATCCCTCAAACATAAGCAGACAATAATATTTATATATCAACTATTCAATACAGTAACAGATTTTACTTTGCAAAACAAATATATCTACAATAAATGCTATTAATAACACACAAGCACAACCAAAAAATATATTATATATACTCGGACGGGCACTGACGTGTGTTAAGGGGGCGATGCGGAAAGACGCGGTGAAGCAAACATCGCAAATTTCGACTGAACCCCCTTTCAGTTTTGAAATGAAAAGGGGTTCAAAAAAGCCTGAAATCCCGTGCTTCGCCTCCATGAACGGCGACCAATCAAGGGAGCGCCAACCTACCAGACGAGTTCCACCTGCGGCCGGCCATTGGAAGTTTTCTCAAGGGTGCGGCCGGAGGTATCGACATTGCAATGAACGCGCTGGCGGAAAGCGGAGAAGCTTTCGAAGGTCACGACATCCACGGGATCATCGAGATGCAGGGTCAGCCGGTAACGTTCGGGATCGCCGCCGAGCGCCTGCACGCCCAGAACGGAGGCCACGAAAGGCTGCCCGAGGTAAAAACCTTCCACCCTCGAACCCAGAAGATAGGGATTGAAGGCGGGACGATTTCCCGCGGCGGCATGTAGCGTATTCCAGTCGCGGAAGCCATATTGCGCGGCGATGAGTTCCAACGCCTTTGAATGGGTGATTGACTGCCCCTCATCCTCAAGAGCGGCACGCAGGCGCTTTGCCTGTTCTTTCAGCCCCTCAAGTGCGGGAAGCGGTTTGGACACGTTCATAACGGTTCTCCAACATGTGCATGCCGAATGTTCCGAAGGGAGTCCGCGTTGCCATCGACGACATGCAAAACATGGGATGACCGTTATCAAGAAAAGAGCTTCACCAGGGGCGCAAACGCGCCTGCGGACGGCCGGGGCTCTTGCCCGTGGCCGTCCCTATAGCCCAGAAAGCGCCGCCCGTCAAAGGCCGCGCTTCATCGATCTACTGTCAGAAACGATAGGTGATACCCGCGCCAATCAGCCACGGATCCAGCTTGGCCTTGCCGCTGATCGGCGTGCCACCGAGTTCCGCCGTCCAGTCGGTCTTGAGGAAGATCTTCTTCACGTCGAAGTTCACACCCCAATGCTCATCCAGCATATAGTCGAAACCGACCTGCACCGCGGCGCCCAGCTTGTTCTTGACGTCGAGATTGCTGAAACCGGGCTTTTCCGTCTGGTTGTAGAACAGCGAATAGTTCACGCCCGCGCCGATATAGGGCTTGAAAGCGCCGAAGTCGGTGAAGTGATATTGCAGCGTCAGTGTCGGCGGCAGCAGCCAGGTCTTGCCGACCGGCGTGCCGGCCAGCACGCCCTCGCCATTGATTTTGGCATAGGTGGTGCCGAGAATGAGTTCGGCGGCGAAGTTATCGGTGAAGAAATAGCTGATGTCGAGTTCCGGGATTACGGTATCCGAATAGGACAGGCCAGCCCCTGGCACACCGTCGACGCTCCCGCTGTCGTTGGTGATGACACCGAGGCCGCGCACGCGCAGCATCCACGGGCTTGCCGCCGCAATCGCTTCCTCCGCAGTCGGAGCCGGCGCCGCCTGGGTCATATCAGCGGCTATCGCATCGGCGGACCCGAGCATGGCGGCAACGCCAATCGCAACACTGGCAAGCAAGGCGTTGTTTCTGTTTCTATTCGTCATTCCATCTCTCCTATAGCGCACCGCAGCCGGGCAAGTCCCCGGAACCGGCTGATGACGGCGGGCCTTGCGAATCTTCGCCTGCCGCAACCGCTTGGGAGCCACTATGACGAAGGGTGACGCAGGCCGATTGAGATGGATCAAACCGGGATGCCCTTCATGTATGGAAGCGATGAACCGGCAAGCATTGTGGCAATTACGCAACAATACCGCCCGGCGACCCGCCTACGGAAGTCAGAATACGGAGAAGGCCACATGCGCAGGCCTCCCCCATGCATATCACGCCGTCTGCGGCGTCAGGGTCGCGGAGCCCGGCTTTCGCAGCAGCAGAACCGAGACGGCGGCAATCATGCACATCAGACCGGCAATCTGCAGCGCAGGCATATAGGTATCGAAGTCGCTCTTGAAGAAACCGGCGCCAAAGGCAGCGGTGGCTGCCCCCAGCTGATGGCCGGCAAAGACCCAGCCGAAAACAAGACCGGCCTTTTCACGGCCGAAGTTTTCCGCGGCAAGCTTCACCGTCGGCGGCACGGTCGCTACCCAGTCCAGCCCGTAGAAGACGGCAAAGACCGAAAGCTCCACGAAGCTGAAGCCTGAGAATGAGAGATAAAGCAAGGATAGCCCGCGCAGACCGTAGAACCAGAACAAAAGGAAGCGATTGTCGAACCGGTCGGAAAGCCAACCGGCGAAGATCGTGCCGAAGAAGTCGAAAATGCCGATCACCGCCAACGTTCCCGCCGCTGTTACCGCAGCCATGCCGAAATCGCCGCAGATCGAGATCCAGTGTGTCTGGATGAGACCGTTGGTCGAAAGGCCGCAGACGAAAAACGTGCCGAACAGCACCCAGAAGACGGGGTTGCCCGAGACGCTTTTCAGCGTCACCAGCGGCGATGCCAGCGTGGCGAGGAGATTGTGGTCCTGCTTGACCGGCTTTGTCACCACCGTCTCGCCATAGGCCGGCAAACCGACATCAGCGGGGTGGTCACGCATCAAAAGCAGGACGAGGACCATGGCGGTGGCAATCACCGCGACGGACAGGGTCAAGGCGGTTCGCCAGCCATAGGCTTCCGTCAGCGCCGCCAGCAGCGGCAGGAAAACCAGCTGGCCGGTGGCGTTGCTTGCCGTCATCAGGCCGATCACCAGTCCCCGACGCTTGGAAAACCAGCGTGTCGCCACGGTGGCGCCCAGCACCAGGGCAGTCATGCCGGTGCCGACGCCGATCACCACGCCCCAGAGCAGCAGCAATTGCCACACCTCAGTCATGAAGAAGGAGGCGACAATGCCGCCCATGATCAGGGCAAGCGCGGTGGAAACCACCTGCCGGATGCCGAAATGGTTCATGAAAGCGGCGGCAAAGGGCCCAAGCAGACCGAACAGCACAAGCCTGACGGCCATGGCCGAAGAAATATCGGCGATATCCCAACCGAATTCCTGATGCAGCGGCTGGATCATCACCCCCGCAGATCCCATCGCACCGGCGGTGGCCAGCATGGTGAGAAAGGTGGTCGCGGCGACGAGCCAGCCATAGTGCAGATTTCTGCCGGCCATCCAGCTGGCGAGGCGTGCGGAGAGCATGTTCGAATTCCCTTTCCGGCGGCCGCGGCCGATATTTTACGGGTATATACCCACATTGCGGGCAGATAACCGCATATGCCCAAAAAACTACAGGGCTGCGAGCAGTTCCTGCAATTGTGCTGTCTTCTCGGGCCCAAGCCGGGCCTCGATTTCATCCTGCACCCCATCCCAGAGCGGTGCGCCCGCCTTGAGGATCGCGTGCCCTTCCTCCGTTACGGTGAGCATCGCTTCCCGCTGATCCTCGCCGTGACCAATAGCGACCAGACCCATTCGCGCCAGCACCTTGGCATTACGGCCAACGGTGGAGCGATCAAGCTCCACCCTTGCCGCCAGGTCGGTCAGCGAGACCGGCGCAACGCGGTTGATGTTCCGCAGCAGGCTGAACTGACCGATGTTGACACCAAGCGGCGCCAGCGCCTCGTCATAATAGGACGAGACCTTGCGGGATGCTTTGCGCAACAGAATGCAGTGGCAGCTATCGTTTGGCATTTGTCTCGGGTATATACCCGCAAATTCCCGGGCGCAAGGGGGTATGGAACGCAAAGATGCGACAAAACGGCCGGAGATCGCCATGCGGCAGGGTTCAGAAGCGCAGTCGGAAGAAGCCATAGGCGGCAAGAACCGCACAGACAGAGGCGCCAACCAGATAAGGCATATGCAGCGCCGCGGTGCGGCCGATCTCCGGTTCGGCCAAACTGACCATTATCCCGGCGGCAAAGGCGCCGAACGACATCGCGCCCCAACCGAAAAACCGATAGACGGAATTGACGCGTCCAAGAAGCTCATCTGGAATGAGCCTCTGCCTGTAGCTGACGGTGACCACATTCCACAACATGCCCGCTGCCGCCTCGAAAAACAGGCCGGCCGCCACCAGCGGCAAGGACGCCGACAGGCCAAGCACCAGATTGAACAGTACAAATGTGCAAAGCGCCAGAAAGAGGCTTGCCCTCGCCCCCAACCGGCGGGCAAGCCAGGGTGAGACCAGCCCGCCAAGAACGCCGCCAGCTGCGCCACAGGTCAACAGCACGCCATAGGCGGCCGCGGAGAGATTGAGCACCTCCTGCGCATAGAGAACGAGGACTGTCATTCCCCCGACAAATACGGCGTTGATAGCGCCCAGCATGATAGCGAGCCGCAGGACCATGGGGTTGCGCCACATCCAGCCAAGGCCTTCCTGCAATGCCGGCCAGAATGAAGCCGGACCGGAGGGTTTGCGTGGCGGCAGCACGATGAGCCAGATCAACACCGCCGAGACCGCGTAAAAGCCGGCATCAAGGCCGAAGGGAATGGCAATGCCCGCCGCGATCAACAGGCCGGCCAGCGGCGGGCCGATGAACTGGCCGGTCACCTGTTCGGCGCTCCACATCTGGCCATTGGCATGTTCAAGATCACCCGGCGCGACAAGCGAAGGCAGGATCGTCTGCGCCGCATTGTCCCGAACGACCTCGGCGCAGCCGAACAGGAACGCTATTACCGCGAGCGAAAAAATCGCCGACGAACCCGATTGCATCGGTAATGGCAGGTTTGCAGTGGCGGAGATCATGGCGACTGCGCATATCATCAGCGCCAGCCGTACCATGTCTGCCCGCACCATCAGCAAACGCCGGTCGCTTCGATCGGTCCAAACCCCCACCGGCAGCGCAAAAAGCAGCCATGGCAACCGTTGCGCCACCGCGATCATGGATATCAGCAGCGGATCGCTGGTCAGCAACGTGCCGAGCCATGGTATCGCCACCATCGAAATACCATCGGCAAGATTGGATACGGCGCTCGCGGAGAATAACAGGCGGTAATCACGATTGGTTCGGAGTAGAGCTGCCTGCATGCCTGATCCCCTGCTGCTGAAATCATGCCGGAGCAGACATAAACTGTCACAATGGCCAAAGAGGCTATTGCGACCTATCGCCGCCGAACCGGTATCGCATCCGATTCCCCAGCCTGGCATGAAAGAATATTTTGCAGCAATACAATTTCGCTGGATCGGCCCCGGCCACCCGGCCGGAGCACGAAATCAACGGTTGACGGTCTCAGGCAGAGAGCCTGCGGCCGCTTGCCACCAGCAGGCCGGCAGCACCTTCAAGCCAGCCAGCTTTCAGCTCCAGCGCCAGGAAACGGCTGCGCTCGAACGGGCCGGGCATGATGAGATGCTGGGCCTTGTCGGCGAAAAAGCCGAAACGCTCGTAATAGGGTGCGTCGCCAACCAGAAGAATGGCGCCATGGCCCCGCCTGGTGGCCTCGGTAATGGCGGCGCGCATCAGCGCCGAGCCGATGCCCTTGCCCTCATGGGCGGCATCGACGGCAAGCGTGCCGAGCAGCAGCGCTTCGACGGCGCGGCCTTCGCGGGAGATACCGGCTTCGACGTTCCACAGGCGCACCGTGCCGATGACATGGCCGTCCTCATCGCGGGCGACGAGCGCCAGGCCTTCGGCGGGAACGCGGCCGGCGCGCAGCTTTTCGGAAGACTTGCGGCGGCGTCCGGCGCCCATGGCGCGGTCCAGCAGGTTTTCACGGGCAACGACATCGCCCGGATTTTCCTGATCGACATGAAATGTCTGCGGTGTGAAAAATGCCCGTACCGAATTCAAAAGAGCGGCCATCCTTGGCCTCCCGTCACACAACCGCCCACACGCGGCCCTTGATGAAAATTGGTGGAGCCGTTCCGGCCCGCCGACACGCTTTCCTCGGCTGGAAGAGGTGCAGCAAGCAGGGATTTGCGCAACAGCACAATCGGCAGGGCCGGAACGGAAGCTTGGTCGAGACGCCGCCCTTTCAGCGGACGGCGCTCGGATCAGATGACGTAGGCCTTCAGCGGCTCGAAACCGTTGAACGCGACCGCCGAATAGGTGGTCGTGTAAGCGCCCGTGCCTTCGATCAGAACTTCATCGCCGATGGTCAGCGAGACCGGCAGCGGATACATGTTCTTTTCATACAGCACGTCAGCGCTATCGCAGGTCGGGCCGGCCAGAACGCAGGGCTCCATCTCGTCCTGATCGCGCTCGGTGCGGATCGGGTAACGGATCGCCTCATCCATCGTCTCGGCGAGACCGCCGAACTTGCCGATGTCGAGGAACACCCAGCGGTGGTTGTCATTGTCGGACTTGCGCGACACGAGAACGACTTCCGCCTTGATGACGCCGGCATTGCCGACCATGCCGCGGCCCGGTTCGATGATGGTCTTCGGGATCTGGTTGCCGAAGTGCTTGCGCAGCGCCGTGTCGATGGCCTGGCCGTATTCTTCGGCAGCCGGAACGTCGCGCAGGTACTTTGTCGGGAAACCGCCGCCCATATTGACCATCTGCAGGTGGATGCCCTGTTTGGCAAGCGAAGCGAAAACGCGCTTGGCATCGGCGAGCGCCGCATCCCATGCGTCAAGGTTCATCATCTGCGAACCGACATGGAAGGATACGCCGTAGGACTCAAGACCGAGCTGATGGGCGTAAACCAGAACGTCGACAGCCATCTGCGGTACGCAGCCGAACTTGCGCGACAGCGGCCATTCCGCACCTTCGCCATCCGTCAGAACGCGGCAGAACACGCGCGCGCCGGGAGCTGCACGGGCAACCTTCTCAACTTCCTCATGGCTGTCCACGGCGAAGAGATCGATGCCGAGCGCATGGGCGCGCGCAACATCGCGTTCCTTCTTGATGGTGTTGCCGAAGGAGATACGGTCGGAAGTCGCACCCGCATCGAGCGCCATCTGGATTTCAGCCACGGAGGCGCAATCGAAGTTGGAGCCGAGCGAAGCAAGCAGCTTCAGGATTTCGGGAGCCGGGTTTGCCTTCACGGCATAATAGATCGCGCTGTTCGGCAGGGAGTGCCGGAACGCGTTGAAATTGTCGCGCACGACGTCGAGATCAACCACGAGGCAAGGGCCTTCGGGACGTCGGGTCTTGATGAAGTCGAGAATGCGTGCAGTCGTCATCGATGTATTCCCTGTTAAACCGGCTCCGGAAAAATCCGGAGGACAAAGGACGCTCGAGATATGCATTCGAATCAGCCGGTGGAGGCGCAGAATCGATAGCATACGCTCAAGGCGCGAATGTGAACGACGCCCTGCCAGAGCATCATTCGGCTTTGTCTGCCATGGATTGGAGGGAATGACCCGACCGCACTTCAGGCAATGATGGTGTGCCTCTTTAGTACCCCGGCTGATGGAGAGCCGGCAGAGAACCAGAAAGGCCCGCACCGTCGTTGCTTCGTATGTCCTCGCATTTTCCGGTTGGCCGGAATAGCGACTGGAGGGGTTAGTTCCAGGTACCTTACCTAAATCCTCACCACATCGAGGAATCGGCGGACACACATGGGCACGTGCGACTTTGGGCAGCACGGGAGATAAGAATATTCGCCGTCATAATCAAGAGGATTTTTTCACCATATAGCGGAATTTTTCAGCAGCGATTTTAAGGTTGAACAGTCAGGATGCAGCGTTCAATTATATGGAACAAACTGGAGGGTTTTCATGGACACGCTGACGCGCATCCGCGCCTTTATCGATGTTGTCGAAGCGGAGGGGTTTTCCGCTGCGGCGCGCAAGACCGGGCGCTCCAAGGCGCTTCTGTCCAAATATGTGCGGGAACTGGAGGACGATCTCGGAGCGCTTCTCTTAAACCGAACCACGCGGCAGTTTTCGCTGACGGAAGCCGGGCACACCTATTACCGCACAGCATCCGACATTCTGAAGGAGATCGACAATCTCGCCGACCTTGTTCGGGAAAAGAATGCCGATCTGAAAGGAAAACTGCGGATCTCCGTTCCACGCACTTTCATCGACGCGGAGGTCGGCCAGAGCCTCATCGACTTCGCCAAGGAAAATCCGGAACTGTCGCTTGAGATCGTCGCGGAAGACCGATTCGTCGACCTGATCGAAGAAGGCTTCGATCTCGCGATCCGGATCACCCGGCTGGAGGATTCGGGCCTGATCGCCCGCAAGCTTTCCGATTTCCGGGTCTATGCGGTGGCGACGGCGGATTTCGTCGCGCAACACGGACCGCTCGATGGTCCGCAGGATTTCTCCCGCGTTCCCTTCATCATCGACACCAATACGCGTTTTCATAATACGGTGCGGTATCTGGAGCCGGATGGCGGCTCAAATTCGGTCGCCATCAGCGGCCCAATCGAGGTCAACAGCCCACAGGCGACCCTGCGCGCGGCGCGTGCCGGCCTCGGCATCGCCATGGTGCCTGACTTTATCGCCCGGCCCTATATCCAGTCCGGAGAACTGGTGACGCTGTTCGACGATTACATTTCCAAGGACCGCGGCATTTATGCGGTCTATCCGCATCGTCGCTACCTGCCCGCCAAGGTGCGCAGTTTCGTGGATTATCTCTCGGCGTGGTTCAGGAAGAACGGGTGAAGGGCCGGGCGGCATTCGCCGAGCGTCCTTCCGTCATGCCGGACTTGATCCGGCATCCAGCCACGGCGCGTCTGCGCCGTGAAAGGACTCTCCCGCGATCAAGGACTTGATCGCCCTGGACCCCGGATCAAGTCCGGGGTGACGGAGTGGGGATGCAGCCGTCTCGTCAAATCCAAACCTAGGCAAAACTTTTAGCAGCATCGACGCCCGCCTTGCAGCGGGCGTCGCATGGCAGAAGCCAGCTCGTCAGAACGGCGAATCCGGAAAGTAGAACTGCTCGGCATTGTCCTTGGTGATCAGCGTCGCATCGAGGATGTACTCACCCGCGACCGGCACCTGATCGTAGAAATGCCCGGCCGTCAGCTGCATGGCGGTCGCCACCATCGCCGGCGGATAGAGCACGTCGACCGGCACAAGCTTGTCGCCGTCCATGACCTTCTTGATCATGTCCTTGGACCCGGCGCCCGCGACGATATACTGGATATCGGTGCGTTTGGCCTGCTGGATGGCTTCCAGCACGCCGATTGCCATATCGTCGTCCTGACACCAGACCACGTCGATCTTCTTGTACTTGGTCAGATAGTCCTGCATCACACGGAAGGCGTCGTCGCGGTTCCAGTTGCCGTACTGGCGGTCGAGAACCTTGACATTCGAGCCGGCGATACCCTTGTCGAAGCCATCCTGGCGCTGCTGGTCGATCGGGATCGGCAGGCCGCGAATGACCACGACTTCGGCATCCGGCGTCGTCTTCTTGATGTATTCGCCGGCTACCTGGCCGAGCGCCGGGTTGTTGCCGGCCACATAGAGATCGCGGATCGAATTGTCGTTGACACTCGGCGCGCGGTCGACGAGCGCGACGAAGGTACCCTTGTCCTTGATCTCCTTGATGGCGTTGACAAGCGGATCGGGATCGGACGGCAGGACGACCAGCGCGTCGAGCCCCTGCACGGCCAGATCCTGCAGCGCATTGGCCTGGTTTGCGGCATCCGGCGATGTCTTGACGATGACGTTGAGCCCCGGATGCTCCTTCATCAGAAGCTTCGCCACACGTTCGGCATGGTAGACCACGCCCGCCGTCCAGCCATGGTCGGCCGCCGGAATGGACACGCCGATCGTGACCTTTTTGTCCTGCGCGTGGGCCGAACCCGCCAGCACCGTTGCCAGCGCGGCAAAGGCCACGCCGATGAATTTATTACGCATAGTCTCTTTCCTCCCAAGACCGGGGCGTTCCTCCTCCAACCGCGCCTGCCCCACATGGCGCGGCGTGATACCTTACCTGCGGCTGAGCGAGCGCTGCACCAGCATGGCGATGATGATGATGGCCCCCTGAATGGCGCCGATCAGATATTCGCTGACGAAGTTCGACAGGATCATGATGTTGCCGACGATCTCCAGAATGAAGGCGCCGCAGATCGTGCCCCAGATGCGCCCTACCCCGCCGCGCAGCGCCGTACCGCCGACGACGACGGCCGTAATCGCCTGCAGCTCCCACAACATGCCTGTCGTTGCCGACGTAGACGCGAGGCGCGGGACGTAAAGCAGCACCGCAACGGCGACGCAGAGCCCCTGTACCACATAGGCGATGGTGCGAACCCGGGCGACCGGAATGCCGGAATAACGCGCAACATCCTCACTGGAGCCCACCGCCGTCAGATGCCGCCCGTAGCGGGTACGGTAAAGCACGAAGGCGGCTATCGCAGCCGTGACGAAGATGACGATGACCGGCACCGGCACGCCCAGAACATTGCCAAAATAGACCGGGCGATAAAGCGTCTGGATTTCCGGGTTGCGCAGCGTGATCGCGCCGCCCTGCGACAGCCAGGTCGTCAGCCCGCGATAGATACCCATGGTGCCGAGTGTGGCGATGAAGGGTTCGATGCGGCCGATGGTGGTGATGAGCCCGTTTACCAGCCCGCAGGCCGCGCCGATGGCGAGCGCGAGCGCCATTGCCGCAAGAAGCATCAGCACCGGGCTCGCTATCGCGCCGCTGTTCATGAACAGGATCATCAGGCTGGCCACGAAAGCAACCATGGCGCCCACCGACAGGTCCAGCCCGCCTGACGTGATGACATAGGTCGCGCCCAGCGCGATGATGGCGATGAAGGCGCTGCGGGTGATGACATTCAACAGATTGTCGATGCCGATGAAATTGGGATTGGCGATGGTGCCGAGAACCAGCAGCAGTGCCAGCGCCACGAAAGGCGCGACGGCGCGCAGGTCCCAGTCCTTCGAGGTCTTCGGCGTTTTGCCGTTATCAAATGCGGCCTCAGTCATATTTCCCCTCAGTTTCTTTTGCCAGGCCATGTTTCCCGGAACGCGGGCGCTCAGGCGGGTTCCTGCGTGTGAACACCCGTCGCCAGCGCCACGATGTCGTTTTCAGTCATGCGCTCCCCCGTCACCTCACCGACAATCCTGCCCGAACGCATCACCAGAATGCGGTCGCAGATGCCGATCAGCTCCGGCATTTCCGAGGAAACCACGATGATCGACCGTCCCTCATCCGCAAGCCCGGCGATAAAGCGGTAAATCTGCTCCTTGGTGCCGATATCGATGCCGCGGGTCGGCTCGTCGATGATGACGATGGACGGGTCGAGCAGCATCATCTTGGCCAGCAGCAGCTTCTGCTGGTTGCCGCCGGAAAGCTGGCCCGCCAGCAAGTCCTTGCGTCCTGTGCGAATGTCGAAGTCGCGCACTGCAGCATCAAGCGCGGCCGTTTCCCGGCCGGTGTCGATCTGGAACAGACGGCTGAATTTTTTTAGCGACGCAAGCGTGAGATTGACCCGCAGATCCTTGGTGAGCAACAGCCCCTTCCCCTTACGGTCTTCGCTGAGGTAAACGATGCCGGCCCTGAGGCTGTCCTCCGCCTTGGCGAAGTGCACCGTCCGGCCAAGGTGACGCACCGTCCCACGCCCGGTCCGCAGGCCCAGCACACCCTCCATCAGCTCCGTCCGGCCCGCCCCCACCAGCCCGGCAAAACCAAGGATTTCACCTTTGCGCAGGCTGAAACCGGCATCCTGCGCATAACCGGGAACGTTGAAATGCTCCACCTCAAGAACAGGCTCGCGCTCGCCGCCGGCGTTCCGGTCGGGATAGAGTTTCGCCACATCGCGCCCCACCATCAGCCGCGCCATATCGGCAGGCTCCAGCTCCGAGGCCGGGTGAGAGGCGACCAGCCGGCCGTCGCGCAGCACGGTCACGCGGTCGGCGATTTCCTTCACTTCCGGCAGGCGGTGCGAGATATAGAGCACGGCCACGCCTTTCGCGCGAATATCGCGGATGACGTTAAGCAGCGCCTCGGTTTCGATAGGCGTCAGGCTGGCCGTCGGTTCGTCAAAAATGACCAGCCGATGCGGCACGAGCAGCACGCGCGCGATCTGCACCAACTGCCGCTGGGCGATAGACAGGCTGCCGACGATGGCGTCGGGGTCTATCACGCCGCCCAGTTCGGTGATCGCCCTGCGGGCGCCGTCGCGCATGGCACGATCGTCCACCACCGGGCCCTTGCGCAGTTCGCGGCCAAGGTAGATGTTCTGCGCCACCGTCAGATCAGGCGCGAGCAATATTTCCTGATGGACGAGCACAATGCCGCGATGTTCGGCATCCACCGGCCCGCTCAGCGTGACGGGGTCGCCGTCGACACGGATCTCACCGCCCGAGGGCTTTTCATTGCCCGCCAGCAGTTTCATGAGCGTCGACTTGCCGGCGCCGTTCTCACCGATGATGGCATGCACCTCACCGGCCCGCACGTCTATCTCTATGTCCTTCAGAACCTGAACCGGTCCGAAAGATTTCGATAACCCGACCGTCCGGACAAGTGCCGGTTCCGCAGTAACCTCAGCAATAGCCATGCGCCCTCACCGACATCCGGTGCGAACGGGCTCCTGCCCTTCGATTGTCCTTGAAGTGACCATGAGCGAACTCCTCCCAAAGCTCGGAGAAGAAGCTAGCGTTGGTTTTGAGGTACGTAAAGCAAATTTCGCTTGTGTGTTAGAATACACTGAAATGTGAGGGGCGACCGGTGGACGGGGAGCCCGCAAAACGCCTCACTATGCAGGGGAACGCTGGAAGCCTTTCATGAGGCGATGTACAGCTTCGGCGCCGTCGCTGGCCAGATCGAATCGTTTGCCGAACAGCAGCCAGTCGGAGCACATGCCCTTCAAAAGCCAGTAAAGCGCGCCAAGCGCGGATTCCGCGGTCCAGTTGTCGTTAAACGCGCCTTCCGCCTGCGCCCGCTCGAAAGCCGCCTCCAGCCGCTCCTTGTGGTATCGATCCAGCTCCTCCTGCGCATGAAGCACGGGCGCGAACTCATCGGAATAATTGGTACGAAGACTGATCGTCATGATGCGCTGGCGCTGTTCGTCGCCCGCCAGGAGCGCCAGCCATTTGCAGGCCGCTTCTTCTATCCTGGAGAGCAGCGCCGCACCCTTGAGGTCGGGATCGCCGAAATCGAGCAGGTCGGATTCCGGCAGCGCCACCGATTGGTAAAGGCCGATGAAGAGATCGGTCTTGCTGGAAAAATGCCAGTATATCGCCCCGCGTGTGACCCCGGCCGCGGCCGCCACCTCGTCAAGCGAGCTGTTGGCAACGCCCTTCTTGAAGAACACCCGCTCGGCAGCGGCAAGGATCGCCTGACGCGTCTCTTCTGCCTCGGCCTTGGTACGGCGCATTCCGTTATCTCCTTCCACTGCCGGCACGGCGCTTCCGCACCGTGCCTTTCCTCAATGCCGGGGCGTCATGACATGACGGTATCCCGGCTTTCCCTCGATGTTATTCCGCCGGTGAAACGGCGTCAGCAGCAATCTCGTTCTCCTTCTTCCGATCCCCGAAAATCTTCATGACGAAAACAAAGAACACGGGAACGAAGAAGATCGCGAGGATCGTCGCCGAGATCATGCCGCCGAGAACACCGGTACCGATGGCATTCTGGCTCGCGGCGCTCGCACCGGAGGCGATCGCCATGGGCAGCACGCCGAGCGAGAAGGCGAGCGACGTCATCAGGATCGGCCTGAAGCGCAGATGCGCCGCCTCCACCGTCGCATCATAGGTGGATTTGCCCTCTGCCCGCAAATCCTTGGCGAATTCGATGATGAGGATCGCATTTTTCGCGGAAAGGCCGATGATGGCGACGAGGCCGACGAGGAAGTAGACATCGTTCGGCATGCCGCGCAGCATCACCGCCGCCACCGAGCCGATGACCCCGAGCGGCACCACCAGCATGACGGAGAGCGGAATTGACCAGCTTTCGTAAAGCGCTGCGAGCAGCAGGAAGACGAACAGCACGCTGAGACCGATGAGCGCCGGTGCCTGCGAACCCGACTGGATTTCCTGCAGTGACTGGCCGGTCCATTCGAAACCGAAACCGCCGGGCAATTCGCGCGCCAGACGTTCCATTTCGGCAATGGCATCACCGGAGGAGTAGCCCGGCGCCGCCTGGCCACCGATACGGATCGCCGGATAGCCGTTATAACCGACCACCTGAGAAGGACCGCGCACCCATTCCACCGAGGCGAAAGAGCTGATCGGCACCATGCCGCCATTGGCGTTGCGGACGTTGAGGTTCAGAAGATCCTCGGTCTTCATGCGCTGGCCCTGTTCGGCCTGCACCGTCACGCGCTGCATACGGCCGGCATTGGGGAAGTCGTTGACGTAGGACGAACCCATATTGGCCGAGATGGTGGCGTTGATATCGCTGAAAGTCACGCCGAATGTGTTTGCCTTCTCGCGGTCGATGACGAGATTGACCTGCGCCGCATCCGGCATGCCTTCGATGCGAAGGCCGGCAAGGATGGGGCTCTGCCGCGCCGCGGCCATCAGCTGCGCGCCGGCGGCGCTCAGCGCCGTCTGGCCCGCTCCGGACCTGTCCTGCAGGCGGAAGGTAAAGCCGCTGGAGTTGCCGAGACCCTGAATGGGCGGCGGCGACAGCGCGAAGGACATTGCGTCCGGCAGGCCCCAGAGCTTGCCATTGATCCGGGCTGAGATGGCCGCTGCAGAATCCTCCGGTCCACGTTCGCTCCAGTCCTTCAGCGTCGCGAAGGCGAGGCCGGCGTTCTGGCCGGAACCGGAGAAGGAGAAGCCCGACACGGCGATGACGCGTTCAACCGCCGGCTCTTCCAGGAAGATCTTTTCGATCTGCTGGATGGACTGCAGGGTGCGGTCGCTGCTGGCTTCCGCAGGCGCCTGGATGTCCACGATCAGGTAGCCCTGGTCTTCGTTCGGCAGGAACGAGCTCGGCAATTGCATATAGGCCCAGCCGAGACCGACCAGCAGCGCCGCATAGATCACCATGAAGCGGCCGGAGCGCTTGATGATGCCGCCGACCGAAGACGAATATTTGTGCGACGCCTTGTCGAAGTTGCGGTTGAACCAGCCGAAGAAGCCCTTCTTTTCATGATGGCCGGCCTTGATGGGCTTCAGGAAAGAAGCGCACAGCGCCGGCGTCAGCGACAGGGCCAGGAAGCCGGAGAACAGGATCGACACCACCATGGTCAGGCTGAACTGCTGGTAGATGATGCCGACGGCGCCGGGGAAGAAGGCCATGGGCACGAACACGGCCGTCAGCACCAGCGTGATGCCGATGATCGCGCCGGAAATCTGGCCCATTGCCTTGCGGGTCGCCTCCTTCGGCGACAGATGCTCTTCCGCCATGATGCGCTCGACATTCTCAACGACGACGATCGCGTCATCCACCAGAATGCCGATGGCGAGAACCATGGCGAACATGGTCAGAACGTTGATCGAGAAACCCGAGACATACATGATGGCGCAGGTGCCGAGCAGCGCCACGGGCACCACCAATGTCGGAATGATGGTGTAGCGGATGTTCTGGAGAAACACGAACATCACCACGAAGACGAGGATGATGGCCTCGATCAGCGTGTGAATGACCTTCTCGATCGAAATCTTGACGAAGGGGCTGGTATCATAGGGAATTTCATACTCTATGCCCTGGGGGAAATAGCGCGACAGCTCCTCCATCGTGGCGCGTACGCCCTCCGATGTCTGCAGCGCATTGCCGGTCGGCGACAGCTGCACGCCGATGGCGGCGCTCGGCTTGCCGTTCAGGCGGCTCGAGAAGTTATAGCTTTCGCCGCCCACCTCAACACGCGCGACATCGCGCAGCCTGACGGAAGAACCATCCGGATTGGCGCGCAGCACGATGGAGCCGAACTCTTCCGGCGATGTGAGCTGACCCTGCACGTTGACGGTCGCGGAAATCTGCTGGCCAATCGGGTTCGGCGATGCACCGATGCGGCCGGCGGCGACCTGCGAGTTCTGCGCCTGGATGGCGCCGATGACGTCGCTCGACGTCAGGCTGAGGCCCAGCATCTTGTCCGGATCCATCCAGATGCGCATGGAGCGCTGGGTCGCAAAGAGCTGCGCGCTGCCGACGCCGGGAACGCGGCGCAATTCTCCGAGCACGTTGCGGCTGAGATAATCGCCGAGACCGATGGCATCGGTATTGCCGTCGACGGAGGTGAGCGCCACCATCATCAGAAACGAGGTGCCTGCCTGTTCCACGCGCAGGCCCTGCTGCGTCACTGCCTGCGGCAGGCGTGGCTCCACGCGTGCGATGCGGTTTTGAACTTCGACCTGCGCCTCACCGATATTGGTGCCTGGTTCAAACGTGACGTTGATCGAAATGCGCCCGGAAGCCTCCGATGTCGACTCGAAATAGATCAGGCCGGGAACACCGTTCAGTTCCTCTTCGATCGGGCGCGTGACGCTCTGGTAGATATCTTCCGGCGCAGCGCCGGGATAGGTCGTGGAGACCGAAATCTGCGGCGGCGCCACATTCGGATATTGCGCAATAGGCAGCATGGGAATGGCGAGCAGGCCCGCCAGCATGATGAAGATGGCGACGACCCAGGCAAAAATGGGCCGATCGATGAAAAAACGTGCCATGAAATCGGTCCTTATTGCTTCTGGGCCGGAGCCGCGCTCTCGCTACCTGCGGCAGCGGCGACATCGGCCTCGTCGGACCAGGGTTCAGGCTTCACCTTGGCTCCCGGGGCGGTCTTCTGGAAGCCTTCGGCAACAACGCGGTCGCCATCCTTCAGCCCTTCCGAAATCACCCAGCGGTCACCGATGGAACGGCCGACGCTGACGCGCCGCTGCTCGACCGTATCTTCGGCGTTGACGACAAGCACGCTCGCCTGACCGCCGGCATCGCGCTGAACCGCCTGCTGCGGCACCGCGAATGCGGCCTTCTGAATGCCCTGCTGGATCTGCACGCGGACATACATGCCCGGCAGCAGATCGCCGTTCGGGTTGGGAAATTCGCCGCGCAGCGTCACCTGGCCGGTGGTCTCATCCACCGCCGCCTCCGAAAACAGCAGACGGCCGGGCTGCGGGTAACGGCTGCCGTCATCGAAGAGCAGATTGACTTCGGCTTCATTCGGGCCGGTCATCAGCTTGCCGTCCTGAAGCGCCTTGCGCAGCCGAATGAGATCGGCCGCCGGCTGGGTGAAGTCGGCATAGATCGGATCAAGCTGCTGGATCGTCGCCAGGTTTTCAGAGCCGGTCGCGCTGACGAGCGCGCCTTCCGTAATACGCGCGCGGCCGATCCGGCCGCTGATCGGGGCTTTGACATCCGCATATTGAAGATTGAGCTTCGCTTCCGCCAGGCCTGCCTCAGCCACCGCCACCTCGGCATCGGCCTGCGCCAGCTGGGCAATGGCATTGTCGAATTCCTGCTGCGAACCAACGTTGGAACGGCGCAGTTGCTGCTGCCTGTCGGCCGTCTGCCGCGCCTGAAGCTGCGCGGCCTGCGCCCGGCGCAACGTGCCCTCGGCGCTGTCGACGCGCACCTGGAACGGGGCGGGATCGATGCGGTAGAGGACATCGCCTTCCTTCACCAGCGAACCCTGCTCGAACACGCGCTCAACGATGATGCCGGAGACACGCGGGCGCACTTCCGCAAGTCGCGTCGGAGCAATGCGGCCCGGCAGGTCGTTGGTTATCGGCAGCTCTTCCTGCTTTACGGTCACGACCTTGACTGCACCAGGCGGCGGCGCGCCGGGGGCAGACGCCTGCTCGTCGCTACATCCGACCACAACGATGCCCGCCAACAACACCGCCACGATCTGCCCCAGTCTATTCGCCATTCTGCGCTCCGAATCCATGAAAAAGGTCACATTTACATACATACTAAGACGTATGTAAATTTCTGACAATAGAATTGTTGCAGCGCAAAACCGGCCTCACGCGCTTGTGAAGCCGCGCGAGACGGCGTGGAAACACGGCCTGCATTCGCAAGAGCATCGGGAAACGGAAGGGTCTGGGACCCACGACGGCGCGGGTCCCACCTTGGGCCTTATGGCCGGAAGATCAGAAATAATTGCGCGAGCGAGGGTCGATGACCCCTCTTACCGTCAGGACAAACGCTTCAGCGAGCTGGCTTCCGGCTGGGGGCCGGCATTGGTCTTGTCGTTATTGTCGGCAGACCTGTTACGCAGCGCCGCGTAATAGGCATTTTTCTGCTCGTACATATTCATATCGGCGCGGCGCACCAACGATTCCATCGTCTCGCCTGCCTCGCTGGTCGCCACACCCAACGACAGGCTGAGCGGTGCGCTGGAATAGAACTGGTTGTTGATCTTCAGCAGCTCATAAACGGTTTCGACCATGGCGGCGGCCACCTGCTTGTCGGCGCCGGGAAGAAGAATGGCGAATTCGTCGCCGCCGATGCGGGCTGCGTGGTTCGGCGCGGTCACCACGCCGTTCAGCACCTCGCCCATGCGTCGCAACAGGGCGTCGCCGGCATCGTGCCCAAGCTTGTCATTCGCGTCCTTCAAGCCGTTGAGATCGATCACGATCGCCGATACGGGCCGCAACGCGCTGCGCTCCAGCCTGTTCAACTCGTCGGAATAGAAGGCGCGGTTGTGCAGCTTGGTCAGCACATCGTGCTTGCCGAGATATTCGAGGTAGGCTTCGGCTTTCTTGCGCGCGGTAATATCCGTCAACGCCACCTGCACCAGAGACCAGTCCCGCTCATACCCGGGAAAAACCGAAAAATGCAAAAGCAGATGCCGCTCGGAACCGTCCAGCGCGTAGTTCACCACCTCGCGGTGATGGCTGAGATTACCGTTCCAGAGTTCCATCAGCTGTTCGCGGAACGGCTTTTCCATCTCGTCGCGGAAAATATCGCCTAGCCGCTGCAGCAGAACCTGCCGGTCCGGCGCACAGAACAGGTCGAGCGTCGCGCGATTGACGTCGATGACGCGGATTTCGCTCATGCATTGCCGCACGAATTCCGGATGCACATCCATGAAGACCCGGAAATCGATGATGCCGCGCTCCCTGACCTCCTCGATCAGGCGCCTTACCCGGCTGAAATCCTCCACCCACAGGGACACAGGCGAATGTTTGAACATGCCCTCGGCATAACGGCGGTTGAGCAGCTCCTTGCGGCGGGCCTCCTCCCGCTCCGTCACATCCTCGGTGGTCAGAAGCAGCCGGTCGAGCGTGTCCTCGTGGCCGGGTATCACCGCGCCGCGCAACTGAATGTCCAGCCGCTTGCCACCGATCGAATAATTGACAGCATTGCTGGTGAATTCCGTCTTGCCGGCCCAGAGTTCGGAAAGCTCGTTCACATGGCTCTCTAGCATGTCATCGCGAAAGATGCGGTGCAGATTGTCGACGAGATGGCCCTGGTCGTGGGCCTCGAACAGTTCCAGCGTCCTGGCGTTGACCTGGATGACGCGGATCTTCTGCGAACAGGCCGCCACCCTTGTCAGATCGTCCAGAAGAAACGCCCTGAGATCCTCTACGCCCTCCGCCCGCCAGATATCGAACTGGCGCTTTACCTCGCTGAAATCCTCGATCCACATCGCCACGGGCGCAAGATTGAAGACATTGGCATCGATCGTCTCAGTCATACGGGCAAGTCTTCTCAAGGATAGGTGCAGGCGGATCACCAAACGGAGCGGCGCAGCAATAGCCGCCGCCTACGGGAATTTATTAGGGATATTCGATCCAAAGCAAGCATTTATCGCGCAAGCCGCCGGATTGCGCGACAATTCATGGTTTTTTGCAGACCGCAGGCCCGTTACCAGAGCTTCACGTGTCGGTTTACATCCTTATAGAGCAGATAGCGGAATCGGCCCGGCCCGCCCGCATAACACGCCTGCGGGCAATAGGCGCGCAGCCACATGAAGTCGCCGGCCTGCACCTCCACCCAGTCCTCGTTCAGCCGGTACACGGCCTTGCCTTCGAGAACATAGAGGCCGTGTTCCATGACATGGGTTTCCATGAAGGGAATGGTCGCGCCCGGCTCGAAGGTGACGATGTTGAGATGCATGTCGTAACGCACGTCATCAGGATCGATGAAACGGGTCGTCGCCCATTTGCCGTCGGTGTCCGGCATTGCCGAAAGGGCGGTCTCGTCTTCATGGGTGAAGATCGCCGGCGGTGGCTCCAGCCCGTCTACGGCCTGAAACGCCTTCCGCACCCAGTGGAATTTGACCGGCGCCTTGCCCGAATTACGGATCTGCCAGCGGCTGCCGGCCGGAAGGAAAGCGAAGGAGCCCTCCCGCAGCTCATGCCGGGCGCCCTCGAATTCCACGGTCATCTCGCCATCGACGACGAAGATCGCCGCCTGCGCCCGTGCGTCCGGCTCCGGACGGTCGCTGCCGCCGCCGGGCTGCACTTCAACGATATATTGCGCGAAAGTCTCGGAAAAGCCGGTCATCGGCCGGGCGATGATCCAGGCACGCGTGCCGGTCCAGTGGGGCAGCACGCTTGTCACGATATCGGACATCACGGTCTTGGGGATGACAGCATAGGCGGTCTTGAATACAGCCTTGCTCGACAGGAGTTCCGTCTGCCCGGGCAGACCGCCCATATCCGAATAATATCTCTTCATTTCAGCCATTCCATTCTGCAATGCATTCGGCGCGGATTCTTAGGCCCGCGACGAGGTTTAAGCAAATGGTTATTGGCAGGAAGACGGGCCGAAGGATGTCATGCCTTCCTACGCATCGTCGCGTAGACGATATTGTGGTTCTCGCCGAAGAACACCTCAGCCTCGATGCTGTCGGGATCGGCGCTGGCATTGACGATCCGCCACATATCCGCCTTCGAGCGCAACAGCAGCGCCCAGTTCATGAAGGTTTCCATGTAGCCGTCCACAACGATGTCCTCGGAGAAGTTGGCGAAAAGGAACATGCCGCCGGGTTTCAGCATCTCCATGCAGCGCCGCGTGAGTTTGATCGCCACACGGTCGTTCAGGTAGTCGTATAGACCGGCTGCGTATATCAGATCGAAAGTGCCGAGCTCCTGCGTGCGCAGGACGATATCGCGCACCGAGCCGTCGATCGCCTCGATGCAGGTGCCGGCGAAATCGCGGGCAACGGAACCGACGCTCAAGGGGTCCTGATCGAGCGCCACCCAGCGCCGCAGCCTGCCCTCCTTCAGCGCTGCGGAAGCATCCGCCTCGCGCAGATGCCCGGACGCTATGGTGAGGATTTCGGTATCTTCACCGTGCCGGGCCGCCGCTTCGTCGACAAAGCTCGTCAGCAGATCCCGTCGCTCGCGCACCGCCACGGAAGAACTGGCGTCCTTCGTATAGTCGTAAAGATCACGCCCCAGCGGCGTCGCATTCTTCACCAGACCGGCAACGCTTTCGTGACCATAGATGAAGTCCAGCAATTGCGCATCGCCGGAATAACCCCGCGGCTTGTCGAACGACCAGCGCGTGAACGGATCCTGCAGAAAACGCTCCGACACGGGGTGATTCTGTATGACGGGGATCAGTTCAGCCCACACGCTTGAGTGGAGTTTTTCTCGCAACCCATGCAGCGCCCCCGCCGTTCGATGTATTATGTCATGTGCTGAAATACCATTATCGAACTGCTGCTGTGCCAATTCGAGAATGATGGCAATTTCTGCTTTTGCAACTGCGAACTGCTCATCGAACGTTTTCGTTTTGCGTGCAAAAATCTCTTTTGCGACAGTATCCGGGGTGATCAGACTTGCCCCATCCAGATTTTTCTTCTTTACCCGCACCACTTCAGCCTCCAGTGTTAACACATTGTTAACTATACGTTTCTGGGACACCGAAGGCCACTCGATTTCGATTTTTGCGCGGTGTAGGGATAGATTAGTAAATTAGCGTATTTTTTTGGTCACACTCTCGGGTGGCGGCTGGGAGGATAGGCGGTTTAGTGAAACTTAATGTTGCGAACGTATGATGCGTTCTTCCTTTCCATGGTCTCAAACAGCTTTGGCAGAGATCGACAGGAACCCGAACTGGGTGCGACAGCACACGGAAAAGTGGAATAAGCAGTTACTTAATAAGTATACGCAACACTATGGGAAAGTGCATGAAGCACACATTGGGAGAGGTGAGTGGACAGCAAGACTATCGGCGGCCGGACTCCCGGTTTTCTGATGAACTTCTTGCCCTTTACCAGCAGGAAGGCGAACGCAGCCGCCGGGGTTCTATCCGTCGGGGCCTGTGGACGGCTGTCTTCATTTATCTTCTGTTTGCCGCTTCAGACATCGTTCTGATACCCGACGTCGCGTTTTACACCATTGTCGCACGTTTCGCGGTCGCCGTATCAGCGCTGCTGACACTGGAAATCCAGCTACGCCGGGGAGCCAGCACCGCAGCGCTCGACCTCACCTGTGCGACCGCCCTCGTCATGGGTTATATCGGCTGGCTATTGCCATCGCTGCTGACCGACAATATCGAAAACATGTCCTATTACATGGTTTTCGGGGCGATCTTCATGATGGGCGCCAATCTGTTTTTCACTTTCAGATTCCATCTGTCGCTGGTGTCATCGGGCATCATTCTCGTCACCTATTTTCTGGCGGCGACGCAGTTTCCTGAAGACGCTTTCTACAAATTCGCTTTCGGCACCTTCTATATCTCCTGCTTCGTCTTCACGTCTTATGTGAACTGGAACCTGAACAGGGAACGCTACCATGTCTTCGTCAACGGGCTGGAAGCGAAGGCCCAGCAGAAGGCGGCGGATGAGCGTGGCCAGGCGCTGCTGCGTCTTTCCAACACCGATTCCCTGACCGGGCTGCAGAACCGCCGCGCCATCGATCACCATCTGCGCCTGTTGTGGGATAACTGGATGAAGAAGGAAGAAGGTTTTTCCGTATTCCTGATCGATGTCGATTTCTTCAAGAAATACAACGACCGTTATGGCCACCAGGAAGGCGACAAGTGTCTCGTGACCGTGGGCAATGCCTTGCAGGATGCAATCATCCAGCACGGCGCCTCGATCGGCCGCTATGGTGGCGAAGAATTCATCGTGCTGGCGCCATTCAAGTCCAAACAACAGGTTGGCGAACTCGCCGAAACGATCCGCCATACCGTGGAAAGCCTGTCCCTCGCACATGACCAGCGCCGCGACGGCACCTTCATCGTCACTGTCAGCATCGGCGCCTCCTTTACCCGCCCCAACCCGGACGGCAAGCTGGAGAAGATCATCAACGAGGCCGATCGCGCGCTTTACATCGCCAAGGGCAATGGCCGCAATTGCATGAAGCTGTTCGATCCCGACGATCCGCAGACCAGCGACGAAACGGAAAACATCGCCGCCCTTCTGAAGATCGCAGTTGCGGAGAACCTTGTTTCCCTTGTCTACCAGCCGATCTTGAACATCTCGACCAATGAAACGACAGGCGTCGAGGCGCTGATGCGACTTCGCCTGCTGGATGGCAATTCCGTCGCCCCCAGCATCTTCATCCCGATCGCCGAGCGTACCGGCACGATCATGGAACTGGGCCTGTGGACCATCAAGACGGTCTGCAAGCACATATTGGCCGATGACAGGGTTGATGTCGTCAGCGTCAATGTGTCACCCATGCAATTGAAGAACCCTGGGTTCGCCACGTCCGTCGCGGCCATTCTCGTGGAAGCCGGTATTGCCGGCAACAGGCTCGCCTTCGAAATCACCGAAGGCCTGGACATGGAAATGCATTCGGATGTGCTGCGTTGCCTGAACGACCTGAAGACGCTTGGCATCAAAATCTGGCTGGATGATTTCGGAACGGGTTTCGCCGGGCTGTCATGGCTGCGCATGACGGATTTCGATACCGTCAAGATTGATCGTTCTTTCCTGCATGACAGCAAGACCCCACGCGGACGGGCGATGCTGCAGGACATGATCCGCCTCATTCGCAATCGCGGCCATAAAATTTTGATCGAAGGCGTGGAAACCGAGGAACAGCTGAGACTCGTGCGCCAGATGGAAATCGATTACGCGCAGGGCTATTACATCGGCCGTCCGGTCGTGGCGGAAAGGCTGGGACCCGCAAAAGCACCCTATCCGCGCCCCAGCATGCTTCTTCGTCCCGCCTGAGCGGGCGCTGACAATCGTGGAAGCTTAGTGATATGCGGGCGGGCTGACCGAAAACTTTGCCGCCATTTCCGAAAAGGCCGCGCGGGTGACCGGATCGACCGGCGCCCCTTCCCTTTCCCGCTTCGCCGCCACCGCCCATTCGCGATCGCCAGGCGCCATGACCTTGCAATCCTCGCGAACGGGGGAACCCCGCAGCACTTCGAGATAGCGCTTCATGCCCTCGTCAAACGCGTCGCGCTCAAGGAAGGCTTCTGGTTTCAGCGCCAGAACGAAGGCACCAAGCCCGCGCGGCGTGGAGAAATCCGGCCCGCCCATCGGGGCGATATCGAAGCTCAGCTTCATGCCGGTCAGAACCGCACTGAAAATCTCCACCATTCCCGCCAGCGCCGCGCCCTTGAAGCCGAATTCGCCGCCGACGGGGGCAAGCATTTCCGCAGCATTCGGATCCCTTGTATCGACGCCGTCACCATCCGAGGCAACCCCCGCAGGCAATTGCTGTCCTAGGCTGCGGTAAAGCAGCACGCGATTATAGGGCACTGCGCTGGTCGCCATGTCCAGCAGCCACGGCAGGTCATCCGCTGCAGGAACGCCGATGGCAATCGGGTTGGTGCCGTGAAAGCGCATGGCGCCATCATGCAGGCGCACGAAACTGTCCGAATTGCAGAATGCCAGGCCGATATAGCCCTGCCGGGCCGCCTCCAGCGCATAAGCCCCAGCCGGTCCGAAATGCGAGGAATTCCTGATCGCCACCGCGCCGATGCCAAATTTTTCCGCGAGCGCCATGGCGTTTTCCATGGCCGCATAGGTGGCGCGGGCGCCGTGGGCGTTGTCCGCATCCACCGTCTCCACCGCGCCGAAGCCGGAAACGCGGCTGATTTGCGGCCGCGGATTGAGACGCCCGCCTTCAAGTGCGGTGACATAATGAGCGAGCAGGCGCACACCGTGGCTGTCAACGCCAAGCCGCGTGCCATGCATCATGGCGCGGGTCGCCGCATCGGCCGTCTCGTCATCCGTACCGGCAGCGAGGAAAACGGCGCGGCAGAACCGATCCAGCTCATCCAGCCTCGCCAGAGCAGGGACGTTTTCATTGCTGTGCGACATGCGGGGAACCCTCCCGATTCCAGAATCCATGCCGCACAGGCTATTCATGGGATAGGTTTTTGCAATCGAATATCACGTGGAAAACGTCGATCGGCGCGTCGGCGGCGGAAAGCGGCCTATTTGCGCGGCGGGGCGATACTGCCCCTCAGCACCAGCCGGCAACCGAGTTCCAGCCGGTGCGCCGGCCGGGTGGGATCGGCCGCCACCAGCCGCTGCTCCAGCAGCGACAGCGCCGCCCCGCCCAGCCTGTCGGCGGGCAACTGGATGGTGCTGAGAGGCGGTGTGCTGAAGGCGGCTGGCATGATGTCATCGAAACCCAGCACCGAGACATCCTCGGGCACCCGGATGCCGGCCTCCCCCAAGGCCTTCAGACAGCCGAGCGCCAGATTATCGGCGGCGCAGAAAATCGCGGTGGCGTTTCGCAGTGGTCGCTGCTCGGCAAGCAGACGGCGGATAGCCACCTCCCCCCATTCGGGTTCGTAGCTCTCGACCTCGATGACCATATCGGCCGGAACGGCAAGGCCCGTTGCAAGGAATGCATCGTTATAGCCATCATGACGACGGCGGATCGTCGTGCGGCCCTTCCAGGTCACATGCACAATATTGCGATGCCCGAGCGACAGCAGATGCTCGATGCCGAGGCGAGCGCCGAACCGGTTCTCCGCCGTTACCGTATCGACGATCATGGCCGGATCTTCGCCATTGATCAGCACCACGGGCTTGCCAAGCGCGGAAAGCGCCTCGACCAGCTGCGGCCTGTCGTCATTCAGAACCACGACACCGTCCACATTATCTGTCCTGACGGCTTCGGCAACCGCCACGGGGTCGAGCCGGCTCGTTGCACTGACATAGGGAACGATGCGGATTCCGCGCCGCTCGCATTCGCGGCGGAAGCCGTTCAACATTGTCCAGCTGACCATGTTGAGGTCGCTCTGCGGTGCCGCGTCATTGGTCATGGCCAGCAGGACGACACGCAAGGTGGCGATGGTCGCCTTCTGGCGCCGGTTTTCGAGATAACCAAGCGACCGGGCGGCTTCCAGAACCCGCTCGCGAACCTGCGTGGTGAGCGGTGCCGTGCCGTTGATCGCATGCGAAGCCGTGCTCAGCGAAACATTCGCCTCCCGCGCGACGTCCTTAAGCGTCGTTTTCCTGTCTATTTTCATAAAAGGGAATTCAACCACTCTTCTTCGGACGGCCCTGGCGGAAAGACTCACGCAATCGATCTGAAGAATAACCGCGCCGGTCTGCTACTCTCTCGTTACCGGAGACTACAGCATCATCCGTAAATGCGGAATTGATTTCTCCGGCTTTGGCGATCGTCCGGTTGCCGCCCGCGCTTCACCGCGGGCGGCAGCGCGGTCAGAGCGCGCCGGCGATGTGGTCGATGCTGGCTTTCACGGCAGCGGCCGGGTCCTTCAGGTCATGAACTTCCGTCGCAAAGGGCTCGAAGCTGTAGGGCCCCTTGTAACCGGCGGCCTCCAGCGCCCTGATCTGGGCGATGTTCTCCAGCCGGTCGGCGCCATCCACCAGGACGCGGTGGGCATCCAGCATGTCGGCGACGGAGACGGCGGGGTCGGTGACGCCGGAAATGTGGACGAGACCGGTGCGCTCGGGGAAGAACGCCGTTTCGCCCGCGAGGTGATGGTGGAAGGTGTCGTGCACCAGCCTGTAGACATCGCCGCCGCCGGCCACATCAATGGCTCTCACCGCCTCGGTCTTGGTGCGCAGCGAGGAGACCGGGAAGCCGAGCGGTTCGACAAGACCGGTAAGGCCTCTCTCCTCAAGGATCGGCTTCATGGCCTTCAGCGCCGTCACGAGATCGTCGAAGGAAACCGCCCTGCCGTCATTGAGCGGGCACATGACCAGCGCTTTTGCACCGCTCGCCGCGGCGTAATCGGCCATGGCGACGGCGCGCTGCGGCAGGTCGCCCGACCAGACGTTGAAGGGATAAAGCGCGTTGATGGAGATGATCGTCACGCCGGCCTTGTCGGCCGCCGCCTTCACCTGCGCCGGCGTCAACGTGCCGACAATATCCGGCAGGTCGTTGCGGATCTCGACCTCGGTGAGGCCGAGTTCGCGCGCGGTCTGGAAGAAGTCCTCAAGCGAAAGCGCCGGGGCGGTGATGTGGTTGATGGCAAAACGCATGAAAGACCTCACTGATAAAGGGCGGGACGGGCGGGAAGCCTGATTGCGACGGCTGCTCCGTCCGTCTCCTGCGCGGCGACGCAGGCATCGGAAGTGATCGCGGCCACGTAGCCGTCCCAGGAATTGGGGCCGGAGGCTGTTCCCTTCGCCGCCGCATGGATGAAGTCCTGCAATTCGACGTCGTAGCTGGCGATGAAACGATCCTTCCAGTCGGTGAGAATATCGTTCTGCAGCTTGGCGCCGAGCCGTGTCTGTATCGCCATCGGCTCCGGCAGGCTGGCAATGCCGTCCTCGCCGACCACCTGGCACTGTATGTCGTAACCGTAGTGGCAGTTCACGAAGATTTCGACGTCGATGATCGTGCCCCTGGCCGTTTCCAGAATGACGATCTGCGGGTCCCTCAGCTTTGCATGGCTGCGGGCGGCGGCACGTGGAAAGAGAACCCGGGCCGACACATAGTCGTCATCGAGCAGCCAGCGCAGCACGTCGATCTCGTGGATCATCGTGTCGTGGATCGCCATGGGCGTCACATACTGCTCCGGAACGGTCGGGTTGCGATGGGCGGCATGGACCATGATCGGGGCGCCGATCATGGTGTCCACGGTCTTTTTCAGCGCCACGTAACCGGCGTCGTAGCGGCGCATGAAACCCACCTGCACCAGCCGTTTGCCATGCGCCACCTCAGCATCGACGATCCGCTTCGCGCCCTCTGCCGTCGTCGCCAGCGGCTTTTCGCAGAAGCACGGCTTGCCGGCGGCGATGGCCGCCAACACATATTGCTCATGCGTCGCGCCCCAGGAAGTGACAAGCACGGCATCCACATCAGCTGATGCGATGAGCTCCTCGCCGGTGGCGAAAATGGCGGCATCAGGGGCGATGTCTTTTTTGACCGCTTCGGACGAGGCGCGGTTGACGTCGCTCAGCGCCACGACCTTCGCACCGCCCAGAACCTCATTGATACGTCGGGCGTGATCGCGCCCGATGGCACCGGTGCCGATGACACCAATTTTCACAGTCATCTGAAAAACCTCATTTCCAGTATTTGGCGACATATCGCCGGGTTTCGCTGAGCATGAAACGCGCGCTTTCATCGACACGATCTTCCCAGGCAAAGACGCAATTCGACAGCACACCGTCGAATTTCATGTCGGCCAGCGTGGCGAAGAATATCTCCCAGTCGATCTCGCCCTGGCCGAAATCCGTGTGCTGGTGCACCCTGACTTTGGCGCCGGGCGGATTGACGATGTAGCGCAGCTGCGACGATTTGGTGTGGTCATAGGTATCGGCAAGGCGCACATGCACCAGATGACCTTCGGTCGCGCGCAGGTTGGCAACCATGTCCGGACCGTAAAAGAAGGTGTGAGGCGCGATGAAGGAGGCCTTTACCGCCTTGGAATTGATGGTCTTGATGATGTCGATGGCCGGCGCGATTTCCTCGATCCAGTCTTCGGGATGCGCCTCCAGCGACAGCACCAGCCCCTCCCGCTCGAGGATCGGCACCAGAACATCCATGGCGCGGAAGAACTGCGCTTCGCAGGTTTCCGGACGGTGCAGGCCGGACCGGTCGTTGAGGCTGCGCTCCGGCGAGCCTCCACGGCCGAATTCCGAAACGAACATCGGGCACTCCATCTCGACCGCAATCTCGATGGCGCGTTTCCAGTTGTCGATCGCTACCTCCCATTCGTCCGGATACGGGCTCGCCCAGCGATACATGGGCTGCAGCGTGGCAAGGCCGACGCCGTGATCCTTCAGGGCCTTTTTGAATTCGGCGACGCGCTCGGGATAGACCTTCGGTCGCGTCCACCAGGACAGAAAATCCGGACGGGGTGAAAGTTCGACATAGTCGTAACCGAGCTCTGCGACCTTGCGGCAGGTCTCGGCCAGCGAAAGATGCCGGAACATGTGGGGATCGAGCGTATGTTTCATGGCTGTTTCCAGTCGGTGGGATAAGGGACGGGGCCGAAGCCCCGGCTCATTTGGCATAGGCGGACATGTTTTCCGGCGTGACGAGTTCGAAGGGCACCCAGAGCGTCTTTTCGGTGCTTTGACCGGCAGCGGCCTTCACCGCCGTCTGAACGGAGACCTCGCCCTGCTTCGTCGCATTCTGGTAGACGGTGATATCGAGATCGCCCGCCTGCATCGCGGCAAGTCCGTCGGGTGTCGCGTCAATGCCGGCAATGACGACGTCCTTCATGGATACGCCCGCTGCCTTCAGCGCCTGCACGGCGCCAATCGCCATTTCATCGTTGTTGGCGATGACCGCATCGAACTGTATGCCCGCCGTCAGCCAGGAGGAAACGAGGTCCTGTGCCTGCGTGCGGCTCCAGTTCGCCGTCTGCTTTTCAAGGATTTCGATCTTGCAGTCCGGCTTGGAGAACACCGTTTCCACATCCTTGGTGCGAACCAGCGCCGCATGGTTTTCCAAAGGGCCCATCAGAATGACGGCCTTGCCCTTGCCGCCCATCAGCTTGCAGGCGGCTTCGGCTTCCATGGTGCCTGAATCAAGTTCGTTGGAGCCGACAAATGCCGTGCCGTCAGGCAGCCCGGTTTCCAGCTCAGCCGGCGGATGGTTCACATAGACAAGCGGAATTTTCGCAGCGGATGCGGCCTTGGTTATCGCCGAGGTAGCGTCACCATCGACGGCGTTGACGATGATCGCATCGACGCCATTGGCAATGAAGTTCTGCACCTGATTCAGCTGCCTTGAAGGATCGAGCTGGGCATCCTCGACCAGAAGCTCGATGGTCTTGTCGCGCCCGGCCTCGGCCCTTATGCCGTTGAGCAGGATCGTCAGAAACGGATTGTCGAAAGACGTCATCGAGACTGCAATTCGGGTCTCGGCCAGAGCCGGTGTCGCGAAGATACAGAGTGCCGTCGCCATCAATAGTTTTTTCAAGGTTTCCTCCCGCGGAAATCGCTGCTGATTGCATTGTCCAGTTTTTACCGTAGCCGGTCGTGCCCGGCTGCGGCGCGTCAGGCCCCTCCGGCGGCACTCCCCCGGGGAGCGCAGAAGCCGGCAGGCACGGCCATGGCTCAATTCCCGGCCTGATGGTTTTTGAGATCGGCCGGCCTTACCAGCTCGAAGAGCACGAAGACCCTCCTGTCTGCCGCATCGTTTCCGGCAGGTTTCAGCGCCATCGAAACTCCAACGGCCTGCACCGGCGCGCCCGTCGTCCGCATGGTCGCGAAGGCTGCATTGGCGAAATGTCTTTTCATCTCTTTCCCCTCCAAACCTTGAAAAGAACCGGCCGCACCATCGCGCTCGAAGCCGTCACGGCTTTCCGGAAAAAGCTGCCCCCGCGCCGCGAAGGAATATCCGCGGCGTCAAGCAACCCCGACGTAATCTCATGCTGTGAAGGTCGGCCTCCTGTCCGCTCCACAGGCAGGCAAGATTTCCTAGTCCGGTCACCACGTCAACGCGTCAGCAGCAGGCAAAACCATCAAGCATGATAGAAACGGGCGGACGCGATATGATGTAATCTATCAAACCATCAAAGGCTTTCAGGAACCCAGAGATGGGCAGGAAGGAAACGCTGTCCCGGCGTCTCCGCCATGCCATGTTCGATAGTGTGAACCATGGTTGCGATGAGATCGGCGCACAATTCGCGTAGCGGGGTCTGGAACACGCCGCTGATGCTGCCTTCCAGCAGTGCCTGGCGGGACACGGGGGTCAGTTCGTTGACAAGGCAGACAATGGGTTCCTGCCGCTTTTCGTGTTGAAGTGCCTCGATCACCCCTTCCATGCCGCCGCCCACGCAATAGATGCCGACGAGATCCCTGTGCTTGGCGATAGAGTCCATCACGAGCTCATAGGTTACGCGTCGCGTTTCCAGCGTGATCAGGGCATCCATAACCTCAAATTCCGGCGCATATTCACGCATGTAGCTGCGAAAGCCGGTTTCGCGCAGCGAATGACCATGAAACCGGTGACCACCAAGCAGCAGAAGCACCTTGCCCTTGCTGCGCGCCAGTCGTGAGATCATCCACGCCGCTGTGCGTCCCACCTTCATGCTGTTGACACCGAGATAAGCCTCCCGCACGCCCTGGGCAAAATCGGAAAGCAGCGAGAATGTCGGAATGCCCTTGATCTTCAATGCCTCGACGGCGGCCGTGACATCGTGGTGGTCCGGCCCGGTAGCGGCCACCGCCTGTACCCGGCCCTTCATGCCCATAAGCAGCGCCGCAAGCTCCGCCGGCTCACCGGATTGCGCAAATTCGATGCGCAGATTGACGTGGCGATCCCGGATGTTGCGCGCCGCAAGCTCCAGCTCGTCGGCAAAGGTCTGATAAAAGGCGTGCCGTTCCTTGCGCAGAATGATGCCAAGGCCATAGGAAGGCATATCCGCCAGCATGCGCTGACGAATGATGTTGGTGGCATGAAAGCCGATCTTCTCCGCGGCCTCGAACACACGCCGCGAGGTTTCCTCCCGCACCGGCAGGCGGCCGTTCAGCACCCGGTCGACCGTGGCGACGCTGACGCCGGCGGCCTTTGCAACATCGGTAATGGTCGGACGTTTCATGCGGGTGCCCCGTAGACGGAAAGACTCCTGTCATATCTCGCAAAACATGTCACGGATCATGATGGAATCCAACATGTGCAGAGGGATAAGAGCGTGGAGTACTTTATCAGGGAATAATCGACGGGGGCCTGCATCGCAGGGCCGGCTTGCTTGGCCCAGCACGCCTCCTCCCCTCATCTCTGTGCTTGTCACAGAGATTCAGCCAGCCCAAGTCCCTGGGCTGAGAGGAGTCTTCCGCCGCGTAGACGCGCGTCGGCTGGATTCCTGTGACAAGCACAGGAATGAGGGGGCTGGGATGTGTCAGAGCGAAAAAATCACCTGCCGAGTAACCTGAATGGCCACTGTCACACTAAGGAAGATGCGGCAGCGGGCATTCGTACCGGTTTACGGCGGCATTAGCACCGTTATCACGATGCTGAAGCCGTTATCCCGTCAAATCCGCTCCAGCGCGACGGCGATACCCTGCCCGACGCCGATACACATGGTGGCGAGCGCCAGCCGCTTGCCCGTCAAGGAAAGTTCGAGCGCCGCCGTGCCGGCGATCCGAGCACCGGACATGCCGAGCGGATGGCCGAGCGCGATGGCGCCGCCATTCGCATTTACCCGCGCATCGTCATCGGCAATGCCGAGCTGGCGCAGCGTTGCAAGGCCCTGACTGGCGAATGCCTCGTTCAGCTCGATCACATCGAGCTGTTCCTGCTTCAGCCCGAGCCGCGCCAGAAGTTTGGCGGAGGCCGGAGCCGGGCCGATGCCCATGACGCGCGGCGGCACGCCGGCAGCGGCGCCACCGAGGATACGGGCGATGGGAGTGAGGCCATATTTCTTCGCAGCCTCGGCTGACGCGATGATAAGCGCGGCCGCACCATCATTGACGCCAGACGCATTGCCCGCCGTTACCGTAGCGCCCTCGCGCTTGTTCACCGGCTTCAGCTTAGCCAGTGCTTCGAGGCTTGTGGCCCGCGGATGTTCGTCCTTCGAGACGACAAGTGGATCGCCCTTGCGCTGGGGGATCGTTACCGAAACGATTTCCCTGTCGAGACGGCCATTGGCCTGCGCATCCGCCGCCTTCTGCTGACTGCGTACGGCGAAGGCATCCTGATCCTCGCGCGAGACCTGATAATCGACCGCGACATTGTCACCGGTTTCCGGCATGGAATCGACGCCATATTGCGCCTTCATCAGCGGGTTGACGAAACGCCAGCCGATGGTGGTGTCGTAGATTTCGGCATTGCGCGAAAAAGCGCTCTCCGCCTTGGGCAGAACGAAGGGCGCTCGGCTCATGCTTTCGACGCCGCCGGCAATCATCAGCTCCGCCTCGCCCGATTTGACGGCCCGGGCGGCAGCAATGACGGCATCCATGCCGGAACCGCACAAACGATTGATGGTCGTTCCGGTTACCGACACCGGCAGGCCGGCGAGCAGCAACGACATGCGCGCCACGTTGCGGTTATCCTCACCCGCCTGATTGGCGCAGCCGAAGATCACATCCTCGACGGCTTCCCAGTCGATGGAAGGATTGCGTTCCATCAGCGCCTTCAGCGGCACCGCGCCGAGGTCATCCGCCCTTACGGAAGAAAGCGCACCGCCGAAACGGCCAATGGGTGTGCGGATGTAATCGCAGATATAGGCTTCGGTCATCGGTGTTTCCTCAAAGTTCCGGTGCAACGAGATCAGCAACCGTGCCATCCACATGAAGCGGCGCGCCGGTCATGGCCTGTAGCTCTTCAAACGTCATTGCCGGCAGTTTTTCACGCAGCACGAAGCGGCCATCAACCACGTCAATCACCGCGTGGCTGGTATAGATGCGGGTGATGCAGCCGACGCCGGTCAGCGGGAAGGCGCATTTCTCAACCAGCTTTGGCTCGCCATTCTTGGTCACATGTTCGGTGATGACGAAGACCTGCTTGGCCCCATGAACCAGATCCATCGCCCCACCGACGGCTGGCACACCCCTGGAGCCGACGCGCCAATTGGCGAGATCGCCATTCTGCGCCACCTGATAGGCCCCTAGGATCGCCACATCCAGATGTCCGCCACGCACCATGGCGAAGCTGTCGGCATGGTGGAAGAAGGCGGCGCCCGGTTTCAGCGTCACGGCCTTCTTGCCGGCATTGATGAGGTTCCAGTCCTCCTCACCTTCCGGCGGCGCTTCACCGAAATTCAGGATGCCATTTTCGGTATGGAAGATCGCTTGACGGCCGGGTGGCTGATAGCGCGCCACCATTTCGGGAAAGCCGATGCCGAGATTGACGTAGGCGCCATCTTCGATGTCCTGTGCCGCGCGCCATGCGATCTGGGCGTTGGAAAGCTTGATGTCTTCGCGGGTGTCGATGGTCGTGGTCATGCGTAGGCTACTCCCGCGCGAATGAGGACTTCTTCCTGTTGCGGATCGGAAATTTCCACGACGCCGTTCACGAAAATACCCGGCGTCACGACATGCTCCGGATCGATCTCGCCGGCGGCGACGATCTTCGAGACCTGCGCAATGGTGGTTTTCGCGGCCATGCACATCAGCGGGTTAAAATTGCGCCCGGCCTTGTTGTAGGTGAGGTTGCCATAGGTGTCGCCAAGCTCGGCCTTGACGATGGCAAAATCGGCCTTCAGCCAGCGCTCCTGCACGTAGGAGCGGCCGTCGAATTCCGCGATTACTTTGCCTTCTGCCAGTTCCGTGCCGAAACCTGTCGGGGTGTAGAAGGCCGGAATACCGGAACCGCCAGCGCGAATGCGCTCGGCAAGCGTGCCCTGCGGCACCAGCTCCAGTTCGATTTCGCCGGCCAGATAGCGATCGGTGAAGGCGCGCGGATCCGAAGAGCGCGGGAAGGAGCAGATCATCTTCTTGACCATGCCCGCATCGATCATCGCGGCGATGCCGATGCGGCCGTTGCCGGCATTGTTGTTGATGACGGTAAGGTCCTTCGGTCCCTTGTCGATCAGTGCGTGGATCAGCTCGATCGGCGCGCCGGAGCCGCCAAAACCGCCGATCATGATCGTCGCACCATCGCCGATGCCCGCAAGCGCCTCTTCCGCGCTCTTGATTGTCTTGTCCATTCTCAAAACCTCCATCCAGCCGAGCGGATGGACCGGCAGGGCTGCTTGGCCATGAGGTAAAGCTGAAATTGCCTCGACGGCAAGGATTTTGTGCGTTATATGATTTTTGTTCGTATATCGCACAAATGGAGCCTAGCCATGGCCGTCAGCGAAAGAGACATGATGGGCGGTCTCGCCAAGGGATTGCGCGTGATCGAAGCCTTCAGCGCCGAGCGGCCGCGGCTTTCCATCTCCGATGCCGCCGAGATCGCCGGACTGGACCGCGCCACCACACGCCGCTGCCTGCTCACGCTATCGGAGCTTGGTTATGCCGCCTATGACGGCAAATTCTTTACCGTCACGCCGAAGGTGCTGCGGCTCGGCACCGGCTGCCTCGCCACCATGCCGCTTCCCAAAATCGTCCAGCCGCTCATCGATCGCCTTTCGGAGGAGATCGGCCAGAGCACCTCCGTCTCTATCCTGGACGAAACCGAAATCGTTTATGTGGCCCGCGCCGCCCAGCAGCGGGTCATGTCCATTGCGCTGATGCCGGGGTCGCGCCTGCCCGCCTATTGCACCTCGATGGGCCGTGTTCTTCTTTCCGCTCAGCCGCCCGAACGCCAGCGCGACATTCTCGAAGCCTCCCGGCTGGTCGCCCGCACGGAAAAAACCATTACCGATATTCAGGCCTTGCTCACCGAAATCGAGGTGACCGGCCATCGCGGTTATGCGTTGATCGATCAGGAAGTCGAAATCGGCCTTCGCTCCATCGCCGTGCCGCTGAAAAGCGTGCGCGGCCAGACGGTCGCTGCGCTGAATGTCGGGCTCGCCGCCTCGGTCGCTTCGATGGATGATCTGGTGGAGCGATATTTGCCCGCACTTCTGTCCGTTCAGCGGGAACTGGCGAGAATGCTGGTCTGAAGCGGCATCTGCCGCGCGCCGGTATCGCCCATCTTGCGCTGCTCGGCGAGCCGCCAGGCGCGCGGCGTCATGCCGGTTTCCCGCCTGAAGAAGCGGTTGAAATAAGCGGGATCGGCAAATCCAAGACCCTCCGCGATCATCTGTACGCTGGAGACGGTGAAGACCAGTTCCTGCTGGGCGATCTCGATCTGGCGCTTGGCAATCAGCCGCTGCAGGCTGAGCCCGGAAACGGAACGGACAAGCCGGTTGAGGTGCGTTTCCGAAAGGCCGAGCTTCCTCGCATAAAAACCGGCTTTCTGCGGCTCGCGGATATGGCGGGCGATCAGTGACAGCAACCGTTCGAAACGTTGCTCCGCCAGGCCCTCACCGCTTGTTTCCAGAAGCGGCCGCGCCGCCCGTGAAAGAAGCGCGACGACGGTCGCAAGCTGGCCTTCTATCATCGCGTCGCGACCGATCTCACGGGCCTCATATTCCGCGGAAATCCGTTCGAACCCGCTGCGCACTCCTTCTCCATCGGCAAAATCCAGCAAGGGCAGAAGCACCGGTTGGGAGAAATTCCGCAGCAGAAGCGCCTGCACCGATGCCGGCAGCGCGCCCTGCAGCATGGTGACGATCACGCCGCCGATATCGCGGGAAAAACGGAAGCCGTGTTCGAAACCGGGTGGCACGATGATGGCGACCGGCGGGCGGATCGGCTCGATGCGGCCATCCAGCAAGGCATCGCCCTCGCCGCCAAAAATGTACAAGATTTGCAAAAAAGCAGAATGGCGATGCAGGCCGATTTCAAAGCGATGCAGACTGCTCCGCGAAAAAAGCGTCTCGCAATGGAAGCGAAAATCGCTGCCCTGCGCGGCTTCCTCACCATAGAGCCCTTCATTGGCAGTCACACGCATCTCATCCCCCTCCTGCGCCCGATGGTCGGATTGTGCAATTTACGGACCGGAAAGTCCATTGAGCTTCCGGCAACGCTTGGTCAATTTCTTGACCGGAGACAAGTTCGGGAGGAAACAATGCGTACACAGGTCGTCATCATCGGCTCCGGTCCATCGGGGCTGTTGCTTGGCCAGCTTCTGGCGAAAGCCGGTGTCGAGACCGTCATTCTCGACCGCGTCAGCAAGGAATACATTCTCGGCCGCGTCCGCGCCGGCGTGCTGGAAGAAGGCACGGTACAGCTCATGGAAAAGGCCGGCGCGGATAAGCGCCTGCGCCGCGAGGGTCTGCCGCATGACGGTTTTTCGCTGACCTTCGACGGTCGCGACCATCGTATCGATCTATTCGATCTGACCGGCGGCAAGCGTGTGATGGTCTATGGTCAAACGGAAGTGACCCATGACCTGATGGATGTGCGCGAAGCGGCCGGCCTCTCGACCATCTACGATGCATCTGATGTCGAGCCGCATGACTTCGATGGCGAAAGCCCTTATGTAACCTATCAGAAAGATGGCGTAACCCACCGGATCGATTGCGATTTCATTGCCGGCTGCGATGGTTTCCACGGGGTGAGCCGAAAATCCGTGCCGCAAGGCGCGATCAGGGAATTCGAGAAGGTCTACCCCTTCGGCTGGCTCGGCATTCTGGCCGAAGTGCCGCCGGTCAACCACGAACTCATCTACGCCAATCATCCGCGCGGTTTTGCGCTCTGCTCCATGCGCTCGCACACGCGCAGCCGTTATTACATTCAATGTTCGCTCGAGGACCGGCCTGAAGACTGGAGCGATGAACGTTTCTGGGATGAAATCCGCCGTCGCCTGCCGGAAAACCATGCGGATGCGATGGTGACCGGCCCCTCCTTTGAAAAATCGATCGCGCCGCTCCGTTCATTTGTCAGTGAACCAATGCGGTTCGGTCGGCTGTTTTTAGCGGGAGATGCCGCCCATATCGTGCCGCCAACGGGTGCCAAGGGCCTGAACCTTGCCGCCAGCGACGTACATTATCTGAGCGAGGCGCTGATCGAGTTTTATCGCGACAGGTCTGAGGCCGGCATCGACGCCTATTCGCAGAAGGCGCTTTCCCGCGTGTGGAAGGCGGTGCGCTTCTCCTGGTGGATGACGACGATGATGCATCGTTTTCCCGATACGGGGGATTTCGGCCAGCGCATTCAGGAGGCGGAACTGGATTATCTCGTCCAATCGCGCGCCGCTTCCACCGCGCTTGCGGAAAATTACGTGGGGCTTCCCTATTAGGGCTGCCCCAGACACGCGGCTTTTATCCCTACCGTTTCCACACCCGTCACCCCGGACCTGATCCGGGGTCCAGCTCGATCAAATCATTGATCGCAAAAAAGACTCTTTTCACGGCGCAGACGCGCCGTGGCTGGATTCCGGCTCCAGGCCGGAATGACGGAGGAGAGGTTCTCAGACTTTTCCGACCCTCACCCTCATCTCAAGAACCAGCCTCCGCCCTCCCATCCAGCAACTCGCCCGCCGCCTCACGTATGGCCTGCATCAACAGCGAAAGCGGCAGCGAGGGCTGTGTATCGGCCCGCACCGTCAGTCCCACCGGGCCGCTGGTATCGCCGGTCTCGACCGGCAGAATTTCGAGGATGCCATCGGCCACATCCGCCGCCACCACGCCCTCCGAGATGATCCAGATCGCGTCGCTGGTGCGCAGAAAGGCGCGGCCGAAGGCGTCGGATACGGTTTCGATGCGGATCGGCAGGGCCGGAACACCGTTGGCGATCAAAAACTGTTCCACGACAGGACCGATGACCGACTGCCGTGTGGGCATCAGCACCGGATATTCATGCAGGTGATCGAACACCGAAACACCGGGCGACAGAAGCGGGTGGCCAGCCCGCACCACGAAGCGCACCCTTTCCGAATAGAGATGCTCGAAGGAAAACCCGGCCATCTTCTGCGGCGCCGCGAGACGGCCGACGACGAGATCGAGATCGCCGACCCGCAGCTGCTCCAGCAGAACGGCGTTTTCGCCCGTCACGATCTTCACCGGGCTGCCGGTCTTTTCCGCCAGAAAACCGGCCATCGCCTTCGGCATGATGCGGACCGAAACCGTGGGCAGAGCACCCACCCGCACCGGGGAACCGGCGCGCGCCGCCTCCTGCGAAACCGAATCGACCGCCTGTCGCAACGCCGTCATCGTCGCGCCGGCGTGGCGCAGGAAAACCTCGCCGTAGCGGCTGATGCGAATGCCGCGACCTTCCCGGTCGAATAGCGAGACACCCAGGATCTCTTCCAGTTCGCGGATCGTTTTTGTCACCGCCGGCTGGCTGACATGCAGGATTTCGGCGGCGCGGATAACGCTTTTCTGCCGCGCAACCTCCACGAAGGTCTGCAGGTGGCGGAACTTGATACGCTGGTCGACCATCGCTCGTATAATCCAGTGGTTATGATTTTCATCGATAATGTCATTTTACTTAACCGGAACCCGCTTGCAATATCCCCGGCAGGAGGAGCCATCATGCATTTTCTGCGCTGCGGCGAGACCGTGATCCATTATCGCGTCAAGGGATTGGACAGCGGCAAGCCGGTCATCGCCTTCATCAATTCGCTCGGTACGGATTTCCGCATCTGGGATGCGGTGATCGAGGTGCTTGGCGATGACTATGCCTACGTGCTGCACGACAAGCGTGGCCACGGGCTTTCCGATATCGGTCGCCCACCCTATTCGATCGACGACCATGCCGGTGACCTGATCGCGCTGCTCGATCATCTCGGCGTGAAAAGTGCCGTCATCTGGGGACTGTCCGTCGGCGGCCTGATTGCCCAGGGGCTTTATGCCCGCCGGCCCGATCTCGTCCGCGCACTCGTGCTCAGCAATACCGCTCACAAGATCGGCACGGCCGACATGTGGAACGCCCGCATCGACAAAATCTCTGCCGATGGCCTCGGCTCGCTGGTCGATCCCGTCATGGAGCGCTGGTTCACGCCCGCCTTCCGCACGCCTGACAATGCCGCCTATGCCGGCGCACGCAACATGCTGTCGCAACAGCCGGAAGCCGGTTACAGCGGCACTTGCGCCGCCATCCGCGACGCGGATTTTACCGCGGCCGCCGGGCGCATTGCCGTGCCGACCCTTTGTATCGTGGGCGATCAGGACGGCTCGACACCGCCGGAACTGGTAAAGTCGCTGGCGGACCTCATTCCCGCAAGCCGCTTTGTAACAATCGCCGGCTGCGGCCACATTCCCTGCCTTGAACAGCCACTCGCCTACGCGCAGGCCGCGTGCATTTTTCTCAAGACCTTGCCGGAGCATTGACCGATGGCGGACCAGAACAACAAGAACGAACGTTTCGAACAGGGCATGAAGACCCGTCGCTCCGTGCTGGGAGATGCCCATGTGGACCGCGCCCAGACCGTGACGACGGGCTTCGACCAGCCTTTTCAGCAGCTCATTACCGAAGGCGCCTGGGGCACCGTCTGGTCCGGCAATCAATGGACGAAACGCGAGCGCTCGATGGTCACCATCGCCCTTCTTGCGGCGCTGGGCCAGGACGAAGAACTTGCCATGCATGTGCGCGCCACCGTCAATACCGGCGCAACCGAGGCGGATATTCGCGAGGCGCTGATGCACGTGGCGATCTATGCCGGCGTGCCTGCCGCCAATCATGCTTTCAAGATTGCCAAGCTTGCCCTGGCCAGCATGAAAGCCGATAGTTCCCTTGATAAAACTGGCGATGGGGAGGAGACGAAATGAGCAACCAGCCACCAGAAACCGGGCCTTTCTTCGCGCGCAACCGCGATATTCACCCGCTGGCCTATGCGCCCGGCTACAAGACCTCGATCCTGCGCTCGCCGCAACGCGCCCTGATTTCGCTTGAAGGAACCAAGAGCGAGATCACCGGTCCCGTTTTTGGCCATGGCATGCTGAACCCGCTGGATAACGACCTCATCCTCAACTATGCCCGCCCTGGTGAAATGCCTGTTGGACCGCGTATTCTCGTTCACGGCCGGGTGCTGGACGAGTGCGGTCGCGGCGTCGACGGCGCGCTGGTGGAATTCTGGCAGGCCAATGCCGGCGGTCGCTACCGCCACAAGAAGGAAAGCTACCTCGCGGCCATCGATCCGAATTTCGGCGGCGTCGGCCGCACGATCACCGACGAGAACGGCTATTACTGGTTCAAGACCATCCAGCCAGGCGCCTATCCCTGGCCGAACGGCGTCAATGACTGGCGGCCGGCCCATATCCATTTCTCCATCTTCGGTCACGGTTTCGCGCAGCGCCTCATCACCCAGATGTATTTCGAGGGCGATCCGCTGATCTGGAAATGTCCGATCGTCAAAACCATTCCGGACGAGGATGCGATACGGAGACTGATCGCGCCGCTGGACATGAATGCGACGCTGCCGATGGACATGCTGGCCTATAAGTTCGATATCGTGCTGCGCGGTCGCCGCTCCACCCTTTTCGAAAACCGCATGGAGGGCAACTGACCATGGTTCAGCCGCTCAACTATTTCAAGGAAACCGCCTCACAGACGGCAGGGCCCTACGTGCATATCGGCTGCACACCCAATTTCGTCGGCATCGAAGGCGTGTTCGAGAAGGATCTCGGTTCCGGCCCGCTTTATAACGACAAGGCCCGCGGCGAGCGCATCAGCGTGCGCGGCACGGTCTATGACGGCGCCGGCATGCCGCTCAAGGATGCGCTGATCGAGATATGGCAGGCCGATACCGACGGCTATTACAACAGCCCGAGCGAAACGCGCGGCAAGGCCGATCCGAATTTCATCGGCTGGGGCCGCTCGCCCGGTGACATGGATACGGGCGAATTCGTCTTCGAAACCATCAAGCCCGGCTCGGTGCCGTTCCGCGACGGTCGGCCGATGGCGCCGCACATCACCTTCTGGATCGTCGCGCGCGGCATCAATATCGGCCTGCAGACCCGTATGTATTTCCCGGAAGAACAGGAGGCCAATGCCGCCGATCCCGTTCTCGCCCGCATCGAGCAGAAGAGCCGCATCGCCACGCTTGTCGCCAAAAAGGAAGAAGGCAACGTCTATCGTTTCGATATCCGTCTGCAGGGCGAAGGCGAAACCGTGTTTTTCGATATCTGACGCATATCGCGCAAAAGTGTGCAGCGGTTTTGCGACAACGATATGCGCAAAAGAAAGCGAGACGGACAATGAGCCTTTCCCCCTTCGAGCACCCTTTCCTCTCAGGCCTTTTCGGCGACAGCGAAATCGTCGAGCTGTTTTCGGCAAGGGCGGATATCGACGCCATGATCCGTTTCGAAGCGGCGCTGGCGGAGGCGGAGGCGGAGGCTGGCATCCTTGCGGATGAGGTGGCACAAGCGATTGTCTCAGGCCTGTCGGACTTTGCCGCCGACATCACCGCCCTTCGCCACGGCGTCGCAAAGGATGGCGTTGTGGTTCCCGAACTCATCCGGCAGATGCGGGCGGCCGTCGCCGGCAAGGCAGCGGACAAGGTGCATTTCGGCGCGACCAGCCAGGATGTCATCGATACCAGCCTGATGCTGCGGCTGAAAATGGCGGCGGAAATCATCGCCATGCGGCTCGGGCGTCTCGTCGATACGCTGGGAGATCTCGCCTCCCGCGACGGCCATAATCCGTTGACGGGCTATACCCGCATGCAGGCCGCGATCGACATCACGGTCGCCGACCGGGCGGCAAGCTGGATTTCACCGCTGGAGCGCCATCTGCTGCGGCTCCAGAGCTTCGCGCAGACCGGTTTCGCCCTGCAATTCGGCGGCGCGGCCGGCACGCTCGAAAAGCTCGGTGACAATGCCGCAGCCGTGCGCATCGATCTGGCAAGGCGCCTCGGCCTTGCGGATCGGCCACAATGGCAAAGCCAGCGCGACGGCATCGCCGAATTTTCCGGTCTGCTTTCGCTGATCACGGGCACGCTCGGCAAGTTCGGGCAGGACATCGCGCTCATGGCCGAACTCGGCACGGAAATCCGCCTCTCCGGAGGCGGCGGTTCCTCGGCCATGCCGCACAAACAAAACCCGGTCAATGCCGAAACGCTGGTGACGCTCGCGCGCTTCAATGCCGTGCACATATCGGCGTTGCACCAGTCGCTTGTGCACGAACAGGAAAGGTCCGGCGCGGGCTGGATGCTGGAATGGCTGTCGCTCCCACAAATGGTGACGGCAACGGGAGCCTCGCTGCTGATCGCCGAGCGGTTGGCGGGGCAGATAGACAGGTTGGGCGCAGGCGAAAACGAGCCTCAGGGCGATCGCCATCTTCCATAGACCAGGGTTTCCAGGAACTACCAGACGGGCGGCCGGTGGCGACATGGTGACGTGCGGAAAGCGCTTGCGCTCCTTTGCATTAGCCATTGATAAAAAAGACTTTATCGGGAATTTCAAAAAACAAAAAAACAGCGGCGACGCCGCTTTTTAACCGGATATGACGCTTGACACAAAAATGAACTAACTGGTACAAACATTAAGATTAACGAGACGCCGCCGACAAGGGTTCGAAGCCCGCAGCGGCAAAAATCGACAAATGGAGGGCTTTGGCGCCGCACGGTTCCAGAGCGATGCGGACAAGGCGCAAAGCCTGTCCGGACCCGAAGGGGTTGGGAGGAAGAATGTCTTACAGTCTCGATTTCTCAGCGGTCATAGACCGGCTGCCCGAGCTGCTTTTAGCCTGTCTGGCGACGATCGGCCTTGCCATTGCCGGCATGTCGCTTGCCACCGTCATCGGGGTTCTCGGGGTTGTCGCCCGACGCTCGCGTTTCAGGCTGCTGCGCGGCATCGTCATCGCCTTTGTGGAAGCCATCCGCAACACGCCGTTTCTGGTGCAGATATTCTTCATCTTCTTCGCCCTGCCGCAGATCGGCATCAAGCTCAATCCCACCGTCACCGCCATCATTGCGCTGGCCCTGAACGGTGGCGCCTATGCCATTGAAATCATTCGGGGCGGGGTCGATTCCATCCCCAGGGGCCAGGTGGAAGCGGGCCTCGCGCTCGGCCTGCACCGGGCGCAGATCTTCCGCCATATCATCCTGAAGCCGGCGTTGCGCGCGGTCTATCCGTCACTCACCAGCCAGTTCATCATGCTGACGCTGACGACGTCGGTCTGCACTTCGATCGCCGCTTACGAGCTGACTTCGGTCGCGCAGAAGATCGAGGCGGATACGTTCCGGTCCTTCGAGGTCTATTTCTCGATCACGCTGCTTTATCTCGTCATTTCCTCGCTGATGATGGCCGTCTTCTCGCTCATCTCCCGCCTTTCCTTCAGCTATCCGGTCAAGTGAGGAGAAAAGACAATGGCATCCATCGGTCCCAACGAACTCTTCTTCCTGCTGCAGGGCCTGAAATGGACCCTTGCGCTGACCATCATCGGCTTTATCGGCGGCGGCATTTTCGGCCTTTGCGTGGCGCTCGCGCGCGTTGCGGACAGCCCGGCAATCCAGCGGGCAAGCACGGCCTACATCGCCATCTTCCAGGGCACGCCGCTCCTGATGCAGCTTTTCGTCGTTTATTACGGCGTGGCGCTCGCCGGCCTCAATGTCGATGCCTGGATCGCCGTTGCCATCGCCTTCACGCTGCATGCCAGCGCCTTCTTGGGTGAAATCTGGCGCGGCGGCATCCAGGCCGTGCCGAAAGGGCAGACGGAAGCGGCCAATGCGCTCGGCCTGCATTACGTCTCACGCATGAAGGATGTGATCCTGCCGCAGGCCCTCAAGATTTCACTGCCGGCCACCATCGGTTTCCTCGTGCAGCTCATCAAGGGCACCTCGCTTGCGGCGATCGTGGGTTTCGTCGAGCTCTCCCGCGCCGGACAGATCGTCTCCAACCAGACGTTCCGCCCGCTCACCGTCTTCGCCCTCGTCGGCATCATCTATTTCCTGATCTGCTGGCCGCTCTCCCTGTGGGGCGCCGGCGTCGAAAAGCGGCTGCAGGCCGCGTCCCGTTAAACGTCAAAACCATCTCATCAGCTTTGTAAGGAGGAGCAAAAGATGAAAACCACCAGCATGAAATTCTCGCGTCGCGCCCTGCTCGCGCTCGCCGCGGCAACGGTTGCGCTGCCTTTCGTGACACCGGGCAATGCTTTCGCCGGGACCGTTGAAGAGGCAAAGGCCAAGGGCAAGGTCGTCATCGGCATTCAGGGTGACAATTCGCCCTGGGGCTTCGTGAATTCCAGCGGCGTGCAGGATGGTCTCGATGCCGATATCGGCAAGGCCTTCGCGGACTATCTCGGCGTCAAGGCCGAGTTCGTGCCGCTCGCCGTCGCAAACCGCATCCCGGCGCTGCTGACCGGCAAGGTCGACGTGCTCTTCGCCACCATGGCCATGACCGCCGAGCGCGCCAAGAGCATTCAGTATTCGAAGCCCTATGTCGGCAACGTGTTTTCCGTCTATGCCCCCAAGGACAAGAAGATCGCCGGTTACGATGATCTGACCGGCATCAATGTCGGCGTGCCGAAGTCGAGCGCCATGGACACGGCGATTACTGCCGGTGCCGGCTCCAAAGCCAATATCCTGCGCTTCGATGACGACGCCGCCAATATTCAGGCGCTGATATCGGGCCAGGTCGAAGCCGTGGGCGGCAACATGTTCTACGGCGACCGGCTGAACAAGGCTGCCGAGGGCAAGTACGAATCAAAGTTCGAACTGACGACCATGTATAACGGCGCCGGCACCCGCCCGGGCGAGAAGGACTGGAACGAAACCATCAACGCCTTCCTCGACAAGATCAAGTCGGATGGTCAGCTCGCCAAGATTTACGACAAATGGATGAAGCGCGAAGTGCCGGCCTTCCCGGACAGCCTTCCCGACATCCCCTTCACCGTGAAGTAATCCGGAGGTTTCCATGCCGCAATCCGCCGCCGCACAGGTTCCGCTTATCGCCCTTGAAGGGGTCGGAAAGTGGTATGGAGCCTACCACGCGCTTAAAAATGTCAATATGACGGTTCGCAAGGGCGAGAAGATCGTTCTTTGCGGCCCGTCCGGTTCGGGCAAATCCACCCTCATTCGCTGCATCAACCATCTGGAGGAGATCCAGGAGGGCAAGATTACGGTGGAGGGAACCATGCTTTCGGATTCCAGCCGCGCCATCGATGCGGTTCGGCGCGAAGTGGGCATGGTGTTCCAGAGCTTCAATCTCTTCCCGCACAAGACCATCATGGAAAACTGCACGCTGGCGCCCATGCGGGTGAAAGGCCTGTCGAAGGCCGATGCGGAGGCGACGGCACGCAAATATCTGGAGCGCGTGCGCATTCTCAACCAGGCCGACAAGTACCCCGCCCAGCTTTCCGGCGGCCAGCAGCAGCGCGCGGCGATTGCGCGGGCGCTGTGTATGGAACCGAAGGCGATGCTGTTCGACGAACCGACCTCGGCCCTCGATCCGGAAATGGTGAAGGAAGTGCTCGACACCATGATCGGTCTTGCCCGCGACGGCATGACGATGATCTGCGTGACGCATGAAATGGGTTTCGCCCGGCAGGTGGCCGACCGCGTGGTCTTCATGTCGGAAGGCGAGATCATCGAGGAAGGCCCCCCGGAGGAATTCTTCCGCGATCCCAAGCACCAGCGTACCCGCACGTTCCTTGGCGAAATTCTCGCCCATCATTGAGGTTCGCGCTCCGCGGGGGAATTCTTGGCGACCTCCCGCGCAGAGACAGCGTCATCCCCGGGACAGGCCCGGGGATCCATGGAGCCAGCGGATGACAGATCCCCGGGATCAGGCCCGAGGATGACGACGGCGAGGTTTCAACACCTCGCCAGCAACCCGAAGGCAGGCGATGCCCGCCGCCGAACAGATGAACGACCCGAGATCATGACAGACAAAACCGCATTCAAGGTCGGCCTGATAGGCGCCGATATCCAGCTATCCAAGTCACCCGCGCTGCATATGCGCGAGGGAGCAGCCCATGGTCTCGACTATTCTTATGAGCTGGTGGATGTCTCCGCACGCAAATTGCCCCTGAGCGCCCTTCCCGATCTGCTCGATGAGCTGGAGGCGCGCGGTTTTGCCGGCACCAATATCACCCATCCGTTCAAACAGGCCGTCATCGCGCATCTGCACGAACTTTCTGACGACGCCCGCATGCTTGGAGCGGTCAATACCGTCGTCTTCCGCGACGGCCGCCGCATTGGCCATAACACGGACTGGTACGGCTTTTACGAAAGCTTCGTGCGCGGCCTGCCGGATGCAAAGCGTGATCGGGCGCTGCTGGTCGGCGCAGGCGGCGCCGGTGTGGCTGTCGCCCATGCCGCCCTGAAGCTCGATATTATGAGACTCGATATTTTCGATCGCGATTTGCCCCGGGCCGAGCGCCTGGCGAGCGAACTCAACGACCGGTTCGGAGAAGGGCGCGCCTTTGCCGTTCGCGACCCGGCCGCTTCCCTGCCCTTTGCCGATGGCCTGATCCACGCCACGCCAATGGGCATGCCCGCCCATCCCGGCATGCCGGTTTCGGCCGCCCTGATCGAACAGCGACACTGGGTGGCCGATATCGTCTACATGCCGCTCGTGACCGAGTTGCTGGCGACGGCGGCGAAAAAGGGCTGTCGCACCCTGCCCGGCGGCGGCATGACGGTGTTTCAGGCCGTTGGCGCATTCCGCCTCTTCTGCGCCCGCGAGCCGGACGCTGCGCGCATGACCGCACATTTCACCGAGCTGTGCATGGCGGAGGGGGTGGCATGAGTCTTTTCACCATCCTCAACGGCCCGAACCTCAACCTGCTCGGCCAGCGCCAGCCGGAAATCTACGGCTATGAAACGCTCGCCGATATCGAGTCCCGTTGCCGCGGGATCGCAGAAACCGCCGGCCACGAACTGTTTTTTGCCCAGAGCAACCGGGAATATGAGCTGATCGACTGGGTTCACGAAGCCCGCGGCAAATCCGCAGGCATCGTCATCAACCCCGGCGCCTTTACCCATACGTCGGTGGCCATCCTCGATGCGCTCAATGCCTTTGAAGGGCCGGTGATCGAGGTTCACATTTCCAACATCCACAAGCGCGAGGTCTTCCGGCACCACTCCTATGTCTCGACCCGCGCCGAAGGCGTGATCGCCGGCCTCGGCATCGAAGGTTATGACGTGGCGCTGCGCCACCTCATCGGCCGTCTTTCGCGCTCGTCGTGATATGGGCGGGCGTCAGCACATAACGCAGCACCATGTCGCTGACATGCCGCGACAATGTTTCCTGTCCCGCATCGGTGAACAGGCTGTCGCCGAAGATGAACGAGAACGTCGTGACATTCGAGACGTTGAAAAAGGACAGCGCGCTGATCTGCCAGTGCAATTCCAGCGCATCGATGCCCTCGCGGAAGACGCCGCTCTGCTGGCCTCGCAGCAGCACGCTTTCCAGCGCATCGATGGCCGGACGGTTGAGCTGGCGGATCGTTTCGGAGGACTGCATGTGCCGGCCGTGATGGATGTTCTCGATCATCACCATGCGAATGAAAGCGGGATTGCGCCGGTGGTGATCGAAGGTGAACCGACAGAGCTTGTCGAGCGCCGCAGCCGGTTCCAGATCATCGAGTTCCAGATCGCTCTCGCCGCCGCGCACCTTGGCATAAGCCTCCTCCAGAACGCGCTGGTAGAGGCTCTCCTTGTCAGTGAAATAATAATAGATCATGCGCTTGGACGTGCGCGTGCGCGCCGCTATTTCATCGATGCGGGCGCCGGAGAGGCCGTTTTGCGAAAACTCTTCCATGGCCACCGAAAGAATGTCGCGGCGAACCCCTTCCGGATCACGCTTCGCCTGCCGGCTTTCTCGGGTCGCGTTCAAAGTCGCAGTTTTGGTCATCATCCATTCCATCGGTGGGGCGGCGGCCTGCGGTCACGCCCTGCTTATTAACCAATCAGTACATAAGGCTGAAAAGGAAGGCAATATGGCGAGCTATGACACAGCAGGACACGGCATGCCAATGCGCACATCCATTGCAACCGTATCGATCAGTGGCGAATTCCCCGAAAAGCTGGCGGCGATCGCCAAGGCCGGTTTTTCCGGCGTGGAGATTTTCGAAAACGATTTCCTGACCTATGACGCCTCCCCGCGCGAGGTAAAGGCACTGGCTGCCGACCACGGACTTGATATCACCCTGTTTCAGCCGTTCCGCGATTTCGAGGGCATGCCGGAGCCGCACCGCGCCCGCGCCTTCGAGAGAGCGCAGCGGAAATTCGACATCATGGGCGAACTCGGCACAGATCTGATGCTGATCTGCTCAAATGTCTCGCCGGTCTCGCTCGGCGGCATAGACCGCGCCGCCGCCGACTTCCATCAGCTGGGCGAACTTGCCGCAAAACATGGCGTGCGCGTGGGTTACGAGGCGCTTGCCTGGGGCCGTCACATCAGCGATCACCGCGATGCCTGGGAAGTGGTGCGCCGTGCCGACCACGCCAATGTCGGCATCATTCTCGACAGTTTCCACACGCTGTCGCGCAAGATCGATCCCAATTCCATCCGTTCCATTCCCGGCGACAAGATTTTCATCGTCCAGCTGGCCGATGCGCCGCTGATCGACATGGACCTGCTCTACTGGAGCCGCCATTTCCGCAACATGCCGGGAGAAGGCGATCTGCCTGTCGTGGATTTCATGCGCGCCGTGGCTGCAACCGGTTATAGCGGCCCGCTGTCGCTCGAGATCTTCAATGACCAGTTCCGCGGCGGCTCGGCCCGGCTGCTCGCGGAGGACGGCCACCGCTCGCTCGTCAACCTGATGGATCAGGTGCGCCGTCTTGAGCCGGATATCAGAATCGACGTGCCCGCCATGCCGGACCGGGTTGAGACGCGGGGCGTGGAGTTCGTGGAATTCACCACGGCGCCGGAAGAAAAGATCAATCTGGAGGCGCTGCTCGCCACGCTCGGTTTCGAGAAAACCGCACATCACCGCAATCGCGATGTCGACCTCTACACCCAGGGCGATATCCGCATCGTCATCAATACCAGTGATGGCGGCGACAGTTTCGCCGGGGCGTCCTATTCCATCCACGGCACCAATGCCTATGCATTCGGCCTCAAGGTCGATGACGCCAAAGCGGCGCTGGCGCGTGCTGAAGCGCTGGGTGCGCCCACCTTCGCCGAGCCGCGCAAGACGGGCGAAGTCGCCGTCCCGGCCATTCAGGGCGTGGGCAACGGTGTCATTTATTTCCTCGACGATTCGCCGGCGCTTGCTTCCATCTGGGACAATGAGTTTGCGACAGTCGGCGACAATAAACGAGCTGGCGATGCCGGGCTTAAGAGGATCGATCATCTTGCGCAAACAACGCATTACGATGAAATGCTGACGTGGCTTCTGTTCTACACCTCGCTGTTTTCTACCCGCCGCACACCGATGATCGATGTGGTCGATCCGGGCGGGCTGGTGCGCAGCCAGGCGATTGAAAGCGTACCCTCACCGCATTTCCGCCTGACCATGAACGGTGCCGACAATCGCAAGACCTTCGCCGGCAAATTCCTGGCTGAAGGTTTCGGCACCAGCATCCAGCACATCGCCTTCGCCACCAACGATATTTTCGCGACGGCCAAGGCGATGCAGGCGCGCGGTTTTCAGGCCCTGCCGATCTCGCGCAATTATTACGACGATCTGGAAGCCCGTTTCGGTCTGGAGCCGGAATTTTCCGATGCGCTCAGAGCGGCAAGCATCCTTTATGACCGCGACGACAATGGCGAATATTTCCAGATCTACAGCCGCACCTTCGGCGAAGGATTCTTCTTCGAAATCATCGAAAGGCGCGGGGCTTACGGCGGTTATGGCGCCATGAACGCCCCCTTCCGCATCGCCGCGCAACGCCGCCTTGCGCCGCCGGTTGGCATGCCGAAGGAATAGGTCTCGGCAGCGAAATCCGAACAGGCTGCAGCCGGCAGGAATGCCGCTGCGGCCTGTTCTCATTTATTCCAATGTCGTTATCTCGTAATCACGTGGAATGGCGGAGGTCGCCATAAACCACTCCGACGCCCGCGTCCGCTGCTGATGAAAATCAAAGGCGGCACGATCGGCAAAAAGCTCCTCAACCCGCCAGATCAGGGGATCGTCTGTCTCGGATACCCCGAAGGAAATGCAGCCGGGTTCCTCTCTCGTCAGACGAAGATGTTCAGGAAGGTGGCGCCGGACCAGTTCGACATCATCCTTGGTCAAGCATCGTAGAAAACCCCTCAGCCTGACTGCGCCCGCCCTATTGTTCATGCACGGCATTCCATTCCTCTTCGTTCTTCTCAGCGTTTTTAGTGGCGCTACACGCGGAATACACGCCTCTTTGCGAAGCATTGTGCAGGAACACGCGCTCAAAATCGGTGCATATGCGTATTTGTAGAGCAGTACACAAAAATTGTTCAACACTATGGACATGATTGTTCTGTTTTGTTAGCTTTTTCCATAAAACAAGGGCGGGGGAGAATAAGGTTTCATGCGCATTGTCGAATTGGCATCCGGCGTTTCGCGTCGGGTGGCTGCCATGGGTGTAACCGGCACGGCTGCGGCGGCACTGCGGCTATTAATGCGGGGCATCGATTGTCGCGCGGCTCCCTGTGAAAAAGCATCCTGAAGATGCGATCTCACCCGACATTTTCGATATTCCCGCCCGGCGTTGCGCGTAGCTCGCCTGCCCATCGCCCTTTTCCTTTTCCAGACCACCGCGCCGCTTCACCGGCGCAGGCCACGCCGGAGACACTGACATGACTGCCGCAAACGCAAACGCCCTGCTGTCCGTCGAAGGCCTGAGCGTCGAGTTTGGCAACAGCCGCGTCGTGGACGATATTTCCTTTCGCGTCGAGCCCGGCCGCACGGTGGCGATCGTCGGCGAATCCGGATCGGGAAAATCGGTCACGTCGCTCTCCACCATGCGCCTTGCGGACATGATGGGCGCGACCTATCCGACAGGCAAAATCCTGTTTGAAGGCAGGGACTTGCTGAAGGCCTCTCAGAAAGAGATGCGCTCGATCCGCGGCAAGGAGATCGCCATGATCTTCCAGGAGCCGATGACCTCGCTCAACCCCGTCTTCACCATCGGCGACCAGATCTGCGAAGTGCTTGTGCTGCATGAAAAGATGGGCAAGCAGGCAGCGATGGCAGAAGCACAGAAGCTTCTCGAAATGGTGCGCCTGCCCGATGCCGCCGAGCTTCTGAAGCGATACCCGCACCAGCTTTCCGGCGGCATGCGCCAGCGTGTGATGATTGCCATGGCGCTCGCCTGTCGCCCGAAGCTTCTCATTGCCGACGAACCGACGACGGCGCTCGACGTGACCATTCAGGCGCAGATCCTCAACATCATGCGCGACCTGCAAAAGAAGCTCGGCATGGGCATGGTCTTCATCACCCATGACATGGGCGTGGTGGCGGAAATGGCCGATGACGTCGTCGTCATGTGGAAGGGCAAGAAGGTCGAGGAAGGTCCGGTCAAGGATATCTTCGCCAATCCGCAGCACCCTTACACGCGCGCCCTGCTTTCCGCCGTTCCGCGCCTTGGCAGCATGGAAGGTGAAGCCTTCCCGAAGCGCCTGCCGCTCACCGTGCTGCAGGATGGCCAGCCGGTCGTGATCGGTGAAGAGCGCGTGCAAAATACCGCGAAATACGACCAGAAACCGCTTCTGTCGGTCAAGGACCTGTTCGTGCGCTTTGATATCCGCAAGAACCTGTTTGGCAAGGCAACGCACCGGTGCAGCGCCGTGCAGAAGGTCAGTTTCGATATTCATGCCGGCGAAACGCTGGCGCTGGTGGGGGAATCCGGCTCTGGCAAATCCACCATCGGCCGCACCATCCAGCAGTTGCAGTCGGCCATCTCGGGCGAAATAACCTTCAACGGCCGCAGCTTTGCACAGATGTCGGCGGCGGAACGCTTTCGCATGCGTCAGGAAGTGCAATATATCTTCCAGGACCCCTTCGCCTCGCTCGATCCACGCAAGACGGTTGGTTTTTCGATTGCCGAGCCGATCAACACCCATGGTTTGATCAATGATCAGAAAGCCGTAAAGCGTCGGGTGGATGAATTGCTGGAGCGTGTGGGCCTCTCCTCCGAGCACGCCGCGCGGTATCCGCACGAGTTCTCCGGTGGCCAGCGCCAGCGCGTCTGCATTGCCCGCGCGCTCGCTTCCGATCCGAAGCTCATCATTGCCGACGAGGCGCTGTCGGCGCTCGATGTTTCCATTCAGGCGCAGATCATCAATCTGTTCATGGATTTGCAGGCAGAGCGCGGGCTCGCCTATCTCTTCATCAGCCATGACATGGCTGTCGTGGAAAAGATGAGCCATCGCGTCGCCGTGCTTTATCTCGGCCAGATCATGGAAATGGGCAGCCGCCGGCAGGTCTTCGAAACCCCCACGCATGATTACACCCGGCGCCTGCTGTCGGCCGTGCCGGTCGCCGATCCGACCATCGAGCGCCGCATTGCCATGATCGAGGGCGAAATTCCCAATCCCGTGCGCCGTGTCGGCGATGAGCCGGCCATTCTCGCCCATGAGGAAATCAATCCGGGCCACTTCATCGCGAAGAGCGCCTGAATAACAACCAGAACCACAACCATCTGAAGAGGAACAGGTAGATGACAATGATCAAGAAGGGGATGACGACAACGTTCGTCGCGCTTGCCATGGCCGCAACGGCCTTGACCGCCGCACCGGCTCTTGCCGCCGGCAAGATGACCATTTCCAGCCCGCAGGATCCGGGCAGCTGGGATCCGATCGACACCTTCCTCGTTCAATGGGCCGCTGTCGCCACCAACATCTTCGATGGCCTCACCTATCGCGGCCCGGACCTGAAGGTCGTGCCCGGCCTCGCCGAATCCTGGGAAGAGCTGGATGAAGGCAAACGCATCCGCTTCAAGCTGCGCCAGAACGTCAAGTTCCACAATGGCGAGCCCTTTAACGCCGCCGCCGTCAAGTTCACCTTCGAGCGCCTTCTTGGTGAACAGGGTGCCAAGGGCCCGCAGCGCTCCAACTATGTCGCCATCGAAAGCGTCGATGTCATCGACGACTACACCGTCGACATGAAGCTGAAGGCGCCGGATCCGGTTCTGCTCACCAAGCTTGCCGGTTATGGCGGCATGATCGTGCCGCCGAAATACATTCAGGAAAAGGGTGAGGACAACTTCAACCTCAACCCAATCGGCACCGGCGCGTTCAAATTCGTATCCTATGCACCGAAGACCAACATCAAGCTTGAAGCCAACCCGGATTACTGGGGCGGCGCACCGAAGCTTTCCGAACTGGAATACCGCTTCATTTCAGAGCCGGCGACCGCCGTTGCCGAATTGCAGGCAGGCCGCGTCGATCTCGTCATTCCGCCCACCATCCCGATCGGCATGATCCCCGTCATCGAAGGCGATTCCAAGCTTCAGATCGTCAGCGTCCCCGGCCCGACCGTCGATGCGCTGCGTTTCAACACCCGTGACGGCATCACCGCCGATCCGAAGGTCCGCAAGGCCATCATCATGGCCGTCGACCGCGGCACCATCGTCAAGTCGATCCTTGCCGGCCAGGCATCGGAAATCGCAAGCTTCCAGAGCGCGCTGTCCTTCGGTTACGATCCGGAACTAAAGCCGCTGCCTTACGATCCTGAAGGCGCAAAGAAGCTTCTCGCGGAAGCCGGCGTCAAGCCGGGTGCGGCGCTGCAGATCGACATCCGCGGCAATGACGCGACGATGAACGAAGTGGCGCAGGTCATTTCCAGCTACCTCTCCATGGTTGGCATCACCGCCACCATCAAGCCCTATGAAACCAACGTTCTCTTGAACGACATCATCCCGCAGGGCAAGACCGGCGCGATGTTCCAGCAGAAATGGGGCGGCTGGACCTTCGATTACGATAACACCGCCTATTCCATGTATCACTCGGGTGAAAAGTGGAACCCCTATGACAAGGACGAAAAGCTGGACAAGCTCTTGGAATCCCAGCGTCCGCTGACGGACCGCGCCGAGCGCGAAAAGATTCTCAAGGAAATCGGCAGCTACACCGCCGAACGCGCGCTGGAAATCCCGCTTTACAACACCAATGCCATTTACGGCATCAACAAGCGGGTCAAGGGTTTTGTCGCACCGCCTGACAATCGCCTGAAACTGACCGACGTTACCGTCGAATAATCGGGCTGGTTTCTGATCAACACACCTTGCCCGCCGCAATGCGGGCAAGGCCGGGTCTCTCTTCAAGGTAAAAAACGTGGCCGGTTTCCTCATCAAGCGATTGCTGCAGGCGATTTTTGTCGTCATCGCCATCACCCTTCTCGTTTCCTTCGCCATCCGCCTGACGGGTGACCCCGCCGTCACCATGTTCCAGGGCGGCGGCAGCATGACGGAAGATGATCTGGCGCGCATCCGTGCGGCGCTCGGCACCGACCGGCCGTTCTTCGTGCAATATTTCAGCTTCCTCAAGGGCCTCGTGACGCTCGATTTCGGCCGCAGCTTCACCGGCAGCACGCCGGTCTCGCGCCTGATCGCCGATGCCCTGCCCGCCACGCTGCTCTTGGCGTTCATCTCCATGGCGGTGTCGATTGCGCTGTCCATCCCGCTCGGCATCAAGGCCGCAACATCGCGCGGCAAGACGGCCGATCAGGTGATCCGCATCTTCTCGCTTATCGGCCTTTCCTTCCCGAATTTCTGGCTGGCCACCATGCTGGTGCTGCTGTTCTCCATCACGCTCGGCTGGCTGCCGCCAAGCGGCATGGGCGGTTTTGCGAGCTACATCATGCCCGCGGTCACCATGGGTGTGATCCTGACGGCCACCAATGTACGCCTTGTGCGCACGGCAATGCTTGATACGCTGCGCTCTCAATACGTCATGGTGGCGCGCGCCAAGGGGCTCAGTGAAAGCAAGGTTCTCTACAAACATGCGCTGCGCAACTGCGCCATTCCGCTCATCACCTATTTCGGCCTGCAATTTGGTGGGCTGCTTGGCGGCATCGTCGTTATCGAGCGTGTCTTCAACTGGCCGGGCCTCGGCACGCTCGCCTTCGATGCAGTCGGCGCGCGCGATTATCCCGTGCTTCAGGCCGTCATCACCGTGCTGTCGCTGATGATCGTCGGCATCAACCTTCTGGTCGATATCGCCTATGGGCTTGTCGATCCGCGCATCCGCACGGAGTAAGTGACGATGGCTGCCAAAACCTCGCGTCTCGCGCGCTTCACCAATCTCGAATTCGTCCTCGGCGCGTCGCTGACAACAATCATCTGCCTTGCCGTCATCTTTTCCGACGTGCTGTTTCCGGGCGGAGCTGACAAGATCGACCTGATGGCGCGCCTTGCCAAACCCTTCGCCAATGCCGCCCATCCCCTGGGCACCGATCCGCTCGGGCGTGATGTGCTCGCCCGCGTCGTCGCCGGCGGCAAGATTTCGCTGCTGGTCGGTTTCACGTCGGTCATCGGCGCGGTCATCTTCGGCGTCGCCGTTGGCCTTGTCGCCGGTTATTATCGCGGCTTCTGGGATATGCTGGTCATGCGCTTTGCCGATATCCAGCTCGCCATGCCCTTCATCCTGCTCGCCATCACCTTCATCGCCATTGTCGGCGGCAGTCTCACCAACACCATCATCCTCCTGATCGTCTCGCAATGGGTGCAATATGCCCGTCTCGTGCGCGGATCGGTGCTGACGCTCAGGGAGCGGGAATTCATTCTTTCCGCCCGCGCCATCGGCGTGAAAGACTGGCGCATCATCCTTCAGCACCTGCTGCCGAACCTCATCGGCCCTGTCATCGTGCTGATGACGCTCAACGTCGCCAACAACATCCTGCTGGAAAGCAGCCTCACCTTCCTCGGTCTCGGCGTTGATCCGACAATTCCGAGCTGGGGCGGCATGCTGGCGGATGGGCGTACCTATCTGCAGACGGCATGGTGGGTTAGCGTCTTTCCCGGCCTTGCGATTCTTCTGACCGTGCTTGGCCTCAACCTTCTCGGCGACTGGCTGCGCGACAGCCTCGACCCAACAGGCAGAACCTCGAGGTAACCGTGATGAGCCAGATTTTCGACCAGACCTTCGAACGCACGCTGGACGCGCTTGTCGCCAAAGCCGAGCCCGGCCAGTCCTTCGAGGCATGGACCTTCGATGACGCCAAAAGCCGCCGTGAGACTGAAGAGAGGCTGAAGAAAAAAGGCATCTGCGCCCGCATCCGCAGCGCCTACAAGCCGCTTCTCTTCACCTTTCTGGAAGAGATCAATCTGGATGGCGTCGACGCCATCGAAGTGCGTTACCCGGTGCACGAAAACGCCCCCGCCAACCGTTTCCGGCTGGAGGCCTATCCGCTGGCGGCGCTGGTGGGCGATGCTAAGCTGGATTTCATCGCCCGCGAGGACGACAGTTTCCATTATGAGGTGACGCTGAGCCGCCGTGGCAAGACGGAAACTCTGAAGGTTCTGGCTCCGAACCGGGTTCATACCGATATCGTCGGCGAAACCAGTGTCTCGCCAACCGGCTGGTTCCGGCTTGCCGGTGATGCCTCGGGCGAGCGACTGGAGACGGATTACGAACAGCTTTTTGAAGCGGCAATCTGTGCCGTCGCCAACCACGGCTGGGGCGATGAAGAGCCCTATTTCGAGGAACTGAACATCCGTGTTACCCATCCGGCAGAAGATCTGCCTCTTTCCGTTGGTGATGAGGTCGTCAGCCTGCGCGAAGCGCTGCACGAGGATTTCTATTTCTCGCTGCTGGAGTTCTTTCAGAAAAAATCCGGCCGACCGCTGGGTGACCGTGGCCTCAAGCCCGGCCAGATCGTACCGGAAATCGTCAAAAGCGAAGGCGAGATCACCCTTCACATCGAGACCCGCCCGCTCACAACCGCCTTCCTCGATGGCGGCGAGCAACCGATCGATGAGGCGCGCGAACCGGTTGCGGCAGGCCAGCTCGCAGGGCTGCTTGAGGAAATCGGCGGCGAGCCATTCCAGGCGCGCTCCCGCTCCGGCCGCGTCCTTTCCGCCCGTTATGTCGCCGGCAGCGATGCCGCGGTGATGATCAGCGGCGGCCAGCACCCCAACGAGACGACGGGCATCGTCGGCGCCATCCGCGCCGCCCGCAAACTCGCTGATCGCAAGGGCGCGCATTTCACCATCTCGCCGCTCGAAAATCCTGACGGTTACGCCCTGCATCAGCGTCTGCGCGTCGATAATCCGCGCCACATGCATCATGCGGCGCGGTACACCGCCCTTGGCGATGACCTCGAATATCGCACGCCGGAAAATTCGGCTGCGCATCTGAACGAGAAGGAAATCCGTTTCAAGGCGCAGGAAATGAGCGGCGCCAGCCTGCATGTGAACCTGCACGGGTATCCTTCACATGAGTGGACCCGGCCTCTATCCGGTTATGTGCCGCGCAATTTCGCCATGTGGACGCTGCCGAAGGGTTTCTTCCTCATCATCCGCCACCATGCGGACTGGGAAAGCCGAGCAGAAGCCCTGCTGGACAAGGTAACCCGCCATCTCGGCGCCATTCCCGGCCTGCTCGACTACAATAACCGCCAGATCGCGCTTTATGAAATCCACGCCGGCGAAACCGGCTTCCGCATCATCAACGGCTTTCCGTGCCTGTCGTCCATCGATGACCGCCACACCGTGCCGATGACGCTGATCACCGAATATCCCGACGAAACCATCTATGGCACGGATTTCATCACCGGCCACACCGCGCAAATGGAAACGGTGCTGTCCGCCTACGATGCCTGGCAGGAAATCCTGTCGCCGCAAGTGGCCTGATACGGCAACCGCCCCGGGCGGGCGGTTCACTTCCCCGGCGTTGTCGCAGCCAGTTTCTGATCGCGCTGTTTTTGCAGCAGCTTCTTGCCCTTGCTGAGAATATGCAGGTTGGCGGCATCAAGCTTGTTATATCCCGCCTGGATAATATCGAGATCGGCCACATGGCCGATGGCGGCCAGCTTGTACATCACGTCGCCAACGGCCACGTCGATGGTCGGTGCAGGTGATGACACGGCGTCCTTGACGGCCGCTTCCACATCCTCCATCGCACCACCCATGGCATGATAAAGCGTCAGCGCCTTGCGCAGAAATGCTTCACGACGCTCGATCCGGTTGTTGAGCCTGTTTTCTCCAACGCGATTGCGCATCAGCTCAACAGCTTTATTCTGATATTCGCCCATCAAGACACCAAATAACGTTCTAAATATGCTTGGCGAGACTACGAAAAATCCCCTTAGAACTGGTTAAAGCTCTGGTTGCGGGATGGCCGGTCGCGCGGTTGCAGGCGACATTTGCCCCGAACTGTTTGACCGCGAAGACCAAGGCCGATGCGGAGCTGAAAAAGGGGCAGGCGCCGGGCTGATTTCCCGATCCGATATGGGCAAGGCGTCAAAGACGCGGTATTGATAACCGTCAGGTTATTTATTACCCCCCTTATTTCATTTTACTTTGATATTCTTAATCATCAATCTGGCAGCCTGGACCGGTGGATGGGAGCCACAGGCGAATTTGGAGGAAACCATGAAATTTCGGATCACCGTGGCGATAGCGGCCATCTGTTTCAGCTCTGCCGCTTATGCAGAAACGATCAAGGTGGGCGTTGTCGGCCCGTTCTCCGGCCCGTTTGCGCTGCAGGGCAAGAACTTCAAGGCCGGCATCGATGCCTGGTTTGCCCTTCACGGCAACAAGGTCGGCAATGACACGGTCGAGGTCGTCTATCGCGATGTGCCGCAGGCCGATCCGGCGCAATCCAAGGCACTGGCGCAGGAGCTGGTGGTGAAGGAAGGCGTGCAATATCTTGCCGGCTTCTATTTTACCCCTGACGCCATGGCCGTCACACCCCTGCTGAAGCAGGGCAACGTGCCGATGGTGGTCATGAATGCCGCCACCTCGGCCATCGTGACCAAGAGCCCCTATGTGGTGCGCACGTCGTTCACCACCTGGCAGACTTCCACCCCCATCGCCAAGGTGGCCTTTGACGGCGGCGTGAAGAAGGTCATCTCACTGGTCAGCGATTATGGCCCGGGCGTCGATGCCGAAAATGCTTTCAAGGCGGCCTTCACCGCTGCCGGCGGCGAAGTGGTTGAAACCATCCGCATGCCGCTTTCCACCAATGATTTCAGTCCCATCATGCAACGTGTGAAGGATTCCGGCGCACAGGGTGTTTTCGCCTTCCTGCCATCGGGCCCGACCACGCTCGGTTTCGTCAAGGCCTTCAACGACAACGGCCTGAAATCCGCAGGCGTCAAGCTCTTCGCGCCGGGTGATCTGACGCAGGAATCCGATCTGCCGGCGCTCGGGGAAGCCGCGCTCGGCATGCAGACGACCTTCCATTATGCCATCTCGCATGATTCACCCGAGAACAAGACCTTCGTGGAAGCCGCAACCAAGGCAATCGGCAATCCGAAGGAACTCTCCTTCCCTTCCGTCGGCGCCTTTGACGGCATGTATGTCATCAGCAAGATGATCGAGGCCACTGGCGGCAAGCAGGATGCGGAAAAGGCGGTTGAGGCAGTCAAGGGCCTTTCCTGGACAAGCCCGCGCGGCCCGGTCAGCATCGACCCGGAAAGCCGCCACATCACGCAGAACATCTATCTGCGCGAAGTAGCCAAGGCCGATGACGGCAGCTATTACAACAAGGAAGTCCAGACCTTCGAAAAACAGGGCGATCCGGGTCTCGCCGCCGCGAAGTAACGGCCAGACAGGACAATATTGCCGGGCCGCCAGTGGCGGCCCGTTTCCGGCCCGGACGGGCATTGCAGCACCGGGAGGAGTTTCTTCATCATGCAGACGGTCTTCAGCATCCTCATCGATGCGCTTGCCTATGGCATGGTCCTGTTCATCATCTCCATCGGCCTTTCGGTCACCATGGGGCTGATGCGTGTGGTCAATCTGGCGCACGGCGCTTTCGCCATGATCGGCGGTTATCTCGCCTCCTATGCCGCCCACGGACTGGGTCTCGGTTATGCGGCTGCGATCCTCGTCGCCATCGTCGGCACCATCGTCATCGCCATACCGCTGGAACGTTTCCTTTATCGCCGCATCTATGGCGCGCCGGAACTGACACAGGTGCTGATGACCATCGGCATCACCTTCTGCATCATTGGCATCGCAAACTTCGTTTTCGGCCCGACGCTGAAGACCATTCCGCTGCCGCAGCAGCTGGCCGGCCCCACCGATCTTGGCTTCCGCACCATCGCCACCCACCGCATCTTCGCCATTGCCTGCGGTCTTGCCGTGGCCGGCGCGCTGTGGTTCACCTTTGAAAAGACCGCCTTCGGCATCAAGCTGCGCGCGGCGGTCGATAATGCCGCCATGGCCGCAGCCCTCGGCGTGCGCACCGAAATCATCTATGCCGTCAGCTTCGCCATCGCCGTCGGACTAGCCGCCATGGGCGGCGTCATCGGCGCGGAACTGCTGCCGGTGGAACCCTATTATGCCCTGCGCTACATGGTCACCTTTCTGGTCGTGGTTTCCGTTGGTGGCGCGGGCTCCATTCCCGGCGCGTTGATCGCCTGTCTGCTGCTCGGCGCCATCGATACGACCGGGCGATATCTTGCGCCCGAATATGGCGAATTCTTCTTTTATCTGGCGGTCATCGTGATCATCACGCTGTTCCCGCGCGGCCTTCTTGGAAGGGCGAAATGAGATGGCGGTGCTCATGAACGACGTGACTGAAACGGCAGACATTCCGAAGGCGCGCTCACCACTGCGCGCGCTCGCGGGGCCGCTCCTCATCATCGCCGCCGCTGTTGCCGGTTATTACCTGTTTCCGGATAATCTGGCACTTCTGACACGCATCATAGCCATCGCGCTTCTGGTGCTGTCGATCGATCTGGTCACCGGTTATTGCGGCGTCGCCACGCTTGGCCATGCCGCCCTCTTCGGCGCCGGCGCTTATGCCGCCGGCATCGCCGCCGCCCATTTCGAAATCACCGACCCGCTTCTCATGACCGCCATCGGCGCGGCTGCGGGCGGCGTGGCCGGGCTGCTTTCCGGCGCGGTGCTGCTGCGTGCCCACGGGCTTCCACAGCTTGTGCTATCCATCGCCGTCATCCACCTGTTCCACGAGGCGGCGAACAAGGCTTCAGGCTGGACCGGGGGCAGCGACGGTCTTGCCGGCGTTTCGCCGGACGCGCTGTTCGGCACCTTCGAATTCGACCTCTTCGGCCGCACCGCCTATATCTATGGTGTCTGCCTGCTGCTTGTCGTCTTCCTCGCCCTAAAGGTGGTCGTCAATTCACCATTCGGCATGTTGTGCCGGGGCGTCAAACAGGACAGCATCCGCATTCAGGCCATGGGCGGCGCCGTCAATGGCACAATCCTGAAGATGTTCGTTATCTCAGGCATCGTCGCCGGCATCGGTGGTGCGCTCAACGCCATCTCCACGCAGGTTGTCGGCCTGGACAGCCTCAGCTTCACGCTATCGGCCGAGGGGCTGGTCATGCTGGTGCTCGGTGGCGCGGGTTCCCTTTATGGCGCGCTGATCGGCACCGTCACCTTCATGTGGTTTGAAGACGTGGTTTCCGCCGCCAACCCGTTTCACTGGCTCACCATTGTCGGCCTGCTGCTGATCGCCGTCGTGCTCTTCGCGCCGCGCGGCCTTTATGGCGCAGGCGAACAGATCATCGCGCGTCTCCGGGGAGGTCGCAAATGAGCGCCATTTTCGAAGTCTCCGGCCTGCAGAAAAATTTCGGCGGCCTCGTCGTCACCAACAACGTCTCGCTGTCGCTTTCGCCGGGAGACCGGACGGTACTCATCGGCCCCAATGGCGCCGGCAAGACGACCTTTGTCAATCTCGTCACCGGCAATATCAAACCGTCAGCCGGCACGGTGCGCATCGCCGGCGAGGATGTGACGGGCCTCAGCGCCAGCCAGCGCGTGAAACGCGGGCTCGTACGTTCCTTCCAGGTTACCAGGCTGTTTCAGGACATGACGCCAGAGGAGCACGTGGCGCTCGCCATTCTCCAGCGTGAGGGCAGGACCGGCCGGATTTTCGGCCGTTACCGTGCCATGCCTGCGGTGATGGGCGAAGCCCGCGACATTCTAGGCACGCTTGGCCTCACGGCCCTCGCCGAAACAAAGGTGCGCGAAATCGCTTATGGCCAGCAGCGGCTGATCGAGATCGCGCTTGCCATGGCGCTTCGCCCGAAAATCCTCTTGCTCGACGAACCTGCCGCCGGCGTGCCTTCCACGGAAACCGCGCGCATCGAACAGGCGCTTGACCGGCTGCCATCCGACCTCGCGATCCTGATGATCGAACACGACATGGATCTGGTCTTCCGTTTTGCCAAGCGCGTCGTCGTTTTGGCCGCCGGCGCCGTCATCTTCGACGGTTCGCCTGATGATGTCACCAGCAATGCGGAAGTCCGCCAAGCCTATCTGGGAAGTTACGCCGATGCCCGCAGCGCCGCTTGAAATCGTCAACCTCACGGCCGGTTATGGCCCGACAAGGGTCATCGAGGGCCTGTCGCTTTCCGTGCCATCGGGCTCGCGTTTCGCAGTGCTCGGCCGCAACGGCGTCGGCAAGACGAGCCTCTTCGCCACGCTGGCCGGCCAGACGAAGCGGTTTTCCGGCGATATCCGCATCGGGGGGCAGGAGATTGGCACCCTGCCAAGTGCTGCGCGCGCCAAGGCCGGACTCGGTTACGTGCCACAGACCCGTGACGTGTTTCCGACGCTGACGGTGGAGGAAAACCTGTTCGTGGGCCTCAAGGGGCGACCGAAATCGGCGATCGAGGAAGCCTACACGCTGTTTCCGCGCCTCAAGGAGCGCCGCCGCAATCTCGGCTCGCAACTTTCCGGTGGCGAACAGCAGATGCTGTCCACCGCCCGCACCATTCTCGGCCAGCCGCGGGTGCTGCTGCTCGATGAACCGCTCGAAGGCCTCGCCCCTGTCATCTGCGAAGAGCTGATGGCCGCCTTCTCCAAGCTTGCCCAATCCGGCGAAATGACCATTCTTCTCGTCGAACAACGCATCCAGATGGCAATCGACTTCGCCGACCACGCCATCATCATGGAACGCGGCCGCATCGTCTGGGACGGACCGTCGAGCGAACTGGTGGAGAATCCGGATATTATCGATACGCATCTTGGCGTGGGTGGGCTGCACTAAGCCAACGCATCGCCATTGCGCGTTCATATATAATCTCCGTCATACCGGCCTTGAGCCGGCATCCAGCCACCCCAAGTCTTTGGGGTGAAGAGACCCTTCGCGCCGCGCCGAAGCGCGTCGGCTGGATTCCGGCTCGAGGCCGGAATGACGGAGGGTGACCGATCACACAAAGCCCCCGCCGTCTCATCTGCCCTTCCTCCGAAAAACCCAATGGAATAAAAATTCCATTGCAGTTAAAGTGCACACGATTTCAATCTGCACCAGGGAACGACAATGACGGCAATCGAGGCGCCAGACTCCGTAAAGGCTTTTGAGGAGCGGCTGCTCCAGGTGGCGGAGGGTTTGCCGAAACGATTGCGGCAATGTGCCGATTATGTCGCCTCCAATCAGGATCGAATCGCCGTTTCCACCGTCGCCGAAATGGCTGAAGGCGCCGGCGTGCAACCCTCGGCCTTCATGCGTTTCTGCCAGATCATGGGTTTTTCCGGATTTTCGGAAATGCAGCGCCTGTTCCGTGATTCCTATGTCGGCGGCTGGCCGGATTATGCCACGCGGCTCGATCATCTGCGCGAAAAGGGCGATGAAAGCGCGTCCGGCCTGCTTGCCGAATTCGTGGAAGCCGGCCGCTCGTCGCTGGAAATGCTGCTGAAATCGGTCGACACCCGACAGCTCGATGAGGCGGTTTCCGTGCTGGCCAAGGCGCGCACCGTGCATATCGTCGGCCTGCGGCGGTCCTTCCCCATTGCCAGCTATCTGGCCTATGCCTTCGAGAAGATGAAGGTGCCGGCGGTTCTGCATAGCGCCGTGGGCGGGCTCGGCAATATCAGTGCGATTTCCCGCGACGACGCGCTGATCGCAATCACCTTTTCCCCCTACTCTACCGAGACGCTGGAACTGGCGGAAACGGCCCGCGCCAAGGGCGTTCCGGTTGTCGCCATGTCTGATTCCGCCGTCAATCCGCTAAGGAAATCCGGCGCAACGCTGCTGACGGTTACAGAGATCGATTTCGGCGCTTTCCGCTCCCTTTCGGCCACGCTCTGTCTCGCCATCACGCTGGCCGTGGCTGTGGGAACACGCAAGACGGCCTGAATATTTTTATTGAAAACGGAAAAAATAGAATTTATGATCCAAATTCATGAAACGGACATTCCACGACGGTCCTTCTCGTGACGGACAAGTGAGCGGAGGAGGCTCACCGGAGCGGGGATGGCGATAGCTGGCGGCATGGTTGCCTGATCCGCTCGACACATATGAGGCAGACCGCGCCAGCGTGCGGTGCTAAGGAGGAACCTTTTGAAAAAACTTGATCTCATCACGATCGGGCGCTCGTCTGTTGACCTTTATGGGTCGCAGGTCGGTGGCCGTCTGGAGGACATGGCCTCCTTTGCCAAATATATTGGCGGCTCTCCCACCAACATTGCAGCCGGTGCTGCGCGGCTTGGCCTTAACAGCGCCGTCATCACCCGTGTCGGCGACGAGCACATGGGCCGCTTCATCCGCGAACAGCTGGTGCGCGAAGGCGTTGACGTGCGTGGCGTGAAAACCGACCCGGAGCGCCTGACCGCGCTGGTGCTGCTCGGCATTCGTGATCAGAACCAGTTCCCGCTGATTTTCTATCGCGAAAACTGCGCCGACATGGCGCTGAGCGAAGACGATATCGATCCCGCCTTCATTGCCGAGGCGGCCTGCGTCTGCGCCACCGGCACGCATCTGTCGCATCCAAGAACGGAAGCGGCCGTGCTGAAGGCCCTGAAACTTGCCCGCGAAAATGGTGCAAAAACCGCGCTCGATATCGATTACCGCCCCAATCTCTGGGGTGTGGCCGGCCATGGCGATGGCGAGAGCCGTTTCGTGGAATCGCAGAAGGTGACCGCCAAGCTGCAATCCACCCTGCATCTCTTCGATCTGATCGTCGGCACGGAAGAAGAATTCCACATTGCCGGCGGGTCGACAGATACGCTGGCCGCACTGAATGCCGTGCGCAAGGTTTCGAATGCCACGCTGGTTTGCAAGCGCGGCCCGATGGGTGCTTCGGTCTTCACCGGCGATATCCCCGCAAGCCTCGATGACGGGCAGACGGGCGAAGGTTTCCCGATCGAGGTCTTCAATGTTCTGGGCGCTGGTGACGGCTTCATGGCCGGACTGTTCCGCGGCTGGCTGCGCGGCGAAGACTGGCCGACGACGCTGAAATACGCCAATGCCTGCGGCGCCTTCGCCGTCTCCCGCCATGGCTGCACGCCTGCCTATCCAAGCTGGGAAGAACTGCAATATTTCTTCAAGGCCGGCATTCGCAACAAGGCGCTGCGCAAGGACGAGGCGCTCGAGCAGGTGCACTGGTCCACCAACCGCAAGGGCGACTGGGACACGATGCGCGTTTTCGCCTTCGACCATCGCATGCAGCTGGAAGCGATCGCCGATGAGCTTGGTGTCAAACACGAGCAGATCGGCGCTTTCAAGAAGCTTTGCCTCCAGGCTGCGCAAAAAGTTTCCGGTGGTGAGCCGGGTTACGGCATTCTCTGCGACGGACGCCTTGGGCGAGATGCGCTGTTTGCCGCCAGCGGCTCCGGCCTCTGGATCGGCCGTCCGGTGGAATGGCCGGGTTCCCGTCCGCTGACACTGGAACCCGATCTCGGCAAGGACTTTGGCGGGCTCGCCGAATGGCCGCTCGAAAATGTCGTCAAGGTACTTTGTTTCTATCACCCCGATGACACGGATGAGATGCGCGCTGCGCAGGAAGAGACCGTGATACGGCTGTTTGAAGCCGCACGGCGCAACCGCTTGGAAATGCTGCTGGAGATCATCCCCTCCAAGGTCGGCCCGACCGACGATCTTACCGCCGCCCGCATCATCGAGCGGTTCTACGAGATCGGCGTTTACCCGGACTGGTGGAAGCTGGAGCCGATGAAAACCACCGCGGCATGGAAGAATGCCTGCGACGCCGTTAACCGCAACGACCCTTACGTGCGGGGCATCGTCGTTCTCGGTCTCGACGCACCGCAGAGCGAACTGGAAGAAAGCTTCCGCCTTGCGGCTGGTTTCGATCTGGTCAAAGGTTTCGCGGTTGGCCGCACGATTTTTGCCGACGCCGCCCGCGGCTGGCTCTCGGGCAAGATGACCGACGAGGAAGCGGTCAAGGATATGGCGCAGCGCTATACCAGCCTGTGCCGTATTTGGGATGAGGCGCGCGCCAAAAAGGGAGAGGCAGCGTGAAGACAGTAAGATTGACGGCTGCGCAGGCCATGGTTCGTTACCTGGCAGCGCAGATGAATGAACATGGCGAAACCTATATCGCCGGCATGTGGGCGATTTTCGGCCATGGCAATGTCGCCGGCATCGGCGAAGCGCTTTATGGCATCAGGGACGAGCTGCCGACCTATCGCGGCCAGAACGAGCAGTCCATGGCTCATGCGGCCATCGCCTATTCCAAGCAGCTGCGCCGCCGCCGCGCCATGGCGGTCACCTCGTCCATCGGCCCGGGTGCCGCCAACATGGTGACGGCGGCAGCGCTGGCGCATGTCAACCGCCTGCCCGTCCTGCTGATCCCCGGCGATGTCTTCGCCAATCGTGGCCCGGACCCCGTGCTGCAGCAGCTCGAAGATTTCGGCGATGGCACCATGACGGTGAATGACTGCTTCCGCCCGGTCAGCCGCTATTTCGACCGCATCATGCGGCCGGAACAGTTGCTCACCGCCCTCCCCCGCGCCATGCGCACCATGACGGACCCTGCCGATTGCGGCCCCGTCACGCTCGCCTTCTGCCAGGATGTACAGGCGGAAGCCTACGACTATCCCGAAAGCTTCTTCGAAAAGCGGGTCTGGCGCCAGCGCCGCCCCGAGCCCGACGTGGTGGAATTCGAAGAGGCCGTCGCGGCGCTGAAGGCCGCAAAGAACCCCATCATCGTTGCTGGCGGCGGCGTTCATTTCGCCGGCGCAACGGAGACGCTGAAGCGCTTTGCCGAAACCCACTCCATCCCCGTCGTCGAAACGCAGGCCGGCAAATCAGCATTGGCTTGGGATCACGATCTCAATTTCGGCCCCGTTGGCGTTACCGGTGCCGAAAGCGCCAACATCATCAGCGAAAAGGCCGATCTGGTCTTTGGTGTCGGCACCCGTTTTCAGGACTTCACCACCGGCTCCTGGGCGCTGTTCAAGAACCCGAACCGCAAGATCCTGGCGCTCAACGTCCAGCCCTATGACAGCGCCAAGCATGATGCGATCAGCCTGACGGCGGATGCCAAAATCGGGCTTGAAAAACTCTCCGCAGCCCTCGGCGCTCACCGTTTTGCAGCGCCGGATGCCGGCCTGAAGGCAGCATGGTTCGAAAAGGCCGATGCCGATACGGCGGCGCCGGGCGAAGAGCACGCAAACAGCCTGCCCACCGACATGCAGGTCATCGGTGCTGTCCAGCGCCAGTCGCGGGACAATACCGTTGTCATGTGCGCCGCAGGCACCATGCCGGGCGAGCTGCACCAGCTGTGGAAATCCAAGCTGCCACTCTCCTATCACATGGAATACGGCTTCTCCTGCATGGGTTATGAGGTCGCCGGCGGCCTCGGCATCAAGATGGCGGAACCGGACCGCGACGTGATCGTCATGGTCGGCGATGGCTCCTACATGATGATGAATTCCGAGCTTGCCACATCGGTCGCCATGGGCGTGAAGATTACGCTCGTCATTACCGACAACAGGGGTTACGGCTGCATCAACCGTCTGCAGATGGAAACCGGCGGCGCGGAGTTCAACAACCTCTACACCCATACCAACGTCAATCCCATCGCCATCGACTTCGTCGCCCATGCCGGCTCGATGGGCGCGGATGCACGCAAGGTTTCCACCATAACCGAACTGGAAGAGGCCCTCGCCGCCGCCCGCGCCTCCACCCGCACGACCGTCATTGTCATCGATACCGACCCCTATCCGACCCCGCGAGCCGGTGGCCACTGGTGGGATGTCGCGGTGCCCGAAGTTTCCGACCGCGCCGAAATCGGCCCGGCGCGCGCCCGTTATGAAAACCATGTCAAGGAAAGACAGTAAGATGATCCGTTACGGAACCAACCCCATCGCCTGGTCCAATGACGACGACCGCACGCTGGGCGCCCATATCAGCCTGGAACAATGCCTTGATGAAACCGCCAAGATCGGTTTCGACGGCATCGAAAAGGGTCACAAATTCCCGATCGACCCAGAAGGCCTGAAGGGCGTGCTTTCGCCGCGCGGCCTCTCCTTTGTCTCGGGCTGGCATTCGCTGAACCTTCTGACGGACAGCATCGAATCTGAAAAGAAGGCGATGCAGCCGGCGCTTGACCTCCTGAAGGCCATGGGCTCGAAGGTCATCATCGTCTGCGAGACCTCCAACGCCATCCACGGCGCAGACGACACGGCGCTGGTAGACCGTCCGCGCCTTGCGGCCGAGGACTGGGCTAAATTCGGCGCGGGCGTGGAAGCGCTTGCGGCTTTTGCTGCTGAGCAGGGCATCACCCTCGTCTACCATCACCACATGGGAACCGTGGTCGAGAGCGAAGATGAAATCGACCTCTTGATGAAGCACACCGGCCCGAAGACGCATCTGCTGCTCGATACCGGCCATTGCCTGTTCGGCGGCGGCGACCCTGTTCGCGTTGCGCAGAAATATATGGGCCGCGTTGGCCATATCCATGCCAAGAACGTGCGCCCGGTCATTGCCGATCAGGTCCGCAATGAACGGCTTTCCTTCCTCGAAGGCGTTCGCCGCGGTGTCTTCACCGTGCCGGGCGATAGCGAAGGCGGCGTCAACTTCCCGCCCGTGCTGAAAGTGGCGGCCGAGCATGGCTATAGCGGCTGGCTGGTGATCGAGGCCGAGCAGGATCCTGACGTGCGCAACCCGTTCGAATATCAGAGCCTCGGGCTGAAATCGCTGAAGGCGTTTGCGCGCGAAGCGGGGCTGGACAAGGCTCAGGCCGCTTGAGCTGAGCCAAGGAAGGCGGGTGACCTATCCCACCCGTCATACCGGCCTTGAGCCGGTATCCAGCCAGCCCAAGTCCTTGGGCTGAAAAGTCTTCACGCCGCGCAGACGCGCGTCAGCTGGATTCCGGATCAAGGCCGGAATGACGGCAGGGCGCGAAACTACCGAACGACATGTTTGTGCTACACACGAAAAAGGAACGACACCATGACCTCACTTCTGCGCAAGCCGGTCGAGACAAGCGGCAAGGTGCACGATATCACGCCCCAAAGCGCGGATTGGGGTTATGTCGGTTTCGGCCTTTACCGACTGAAGCCGGGCGAGACGGCAGCCGAAAGCACCGGCGACACGGAAGTCATTCTCGTGCTGGTCGAAGGCAAGGCGACGATTTCCGCTGGCGGCAAGGATTTCGGTGAACTCGGTGACCGCATGAATGTGTTCGAGCGCAAGCCGCCGCATTGCGTTTATGTTCCGGCCGGTTCCGAATGGTCGCTGACGGCCACAACGGATTGCACCGTCGGCGTCTGCACTGCTCCCGGCGAAAAAGGCAACCGCGAGGCGCAGCAGATCGGACCTGACGGCGTGCAGCTGACGGAACGCGGCAAGGGCGCCAACACGCGATACATCTTCCCCATCGCCATGGAAGAACGCGACGTCGCCGACAGCCTGCTGGTAACGGAAGTCTTCACACCCTCGGGCAACTGGTCTTCCTATCCGCCGCACCGGCATGACGAGGACAACTACCCCGACATGACCTATCTCGAGGAGACCTATTATCATCGCCTCAACCCGGCTCAGGGTTTTGGTTTCCAGCGCGTCTTCACCGAAGACGGTTCGCTTGATGAGACCATGGCGGTATCGGACGGGGATGTCGTGCTGGTGCCAAAGGGCCACCACCCCTGCGGCGCGCCCTATGGTTACGAGATGTATTATCTGAACGTGATGGCGGGGCCGATGCGCAAATGGCGCTTCAAGAACCACCCGGATCATGACTGGATTTTCAAGCGCGATAATCCGTAAGGCGCCAACTTCCCTCATTCCTGTGCTTGTCACAGGAATCCAGCCGACGCGCGTCTGCGCGGCGGGGAAAGCTTTCCCAGCCCAAGGACTTGGGCTGACTGGATCCCTGTGACAAGCACAGGGATGAGGGCGCTGGGACTTGGATTCATACGCCGCATTTTAAAGAACGTTCAATACATTGATTTTATTACAAAATCTTCGGAGGAGAATACCATGACCGCTCTTGGCGTGGGCCTTATCGGCACCGGTTACATGGGCAAATGCCACGCGCTGGCGTGGAACAACGTCACGAGCGTCTTCGGCGATGTGGAACGCCCCCGCCTCGTGACGCTGGCGGAAGTCAACCCCGAGCTTGCTGCGAAGAAAGCCGCAGAGTTCGGTTTTGCCCGCTCGACAGGCAACTGGCGCGACCTGCTTTCCAATCCCGAGATAGATGTCATCTCCGTCACCACGCCCAACGCCTTCCACCCGGAAATGGCGATTGCCGCGCTTGAGGCCGGCAAGCATGTCTGGTGTGAAAAGCCGATGGCGCCCGCCTTTGCTGACGCGGTGAAGATGCGTGATGCCGCCCGCCGGTCCGGCAAGGCGGCGGCGATGGGTTACAACTACATCCAGAACCCCGTCATCCGCCACATCCGCCGCCTGATCGACGAAGGTGCGATCGGCAGGGTCTATCATGTACGTGCCGAAATGGACGAGGACTTCATGGCCGATGCCACCCAGCCCTTCTACTGGAAGAGCGAGGCGTCCTCCGGTTTCGGCGCGCTGGACGATTTCGCCGTGCACCCCTTGTCACTGCTCTTCGCCCTGTTCGGCCACGCACAAAGCGCCATTACCGACATGGTCAAACCTTACGAGACCCGTCCGCTTGCCGGCGGCGGCGAACGCGCGGTTGAGACTCATGATCTCGCGAGCGTTCTCCTGAAACTTGAAGGCGGCATTTCCGCCGTGCTCATCGCCAACCGTTCCGCCTGGGGCCGCAAGGGGCGCATCGCCATCCAGATTTATGGCTCTACCGGCTCGATCCTGTTCGATCAGGAACGGATGAACGAGTTTCAGCTTTACACCACGGATGGACGCCCGGAAGAACAGGGGTTCCGAACCATCCTCACCGCCCCGCACCACAAGCCCTACGACCGCTTCATCCCCGCCCCCGGCCACGGCCTCGGCTTCAATGACCTGAAGGTCATCGAATGCCGGGAGCTGATCGCGGCGATCGAAGGGAAAAAGGCGCATATCATCGACTTCGAGGAGGGGCTGAAGATCGAGCGCAGCATTCACGCCATGGCACGGTCTTTTGCCGAAGGGCGCTGGGTGACGGCGGAGGAAATTGCGGAGTAGGACGGCGTGCACGCACGAGGCCGACCGCCGTCGTCACAAACTTTTCTTCCGTCATGCCGGACTAGATCCGGCATCCAGCCACGGCGCGTCTGCGCCGTGAGAAACAAGTCTTTTGCGATCAAAGACTTTATCGCGCTGGACCCCGGATCAAGTCCGGGGTGACGGTGCGCGGGATTTGCGAGCGGGCAAAGCCATTCGCCTCACCAGAGGATATTGATCAAGGCTTGCCAACAGGCCTTACCCCTTGACCGGCGTCTCCGGCACCGGCGTCAGCACCTTGCCATCCCGGAACCAGCCGAGAATATTGTCGGCCACCAGATCGGCCATCGCATTGCGCGTCGGGATGGACGCAGAAGCGACATGCGGCAACAGGGAAACGTTTGGTAGCGACAGGAAGGCCTCCGGCACCTTCGGTTCGGCATAAAACACGTCGAGACCGGCAGCACCCAGCGCACCGCTTTTGAGCGCCTCAAGAAGCGCGTCCTCATCGACGCTGGAGCCACGACCGACATTGATGAAAACGCCCTCAGGCCCGAGCGCGGTCAGGATGTCGGCATTGATCGCCTTGTGCGTCTCCGGCGTGCCCGGCACGATGCAGATCAGCGTATCGACGGCCTCAGCCATCTCCTTCAGCGAAGCGTAATAGGTGTAGGAGAGTTCGTCGCGCTTGCTGCGGGTGTAATAGCCGATCTCCACCTTGAAAGGCTCCAGCCGCTTGGCGATTTCCTGGCCGATGCGGCCCATGCCGAACAGGCCAACCTTGCGGCCGCGCAGCGAAAACGGCGACAGCGCGAACGGGCCTTCGCCGACCCACTTGCCAGCCCGTAGCCAGGTTTCGGCCTGATAGAGACGTCGCACGGTATTGATCAACAGAGCAATCGTCGTATCGGCCACTTCGTCATTGAGCACATCAGGCGTGTTCGTCACCACGATGCCACGCGTGGCGGCGTGTTTGGCATCAACGCCATCGTAACCTACGCCGAAATTGGCGATGATCTCGAGCTTCGGCAGCGCGTCGATCCATTTGGCGTTGACGGCGCCGGAAACGGCAATGGCATTGATGCGCTCCGCCGCGCCGTCAGGCAGAACCGGCTCTGCGCCGGCGGGTGCCGTGACAATCTCGACCTTGCCTTCGAGGCGTTCGAGAACGCGCGGATTGATCTTGCCGGGAACGAGAACGACGGCCTTTTTGTCAGACATAAGCGGATATTCCTCCTGATAACATTCCAATAGCCGGAGAGGGTTGCGGGCAAACTACCCGCCATCCTGCTCCATCGGACCGCGATCTTTTCAAACAACGGCTGCCGTGAAAAGGCCAATAAGCGGAAGCTATGGGGGCAGAGCGACGTTTCATGCCGATTTTTTTTAGCGCCCGGCAGCATCATGCAGCCTTTGCTGCGGCACTTGCAAGGTTGTCATGCCGGAGTTGATCCGGCATCCAGCCAGCCCAAGTCATTGGGCTGAATGACTGTTTTTCACCGCGTAGACACGCGGCGGCCGGATTCCGGCTCAAGGCCGGAATGACGGAGGAAGGAAACACCGTAGACGGCGAGGAGCACGTAACCTGCCGTATCCAGGCCTGCGAGGGCGATACGCTCACACCCGCGGCCGCACCGGCCCGGTCGATTGCCGGATACGCATTTCCGGCTTGATGAGGTGAATGCCGTCAGGTTCATGGCTGCCCGCCAGCCTGTCCAGCAGTGCGCGGGCCGCCAGGCGCCCGACCTCGGCCTGGCCGTTGGAAACCGTGGTCAGCGCCGGGGTGGCGATGGCCGCTTCTTCCAGGTCGTCGTAGCCCGTTACCGAGATATCGACACCCGGCACCAGACCGGCGCGGGAAATACCGTTCATGAGACCGATGGCGACGAGATCGTTCCAGCACACGGCGGCGGTCGGCTTCTGCGGCAGCGACAGGAAATGCACCGCCGCCTCGAAACCACCCTGCTTGGAGCGCGGGCCGGGAATGCGCAGGTTCGGATCGACCTCGATGCCGGCCTTGCGCAGCGCATTGACGTAACCCTGATAACGGTCACGGCCCGTGGAAGTCTGGTCCGTGCCGCCAACCATGGCGATGGTGCGGTGGCCGAGGCTGATCAGATGGTTGGTGGCGAGCGAAATGCCATAGCTGTCATCGCCGCGATAGGTCGGCATATCAACGCCATCCATGGAACGGGCCACCAGAATGGCAGGCATGCCGTTCTCTTCGGCGAGCGTCATGTCCTCGATCGGCGTACCGATGGCCGGCGACATGATGATGCCGTCGGAGCCGAGCTGCAGCAGCGTCTCGATGAAGGTGCGCTGCTTTTCAACCGAATCATAATGGTTGGACAGGATGAAGGTCTGGCGGCTGCGGTCCAGCTCGCTTTCAATGGCTTTCAGGATTTCGCCATAGAAGGGGTTCATCACGTCATGGAACACGACACCAACAATGCCGGAGCGCGAGGTGCGCAGGCTGGCGGCGCGGCGGTTGTAGATGTAGCCCAGCGCCCGCGCCTGTTCCTTGATCTTGTCACGCGTGTCGGCGGCAACCAGCGGACTGTCGCGCAATGCAAGGGAAATGGTAGCGGTTGAAAGGCCGAGACTTTCGGCGATGGTAGACAGTTTGACCTTTTGGGCCACGGCATTCCTCCCCAAACGCATGTCAGTGACGGATGGCTCCGTTTAAATCGCAATTAAACAATTTAAACAAAATCCGCAACCCGTTTAAGGAATAACCGCAAAACAGATGGTTCTTTTAAAAATTTCAGCAAAAATTATTGAAGATTGGCGTCTATTGCTTTCAAGAGTTTAACAATGTTGCGAATATCCTTGGCCGAAAGGCCTTCGACAGCTCTCGCGCCACAATTGGCGATGGAAACGTTGATGTGCTCGACGCTTTTCAGGCCCGCTTCGGTCAGCTTCACCAGCGTCACACGGCCGTCCCCGTCGTCACCGCTGCGTTCCACGAAACCCTGGGCTTCCATGCGGCCAATGGTGCGCGTCATGGTCGGCGCCTTGACACCCAGCTTCTGCGCGATTTGCCCCGGCGTCAGGCTGCCTTCCTGCGCCAGCGCCAGGATGACGCCGTCCTGTCCGGCATAAAGCCCGCTTTCGGCGAGGCTGTGGCTGAGCGCGGTACGCATGGAGCGGGCGGCCTGGGTTATCGATTGCGCCAACTCCTCCGGGTTGAAGTTTTCATCCCTCTTTTTGGCGTCCTTGACCTTCTTGCCGCCCTTATCCTTCTTGGCGCTTTTGTCCTTGTTCCCGGATTTGTCCTTGCTCATACGCGAGTGCCTTTTACCCTGTGGCGGAACCGATATATGTTGCTGGAAATCCTTACCGAATGCTCGCGCGGACTGCCAGATGCCAAACTCATACACGCATTATCACGACGAAAACGTAACAGACCCTCATCTTCACGCAACAGGCGCAATTTCCGTGCTGCCGCTCGGCGCGCATGAACAGCATGGCCCCCACCTGCCCTTCGAGACCGATACGCTGATTGCCGAAGGCATCGTCGCCCGCCTTGCCGCCGCCTTGCCCGGTCATCTGCCCGTCTCCTTCCTGCCAGCGGAGCCGATCGGATATTCCATCGAACACATGAATGTGCCGGGCACGAAGACGCTGCGATACGATGAGGCCATCGAGCGCTGGCTCGGCATCGCCGAGTTGGAACATAAAAGAGGTGTGCGCAAATTCGTGATGCTGAACGCCCATGGCGGCAATTCACCGCTGATGACCATCGTCGCCACCGAGGCCCGCGCCCGTTTCGGCATGCTGGCGGTCGCCACGAGCTGGACCCGTTTCGGCGTGCCGGAAGGTATCGTGAAGCCGGAGGACAAGGCGGTTGATATTCACGGCGGCGACATCGAGACATCGGTCATGCTGGCACTTCACCCCGAATGCGTGGCAATGGAAAAGGGCGCGAATTTCCCCTCCCGCCAGAGCGATTTCGCCAGCCGCTTCAAACACCTGCGCGCCTATGGCCCACACGCATTCGGCTGGCTGATGAGCGACCTCAACCCCGATGGCGTTGCCGGAAACGCCGCCGCCGCGACAGCGGAAAAGGGCGAAAGGCTGATTTCCCACGCCGTCAACGGCCTTGTCGAACTGCTTGAAGATATCCACGCTTTTGACATAACGTTATTTCATAACAAAATTTGAGTGAGATGGCCGGATTCGGCCAAAATCTCTTTGAACTGCCCGAGCGTCGCGCCTATATGGACAACGACACATCTTCCTGAGGCCATCGGGCCTCTCTCCACGCGGGGTTTTCCATGACCGAAACAGCAACAGCCAAGCCCATTCCAGTCACCGTCCTGACGGGTTATCTCGGCGCCGGCAAGACGACGCTTCTCAACCGCATTCTCTCCGAGAACCACGGCAAGAAATACGCTGTCATCGTCAATGAATTCGGCGAGATTGGCATCGACAACGATCTGATCGTCGAATCCGACGAGGAAATCTACGAAATGAACAATGGCTGCGTGTGCTGCACGGTGCGTGGCGACCTCATCCGCGTCGTGGAAGGCCTGATGCGCCGCCCCGGCCGCTTCGACGGTATCATCGTTGAGACGACGGGCCTTGCCGATCCGGTGCCCGTCGCCCAGACTTTCTTCATGGATGACGACGTGCGCGCCAAGACCGAGCTCGATGCTGTCGTTGCCCTGGTTGACGCCAAGCATCTGCCGCTGCGCCTGAAGGACAGCCGCGAGGCCGAAGACCAGATCGCCTTTGCCGATGTCGTTGTCGTCAACAAGACCGATCTCGTTTCGCCGGAGGAAGTTGCCCGCATCGAGGATATCGTGCGCGCCATCAATCCTTCCGCCCGCATCTACAAGACCACCCGTTCCGGCGTCGATCTCGCCCGGGTTCTCGATCAGGGTGCCTTCAATCTGGAACGCGCGCTGGAAAACGACCCACATTTCCTCGAGCACGGTCATGACGACCACGTCTGCGGCCCTGATTGCGATCATCATCACGATCACGACCATCATCATCATGACCATGACCACGGGCATCATCACCACGATCATGACCATGGCCACGATCATCACCACCATGGCGCGGTCTCCCCGATCCATGACGTGACGGTCCAGTCGGTCTCGCTGCGCGGCGGCGAGATGAACCCCGAACGGTTCTTCCCGTGGATCCAGAAGGTCACCCAGACCGACGGCCCGAACATCCTTCGCCTCAAGGGCATCATCGCCTTCAAGGGCGATGCCGAGCGTTACGTGGTGCAGGGCGTGCACATGATCATCGAGGGCGATCATCAGCGTCCGTGGAAGGAAGATGAAAAACGCGAAAGCCGCCTCGTCTTCATCGGCCGCGAGCTGGACCGCGAGAAGCTGGAAAAGAGTTTTAACGCCTGCCTCGCCACGGCTTGATCTTATCCTTCCGTTACCCCGGTCCTGAGCCGGGGTACGGCTGCGTTCGTCATCCGCCGACGCGCGTTCTTCGACACCGTACACGGCAGTTGAAATCATTGACGCTCCGGTGCTCTCGGCTCACCCCCCTCTGTCCGGCAGGACGGAGGGGGGTGAGCCCGGAGCACCGGAATCTCAATAATTTTCAACCGCTGTGCAGGGATGATTCCCCTACCGCAAAGAATTCTATCTCCTTGATTTCGCGAATCGTCCGAACGTAAAAGCGGTTCCGCTTTTGCCGGAAATGCTCTAGAACCATGCCAGCCGGCGGGAATGACGCCCCGCCAATCAGACACAGATACGAAAGACCAATACCCCATGCCGACTGTTGCCCCGCTTGATATCGAAGGCCACGTGGTCTCGACCCATTTTCTCGGCGACATTCCCCTGTTTGCCACCGCCGCCGGCACCATTCACCGGCTCGATGGCGGCGAGAAGGTGACTGAGGCGCATGACGGGCTCTTGACCTGCATTCGCGACCCCTACAGCGCCACGCTGCTTTCCGGCGGCGAAGACGGGCGTGTGCTGCGCATCGGCCATGATGGCAGCCTCAGCGAAATTGCCAACGTGCCGCGCAAATGGGTGGGCGTCGTTGCCGGCGGGCCACAGAAGGCGGTTGCTTATGGTGTCGGCAAATCCAGCTTCGTGCGGCTGCCGGACGGTACGGTCAAGGAATTCAAGGAAGAACGCACGGTGGAGGCGATCGCGTTTGCGCCCAAGGGCCTGCGCATTGCCGTTGCCCGTTATAACGGCGTGACATTGCATTGGGTCGCCACAGCAGGCGACCCGGTCGATCTCGAATGGAAGGGTGCGCATACCGGCGTCACCTTCTCGCCCGACGGCAAGTTCCTCGTCACCACCATGCAGGAAAATGCCCTGCACGGCTGGAAGATGGAAGCCACCAAGGGCGGCATGGAGGCCCGCCATATGCGCATGACGGGTTATCCCGGCAAGGTCAAATCCGTTTCCTGGTCGGCAAAGGGCAAATGGCTCGCCTCATCGGGCGCACCGGCCGCCATCGTCTGGCCCTTCTCCGGCAAGGATGGTCCGATGGGCAAGGCCCCGGAGGAACTCGGCACCCGCGCCAACATCATGGTGACCAATGTCGCCTTCCACCCCGTGGAAGATGTGCTCGCCATCGGGTTCATCGACGGCATGATCCTCGGCGTGCGCCTTGCGGACGGCAAGGAAGCCCTGCTGCGTCGTCCCGGCAAGGGTGCGATCACATCCATGGACTGGAGCGCCACCGGCAAGCTGCTCGCCTTCGCTTCAGAAGCGGGTGATTGCGGGATTATAGACATTTCGGCTTGAGGGCTGGCCGCCCGCGAGGCGGCCGCTTATCCCACGGCCAATCTCGCTGCCTCATTCCTGTGCCTGTCACAGGAATCCAGCCAGCCCAAGTCCCTGGGCTGAAAGGAGCCTCCCGTCGCGCAGACGCGCGTCGACCGGAATCCTGTGACAGGCACAGGAACGAGGGTCGTCCGCTATCTCGCCGCCAAGCCTTTGTGCAGGATTGCTGCCCCCTGCAATACCCTGCAATACCCTACTCTCCCACCTGCCGCCGCGTGAGGAACAAGAGCAGCAAAGTCGCGCCTGCACCGACCGAGGCGAGCCGGATCGAGGCCCCGAAGCTGGCATATTGCGATACGAACCCCATTAGCGGCACCGCAAATAGCGCAGCGAGAAAAATCGAATTCATATAGAGCGCCGTTGCCCGCGCCGTGCGTCCACGGGCAAAGCCCTGCACGAAGGTCAGACAGGTGCCGGCGAAAAGGCCGTAATAGGCACCCTCCATCGCAGCCCCCACCAGCATTGCGGGCAGGGTCGTGACCGAAGCGATGATGTTGAAGGCGATTATCGCCGTTATCGCCGCGCCGCTCAGAAGCAGCCTTGCGCTGATCCGGCGCATGATGCGCGGCGCAAGAAGAATAAGCAGGACTTCCATGGCGCATTTGACGCTGAGCGACAGGCCCGGCGCATAGTCCGGCAACCCCACTTCACGCACCAGAAACACCGGCAATGCCGAAGCGCAGAGCGCATGGGCGAAAGACATGCAGAAACTGGCCGCGGCGGCGAGAAGCAGCGGCATATTGCGCCGTGTGTCGCCCTCGCCCTGCGGCCGCCGTTCCATGGGGCTTGTCTGGTTCAACGGCACGACGACGAGCGCAAGACCGCCCCAGATGACGGCCATCAGCATGGCATTCACGAATACCGCCTTCGCACCCGCAAGGTCGAAGATCAGATAGGCGGCGGCGGGGACCAGCATCCATGCCAGCGACACCATCGTCCGCAGGAAGGCATTATAGGCGGCCGTGTCCAGCCCCTTCACCCGGCCATGATACCGGCCGAAACTGAAAATGAGCGTGCTTGCGGCGTTGGAAAGCCCCATGCCGGTCGCCGTTACGGCCACCAGCAGCGCCATATGCCCAAAGCTTGCCGCCGCGGCCGCGACAAGAGCGCCGCACACCGAAAGCAACAAAAGCGGCCTCACCCGCATCCCGGCATCAACGCGCTCACCATAAACGCGGCTTGCGACAATCGAAGCCAGCGCCGCCGTCACACTGTAAAATCCGACGGTGGCCGGCGGATGACCAAGCACCTGAATGATGTAGAAGCCGATAAATGGCACAACGGCGGCATTGGTGCTGCCGGCAATGAAGACCAGCAACGCGATCATATAGGCCTGGCGATCAAAAGCGCCCGGGAAAGTGCTTTTTTGTTGCATGGGAATCGTCTGAAGGCTGGCAAGCGGGGGTGGCACCCACCATCACATCGAAACGCTCCGCTGTTCAAGCCTGCGCGGAACACTGGATGACGTTTCGTCGCTGGAAGAAGACGAGACCTCTTCTCTCCACTCAGGATTTCTATCGCCCACGGGCTGGACCTGCTTCAGCGGAAAGCAAGTGTCGTTCGATTAAGGGCACCTGCCCGGGGATGTTCTCGCCACGGGCAGGTTATGAATTGATACTGCTTGACTGTCGCCCGATGCGTTCCGCCGGTACGAATAACCGCCAATCAGAACTTCACGCCGAGACCGACGTTAACGACGTGGTCGCTGAGCTTTCCATCGGCAGAGAGGTTCTGGATAGTGTAGGTCTTCTTGCCGAAATCGTTGTAGCGATATTCGAGACGGCCGAATATGTTGTCGGTGAAGGCGTAATCGATACCCGCACCAATCGTCCAGCCATTCAGCGTCTCGCTCGTGTTGCCGAAAGGCGTCTTGATCTTGCTGTTTGTGGCGGTGTAACCGCCGGCGGTGTAGATCAGGGCGCGGTCGATGGCATAGCCGGCGCGCAGACGTGCCGAGCCGTTCAAGCCCGAGGAAACCTTGCTGAGCTCGATCGTCTTTTTGCCCCAGGCGTAACCGAGGTCGCCCTCGACACCGAGAATGACTGACGGCGCCACTTCTGCATTGTAACCGGCAAAGCCCGCGAAGCGACCGCCATCAAAACTATGCTTTTCGGTGTCACCGTCTTCCGTGGCTTTCAAACGGTTCCAGCCATAGCCACCGGAAACACCGGCGTAAAAACCATCCCAGGAAAAGGCAGGCGCAGCGTCGCTGACAGCAGGCGCCGCCGGAATGTCGCTAACGGCATCAGCAGCAATGGCTGCGCCGGAAAGAACGCCAAGTGCGGCGAAGACGAGAAATGATTGTTTCAACATAAATTGCTCCTTCAAAACTGCCCTACCCGCCACGAAGCGGGCCTCGAACATAGCCGCCGCAGAAATCACGGTCACAAACGACGAGTCGGGGACACGTTCTAATTGAAGCATCCAAACGTTAAAAACAAGTAACAATGACGCAAAAACCAAATAATAGCAAATTATATTGTATATTTCTACATTATAACTTCGTATTTCATTTAAGGTAAAATTAGAATATCTAAACATAAATACACCGGATGCACGCATCTTTCTAAGGCACTTCAAGGATCGGCGAGCGCGACGACGCAGCTGGATCATCCTCCAAAAAAAGGGAGCCCGAGGGCCCCCTTCAGTCATGCGATGCGCCGTTTGTTCTTGCCAGAAATGCCATGCGTCAAACACACGCAACTCGAGGTACATCGCCGGCTTATGCGCTTCGCGCATCGTCTGCGTCGAAAATCCCTGATGATCTTCGAGCTGTCCCGTCAGAGCGGGATGGCGAAAGACAATGGTTTCGCCATCCCTTTCTTCGTTCCTTAGTGCCGGCGCTTCTTGCCGCCGTCATTCTTGTTGTCGATGACATCGACGGACGTCTTGTTGCCATTCAGCACGCCGTTCAGGATGCCGGTCTTGTTGCCATTCAAAATCCCGTTATTGGACAGGATGCCACTGACACCGAGATCGATGCTTGGCGAAACCACGACAAGGGCGCCGCCCTTGTTGCTGTTGCCGGACAGGATGCCACCCAGAAGACCGCCCGCATTGGCCTGACCAACGGAAGCGACAGTAAGAATAGCGGCTACACAAGCGAACTTTGCAATCATTTCTCTCTCCTCTTTTGTTTGATCACGCCATCTGGCGTAACTGAACTGTATATTTAGAGGATTCTAATTCAAGCAAAGGCTAATATTACAATAAACGATTAACACTAATACTGGCGATTTTAATAAAATATTACATATCTCGCCTCCGCCCTTTCGCTCCTTTTCCTAACAGTATCGGCAGGCACCTTTGGCGAAGACAGTAAAACCGGGCAGGAAACTTTATTAACCATCCAAATATAAGATATTGCTTAATTAGCGACCGGAGATGCAAATGCGGCTGGGGGGATATATCGCGCTTGTTCTCGGGCTTGCCTGCGCCTGCCGCGGGTGGGCGGGAGAAAAGGCCGATGAGCACACCATCACCTACAAATCCGGCATCTCCTATGACAGCAATTATTTCGCCGATACCAATCGGTTGAGCGCCATTTCGCTGCGCGCCGGCTTCGGGCTCACGGGCAAAGTCGCGCTTGAAGGGGCGGAACTGCGTTACTCGCTTGAGCAGGAAGAGGTTCGCCTTCCCCGTTATCGTTTTGCCAATGAGCATAACACCATCGCGTCGCTGGGTTTGACCAGACGCTTTTCCGAAAAGCTGGAATGGGCTCTTGAGTTGCGCGGCACCCGCAGCGATGCCGGCGATATTTTCCTGCACCTGCCGGAAGAAAATATCGGATACAGGCAGCTGGATCACAAGCTTGAAGCCTCCTCCCAGCTTGGCATCGTCGCCCTTGGCGGCAAGAACAAGCTGACGGCCAGCCTTGCCAGCCTGATGAAAGGCGAGGCGCGTTTCCGCCCGGCCTATTTCATCCCCACGCGTCTGGAGGCCAATGAGGCGCTCCTGTCGCTGAAGGCGGAACATGAACGGCCACTCGCCGGCGGTGAGGCTGGCATCACGATCGCCTATAACCGCATTCTCGTGCCGGAAGGGCAGCAGGAAAAATATGAGCGGTTTCCGGCCCATACGCTGCGCGGCTCGCTTGCTTACGGCTACAGGTTCTCGAACCGTCTCGCAGTGCTTGCCGAAGCTGGGCTGACCTCCATTTCCGGAGACGAGATCAGCGACAAGGTGAAGCGCACCCGGCCTTATCTCCGGGCGGAAGCCGAGCTGAAGGCCACGGACCGCATCGCCTTCGGCGTGGGCTTCTCGCAGGATTACGCCCTGTTCGATCCCGACGACCCGATCGCCGAATTTCACCGTCGCTGGCAGTTCGTCGTGAAAAGCAGGCTGGCCGAGAAGGTCGGCCTGGACCTCGCGCTGCAGCAGGTCCACAAGGACTGGATCTATTACAATTACGATACCAGCGAGCGCCGGCTGGTCGCCACCCTCTCTTTCGATACCGGCAAGAACAGCAAGCTGGAGGTGGAGTTCAACCGCCTGCTGCATGACGAGCGCGATACCGACCTTGCCTATGATGGCTCGAGCGTCACCTCGCGTTTCAGCGGCACCTTCTGAACTCCGTCTCAACCTGCGCGAAGGTTCGGACGCATCGGGTCGAAATTCGGTCCCAATTTCTGCTAGAGTCAGATCTTCCAGATTCGACGGCAGGACAGACCGGATAATGTACAGACGATTTTTGCTTCTCGCGGCCGGCCTCGCCTGCATCCCCGTCGCCGCCTCCGCCCATCCGCATATATTTGCCGAAGCCCGGATGGAAATCGTCGAGGGACCGAACCGGACCATCCAGGAAGTGCGCAACATCTGGCGTTTCGACGAGATGTTCTCAGCAAGCGTTGTGATGGATTACGACAAGAACAGCGATCTGAAACTCGACAAGGACGAGCTGGCCGAAATCGGCAATACCGTGCTGGAATCGCTGGCCGAATATTCCTACTACACCTTCATCACCGCTGACGGGAAACCGGTGGAGTTCGGTAAACCCGACGCCATTCATGTGGATTACAAGGACCAGCAGATTCTGATGTTCTTTTCCGTGAAACCGCTCAAACCTCTGGCGGTGAAGGGCAGGCTCAGCTTTGGCGCGTGGGATCCGACGATGTACACGGCGATCGATTTCGCCAAGGACGGCGACATCGCCACCGAGGGCAAGGATTTGAAGGCCTGCAAGCAGCATGTGGTGCGCCCTGATCCGGACGAAGTGATCTCCCAGAACCAGAATACGCTCACCGATGCCTTTTTCAACGATCCCACCGGTACAGACATGACCAAGCTCTTTGCCACGCGGCTGGAGGTCACATGCTGAGCCGCCGGGTCGGCCTGCTTGCCATCGTCATCGGCTTCATTGCCGTGGCCGGCGTGGCCCATGCGCAATCGCCGCTCGGCATAGGCTCGGCCGAACCGTCCTTTTCCGTCGGCGGGCCTTTCGCCCCGTTGATGCAGTGGATCAACGTGCACCAGCAGATGTTCTACCGGGCGCTGACCGGCGCGCTGAAGGCGATGCGCGAGGACAGCTGGGCGCTCGGTTCGCTGATCGGCCTCTCCTTTGCTTATGGCGTGTTCCATGCGGCCGGCCCCGGCCACGGCAAGGCGGTCATCTCCTCCTACATGATCGCCAATGAAACGCAGCTGAGACGTGGCATCGTCATCTCCTTCGTCTCGGCGCTCATTCAGGGCGCTGTCGCGATCGGCCTTGTCGGCGCGGCCTGGCTGGTGCTGCGCGGCACCTCAATTACCATGACGAAAGCGACACAGGCGATGGAAATCGCCAGTTTCGCCATGGTTGCCCTGTTCGGCGCATGGCTCCTGGTGCGAAAACTCTGGTCGCTGCGAATCCGGCGCGAGCCGGCCACCGTTTTCGCTGTGGCGGGTGAGGCACCGGCAGCAAGAACCACCGGCATGGGCACGGGGCTGCGGTTTCAGGGCAAACCGGTTTTTGCCGATCACGCCCATGACGGCTCGGGTGACCTCTGCACCGCCTGCGGCAAATCCCATGCGCCCGATCCGATGCTGCTGAGGGCAAAGAACTTCAGTCTTCACGAGGCATGGTCAGCCATCATCGCTGTAGGGCTCAGGCCCTGCTCGGGGGCTATCATCGTCATGAGCTTCGCGCTTTTGAACGGGCTTTATCTTGGCGGTGTGCTCTCCGTCCTTGCCATGTCGCTCGGCACCGCCATCACGGTCTCGGTCCTCGCCATCATGGCCGTCTCCGCCAAGGGTCTGGCCGTGCGTTTCGCCGGCCCCGGCAGCCGCAGGGCGGCCGGCATCAGCCACGCGATCGAAATCGCCGGTGCGCTCTTCGTCTTGCTGATGGGCCTGATGCTGCTCGGCGCGTCGCTTCAGTTCTGATCGTTATGGCGGCGCTGGTAACGCGCCCGCAGCCAGAACAGCAGGAAAAAACAGAGCACCGCCACCGTGCCGAAGGCGGCCGCCAGCCAGGGCGAATAATCCCCGAGCCACAACATGATTTTAGGCATGATGAAGAATATCAGCCCGAAGCCGAGGATGATGAGCACCGCGGCAATGGCAGGCGACCAATCCTTTCTGGCGGTTGGCGTCTCGGGCTTTGGCTTTTCAGGCGTTGGCATGGGCAAGCTCCGCGCGAATATCCTCAAGCTTGCGCTTCTGCGTGCCGTCAGCTGTAAAATTGTCCGGTGAAAGCCAGGCCTCGAAGGCCCTGCCGATCAGTGGCCATTCGGCGTCGATCATGGAAAACCACGCCGTATCGCGATTTTGCCCCTTCGAGATCATATGCTGGCGGAAGACGCCTTCGAAGGTGAAGCCATAACGCTTCGCCGTCGTCTTGGAGGGCTCATTTTCGTTGTGGCATTTCCACTCGTAACGGCGATACCCCAGATCCTCGAACACATGCTTCGCCATAAGGTAATGCGCCTCGGTGGCAAGCGGGGAACGTTTCATTTTCGCCCCATGGGCGACGGAGCCGACTTCTACCACGCCATTGGCGGGATCGGGCCGCATGTAGCTCGCCATGCCGACGATTTCGCCCGTTGTGCTTTCGACAAAGACCAGCGTCACCCAGTTAAGCTTTTCGCCAGCGCCAACAAGCCAGTCGCCAAAGGCATCCGCATCGGGAAAGGCGCTTTGCGGGAAATATCTGAGCAGCGCATTGGTGCCTTCGCCGCCAAGCGCAGCCCAGAGTTTCTCCAGATGTTTGTCGCGATCGAACGGTTCCGCCGTTACATAACGGCCCTTCAGCACCACCGGCTGCGGCGCCGGACATCCCTTGAATTCACTCAGATCGCGCATTCTCTTCCCCATTTGCTGGGAGAAGGATTAGGGCAAGCGGGGCGGGATGACAACAGTGGATGTGGGGGTGGGATGCGGTGATCTCGGCGGGGCGCTTATCATCCTCGGTGGGCGTGGCTCACCCCCCTCTGCCGGCAGGGCAGAGGGGGGAAGCCACACGCTCAAACCTTCACGCCCAAGCCCAAACGCCAACCTACACCTTCGCCGCCACCACCGTCGCCTCGATGTGATCCACCAGCGCATCCGGCAACCCAAGCCGCCCGGCAAGAAGATCGAGATACCCCCGCTCCGCCCGCGTATCGGCCTCGATGGCAAGCCGCGAGGCGGTATAAAGCTCCACCTTCTGCTCTTCCGTACGGGCAGCGGCCACCAGCGCGTCGATGTCGAGCGGATCGGCCAGTTCCTTTTCGAGGAAACGCTCGGCTTCGCTATCGAGGCCGGAAACCTGCACCTTGTCCATGATATTGGCGCGCTCTTTCTCATCGATATGCCCGTCGGCCTTGGCAGCCGCGATCATGGCCTGGATGAGCTTCAGCGCGAAATCATTGGAAAGCGCCGGCGACTGCGGATGGAAAGCGGAATCGGCGGGCGGAGCGAGAAGTTCCGGCTCGGGTTTCGGCGCGGCTTCCGGCGCCTGTCCTGACTTGTAATTCTTGTAGGCGAGGTAACCGAGGCCAGCGATGGCGGCGACACCGCCGATGGTGGCGACGTTGCCGGCGAGCTTGCGGCCGGTTTTGGTGCCCAGGATTGCGGCGGCGAGAGCCCCGGCCTTGAGGGGATTGTTCTTGGCGATATCGGCGGCCTGCCCGGCTCTGTCACGGACGCTTCCCGAAAGGCCCGGCACCTGCGAGCCGAGGAATTGTTCAAGAAGCTTCTTGGCGTCGAACATCAAAATCTCCTGTAGAGGTCAAATCTACAGGGGAGATAGGAAGCCGTGGGCCGATTATAAATGTCAAACCCGCTCACGCCTTCGTGAACGGGTTTGACAGGAGACAAATCAGCCGCGCAGCGCAGCAGCTTCGGCGGCAAGCTTGGTGATGCCCGCCCAGTCACCCGTCGCCACCAGTTCGCGTGGGGCAACCCATGAGCCGCCGACGCAGACGACGTTCGGCAGGGAGAGATAGTCGTTGGCGTTCTTGAGCGATACGCTGCCGGTCGGGCAGAAGACGGTGCCGGCGAGCGGCGAAGACAGCGCCTTGAGGTAAGGTGCGCCGCCAGCCTGTTCGGCCGGGAAGAACTTCAGCACCTTGTAACCCTCGTCGCGCAGCGCCATGACTTCGCTGGCAGTGGCGGCGCCCGGAAGCAGCGGCACCCTGGAGCTGCGCGCGGCTTCCAGCACGCTCTTGTTGATGCCCGGGCTGACGATGAAGGTGGAACCGGCTTCGGCAGCCGCCTCGAAATCCTTCGCATTGAGAATGGTGCCGGCGCCGACATTGGCGCCTTCCACTTCCGCCGCAACAGCACGGATGGCGTCCAGCGCGGCCGGCGTGCGCATGGTGATCTCGATTGCCTTCAGACCGCCAGCGACCAAAGCACGCGCAAGCGGCACGGCGGAGGCGGCGTCATCCACGATCAGCACCGGCACGACCGGCTGAAGTTTCAGGATGGAGAGAAGTTTTTCGGAGTCCTGGGCCAAGATGAGCCTCCTTGCGCGATTGAAACGATTGAAATCCCGTTTACCGATTAGCCTGCCCCGGCTTTGATGTCGAGGCATGGCAAGGCCATTTTTTGCCCTGATACTTCAATCAATTCGCTTCTTCATCAAGCTGTCTTGCGATAGTCTGGCGCACCAGTTTGCGGAGACAGCATGGCCAAGGAAATCGAACGGAAGTTTCTTGTTGCAGGCGGTGAATGGCGCGATGAGGTAACGCATAGCATGGCTTTCCGGCAGGCCTATGTCGCCTCCATGGAAAATCGTTCAGTCAGGGTGAGGATCGTCGACGGGCGTGACGCGACACTCACAATCAAGATCGGCGCAAGCGCGCTTGTTCGCGACGAATATGAATATCCCATCCCGCTGGAAGATGCCGAGGAACTGATGGCCAGCGCGCCCGGCGTGGTGATCGAGAAGACGCGGCACACGGTTGATCACGGCGGCTTCACCTGGGAGATCGATGTTTTCGAAGGCCGATATAAGGGGCTTATCGTGGCGGAAGTGGAGATGGATGACGAAAATGCCGATCCGGATCTTCCTGTCTGGCTCGGCAGGGAGGTAACGGGCGACAGGCGCTTTTCCAACCAGTCCCTGGCCACGGACGACCAGAGCGGAGATCTGTCGGATGCCTTTCAGAATTGATCCGAAAAAGCCCTTTGACGATGAAATCCGCCGCGCCGGCCTGGAATTGATCGAAGAGACGGTCACCATCCTGCGTGACCGTCCGTCCGGCCCGCACGAGGCCGTGCACGATGCGCGCAAGCGCTTCAAGCGGCTGCGAGCCCTCTACCGCCTCATCCGAAAGGCGGCGCCGGATTTCAGCCGAGAGGAAAATGCCCGTTTCCGGGATATTGCCCGTTCGCTCGCCTTCGCCCGTGATGCGACGGCATTGGTGGAAACGGCGGAATATCTGGAGGCTTTCGCGCTCTCCGATACACAGGGTGAGGCGCTGCGGTCCATCACGGCGATGCTGCGCGCGCGTCGGGATCATGCGGTGAAATACGAGGCCGCTCTCGACGAGGCGATTTCTGCGGCCATCACCGGCTGCGAGGCGGGACGTGAACGGCTGAAGACGCTATCGCTGCCGGATGAGCTCAAGGACAGCGCCCGGCTGCTGAGGACAAGCTGGGCGCGGCAGAGGAAACGGGCGCGACAGGCGCTGGCCGATTGCCACGAGCGGGCCGATGTCGAGCATTTTCATGAGTTGCGCAAGGCCGGCCAGACCTACTGGATGCATCTTGGTCTGATGAGGCGTATCTGGCCATCCGCCATGCGCGCCAAGCGCGCCGATACCAAGCGACTGGTCGACATTCTCGGCCACGAACACGATCTCTCGGTTCTCGCCGCCGTGGCCGACCGCGAGCCCGACCGCTTTGGCAACGGCGAACGGCTGGCACTGCTGCTCGACGCCATCATCGAAAGGCAGCAGGCGCTGCGTGCCGAAGGCCTTGAACTGGCAGATGAGGTCTTTTCCGAATCTACTCGCACGGAAAGCCGCATCGTCGGCCTGCTGTGGCGGCAGGCGGCGAAGTAGGCCAAACGCCACTTTCGGCGCTCGCTCACCTCCGTCATTCCGGCCTTGAGCCGGAATCCAGCCAGCCCAAGTCCTTGGGCTGAAAAGACTTGTCCCGCCGCGCAGACGCGCGTCGGCTGGATTCCGGCTCAAGGCCGGAATGACGGAGGCGGCATTGCGACATCCCGTTGCCTGCACACGGCAGCAGGAATGACAGGAAGCCCACAAATCCTCCCGATTGACGATTTTCAAAATACCCGAACCCACCGATAAATATTGCTTTGCGGCCGCCGTCGCTGTATTTCACCGGCCATGACCGACACGACCATTCTCCCCCGCCCGGAAGTCTCTGGCGATTTCCTTGTGGCCGCGCTTTATCATTTCGCCCGCCTGCCGCGGTTCGAGAGCCTGCGTGAGCCATTGTTCGAGCTCTGCCAGAAGAACGGCGTGAAGGGCACGTTGCTGCTGGCCGCCGAGGGCATCAATGGCACGATCGCCGGCCCGGATGCGGGCGTTCACGCCGTGCTTTCCTTCCTGCGCGCCCAGCCGGAATTTTCGGCATTGGAGCACAAGGAAAGCCGCGCCTCGCACATGCCTTTCGTGCGGCTGAAGGTGAAGCTCAAGAAAGAGATCGTCACGATGGGCGTGCCTGATATCGATCCGAACCGGATCGTCGGCACCTATGTCGACCCGCGCGATTGGAACGAATTGATCTCCGACCCGGACACGATCGTCATCGATACCCGCAACGATTACGAGACCGCCATCGGCGTCTTCAAGGGTGCAGTCGATCCGAAGACGAAAACCTTCCGGGAGTTTCCGGACTGGGTGAAGAACAACCCCGGCCTGCACAACAAGCCGAAGATCGCCATGTATTGCACCGGCGGCATCCGCTGCGAAAAGGCCACGGCCTTCATGAAGGAGCAGGGCTTCGACGAGGTCTATCACCTCAAGGGCGGCATCCTGAAATATCTGGAAGAAGTGCCGGAAGAAGAAAGCCTGTGGGAGGGCGCCTGCTTCGTTTTCGACGAGCGTGTGTCGGTGGTGCATGGCCTGGCCGAAGGCGACCACCAGCTGTGCCACGCCTGCCGCAACCCGATCACCCCGGAAGTGCGCCTGTCACCCAAGTTCGAGGAAGGCGTCTCCTGCCCGAGCTGCTACGATGAGCGCAGCGAAGAAGACCGCCAGCGCTTCCGCGACCGGCAACAGCAGATCGACCTGGCAAAGAAGCGCGGCGAGCGGCATCTGGGGCGGTAAGCCCAGGTAGCTATAGGACTGTATCTAAATTTGGATAGAGCGGCGCCGCGTGTTTCTTCTCCCCGTCGGGGAGAAGAAACGAGAAGCGACACGTCGAGAACCTCACGCCCCCGCCCGCAGCGCAAAGAGCGGCGCATCCTGTCCGTCCAGCATGGCGGTGATCTCTTCCGCCGCGACCGGTTTTGAGAACAGGTAACCCTGCAATTCGTCGCAGCCGCACAGATGCAGTATGGCCGCCTGCTCTTCCGTTTCCACGCCTTCGGCCGTGACCGGAATGTCGAGTGATTTCGCCAGCGCCACGGTCGCCTGCAGCATTTCCAGCGAGCGGCCTCCCTTGTCGAGCGCCATGATGAGCGAACGGTCGATCTTCATCCTGTCGAAGCCGAAGCGACGCAGATAGCCGACGCTGGCAAAGCCGGCGCCGAAATCGTCGAGCGCGATATGCAGGCCGAGCTGTTTCAGCTTGTCTATCGCCGCACTTGCCCGCTCCGGGTGCTGGATGAAATAACCTTCCGTCATTTCCAGCCGCAGCCTTTCCGGCGGCGTCTTCGTCGCATTCAGAATATCCGCGACATGGCCGGAAAAGGCCGGATTGCGGAACTGCACGGGTGAAATATTGACCGAGAGCTTGATGGACGGCCATTGCTGTGCTGTCTCGCAGGCCTTGCGCAGCACCAGCAGGCCGAGCCGGTCGATGAGACCGCTCGTCTCGGCAGCGGCGATGAATATGTCGGGCGGGACGAAGCCATATCCCGGCCTCTGCCAGCGGGCCAGCGCCTCCACCCCGGTAATGCAGCGCGTGGCGGCGCTGACGACCGGCTGATAAACCACCTGTATCTCGTCGTTCAAAATGGCGGAGCGAAGATCGGCCTCGAGTTGCAGTTTTTCCTCGCGCAGCGCATCCATTTTCAATTCGTAGGACACGTAACGACCGCGGCCGTTTTCCTTGGCCTGATACATGGCCATATCCGCGCGGCGCAGCAATTCCTCACCATTGATGTCCCCCGCCCGCGAGATCGACGTGCCGATGCTGCAGCCTATACTTGCCACACGCTCGCCTATGCTGAAGGGTTCGGTGAAGAGTTCCAGCAGTGACATGCAGAGCTTGCGGCCTTCCACCCACACGTCGTCGCCCTGAATGGCGATGGCGAATTCGTCGCCGCCGAGCCGCGCCAGAACCGCGCCTTCCGGCACCAGCACCCTGAGCGCCGCCGCCACGCCCTTGATGAGCCGGTCACCCGCCGCGTGGCCGTAGGAATCGTTGATTTCCTTGAAGCCGTCGAGATCGAGATAAAGCAGCTTGATATCCGTCTTGTCGTGGCTTGCCCTGGCGACCATGCGGTCCAGCCTCGCGAAGAGACCGGCGCGATTATTGAGGCCGCTCAGCCGATCGCGCAGAGCTTCTTCCCGCGCCGCCGCCTCATCCGCCTTCAGACGATCGAGCGTGGCCGAACCGATGATGAGCAGCACCAGAAAGAACGTGCCGGCGATACCGAGCGCGGTAAAGACGACCGGCCGCGCCTCATGAAAACTGACATCTCCGGGCAGGTGCGACCGCCAGACGAGCCGTGCCAGCACCTGCCCCAGCGGATTGACGATATCCACGTGGTTGGCGGCCGTTCCCTCGCCATATTGCAGCTCCAGGCCCTCGATCACGTAGTTGCGGGCGAGTTTGTGCACCGTCGCCTGGGTGAGATGACGGGCAAAAACCAGATAGCGCCGCTCCGCGCCGACCGGCGGCAGCGCTCCCGATTTGAGCCGCACCAGCGCAACACCGGCAGCGGCGATACCATCCCCGGTTTTGACGAAACCCGTGACCTGCGAGGTGACGCCGGGACGCATGGACCGCACCCGTTCGATCATTTCCGGAAGGCCGGCGGCGAAATAGGTGCCGGGCACCCATTTCGCCGGCTTGCCATTCTGATAAGCCATACGGACCTTGTCATCCTCGTCGATGATAACGGCAGTATCGAAAAGATCGTTATTGGCCGTCATGTCGCCGTAATTGCTGGCCACCCAGTCGAAGCGATCAGGAGCATAGACATATTCGGCGGCATCGTCCCAGGCGGCGTAATCGTTGAGCGTCGCACCAAGCTGTTCGCGAAAAGTGACGAGAGCTCCCGCCGTCGTCTCGCGTGAACGGGCACTGTCGAGCAGATTGGCCTTTTCCCGGACCTGACTGAGAGCGGAGAGGACGAGCGCCGTAACGATGAGAAGCACCAGCGCGAAGGTGGACAGCACAACGCCGACGGCGGTTCTGCGCCCGACCGGCAAATAGTCCCCAATGTTGCGCGGCGCAATCCGCATAAAATCCCCTTTGAAAGCATCATCTTGCGAAGGAAACATTCAAAAGCCGTTAAGCCGCGCCGTAACACCGACCCAAAAAACAACGGGTACAAAACGACAGTCCGACCGAAAATCTGAAAAATCCTTTCTGGAAAGAACGGAGGTTTTTCAGGAAAAGTGGATTTGCGCCCGTCCGTAAAACAAAAAACCTCCCCCGCGCGCGGGAGAGGTCATCATTTTCATCGTGATGGAGCGATTACCAGGACGGGATAACCGTGCCGTTATACTTCTCCAGAATGAAGGCCTTCACTTCCGGGCTGTGGTAGGATTCCACCAGCGTCTTCACCCAGGGCTTGTCCTTGTCCTGCGTGCGAACGGCGATGACGTTCGCGTAAGGGGACTTTTCGCTTTCGATGGCGATGGAGTCCTTCTTCGGGTTCAGGCCAGCTGCCGTGGCATAGTTGGTGTTGATGACCGAAGCGTCGGTATCGTCAAGCGAGCGCGGCAGCTGTGCGGCGTCGAGTTCGACGATCTGGATGTTCTTCGGGTTTTCGGTGATGTCGGCAGGGGTTACCTTGAGGCCAGCTTCTTCCTTGACCTTGATCAGGCCCTTGGAGGCGAGAACCAGAAGGGCGCGGCCGCCATTGGTGGGATCGTTCGGAATACCGACCGTCGCGCCATCCTTCAGCTCGTCAAGGCTCTTCACCTTCTTCGAATAAACGCCCATCGGGGTGGTGATGGTGGTGCCGACGCTGACGAGATCGAACTTGCGGTCAGCGATCTGGTTGTCGAGGTAAGGCTGGTGCTGGAAGGAGTTGGCCTGCAGCTCGCCGTCGTTCAGCGCCTGGTTCGGCACGACATAATCGGAGAACTCGACGATATCGATATCGAGGCCCTTGGCGGCCGCGATCTTCTTCACCTGTTCCATGATCTGCGCGTGTTCGGCGGGGGTGACGCCGATCTTGATCGTCTCGGCCAGCGCCTGACCGGCGGTGAAGAGAGCGGCGAGCGATGCCGCGAGAATAAGTTTCTTCATAGGTGTCTCCTTGGGTTGTTATTATGAACGCAGTTAATTCTTCCGTGTACGCTTGTCGAAGCTGCGCGCCAGCCGGTCGCCGGCGCTCTGCACCAGCTGCACCAGCACGATCAGCACCAGAACCACGGCCAGCATCACGTCTGGCATAAAGCGCTGGTAACCGTAGCGGATGCCGAGATCGCCCAGCCCGCCTCCGCCAACCGCGCCCACCATGGCCGAATAACCGATGAGGCTGACCAGCGTGAGCGTGAGCGCCAGCGTGATCCCGGGCTTGGCCTCAGCCAGCAGAACCTTGGTGACGATCTGCAGCGGGGTCGCGCCCATGGCGCGGGCGGCCTCGATCAGACCCTTGTCCACCTCGCGGATCGCCGCTTCCACCAGCCTTGCGATGAAAGGCACGGTCGCGACCGTCAGCGGCACGATGGCGGCACTGGTGCCGATCGACGTGCCCGCCACGAGACGGGTGAAGGGGATGATCGCCACGACAAGAATGATGAAGGGCGTGGAGCGCGCCGCATTCACGATGAGGCCGAGGATGCGGTTGGTCATGGGCGCGGGAAACAGTTCGCCCTTGCCGCTGGTGGCGAGGAAAACGCCCATCGGCACGCCGATGATGGACCCAACGATGCCGGAAACAGCAACCATGTGAAGGGTTTGCAACAGCCCTTTCAGCAGAAGGTTGAAGATCATATCAGGCGACATAACCGAGCACCTCCGTGTGAAGACCGGTTTCAGCATAAAAGCGATCGGCGCGCGCCGTAACCTCAGCCGAGGCCGGATAGGAGACGACAAGCGAACCGAAGGGCTCGCCGGAAATTTCCTCGATGGTGCCGGCGAGGATGTTCACATCGGGGCCGATTTCGGCGACGAGACGGGCCGTCAGCGGCTGGAAGGCCGTTTCTCCGAAGAACACCAGACGCACCAGAACACGATCGCCTTCCGCTGCCTGCGGCTTGAGACCAGAGGTAACCCAGTGCGGCAGCTTCACGCCGACAGAGGACGACAGCAGGCTGCGGGTGGTCTCGTGTTTCGGCGCCGTGAAGATATCGAAGGTGGTGCCTTGCTCAACGATCAGTCCCCTGTCGATGACGGCCACCTGCGACGCGATGGTCTTTACCACCTCCATCTCGTGGGTGATGAGCAGCACGGTCAGACCGAGTTCGGCATTGATGCGCTTCAGCAGTTCGAGAATGGATTGTGTCGTTTCCGGATCGAGCGCAGACGTTGCTTCGTCGGACAGCAGCAGCTTCGGCTGGGTGGCGAGCGCACGGGCAATGCCGACACGCTGCTTCTGGCCGCCGGAAAGTTCCGCCGGATAACGCTTTGCCTTATCGGACAGGCCAACAAGATCGAGCAGCGGCGCAACCCGGGTCTCGATATCCTTCTTGCCCATGCCTGATATTTCGAGCGGCAGCGCCACATTGTCGAACGCTGTGCGCGAGGACAGGAGATTGAAGTGCTGGAAGATCATGCCGACGGAACGACGCAGCGTGCGCAGGCTCTTTTCATCGAGCGCCGCAACATCGACGCCATCGACGATCACACGACCGGTCGAAGGCTTTTCAAGGCCGTTGGCGAGGCGGATGAGCGTGGACTTGCCAGCACCGGAGCGACCGATGATGCCGGTGATTGAGCCTTTCGGCACGGCGTAATCGATACCGGCTAGGGCTGCGAAGCCGGGCTTGCCGCCCGTGCCGCCAAAGGTCTTGGTCACGCCTTCGAACGTGACCATCGGCTCCTTTGCCGCCCCTTCAGGGACCGCCTGTTCTTGGCGCGCGGGCGAGGCCGCACTGGATGGAAAACTCATTGTGAACTCTGGGAATGCGTGACGGATCGGGTCTCAAAAAATCCTGTTGCGGTGCTGAACCGCTCTCTTCATGCAGCCTTCGGGCACATTCGATGACAGCTGATTTTCCGGGTCATTTCGTCAGGCTTTCACTCAGAAATGCCGGGGATCGGCAATTCGATGGCGCATACTTGCCCGCACACGCCACCTTTTAACAGGGATGTTTTTTCAATTATCTGAAAAGAGAGGAAAAATCTACCGCAAAGCCGCGTGTGCAGCCCTGCGGCAGTCAAGATTTTGCGAGTAGCTTGAATCAGACGCGGCTGACGAATTCTTCAGCGGGGCGGCGCACCTTCTTCAGGTTCACCAGCCAGTCGCCTTCCGGCTGGCGATAACCGAGCGGCAGGATGGTGACGGAGCGCAGGCCCTTCTCACGCAGGCCAAGGATTTCATCGAGCTTGGCAGGATCGAAACCTTCCATCGGAGTGGAATCCACACCCTCAAAGGCGGCCTGCGCCACAGCCATGCCGAAACCGATATAGGCCTGACGGGCGGCGTGCTCGAAATTCACCTGCTGATCGCGCTGCGGATAGGTGTTAAGCAGCATCTGGCGATAGGCTTCCCAGCCTTCATTCTTGATGCCGCGCTCTTCATTGACCAGATCGAACATATGGTTGATCCGCTCTTCGGTGTAATTATCCCACGCCGCAAAGACCAGCAGATGCGAGCCTTCGGTCACCTGCGCCTGGTTCCAGGCGATCTCGCGGATCTTGGCGCGCACTTCCGGATCGGTGACGACGATGACTTCAAAGGGCTGAAGACCGCTGGAGGTGGGCGCCAGCCGCGCTGCCTCGACAATGCGCTCAACCTTGTCTTCGGACACCGTCTTGGAAGGGTCCATTTTCTTGGTGGCATAACGCCAGTTAAGTTTTTCGATAAGCATGTTCGTTTTCCCTGGGAGGACCAGCCCGCCCTGCCCCTTGACGGCAGGATGGGCGCTACGCTTCGTAGCCCGTCTCACATAGGAGCCGGGACGGCAGGCGCAAGCAGGCACCGTGGGGTAACCGATAAAAAAGTTTGGAAAACTGATAATAAGGGGAGAGAACTTTTTGGCGTGCCCGCGATACATCCTCTCGACGTCATCCTCGGCCCTGTGCCGAGGATCTAATCACATTGAATAAAATCAGCAGGTTGCAGATCCTCGGGACAAGCCCGAGGATGACGTTGGAGAGGTTTCACCCCTTCACCACCCCATGTTCCCCTTCGGAAAACCCGAAGCCAGCGCGCTGTACCACTTGCCGCTATTCTTCACCGTCCGCACCTGCGTTTCGTAATCAACATGCACGAGCCCGAAACGCATGCGGTAACCCTCGGCCCATTCGAAATTATCCATCAGGCTCCAGGCGAAATAACCGCGCATCGGGTAACCGTCACGGATGAGATCGGCGACGATGCCGAGGTGTTCGGCGTAATAATCGAGACGCGGCTGGTCATTCACCTCGCCGTTTTCGACGCCCATATTATAGCAGGCGCCGTTTTCGGTGATGTAGCACTCCGGCAGATCGTAACGCCTGTAGAGCGTCTCAACCAACGACTTCAGCGCCGGAGCGTAAACCTCCCAGCCGATATCGGTCTTCACATCGCTGACCGCCGGTGCGGGCATAGTCGCGGGGAATTCCGCGCCCGGTGTCGCGTCGTCGGCAACGCGCATCGGCGTGTAATAATTCAGGCCCCACCAGTCGAGCTTCTGGCTGATGATGCCGAGGTCTTCCGCCTCCACGACGGGCATACGATCACCCAGCGCCTCCATCATCTCGGCGGGATATTCGCCCTTGAAGACCGGGTCAAAGAACGCGCCATTGTGGAACTGGAAGGCCCGCTCGGCTGCCTTCAGATCAGCCTCGCCATCGGAAGCGGGAATGACGGAATGGGCGTTCAATACCAGCCCCACCGGCACTTTCGGCGCGACATGGCGGGAAGCTTCCACGCCAAAACCATGGGCGAGGTTGATATGGTGCATGGCGGCAAGGGCCGCCTCCATGTTGCGCTCACCCGGCGCGTGGATACCATAGAGATGGCTGAGCCACACCGCGCACCAAGGCTCGTTGAAGGTCGCAACCGCATCCAGCCGGTCGCCGAGGCGGGCCATGACGGTCTTGGCGTAACGCTGGAAGGCATGTGCCGTGGAGCGGGAAGCCCAGCCGCCATCCCCCATCAGGGTCAGCGGCAGATCCCAATGGTACAGCGTCGCATAGGTCTTGATCCCGCGTGCCTTGCAGCCATCAACGAGACGGTCGTAGAAATCCAGACCCTTCTCGTTGATCGGCCCGAAACCATCGGGAATGATGCGCGGCCAGGCGATCGAGAAACGATAGGCCTCCACCCCCATCTCCTCGATGAGATCGAGGTCTTCCTCCCAGCGATTGTAATGATCGCAGGCGATATCGCCATTGTGACGCCCGAAGACATGGCCTGGCATATTGCAGAAGGCATCCCAGATGGAGGGCTTGCGGCCATCCGCCTTGGTGGAACCTTCGATCTGGAACGAGGCAGTTGCGACGCCAAACAGGAAATCGCCGGGGAAACGGGCTGCGAGCGTTTTGGGATCGGTCATCGGAGAGTCCATCGGATGTGAAAAGATCAGCAGCGGTTTAGACCATGTCGCCTGCGAGGTACAGTCGGGCTCGGCGGAATCTACAACGTTTCAGGATGCGCGGTGAACAGGCCCAAAGCGCTTTGCATGCGCAAACGTCACCGCAGCGCGTAGCGGCGGCATGGGAGGCAGGCCCGGTGAATGCGTGTGGAATGAGAAGTGGTGGAAGTATTTGCATGCACCGGGCCGCATCATGAAGATCATGATCATGGCCTCTCACCTAAAGCCTTTTCACGACATCTATCCGATCAGCCCTTCCCGCCTCTGGCCGTGCGGGACGCCTCTCCGAAACACGGTCTACCAGAACCATGCTTGTCGATGCCGGCAACCGGTTCGCAAAAGGCGCCGCGCGTATCGCCCTTCCGTTCCGGTTGCGGGAGGAATGATGCAGCCAACGGAGGCAATGGGGACGGGAGAGGAAGAATTTTTTCGGAAGTGACTGAAAAGGATGGAGGGGTGGCGCAGAGTTGTCAGCTTCTTCTGGAGCAGAACGGAGAGCGGGCCCCTCAACCGGCCCTTCGGGCCACCTTCTCCCCGGCGGGGAGAAGAGATATGCCGGGCCCGCCGCGTTTGGCAAGGAGCGTGAAGCTTGTTCTTTCCCCCGCCGGGGCGAAGTGCCGGAGCGCAGCGGGGCGATGAGGGGGCAACGTTGCCGTCACCCCCTCCATCACGTCAAACGTAACGATTGACCACGTTTTCGAGATATTCCTGGCGGCCAGACTTCGGCTCAGGATTGATATCCTCGCGCTCGACCAATGCCGCGATCTCGTCGAGCTTCAGCTCGCCGCGCAGCATCTTCTGGGCTTCCGGCGAATCCCACTTGGAATAACGCTCCTTGAGCGGCTTCGAAAGCGCACCGTCCTCGATCATCTTCGCCGCCGCCTTCAGGCCACGGGCGCAGCAATCCATGCCGCCGATATGGCCGATCAGCAGATCCTGCGGATCGAGCGACTGGCGACGCAGCTTGGAATCGAAGTTGGTGCCGCCATTCTTGAAACCGCCGCCGGCAAGAACATGGTAATAGGCGAGCGCCATTTCCGGCACGTTGTTGGGGAACTGGTCCGTATCCCAGCCGGACTGGTAATCGTTGCGGTTCATGTCGATGGAGCCGAAAATGCCGAAGGCGTTGGCCATGGCAAGCTCGTGCTCGAAAGAGTGGCCGGCGAGGATGGCGTGGCCCTGCTCGATATTGACCTTCACTTCCTTGTCGAGACCGTTCTTCTGCAGGAAGGCATAAACGGTGGCGACGTCATAGTCGTACTGGTGCTTGGTCGGCTCCTGCGGCTTCGGCTCGATAAGGATCGTGCCTTCAAAACCGATCTTGTATTTGTATTCCACCACCAGATTGAGGAAGCGGCCGAGCTGGTCGAGCTCGCGCGACAGATCGGTGTTGAGCAGGGTTTCGTAGCCTTCGCGGCCGCCCCACAGAACGTAGTTCGCGCCGCCGAGCTTCTTGGTGGCGTCCATGCAGGTCTTCACCGTTGCGGCGGAGAAAGCGAAGACGTCAGGATCGGGATTGGTCGCGGCACCCGACATGAAGCGGCGGTTGGAGAAGAGGTTGGCCGTGCCCCAAAGGAGCTTCACGCCGGTATCGGCCTGCTTCTGCGCGAAATAATCAACGATCTCGTTGAGGTTCTTGGTGTTTTCCGCGAAGTTCTTGCCTTCCGGCCGTACGTCGGCATCGTGGAAGCAGTAGAACGGCGAACCGAGCAGCGAGAAGAATTCGAACGCCACGTCGGCCTTCAGTTTCGCGGCCTGCATGCTGTCTTCAAACCATGGGCGCTCGAACGTCTGGCCGCCAAAGGGGTCACCGCCCGGCCAGGTGAAGGTGTGCCAGTAGGCCACCGCAAAACGCAGATGGTCTTCCATGCGCTTGCCCGCGACGATTTCATCAGGGTTGTAGTGGCGGAAGGCCAGCGGGTTGGTGCTGTCGGGGCCTTCATATTTGATCTTGGCGATATCGCCGAAGAAGCCTGTGCTCATGGGGTGGTTCCTCCTTGGTGGGTCTAGATGGTGTTCTGAAATTTCAGGGTTGGCGTTTGCCGCTCACCCCCCTCTGTCCTGCCGGACATCTCCCCCTCAAGGGGGGAGATCGACTCGTGGGTAGGTGTCCACCTCTTGCGAGGCTGAAGTCGAAGTGAAGTGTCCGCCGCTTGCCGATCTCCCCCTTGAGGGGGAGATGCCCGGCAGGGCAGAGGGGGGTGAAGCCGCACCCTCAACACCTCAATGCGAAAGCCCCCTAATCGCCGGATAAACCGCGTGATACCGCCGGTAAGCCTCCTCATAGGCATCGGCCAGATCAGCCACCGGCTCAATCGTCCGCGCCGTCTCCGGCTGCGAGCACACCGCCACCGGATCAGCTCCGGTCGCGGCAATCAGGCCGAGACGCGCGGCACCGAAGGCCGCACCGAAATCACCCTCGGCGGGAATATCCACTGGCACACCAAGCGACGTAGCAATCGACGCCAGCCAATAGGCCGAACGCGAGCCGCCGCCGATGGCGGTGACACGAGAGATCGAGGTGCCGGCGGATTTCAAGGCTTCGAGATTGTCCCTGATCGCGAAGGTCACGCCCTCAAGCACGGCCTGCGTCAGCGCCTTGCGGTCGCTTTCATGCGAAAGGCCGATGAAGGAGCCGCGGATGGCAGCATCATTGTGCGGTGTGCGCTCGCCGGAAAGGTAGGGAGCGAAAGTGACGCCAGTCGGTGCAAGCAGCGTGTCGCCGAGTTCGCCGGTCAGATCGGCGGCGGATTGGCCTGTCAGCCGCGAATACCAGTTCAGCGCATCCGTGGCGGACAGAATGACGCCCATCTGGTGCCAGGTATTGGGCAACGCGTGGCAGAAGGCATGCACGGCGCTTTCCGGCTTCGGCAGATAAGAGGCATTGGCGGCAAAGAGCACGCCAGAGGTTCCGAGCGACACGAAGGCATGACCTTCCTTCACCGTGCCCATGCCGCAGGCCGAAGCTGCATTGTCGCCCGCCCCACCGGCAACGACGGTGCGGCCGGAAATGCCCCATTCGGAGGCAAGCTCGGCGCGCAGAACGCCCGCCTCATCCGTGCCTTCCACCAGAGACGGCATGTGTTTTTCATCGAGCCCGGTGGCGGCGAGAAGTTCGGATGACCATTTGCGCGCGCCGGTATCGAGCCAGGAGGTGCCGGCGGAATCGGACATTTCCGAGATATATTCACCGGTCAGCCACAGCCGCAGATAATCCTTCGGCAGCAATACCTTGGCGACTTTTGCGAAGACTTCAGGTTCGTTCTTTGCCACCCAGGCGAGCTTCGGCGCGGTGAAGCCAGGGAAGACTATATTGCCGGTTATCTTGCGGAAGCGCGGATCAGCGTCGAGTGCGGCTGCTTCGGCATGGGAGCGGGTGTCATTCCAGAGAATGCAGGGGCGCAGCACCTTGCCATCGGCATCGACAAGTGTGGCGCCGTGCATCTGGCCGGAAAGGCCGATGCCCTTCACCGCGGCAAGCTCTTTCGGAAACTTCTGCTTCAGGCCGGCAACTGCGGTTTTCGTCGCGGCGATCCAGTCCGCCGGGTCCTGTTCCGACCAGCCATGATGCGGGCGCGAGACATCCAGCGAGCCGTTGGCCGAGCCGATGATTTTCTGATCGCCGTCCATCAGCAGGGCTTTGACGCCTGAAGTGCCAAGATCGAGACCGAGATACATGTATTTCTCCATTCCGGCGCGCCATGCGCCAAAGTTCATGCGGTTTTTTAAAGCCGCCGCCAGAGGGAAAACCGGCGGCCACTTGTCCTTCGGAAGAGTTTCTTCAGGGAAGATTGTCCCTGAGGAAGATATCGATACGAATACGTTCCTGCGCGGCGATGACGGGCAGGCCATCGGCGCGCGCCTTCAGGACGCGGATGGCGCTGCGCACCTCGTGACCCGCGTCCTGGTTGAGCACGGCATCCAGCAGCCCTTGCCGCAGCGCATTGGCGGTGGTTTCGGTGAGCTCATGGGCGATGACCGAAAGCGGTCTTTCGTCATCTACCGCCCCAAGCGCGCGGATGAGACCTCGATTACCGGCACCGAGACTGTAAATGCCGGCGAGGGTTGCATTGCCGAGCGCCTCGCGCACCAGCGCCTCGACGGTCAGCGGATCGTCCCTGCCCTCCAGCACCGGCAGCAGCCGCGCCTGGGGAAACTCTGCCTCGATGACGGCGCGAAACCCTTCCAGACGCTCGCGATGGTCGCGCACCAGCATGGAGCCGGCCACAACGGCGACATCGCCGCCGCGCCCGGAAAGAAAACGTCCCATCAGGCTCGCCGCCGTGCGCCCGGCGGCGACGTTGTCCACACCGGCATAATGGTCGCGCCTCGAACCCGAGAGGTCCGACACCAGCGTCACCGTGGCGATGCCGTCTTCCGCCAGCCGGTCGGCGGCCTCCGCCACATCTTCGGAATCGGTGGCGACGAAGGCCACCCCGGATGGTTTTTCCCGGCGCGCAACTTCCAGAGCCTCGGTCAGAGCCGCAGCATTAAACGGCGGCACCTCGATGACGCGGATCGCCGTCCGCTCCAGATGCGAGCGGCTGGCCGCAGCCCGTACCTCGGCGCGCAGTGTCGCCATGAAGGAATTGTCGTTGCCGGGCAGGATGAAGATCATCGAGTAATTGCGCCCCTTGGCCAGATTGGCGGCGGCGATGTCGCGCACATAACCCAGTTCGGCAATGGCCGCTTCCACCCGCGCCCGCGTTGCGGCATGCACGCCGGGACGCATGTTCAGCACCCGGTCTATGGTGGCGAGGCTGACGCCCGCCCGCTCGGCGATATCGTGAACTGTCGGCTTCATGGCTCCTCCCGCCTCCTGCATATCCAGCTTTGCGGCCGCCGTAAATCGAAAAATGATGTACGTACCTCATAATTCATCAAATGGCTGCGGAATATCAATCCCGGCATGGGCTGAGGCTAATAGAGGGTCCGGCGGTAGTCCTGCTCCAGCTGCTCATCCATCTTCCGCAGGTCATCCCCATTTGTCGGAGTGCGCGACGTTTCATCCAAGATGATCTTGATAAGCGAGGGCATTTCCGACCGGGACTGGTGATGCGCGGGATCCCACAGGTGGGAGCGCCGGAACGCCTTGGCGCAATGCATGAAGACCTCATCCACCTTCAAGACGATGGCAAGTTTGGGGATACGATCCGCAACGCTCATCAGCTTCAGTAGTTCTGGATCGGTGCTCAGTGTCGCTCGCCCGTTCACCCGCAGGGTGTCGTCGAAACCGGGCACGATAAACAAGAGACCGACAATGGGGTTGGCGATGATATTGCTGAGCGTATCAAGGCGATTGTTGCCCGGCCGGTCCGGGATCGCCAGCGTGCGCGCGTCGAGAACCCTTACAAAGCCCGGCGGATCGCCGCGGGGGCTGACATCGGCCTTTCCCTCAAGGTTTTGGGTGCCGATGCAGAGAAAGGGCGAACGCCGAATGAATTCCTGCGCATGTTCGCCGAGCCTGTCCTGACACTTCTGTAGCGCAAGGGCATGTGTCGGCTCGAACAGGCCGCGAAGCGACTGCTCATCCGTGATTGCGAAGTCTGGATTGAGTTCCAAGGCCGCCATGATCTCCCCCTCTGAACCGCCCTGCCCAAGGGGCCACAATCCCGGTCAGCCGTCCTCCCGGCCCCGTTTTCGCTCCCCTTGCGCCTTTGAGGTACGTACCTCATAGATTGATATACATGGCTTGCCCGCTGCGATCAACAGTTGAAATCTGGCAACAGGCGAAATGGGGATGTTGGCCGGATATAAAAAAGGGGCCGTCATTTCCGACGGCCCCAGCTCTGCGGTGGATGGGAGGGGATTGTTATCAGTGCGCCGCGTCTGGTGGCGGCGCTGCCTTGGGTTTCTGGATCAGGATCGTCATGAAGATCAGGCTGGAAAACAGCAGCGTCAGCGCGAAGAACACATCGGCGAAGGCTAGAATCCATGCCTGCTGCGAGACCATGCCGACCATTTTCTTGACCGCGACGGATGCGCCATCGAGCCCGTAGGAATCATAGTTGGCGCCGACACTGTTCAGCCATTCCAGCGCCTTGGGGTTGGAATAGCTGATATGTTCGGCCAGACGCACATAATGGTCGTCCGTGCGCTGCGACAGCATGGTGTTGATGACGGCAAGACCAACGGCGCCGCCGAGGTTACGCGTGAGGTTGAACAGGCCGGAGGCGTTGCGGATACGGGCGGGCGGCAGGGTGCCGAGCGCGATGTTGTTGATCGGCACCATGCACATCATCAGGCCGAAACCGCGCAGGATCTGCGGGATCAGCAGCTCGTAGAAATCCCAGTCGGTCGTCACATGCGTCATGATCCAGGTGCCGCAGCCGAAGCTGATGAAGCCGATGGCCATCATCGCCCGCGGATCGAGCTTGGTGGAGACCTTGCCGGCAATCGGCGCGGTGAAGAACATCGCAAGGCCGGACACGAACATGGTTTCGCCGATCATCAGCGCGTCATATCCCCTCACCCGGCCGAGATAGAGCGGGTAGAGATAGGTCAACCCGTAAAGCCCGATGCCCATGACGAAGGAGAACAGCGAGCCGATGGAGAAGTTGCGGTCCGCAAAGGCGCGGATATCAACCACGGGGAACTCCACCTTGAAGGCGCGCCAGAAAAAGACGACCGCGCCGATAACCATGGCGACCGTTCCCATGACGATGTGCTCGTCGTTAAACCAGTCCTTGTTGTTACCCTCTTCCAGCACATATTCCAGCGAGCCGAGGAAGACGGCCATGGAGATCAGCCCCCACCAGTCGAACTTCTTCCACAGTGACTTTTCCGGCTTGTCGAAATCGATCAGGCTCCATGTCAGGATGGTGACGATGATGCCGGGGATGATGTTGACGAGGAACAGCCAGTGCCAGGAAAAGGCGTTGGAAAGATAACCGCCGACCGTCGGGCCGATGGTGGGCGCGAGCGTGGCGACGAGACCGATGATCGGTGAGACGACCGAGCGTTTGGACGGCGGGAAGATGGTGAAGGCGGCCGCAAAGACCGACGGGATCATGCCGCCGCCGATAAAGCCCTGGATCGCGCGGTAAACGATCATCTGGTCGATATTGGTGGCAGTGGCGCAGAGCGCGCTCGAGATCGTGAAGCCCGCAGCACAGGTGGCGAAGAGCACGCGCGTGGAGAGGATGCGCGCCAGCGTGCCCGACAGCGGGATCATGATGACTTCCGCGATCAGATAGGACGTCTGCACCCAGGCGATCTCATCCGAGCCGGCGCCGAGGCCGGCCTGGATTTCCGCAAGCGAGGCGGAAACGATCTGAATGTCGAGAATGGACATGAACATGCCGAAGACCATCGCGAAGAATGCGATGAGCCTGCGCCTGTCCATCGGAGGATCGGCGGGGATGGACGCCCCGCCCGTACCGACAACCGTAGCCGCCATGATCTTGCCCTCAACGGTGCGTCAAAGACGCGCCTTACTTGGCCTGCGGATTAGCTTGCGCCGTTCTGGTGGTTTCCGGCGCCGTGCGGGTATCGACATCGACAACAACGCTGAGGCCCGCGCGCAGATTATGCTTTTCGAGGTCTTCCTTGGAGAAGACGATCCGAACCGGCACGCGCTGGATGACCTTGGTGAAATTGCCCGTCGCATTTTCCGGCGGCAGCATCGAGAAGACCGAGCCGGAACCCGGCGAGATCGACTGGACCGTGCCTTCGATCGTAGCGTCGTCAAAGGCGTCGACATGCACGCGCACCTTCGAACCGGGTACGACGCGGGCGAGCTGCGTTTCCTTGAAATTGGCGTCGATATAAAGCTCGTTCATCGGCACCAGCGAAGCCAGACGCTTGCCGACAGACACCAGATCGCCATTCTGTACCGCGAGATTGCCGATAACGCCGTCATAAGGCGCCTTCAGAACCGTGAAGGACAGATCGCGGGCCGCCTTGTCGCGGGACAGCTGCAGCGAACGGATGGTGCTTTCCGCCTCCTGACGCTGGGCGCGCAGGAGCTCCACATTGGCCTTGGCCGAGGCGATGGCGGCATCGCCGGCGACGACATTCGCCTTGGCCTGATCGAGCGCGACCTGCGCATTATCGGACGCGGCAACCGTGCCGACATCCTTTGCCTGCAGCTGGCTTGCGCGCTTCTGGGTGATTTCCGCACCACGAAGGGCTGCATCCAGCGCGCCCTTCTGGGCAACGGCCTGCTCGAGCGCCGCTTCGCCGCCGATGATCTGCGCATCGATACGCTTCAGAGACAGTTCCTCGGTGCGGATCTGCGCTTCGGCCTGGTCAAGCGCGATACGATAATCGCCGTCGTCAAGCGTCACCAGCGGGTCGCCCGCCTTGACTTCCTGGTTCTCGACCACGTTCACCCTGGCGACGTAACCGGAAACCTTCGGCGCGATGACCGCGATGTCACCTTCGATATAGGCGTCGTCCGTCGACACCAGGAAGCGACCATCGATCCACCAGTTGTAACCGTACCAGCCAGCACCGGCCAGCAGTGCAATGGCAATGACAGGCAGAAGCTTCGAGCGCTTCTTCTGCTTTGGTGCCGGCGCTGCCTGCGGCTGCTGGGAAGGCGCCTCCGCCGGCTTTGCGGGAGAGGTCTCGGCCTTGGCGGAGATATCCGCCTCTTCCGCATCGTTGACGGCGCGAACCGCATTATTCTTCTGGGCCGACATGAGAGAGCTTACCGTGATAGATTGAAGAAAGTTTTTCGAACTGAACCGTTCGGTTCGATTGACATAATCTCTTTCCTGACACATATCAAGTGTTATCGAACCGATTGGTTCGACGTTCGGTTAATTTTTTTACGCCGTTGTGATGCTATGAAGGCGGTAGCGATGGCAGGTGAAGACAGGGATATGGAGACGGAAACGGAAACGGGCTGTCCGGGCAATGCCGCCGGGCGTTTTGCGGCGGGCGAAGACCCGGCCAAACGCGAGCAGATTCTGGCAGGTGCCTGGCGTGTGTTCAAGCGCAAGGGCTTCGATGCGGCCAGCATGAACGACATCACGCGTGAAGCGGGCGTTTCCAAGGGCACGATCTACGTCTATTTCTCCAACAAGGAGGATCTGTTCGTTGCGCTCGTCGATCACCATCGCAACGAATTCGCCACCTCCATGCGCCATATCCTTGAGGGCACCGAGGAGGTGCGCGAGGGGCTGGAGCAGTTCGGCAAGGCCTTTGCCAACAAGATGATCTGTTCGGACATGATCCCCGCCATGCGTTCGGTGCTCGGCGTCATCGATCGCATGCCAAAACTGGCGCAGCGCTTTTTCCTGTCGGCTCCGAACAACGTACGCACCGTGCTCCTGGATTTCATCCAACATCAGGTCGAGATCGGCCATCTGAAAGTGGACGATCCTGAACTGGCCGCCCGGCAATATATCGAGCTTTCCACCGGCACCTTCTTCAAGCTGCGGCTGTTCGGCGAACTGGAAGGCCCGGTTCCCGACGAGGAACTGGACCGGGTTATCAGCAGCGCCATCAACGTATTCATGGCGGCTTACGGAACAGACAAGGCCTGAGACCATTCAGCAAGGGACGGCCTGACCGGCATCGGGCCGGCAAGGCAATGGCGTCCGATACGCGGTTTGCGCGAAATTTCGATGAAATCTTGCCAAACACAGGAGCTATCTCCTTGTTTCTCGCGTATTGCGCTATAAATTCCACCCACCGAATATATCGGCTGGCCTTGTTGCTGAAAGGAAAACATACCTGATGGAGTCCATTCTCCCTCTTCTGTCGGACCCCGCCGCCTGGGTGGCGCTCGTCACACTGATCGTCATGGAGGTCGTGCTTGGCATCGACAACCTGATCTTCATCTCCATTCTCACCAACAAGCTGCCGCCTGAACAGCGCGAAAAAGCCCGCAAGATCGGCATAGGCCTCGCGCTCGTCATGCGCCTTGGCCTGCTTGGTACCGTCGCCTGGATTGTGCAGCTCACCACACCGGTCTTCGAAGCCTTCGGCCACCCATTCTCGTGGAAGGACATGATCCTCATCGCCGGCGGTCTCTTCCTCGTCTGGAAGGCGACCAAGGAAATTCACCACAATGTCGACCCGGAAGACCACAAGGAAGACCTGGTGGGCGGCCCTGTGGGCATGAATTTCGGCGCCGCCATCGGCCAGATCCTGCTGCTCGACCTCGTCTTCTCGGTGGACAGCATCATCACCGCCGTCGGCATGACCCCTCACCTGCCGATCATGATCGTCGCCGTCATCGTGGCCGTGACAGTCATGCTGCTGGCCGCAACGCCGCTCGCCAATTTCATCGAGCGCAACCCCACCATCGTCATGCTGGCGCTCGCCTTCCTGATGATGATCGGCACGACACTGATCGCCGAAGGCATGGGCTTCCATGTTCCCAAGGGCTACGTCTATGCCGCCATGGCGTTCTCGGCACTGGTGGAACTGCTTAACATGCTGGCGCGCAATGCAAGGCGCAGGAAGAAGGCGGGTGCGGAAGAGGTGCATTGACCGCACTTCCTTCCGTCGTGCCGGACTTGATCCGGCATCCAGCCGATGCGCGTCTGCGCATCGTAAAGAGTCCCTTCAGCCCAAGGACTTGGGCTGGCTGGATACCGGATCAAGTCCGGTATGACGGAAATGATTTCTGCCTATTGCCAAAATAGTTGGCGCTGCGCATGCTTTTCTCATGCGCCAAGGTTACGTTTATATTCTTGCATCGAAAAGAAACGGAACGCTCTATATTGGCGTTACCAGCAATCTTTCTCAGCGACTATATGAGCATCAGAACAATCTGACACCCGGTTTCACAACCCGTTATGGCGTCAAGACTCTCGTTTGGTTCGAGACATACGATCTCGTCACGGACGCGATTGCTAGAGAAAAGAATATAAAAAACTGGCCACGCGCTTGGAAGATCAAGTTGATTGAAGATCTCAATCCGGAATGGGACGATATCGCTCATTATCTTCTCTAACGAAACCTCACCTCCGTCATGCCGGACTTGATCCGGCATCCAGCCGACGCGCGTCTGCGCGTTGGAGAGAGTCCTTTCAGCACAAAGACTTGGGCTGGCTGGATGCCGGATCAAGTCCGGCATGACGGAGGGGCGTGAATCCTCAGTTCACGCCAGGAACCGCCTCACCCCGGCTTGCGTTCTTCGATATCCTCATCGATAGGTGCGACTTCCGCCGCCTCTCCTTCGAAAGCATAAGCCAGCATGACGACAGACCAGATCCTCGCCTTCACCGTCATCGCCGGCATGATGGTGGCCTTCACCTGGGACAGGTTTCGTTATGACGTCGTCGCCTGCAGCGCGCTGCTGGTGGCTGTAGCACTCGGCGTCGTGCCTTTCGACAAGGCATTTTCCGGCTTTTCGGATGATATCGTCATCATCGTCGGCAGCGCACTGGTTGTCAGTTCGGCGGTGGCGCGTTCAGGCATCGTCGATATGACGATCAAGAAATATTTCCCCGAGATGCATTCCAAAGGCCTGCAGCTCGCCTTCCTGATGATCGTCGTCGCCGTCATGTCGGCCTTCATCAAGAACATTGGCGCACTCGCCATCATGATGCCCGTCGCGTTCCAGTTCGCCCGCAAATCCGGAAGCCCGGTTTCCTATTACCTGATGCCCATGGCGTTTGCCGCCTTGCTGGGCGGGCTGATGACGCAGATTGGCACGTCGCCGAACATCGTCGTCTCGCGCCTGCGTGAGGAGATGACCGGTGAGAGCTTCTCGATGTTCGATTTCACGCCCGTTGGGGCTGGCCTCACCGTCATCGGCATCATCTTCCTGACCTTCGGTTATCGGTTGCTTCCGGTGCGTAACCGGGAAAAGGCCTCTGTCGAGGATATTCTCGACCAGTCCGCCTATACCGCCGAAGCGACGCTGCCTGCAGACAATACCTTTGCGGACAAGCCGCTGCGCGAACTTCTCAAGCAGGCCGATGGCGATGTCATCGCCAGCACCATCCTGCGCGGACCGCGGCGCATTTCCCCCTTTCCCGACGTGACGCTGAAGGCCGGAGACACGGTTCTGCTCGAAGGCAGCCCGGAAGGGCTCGACCGCATCGTCTCCCAGGCAAAGTTGCTGCTTTCCGGCAAGCCCCTGATGGAGAACGGCCAGAAAACCGCCGATCTCATTTCCATGGAGGCCGTCATCAGCAACGAATCCGTTCTGAACGGCATTTCGGCGCGGGAACTCGCGCTGTCCTATACGCGTGGCGTCAACCTGATCGCGGTGAGCCGGCGCGGCCAGCGTGTCAGCCAGCGGCTCTCGGAACTGACATTGCAGGCGGGTGACGTCATCCTTTTACAGGGCAGCCGCAAGAACCTGCCGCAGGTGCTGCAGGAATTTTCGCTGCTGCCGCTGGCGCAGCGGGAGATTCTGCTCGGCGTACAGCGCCGCGCGCTTTTGCCGGTCATCGTACTCGCCGCCGCCATGATCGCGGCCGGCAGCGGTCTGGTCCCGGTCTCGGTCGCCTTTTTCGCAGCCGCCTTCATGATGATCGTCGTCGGCGCGATTCCGCTGACCGAAGTCTACAAATCCGTCGATGGCCCGATCCTCGTCATGCTCGCCGCCCTCATTCCCGTCAGCGACTCGCTGCGCACCAGCGGCGCCAGCGAGTTGATCGCCGCCTGGCTCGGCAACGCGGCTCAGGGCCTGCCGCCCTTTGCCGCGCTCGGCATGATCCTGCTCACCGCCATGGCGGTTACGCCCTTTCTCAACAATGCCGCAACGGTGCTGGTCATGGCGCCGATTGCAGCGGGTTTTGCCACCACGCTCGGTTTCCGGCCGGAGGCCTTCCTGATGGCGGTGGCGATCGGCGCGGGCTGCGATTTCCTCACCCCCATCGGGCACCAGTGCAATACGCTGGTCATGGGTCCTGGCGGTTATCGTTTCAGCGACTATCCGCGGCTTGGCCTGCCGCTATCGATCATGATCGTCCTCGCCAGCATTCCCATGCTGCTTTACGTCTGGCCGGTCAACTGAAGCCAGCCGGCAGGACCGGCCGACCTCTGGAGACTCCATATTTCCTTGACGCCTGCGGCAGAATATGGCCTAAGCCCAAGCCGAACGGGAATATGAAAAAGGCACTTTCCTTTCGCCTTTTGACATGATGTCCTGCCGCATCCAAACGAAAACTCCGTGGTATCAGGGTGGAACCGCCCCGATGTCACCGCCACGTCACGACGAGTGAAATTCATGACCACTTCCGGCGTTCGCGTCCGCATCGCACCTTCCCCCACCGGCGAGCCGCATGTCGGCACCGCTTATATCGCGCTGTTCAACTATCTCTTCGCCAAGAAACACGGCGGCGAGTTCATCCTGCGCATCGAGGATACCGACGCCACCCGCTCGACCCTCGAATATGAGCAGAAGGTGCTGGAAGCCCTGCGCTGGACCGGCCTTACCTGGTCGGAAGGCCCCGATGTCGGCGGCCCTTACGGTCCCTACCGCCAGTCAGAGCGCAAGGCGATGTACTGGCCCTATGCCGAAGAGCTGCTGGAAAAGGGCCATGCCTTCCGCTGTTTCTGCACGCCCGAGCGGCTGGAGCAAATGCGCGAGGCCCAGCGCGCCGCCGGAAAGCCGCCGAAATATGACGGACACTGCCTCAACCTGAAGGCCGAGGAAGTGACCGCGCGCGTTGCCGCCGGCGAGCCCAACGTCGTGCGCATGAAAATCCCGACCGAAGGCTCGTGCGATTTCCATGACGGCGTTTATGGCGATGTCTCGATCCCGTGGGATTCCGTCGACATGCAGGTGCTGATCAAGGCCGACGGCATGCCGACCTATCACATGGCCAACGTCATCGACGACCATCTGATGAAGATCAGCCATGTGGCGCGCGGTGAAGAATGGCTGGCTTCGGTGCCCAAGCACATCCTGCTGTACCGTTATTTCGGCTGGCAGGAGCCGGTATTCATGCATCTTTCCCTGATGCGCAATGCCGACAAGTCGAAGCTTTCCAAGCGCAAGAACCCGACCTCGATCTCCTATTATTCCGCGCTCGGTTACCTGCCGGAAGCGCTGATGAACTTCCTCGGCCTGTTCTTCATCCAGATCGCAGAGGGCGAAGAGCTTCTGACCATGGACGAGCTCGCCGCGAAGTTCGACCCGGAAGCGCTTTCCAAGGCCGGCGCCATTTTCGACATTCAGAAGCTGGATTGGCTGAACGGCCGCTGGCTGCGCGAAAAGCTTTCGCCGGAAGAGTTCATTGCCCGCACACTGGAATGGGCGATGGAGAATTCCCGCCTGACCGAGGGCCTGAAGCTTGCGCAGAGCCGCGTTTCCAAACTCGGCGAGCTGCCTAACCTTGCCGGCTTCCTGCTCGCAAGCGATGCCGGCCTGACGCCCGCCTCCTTTGCCGGGCTGAAGAGCAAGCCGGAAGAAATCCACGAAATCCTCACCACGGTTGCCGCAGACCTCGAAAAGATGCCCGACTGGAACGTGGAAGCCATCGAGGCGGAGTTGCGCGATGTGGCCGAACGCACTGGCAAGAAGCTGCGTGTCGTCACGCCGCCGCTTTTCGTCGCCATGTCCGGATCGTCGCGCTCGCTGCCGCTGTTTGACTCGATGGCGCTGCTTGGCCGCTCCGTCGTGCGCCAGCGCCTGAAGGCTGCGATCGCCGTTGTGGCCACGATGGTTGGCAGCGGAAGCTGATGATGACGTGCTGGCGGTGACGGCAGCATTTTAGAATACGCCCTTTGCCTGGGGCTCACCCCCCTCTGCCCTGCCGGGCATCTCCCCCTCAAGGGGGGAGATCGACAAGCGGCTGACACCTTGCCCATGGAACGGGCGGGCGCGGCATCTGATCTCCCCCTTGAGGGGGAGATGTCCGGCAGGACAGAGGGGGGTAACCCAGAGCGCCAAGGGTAACCGCAACGAACAAGCCCGCTAAAGGCGAACACGATGACCGACACCAAGACCGAAACCACCGCCCTCTCCTCCGACGCGACAGAAGTGCGCCGCCAGAAACTTGCGCTGCTGCGCGAGCAGATCGGCGACGTTTATCCGGCGCATTTCCACCGCACGATGAGCAATGCCGAGCTGGCGGAAAAATATGCCGATATCGAAGCCGACGTCGAGACCGGTGATACGGTGACGGTGGCGGGGCGCGTTTATTCCTCGCGCAATTCCGGCATGTTCATGGATATTCATGACGCCTCGGGCAAGGTGCAGATCTTCAGCCACAAGGATACGACGCCGGAAGCGGCGCGCAACCTGCTGCCGATGATCGATATCGGCGACATCATCGGCGTGACTGGCAAGGTGCGCCGCACCAAGCGCGGTGAGCTGACGATCAACGCCGAAGAAATCACCATGCTGACGAAGTCGCTGCTGCCGATGCCCGAGAAGTGGCACGGCGTCTCCGACATCGAGCTGCGTTACCGCAAGCGCCACCTCGACATTCTCTCCAACGAGGAATCCAAGCTGCGATTCCTGCAGCGCTCGAAGATTCTCTCCGGCATCCGCCGCTTCATGGAAGCCGAAGGCTTCCTCGAAGTCGAAACGCCGATGCTGCAGACCGTCTATGGCGGTGCAACGGCCGACCCGTTCAAGACCTTCCACAACACGCTGAAGATGGACATGTATCTGCGCATCGCGCCGGAACTGTTCCTGAAGCGCACGCTGGTTTCGGGCCTGTCCGACAAGGTTTTTGAAATCAACCGCAACTTCCGCAACGAAGGCGTCTCCACACGGCACAATCCTGAATTCACCATGATGGAGTGCTACTGGGCCTATGCCGATTACGAGGACATCATGGGTCTCGTTGAGCGGCTGTTCGAGACGCTGGCGATCTCGCTCCACGGCACCACAGAGGTGGAATTCCAGGGCCAGACGATCTCGTTCAAGGGTCCGTTCAAGCGCGTGCCGATGCCTGATGCGGTGAAGGAAGCAACCGGTATCGACTTCCTCGCCATCAAGACCGACGAAGAAGCCCGAGCTGCCGCCAAGGCCGCCGGTTTTGCTGTCGAGAAGGACTGGACCTGGGGCGAATGCCTTGCCTTCATCTTCGAAGAGAAGGTGGAAGGCACGCTGATCCAGCCGAGCCACGTCACGCATTTTCCGAAGGACATCTCGCCCTTCGCCAAGGAAGTGCCGGGTGAACCGCGCCTCGTCGAGCGTTTCGAAAGCTATTGCAACGCCTGGGAAGTTGGCAACGCCTTCTCGGAACTCAACGATCCCGAAGAACAGCGCCGCCGCATGGTGGAGCAGCTGGAACAGGCGCATGCGCGTGGCGAAAAGGACAAGCAGCTGGACGACGAGTTCCTCGACGCCATCGACCAGGGCATGCCACCCGCCGGCGGCCTCGGCATCGGCGTCGACCGCCTGATCATGCTTTTGACCAACGCCCCGTCGATCCGCGACGTCATTCTCTTCCCGGCCCGCCGCAACAAGGCGGATTGAGGCACCAGGAGCGCTGCCCGGTTCGAATTTCCGGGCAAGCTGCAATCCCCTTGAAGTTGGCGCTGAAAGGTGAATATTCACTCAACCTCATCCTCGGGCTTGTCCCGAGGATTTGCTAACGTAGCGATTTTGTTGACGTGCTTAGAGGCGTGGGACAAGCCCAAGGATGACGTCGCGCAAGCATGACAAGGCAGCGTCGGCGGAACCTGCCGCCGGCATGAAACAGGAACGCCTAGGCAACAGCCGAATCCCTCTCAATGCCCCGCCTTGGCCTTTTCGCCAGCAGCTTCCTCTGCCACCGCCGCCTCTCCGTCCATCGGTTTTTCCTCCGCCGCCTGCGCGGTGGTCGAGCCTTTTCCGAAGATCAGTGACTTCAGATAGGACAGGCTGAAGATGCTGCTGCCCTCGGCTTCCGGTGTCGAGGTCAGAAGCTCGTCGGTGACGGTCTCACCATGCGCTTCGGGAGACGGAGTTTCATCATGTGCTTCCGGAGCAGTTTCGCCATGGCCGGGCTCCGTTGGCGCAGCGTCATGTTCGCCGCTGGCCCCGCCCTTGCTTTCGCCGTGACCTTTGGCGGACTTGCCCTCGTGGCCGCCCGCTTCCGGCTCCGCAACCGGCGTCGCACAATCGGCGAAGTCGCTGAGGCTGGCAGCCATGGCTTCGGTATCTTCAAGCGGCAGATCGATGCGCAGACCGTAAAACTGGCCGCTGCCATTTGCTGCGCCGTCATAATAGAAGGCTGAATAACGGCGGGCCTCGGCGCCCTCGGGAATTTTCGCCGGATCCGGAATGAAGACCACCTGTGCGGCAATGGCCCGGCCACGCATTTCCGAGCGCAGCTGCGGGCCGTTCCTGTCAAGCACGGAGACCTGAACCAGATCGGGCTTCTGTTTGTCGTAAACCGCTTTGGCGACGCGCAGGGCGGTTTTCAACCGCTCCGTGCCGTCTCCGCCTTCGGTGCGAATGAACTTGCGCACCCATAGCGAGCCGTTCTTGCGGATATTCACTGTCTGGACTGCGTCGCAGGAAAGCCCGTTGGTGGAGGCATAGGATGGGCCAAGCAGCCGCTCGCTGCCGATGAACACGGCAGCGGAACCGGTCGCGCCTGCCAAAAGCAGGATCCCGCCTCCAATCATAACGAGCTTGCGCGAAAACCGCATTCGTCCGAATACAGCTTTCACCCGCAACATCCTGACATCAAGTACCCCGCCTCTCGCCCTCACCCCGGAAACGTGGCTCGAAGGATGAGGAACACACGCGGGATAAGCTTCGGACCACGCTGTCCGAGCCTTCCGATAGTGCCGCTTTCTCATTGAAAAAAGTTTAATCCCGCAGGCAAGATACCCGCAAAAGCGCATCATTTTCGGACATTTCAGAAATCTCAAGATTTGCGAATGATTTGCAATAGCGTTGACAAAGGTGATTTTATAACAGATGGTATTGCGAATTAGTCGCAACAAAATCTGGTGAGCACGTGAACGTCCATAAATTCCGCCACGCCATTTTCGCTTTCTCGCTTTTTCTTCCGGGCGTCGGCTTTGCCCAGGAAAAACCTGTTGTCGTGACCACCTTTACCATCATCGCCGATATGGCGCGCAACGTAGCGGGTGACGCGGCCGAGGTGGAAAGCATCACCAAGCCCGGCGCGGAAATCCACAATTACCAGCCGACGCCCCGCGACATTCTGAAGGCCCGCAAGGCCGATCTGGTGCTGCGCAACGGACTCAATCTGGAATTGTGGTTCGAGAAATTCCTGACTAACCTCTCCGGCGTGCCTGATGTGACGGTGAGCGATGGTGCGAAGCCGATGGCGATCAGCGGCGGCGCCTATCAGGGCAAGCCCAATCCGCACGCCTGGATGTCTCCCGATAACGCCTTGATCTACGTCGAAAATATTCGCAAGGGCCTCAGCGAGATCGACCCCGCCCACGCCGATGTCTACGCCGCCAATGCCAAGGCCTATTCGGACAGGATCAGGGCCACGGTGCAGCCGATCCGCAATGAACTTTCGGCCCTTCCGGAAAACAAGCGCTGGTTGGTGACGAGTGAAGGCGCCTTTTCTTATCTCGCCCGCGATTTCGGCCTGAAGGAATTGTTCCTCTGGCCGGTCAACGCCGACAGTCAGGGCACGCCCCAGCAGGTTCGGGGTGTGATCGACGCCATGCGCGAGCATAATATCCACGTCATCTTCAGCGAAAGCACCGTTTCCGCCGATCCCGCCCAGCAGGTGGCCAAGGAAACCGGTGCGGCCTATGGCGGCATTCTCTATGTGGATTCGCTGAGCGAGGCTGATGGTCCCGTCCCGACTTACCTGGACCTGCTGCGTGTGACGAGCGAAACCATCGCCAAGGGACTGTCTTCATGAGAATGGGGAGTAAAAAATCAGGCGGCGGCCTGACGGTTCAAAATGCGACAGTGACCTATCGCAACGGCCACACCGCATTACGAGATGCCAGCTTCTCCATTCCGCGCGGAACGATCACGGCACTTGTCGGCGTCAACGGCGCCGGCAAGTCCACGATTTTCAAGGCGATCATGGGTTTCGTTCCTTTGGCCGCCGGTTCCGTCTCGATCTTCGACCTGACGGTAAAGGAGGCGCTGAAGAAAAACCTCGTCGCTTACGTGCCGCAGGCGGAAGAGGTGGACTGGAGCTTTCCGGTGCTGGTGGAAGACGTGGTGATGATGGGCCGTTATGGCCACATGAATTTCCTGCGCATTCCCTCGAAGCGCGATCACCAGATGGTGGAAGAGGCGCTGAAACGCGTCAACATGCTCGATTATCGCAAGCGCCAGATCGGCGAACTCTCCGGCGGGCAGAAGAAGCGCGTGTTTCTGGCCCGCGCGCTGGCGCAGGAAGGGCAGGTGATCCTGCTGGACGAACCTTTTACCGGTGTCGACGTGACGACGGAGGAGCAGATCGTCGCGCTTTTGAAGGCGCTGCGCGACGAGGGCCGCGTCATGCTGGTCTCCACCCACAATCTTGGCAGCGTTCCGGAATTCTGCGACCGCGCCGTCTTCGTCAAGGGTACGGTTCTGGCGTCGGGCAAAACAAGCGACACCTTTACAGAGGAAAACCTGCAAAGGGCTTTCGGCGGCAGCCTGCGCCACTTCGTTCTCGGCGGAGCAGAGTTGCATAGCGACGCCGATCCGCGCCGCCTGAAGGTCATAACCGATGACGAGCGGCCCTTCGTGATCTACGGCAAAAATGGCCAGGACAGGGGCGATTCTGAGGCTCCGAAAGAGAAAGCCGATGATTGAGACCCTTCTTGAGCCTTTCACCTATGGTTACATGTTGAACGCCATCTGGGTCAGCGCACTGGTGGGCGGTGTCTGCGGCTTTCTCTCGGCCTATCTGATGCTGAAGGGCTGGTCATTGATCGGCGATGCGCTTTCCCATGCCATCGTTCCCGGGGTTGCCGGAGCCTATATGCTGGGCCTGCCCTTTTCGCTCGGCGCGTTTCTCTCCGGCGGGTTGGCGGCCGGGTCCATGCTGTTTCTGAACCAGAAGACACGGCTCAAGGAAGATGCGATCATCGGCCTGATCTTCACCTCGTTTTTCGGGCTTGGCCTGTTCATGGTATCGCTCTCGCCGACCTCGGTGAATATCCAGACCATCGTGCTCGGCAATATCCTCGCCATCACCGCTGAAGACACCATCCAGCTGGCTTTGATCGGCGGTATCAGCCTCCTTGTGCTTTCGCTGAAATGGCGCGACTTCATGGTGGTGTTCTTCGATGAGAACCACGCCCGCACCGTGGGGCTGAAACCGGAAGTGCTGAAGGTGATCTTCTTCACCCTGCTGGCCGCCTCCACGGTTGCCGCCCTACAGACTGTCGGCGCTTTCCTCGTCGTCGCCATGGTGGTGACGCCGGGCGCTACTGCCTATCTCCTGACCGACCGTTTCGAGCGGCTGATCCTGATGAGCCTCATCATCGGCGCGGCCACCAGCTTCATCGGCGCCTATCTCAGCTATTTTCTCGATGGCGCGACCGGCGGCGTCATCGTGGTGCTACAGACGGCGATCTTCCTTGCCGCCTTCGTCTTTGCACCCAAACACGGCCTGCTCGCCTCTCGCGCCAAGGCGCGCAGGGCGCTGGAGGAAACGCCATGAGTGAATATCTCGAACTGGCCATACTGCCGTTTCAGCTGCCTTTCATGCAATATGCCTTCCTGATCACGCTGATGATCGCGGTACCCATGGCAATGCTCTCCTGTTTTCTGGTGCTGAAGGGCTGGTCGCTGATGGGGGACGCCGTTTCCCATGCCGTGCTGCCCGGCGTGGTGGTGGCCTATATCGTTGGCATCCCGCTTTCCATCGGGGCCTTCATCGCGGGCATGATATGTGCCCTCGGCACCGGTTTCATCAAGGAAAACAGCCGCGTCAAGGAGGATACGGTGCTCGGCATCGTCTTTTCCGGCATGTTCGGGCTGGGACTGGTGCTTTACGTGAAGGTGCAGAGCGACGTACATCTCGACCATATCCTCTTCGGCGACATGCTCGGCATCGCGCCCTTGGACATCCTGGAGACGGGCGTGATCGCGCTTTTCGCCACTCTGTTTCTCGGCATCCTGCGGAAGGATCTGCTGGTCAACGCCTTCGATGCGCAACATGCAAGAGCCATCGGCCTGCCCGTGCGTGTGCTGCATTATGGCCTGCTGATGGTGCTGTCGCTCACCGTAGTCGGCGCGCTGAAGGCGGTTGGCATCATTCTCTCCGTCGCCATGCTCGTCGCACCGGGCGCAATCGCCTTCCTGCTGACCCGGCGTTTTTCCGCCATGCTGCTGGTGGCCATTGCGGTGGCGGTCGCCTCGTCGCTTGCGGGCATATGGCTGAGTTTCCTGATCGACAGCGCTCCCGCCCCCACGATCGTGCTCTTCATGAGCGTCACCTTCGTCGCGACATTCGTCCGCACCATCTGGAAAACCCGCCGTACCGACACGGCCCGTGAGACGGCAATATAAAAGAACGATTTTTACGGGCGCGTGGAACATTTTCTCCTTTTGCGCGTCATTTTATCGAGCCTGTCGCGGGGCGGCGGCTCGGGAAAATTTCGCAAAAGGGGAAGCGCCATGCTTAAATGGGCTCTTATTTTCTTTGTCATTTCTTTGATCGCAGGCGTGTTCGGCTTTACCGGCATTTCGGCAGCTGCAGCCGGCGTGGCCCGCATTCTGTTCTTCATCGCCGTGGTGATCTTCCTGGTCTTCCTCGTGCTTGCGCTGATGGCCGGAAGCGCCGTCGTCTGAATGAAAAAGGCGACCGGTTGTCACGCCGGTCGCCCTCCTCTCTCCCTTGAAATCCGTCAGCCCGTCCAGCCGCCATCAATGACATGGATCTGGCCGGTGGTGAAACCTGCTTCGTCTGACGCGAGGTAGGTGACGAGCGCTGCGATCTCTTCCGGCGTAGCGATGCGGCCCATAGGCTGGCGCGCGATGAAATCTGCAAGAGCCTGTTCGTAATTGCCGGTGGCGCGCAGACGATCGTGCAGCGAAGGGCTATCCACCGTTCCGGGGCAGATGGCGTTGCAACGAATGCCCTTTGTTACGAAGTCCGCCGCAATCGCCTTGGTCAGGCCCACAACGGCGGCCTTGGAAGCGGTGTAGGCAAACCGGTTTGGCACTCCCTTTACGCTGGAAGCAACCGAGGACATGTTGACGATTGCGCCCTTTCCCTTCTCCAGCATGCCGGGCAGGAAAGCGCGGCAGGTACGGTACATGGCCTTTGCGTTGAGGTCGAAGGAGAAATCCCAGTCCTTCTCTTCACACTCGAGGATGGTGCCGGAATGAACAAAACCGGCGCAGTTGAACAGCACATCCGCATGGCCGATATCGGCGGCAAAATCTTTTACGCCATCGCCGTCGAGCACGTTCAGAACCCGCGTCTCTGCCCCCTTGAGCGTAGAAAGCGCCTGCTCATTGATATCGGTGGCGATGACGCGCGCCCCGAGCGACACGAACCGCTCTGCCGCCGCCCGCCCGATACCCTGACCGGCCGCGGTGATCACCACTGTCCGGCCGTTAAAATCCTGCACCATGAATAGCCTCCCGCTAAGGCACGCCCGCCTGCCGGGGCCGAGCCGTTGAATTTCAGTGATCTCAAATATGGATCGACAATTCATATGTAAACGCGGTATTCATATGGCGTCAAGCAAACTTGCGTGGACGGCCGGTATAGGGCAAGCCTATTTTCAGGCTCAGCCCGGCGCCGGCGACCATACACACCATCATCATCGAGGCCAGATGACCGACGACGACAGCGAAAGATATCGCGCTCCCGCCCTCGACAAGGGCCTGGACATTCTCGAACTTCTGGCCCGCACCGATGGCGGGCTGACACAGATCGAGATCGCCAAGTCCATCGGAAAGAGCCCCAACGAGCTTTACCGCATGCTGGACCGGCTGGTGCGCCGGGGTTATGTGCAGCGGCTTGACGGCGATCGATTCTCTTTGACGCTGAAGATGTTCGGGCTGGCGCATTTCCATGCGCCGATCCGCCGGCTGGTTTCCTTCGCAGCCCCTGTCATGCGCGATTTTTCGGCGAGTGCGGAGCAGGCCTGCCATCTGGCGGTCCATGATCGCGGCAGCGTTGTGGTCATTGCCCAACAGGAATCATCCACCTACTGGGCCATGTCCATGCGTGTCGGCGCGCAGATGAGCCTGTTCCACACCGGCTCGGGCCACGTGCTTCTGGCCTTCCAGACAGAAGCGCAGCGCCAGATCATGATAACCGAACAGGTGCGCGGCAGCGGCGAGACCATACCGCAGGGTCTTGCCGATCGGCTGGCAGAGGTGCGCAAGAACGGCTTCGAATCGATGGACAGCCTCCAGACCGCCGGGGTCCGCAATATTTCCGCTCCGGTGCTGACGCTCGATGGCACCGCGCTGGCCGTGATCACCTGCCCCTATATTACCCCTCTTGGCGGCAAGGCGCCCACACGCGAGGCCTGCGAGGTGTTGATCCGCGAGGCAGCAAAACGTATCTCCGAGATCGTGACGGGCACTATCTGAGCACAAAAAAACGCGACCGGCAGGGACCCGATCGCGTTTCAGTTGACTGGAGATTTATGTCTCGTAAACGTCGGGGGAACGTGGATGGTTCCCCCTTTTTTCGTCAGGCGGCGGCGGCCGTCAGTTCCTTGCGCACCATTTCGCGCAGCGTCACCAGATCCTTGGCGAAGAGGCGGATACCTTCCGAGAGCTTCTCGGTGGCCATTGCGTCTTCGTTCAGCGCCCAGCGGAATGCCTTCTCGTCCAGCGACTGCAGCGGCTCGGCCTTGACGTTTTCTGCCGAAAGCTTGCGCTCCAGCTTGCCGGTATCCTTGTCCAGCTCTTCCAGCAGCGCCGGGCTGATCGTCAGGCGGTCGCAACCGGCAAGCGCTTCGATTTCGCCGACGTTGCGGAAGGACGCGCCCATGACGACGGTGCTGATGCCATTGGCCTTGTAGTAGTTGTAGATGCTGCGCACGGAAACGACGCCCGGATCGGTCTCGGCGGTGTAGTTTTCGCCGGTCGACTTCTTGTACCAGTCAAGGATACGGCCGACGAAGGGCGAAATGAGGAAGACCTTGGCTTCGGCGCAGGCAATCGCCTGAGCCTGCGAGAAAAGGAGCGTCAGGTTGCAGTCGATGCCTTCGGACTGCAGCACTTCGGCAGCCTTGATGCCTTCCCAGGTGGAAGCAAGCTTGATGAGGATGCGTTCACGCTCGATGCCGCGCTCCTTGTAGGCGGCAATGATGTGGCGGGCCTTCGTGATGGAGGCTTCGGTATCGAATGAAAGGTCGGCATCGACTTCGGTCGATACGCGGCCCGGCACGAGGCCGGCAAGCGCTGCCCCCACGGAGATGGCCAGACGATCGGCAACGGCGGCAACAACGGCGTCGGACTGGCCGCCCTGCTTTTTGCCCCAGGCGATGGCTTCCTTGACCGCATCGGCAAATGCCGGCGTGCCAAGCGCCTTCAGAACGATGGTCGGGTTGGTGGTGCAATCCACCGGCTTCAGGCGGGCAACCGCCTCGATATCGCCGGTGTCGGCAACGACCGTGGTGATGGCGCGAAGTTGTTCGAGTTTGGATGTCATATCGAATGATCCTTCATGATCTCTTGAAAACTTGCTCAGCCGTCATTTCGTTCCCGCACCATGGGTGCGCCCAAGGCCGAAATCGCGGTTTCGTCGGCTTCGACTATCGCAAGCGGCACGGTCTAAAGTCAAGACATTTGCGCATCGCAATTGACATAAGTTTCATGCCTGCGATACTCGGCGAACACAATGAATGGCGGAAACCGTGGCAAAACTGAGAAGAGAAACCCATACGGCCTATTCGGAAGCGGCTTCGCTGCGGCTGCGGGCGGCATGGCTCTATTATAATCAGGGCATGACGCAGAAGGACGTCGCCGAAAAACTGGGTATCAGCCGCTCCACCGTCATCCGCCTGCTGGACGAAGCGATGAAGCGCTCCGAAGTGCAGATATGGATCAATGAGGGTATCGAAGATTTCGTCTCGCTGGCTGGCCAGCTTGAGGCGGCTTACGGGCTGGACGAGGCCGTGATCATCCCCTCTCCAGACAAAGCCAGTGCGGAAGGCACCGCCAAGGCCGTCGGGCTGGCGCTCGGGCAATTCCTCTCCGAAGCGGTGCCGAATGGCGCCACCATCGGCGTCGGCTGGGGTCGCACCATGACCGCCTCGCTTTCCAGCTTCCGCCCGCCGCGCCGGGAGAACTGCAAGGTCGTTTCGCTGCTCGGCGGTATCGTCGCCGTGCACCAGACCAATCCGCTCGATTACACCTGGCGGCTGGCGAGCGCGCTCGGCGCGGAATGTTACATGTTTCTCGCACCGCTGCTGGTGGATTCGGTTGAGACCAAACGGGCGCTGATCGAAAAATGCGGGCTTGCAACGCTGTACGATCTCGCCGAAACGCTCGATCTTGCCATCGTCTCCTGCGGCGATATCGGCCCGCACTCCACATCTTTGTCGGAAGGTTTCATCTCCAGGGAGACGCTGCGCGAACTCATTGACGCCGGCTGCGTCTGCGACACCATGTTCAACTTCATCGATGCCGAGGGCCGCTCCGTCGATCATCCCATCAACCAGCGCGCCATGGCGATCGATCTCGATACGCTGCGCAAGGCCAAACACATCGTGCTTGCCTCCGGCGGCGCCCACCGCGCCATCGCCATCCGCGCCACGATCAAGCGGATCGGCTGCAATACGCTGATAACGGACGAGGCGGCGGCGCGGGCGTTGATGGAGCTGGTTTAGGCGTTGTCAGGCAGCGTTGTCAGGCAGCCTACTCAGACACCCCTCATTCCTGTGACAAGCACAGGGATGAGGGAGACCAGCCTCACACCTTTCCCGTTTCCCAACCCAGCATCGCCCGCTTGCGAGTGAGGCCCCAATGGTAACCCGTTAGAGCCCCGCTTTTGCCGACAGCGCGATGGCAGGGAACGACGAAGGACACCGGGTTTGCCCCCACTGCGGCACCCACGGCGCGGGAGGCGGTGGGCTGGCCGATATCACAGGCGATGTGCGAATAGGTGACCGCCCGGCCCATCGGGATTTTGAGGAGGCTTTCCCATACCCGCACCTGAAAATCCGTGCCGAGCAGCACAACACGCAGCGGCCTGTCCGCCGACCACATGGACGGATCGAAGATACGGGCGGCATAAGGCGCGGTCGCTTCGCGATCCTCGACATAATCCGCATTCGGCCAGCGGCCGGCCATGTCCTCAAAACAGGCCCTCTCCTCACCCGGATCGGCAAAAGCGCAGCCGGCAAGGCCACGATCGGTCACCATGACCAGCGCAAGACCGAAGGGCGAGGCGTGGAACCCGTAACGGATCGTCAGCCCGCCGCCCTTCGCCTTCCATTCGCCGGGCGACATGGCTTCATGCGTGACGAAGAGGTCGTGCAGTCGTCCCGGCCCCGACATGCCGACCTCGATCGAGGTTTCGAGCAGCGGCAGATCCTCCTCGCGCAAAAGCCGCTTGGCATGATCGAGCGTTACAGCCTGTAGGAATGCCTTGGGCGAAAGGCCGGCCCAGCGGGTGAAAGTCTTCTGCAATTGCGTCGGTGACTGGCCTAGCCTCGCGGCAATGGCTTCGAGGGAGGGCTGCTCGCGATAATCCAGCGTCAAAAGCTCGATGACGCCGCGCACCGTGTCGTAATCGGATCCGATGGGGGTGATGTCTTCGTTCAGCGCAATATTGGCGTTCATCGCATTTCTCCTAACAGTTAAGAGAAAACCACTAAAGCGCCCTCGTCTCCACCCGTTTCTTGCGCCCTGCTCCATTTCTACCGTCATACCGGCCTCGAGCCGGTATCCAGCCAGCCCAAGTCCTTGGGCTGAAAGGAGTCTTTTCCGCCGCGCCGACGCGCGTCGGCTGGATTCCGGCTCAGGGCCGGAATGACGGAGGGAGAGCTGGATTATCCTCTTACATCCGCCGCCGCACCGTCGCCAGCGCACCGCCAAACGCCTTGGCAAAGCTTTCACGATCATCCGGATTGAGGAACGAGCCGATGTCGGTCGCCCGGCCCTCGCCCGTCACATGCATCGAGACGATGCCGATCTCGTCATGCCGCCTCACCCTGAAACGCGCCCAGAACGGATTGAAGCGATGCTCCACCATTCGTCCGGCAGGGGAGAATTTTCGGATCGACAGGCTGGTGCGCGAGACGCTGACCTCCTCCCGCGCCTTGGCCGCCCGGTAATTGGCGCGGAAAGCGATATAAAGCAGCAGAAAATCCAGTCCGAAAAACAGGCCGATCGGCCACGCTCCAGTGGCGAAGAAAAAGCCGCCATAGATCAGGCAGGCAAATCCCGACAGGATGAGAAGGAGCCGGAAACCGCGGCGGCCAAGCGAACGGTGCGGAACGAGTTCCGCCGCGAAAATCGGCTGGTCGTTGAGCGTATCCACGTTGCTTTCCTTTGGGCGGGCTGGCTATAGATAATCCATGACAATCGCCAAGAAACGATCCAGCACCCAAACCTTGAAAAAGTCAAATCCGGCAGCCGCGCGCAGGCCGGCGCGGGTGAAGACGGCCTATTCCAGGGAGGAGCTCAGCGAAATCTTCCGCCGCTTTTCCATCCAGCGGCCGGAACCGAAAGGCGAGCTGGAACATACCAATCCCTTCACCCTGCTGGTGGCTGTGGCGCTGTCCGCACAGGCGACCGATGTGGGCGTGAACCGGGCCACCCGCGCGCTGTTCAGGGTGGCCGATACGCCGGAAAAGATGCTGGCGCTCGGCGAGGAAGAACTGATCGGTTACATCAAGACCATCGGGCTTTACCGTAACAAGGCGAAGAACGTCATTGCCCTGTCGCAGATGCTGATCGACAATTTCGGCGGCGAGGTGCCGAAGACCCGCGACGAACTGGTGACGCTTCCCGGCGTGGGCCGCAAGACGGCCAATGTGGTGATGTCGATGGCCTTCGGCGTGCCCACGCTTGCGGTGGACACACATGTGTTCCGCATCGCCAACCGGCTCTGTCTTGCGCCGGGCAAGACCCCTGACGAGGTTGAAGACCGGCTGATCCGCATCATTCCCGAAGAATATCTGTTCCATGCGCATCACTGGCTGATCCTGCACGGGCGTTACTGCTGCAAGGCACGCAAGCCGGAATGCGAGCGCTGCGTGATTGCCGATATCTGCAAATCGCCGGAAAAAACCTTCGATATTCCGGCGCCGCTGGTGGAATTACCCGCGCAGCTGTTCGGTTCGGCTGGCGGCGAATGAAGGGTCGCGGCGGCTGACAGCCTTGTGCAGATGCACCATCATGGAGGCCGCAAAAAGCGGCGTCAGCAGGTTGAGGAATGGAACCGCCAGAAAGGCCGCAATGACCAGCCCGGCCATGAAGACGGTGGTGCGGTGTTTTACCCGGAACAGCCGGGCGTCAGCGGGCGAGCGGAAGCGCATCGCCGCGAATTCGAAGAATTCCCGGCCGAGCAGGTAACCGTTCACCAGAAAAAATGCGATGAGGTTGATACCGGGAACAAGCAGCAGAAAAAGCGCAATGAGGTTGCCGGCAATGACAACGCCGAAAAACTTGATGGAGGAGAGCACGGCCTCGCCCATCGGCATCGCCTTGCCGGGCGGATCGTCCGGATAGCTCTTTTTTTCAACCACTTCGGCGACATCGTCGAGAAACAGGCCGGCGATGACGGCAGTGACCGGCGAGATGAGCAGCGCCAGTGCCAGAGCCAGCCCTATTCCGGCGAAAATGGCGAAAACGAAGCTCAGCCAGCCCGCCCAGTCGGGCACGCCCGGAATCAGCGCGTCTATCCATGGCAGGGCGAAATAGATGAAGATCGAGCGGATGGCGAACCACAGGGCCGCGAGCACGAGAAGGGTGAGCCCCAGTACCTTCCAGAATACCGACCGGGTTTCGGCGGCAAAGAGATTTTGGAAGGCGAGCCGCGCCGCATCAAAAATCATTCGGAACTCCTTGAAGCTTCTCGGGTTGGGGCACTCTCTCAGGAGGAGATAGGCGATGACCCTATCCTGCGCAAGACGGGGACCCAAAAGGTAGATTAGCGCGATCTAAACCGGAGATGGAATTTCTCTTGAATAAAAGGTATCTCTAAAATATAACAATATACCTATCATAATTCGCGTTCCGGTCCGGTGGAGGACAAGGCCGGAAAAGCTATCCCCCACCGTCAAATTGCGGTTCGCACGCTTGTCTGCGCGCGCGCATGCATCATCGTTCAATAAAGATAAGAATGAGGCGTTGGTGGAAAAGCTGCTGTTGAACCTTACGCGCGCCATGAAGGCAGGCACCCCTTCCGAGCGCAAGATCGCCAAATATCTGATCGAACATCTCGACGAATTACCGTTCGAGACGGCGCAGACGCTGGCTGCGAAGCTCGGCCTCAGCCCGATGACGGTCGGACGTTTCCTGCGCTCGCTGGGATACCGGCAGTTCAGCGATATCCGCGCCGATCTGCGCCATGCCGAAGAAACCGCCGGCGCGGACCAGCCCGAAACGGCGGAAGGCGGCGAACGCCAGTCCAACCCGTTTTCACAGCTTCTTTCGCAGCAGATCCAGGCCGTCCAGACCGCCTTCGACATGACGTCCCAGTCAATCTGGCGGCTTGCCATGAACGAGATCGCCACGGCGGGCGATGTCTTTCTGGCAACCTCGCCGGAAGGTCTCGATGCCGGACGGCATTTCTACGCGCGTCTTCTCGAAAGCCGGGGGCACATCCATTATCTCGGCAGCGACAGCGCCGCCTATGTCGCCCTGTGGGATTTCGACACCGCGAAGACCCTGCTCGTCATCATGGATTGCGGCGGCAGCCTGTCACCGCTGCAGCGCTTGGCTGCAATGGCGCGCAAGAGCGGCTATCGCACATTGCTGATCACCACGCGCTTTTACGAATGGGGCCCGGAAAGTGCCGACCTCTGTCTCGCCATGCCGCAGGCGCAAAATGGCGGCCAAGGCTTGCTGCAACTGGTTTCCCTGCTGGAATTCACCCTCTGCGCGCTAAGCGCCGGGGCCGATGACGCAACAAAAGCGCGGGCGAAAAACTTTGCCGCGCTGAAGCGCTCGCTACGCGGCTGATCTGCGCTTGGCAGGCGGCAGGATCGAGTGGCCACCACCTGTTTCTTCTCGCCGCCGGAGAAGAATCGCGCGGCATCCGTCAGCAAAAATTCCACGCTGATAAGTCAAAGACTTTCCAGCTCCTGACGATGCCGGTACATGGCGAGAAAACGGCGATAATCCCGCTCATAACGTGGTCCCCGCGCCGGATCGCCTGATATTTCCGCGTTGCCGGGGTACATGGCGGCGCCAGCAGCCGCGAGGCTTGCATGCACCCCGCCGGCGGTTGCCGCTGTCATTGCCGTGCCCAGTAACACCGCATCGGCGGTGGCGGGAACCACGATGCGCTTGCCGGTCACATCGGCATAAAGCTCCATCAGCAGCGGGTTTTTCACATGTCCGCCAGTGACATGCAGGCTCTCCACGGCATAACCGAAACGCTCCATCGCATCGAGCACATGGCGCGCGCCGAGCGCAATCGCGACGGCGGTGCGCCAATAGAGACGGCAGAGGCTGTCGAAAGACGTATCCAATGTCAGCCCGCTGATGACGCCGACGGCGTGCGGATCGGCAAGCGGCGAGCGGTTGCCGTGAAAATCCGGCAGCACATGCAGCCGCTCGGCAAAGGCCTCGCCCTCAAGCGCCCGCAATTCCGTTACCCGCGCAACGATGCGGGCATGCAGCGCCGTATCCGGCTCCCCGCCCGCTGCATGCATGCGTACCATATGATCGAGCAGCGCGCCGGTGGCCGATTGCCCGCCCTCCACCAGCCAGTGCCCGGGCAGGATCGCCTGCCAATAGGGGCCCCAGAGGCTATGGCCGGGCATTTGCCGCTCCGACACCGCGACAAGGCAGCTCGAAGTCCCGGCGATCAGCGCAACATGGCGGCCAACATCGGCAGACAGGCATCCGCCCAGCGCCCCCAGCGCGCCGGCATAGGCGTCGATCATGCCCGCAGCGACCTGACAACCGGTATCCAGACCAAGCTCGGCTGCAGCTTCGGGCGAAAGCGGACCGATGCTTTCTCCCGGCATCACGGTGGTTTCGGGGAGCCCTGCCCGCTCTCTCAAGTCGGCAAGCCCCGCCAGTTCGAGATAATCCGCCTGCCAGCCGGGATTTTCCTGCGCAAGAAAATTCCACTTCGCCGTCTGCGTGCAATTTGAACGTTTTGCTGAACCGGTCGCTTTCCACGTCAGGAAATCCGCCAGATCGAAGGCGAAGGACATGCGCGACCAGCTCTCGGGCATATGCTGCTTCAGCCACATCAGCTTCGGCATCTGCATTTCCGGCGAGACGCTGTTGCCGGCGAAATCCAGCACCCGGTGTCCCGATGCCGTCAGCCGGTCGGCCTCCGATATCGCCCGGTGATCGAGCCAGACGATGGTGTCGAACCGGTCTTCCCCGGTCACGGATACCGAAACCGGCTCACCCCGCCCATCGCGGATGACGAGCGAACAGGTGGCGTCGAAACCGATTGCAGCAATGCTTTCCGGCGGAACACCCGCCTCGGCAAGCGCTGCCCTTACCACGATGCAGACTGCCTTCCATATGTCGGTGGAATCATGTTCGGCGTGGTTTTCCTGCGGCCTCTGCATCAGGATCGGATGGGTGGCGCGGGCAAGCAGCCGGCCGGCCGCATCGAAAATGCCGGCCCGGGCGCTGGCGGTGCCGACATCGACAGCGACGAGATTTTGACGCTTCAAGACTGCAATTCCATCCCTTGCGCAACGACCCGGCGACAGCGGCGGCAGGCGAAATCCGTTTTAGCCTGCATCACGTTCCGCTTGGCCGCCCAAACCGCCCTTCCCCACATAGCTGCCGACAAGTTGGACCAAATCCGGCATCGCGTCAAACACGGCATCCGCGCCAAGCCCGGCGATCTTTTCACGGAATGCGGGAAAACGGGCATGCGAACCACCGGTAAAAGCAAAAACGCCCATGCCGGCGGCCTTTGCCGCAGCAATACCGGCCGGGCTGTCCTCGATCACGATGCAGTGACGCGGATCGACGCCCATCTGGCGCGCCGCGTGCAGGAAGAGATCAGGCGCCGGCTTGCCGTTCTTCACCATGGTGGCGCTGAAGACATGCGGTTCGAATTTGTCGATCAGGCCGGCCAGCCCCAGTGAATAACGGATACGTTCCGGCTGACTGGAGGAAGCAACACAGCGCCTGAATGGCACAAGCCTGTCGAGCGTTTGCGCAATGCCGTCGATCGGCTGCAACTCGCTTTTGAAGCGCTCGAATAGCGTCGCCCGCATATGATCGAGAAAATCGATATCCGTCTCGACACCGTAATCCTCGAACAACGTCCTTGTCATGCTGGCGACGCTTCGGCCGAGAAAGCGCTCATAGGCTTCCTCCTCCCCCATCGTCACACCCAGATGGGAGAGCATGTCGAGGAGGACGGAGATGGAAACCGGCTCGCTGTCGACGAGAACGCCGTCGCAGTCGAAAATCAAAAGGGGGCCGGTGTCGTCTTCCATCTCATCGTCACTTTTCGGTCAGCTTGTCATCCAGATAAAGCTGCAAGGTCTTCGCTGTACCCTCTTGCCACAGCGTCTTCAGCGCGTGGGCGAAGCGTTTACGGAAAAGTTCCGATTCGGCAACTGCTCCGAAAATATCGTTAAGCGCGAGGAAGGCCATGGGATCGTCCTTGGCCCTGATGGCCGCCGCCTGCAGGCGCTCGGCGCTGGCATCGTTGAAGACGATTTCCTTGCCGCTGTCCGAGGTGCCCTGAAAATAACGGCACCACAAGGCCGAGACGAGGGATAGACCGATGATATCCTCTCCGCGCTCCAGCCGGTCGGCGGTGGAAGGCAGGATGAATTTCGGCTGGCGGTTGGAACCGTCCTGCGCCAGACGCGGAATGGTGTCGCCAATCTTCGGATTGAGGAAGCGCCGCTCGATCAGAGCGAAATACTCATTGAGGTCCGTATCCGGCACCGGCGGAATGACCGGGATGATCTCTTCCTTTTCGAGTTTTGCCAGAAACGCCCGGATCAGTGGATGCTCCATCGCCTCGTGGACAAAGTGGATGTCGAGCAGCGCCGCAGGATAGGCGATTGCCGCATGGCCGCCATTGAGGATGCGGATTTTCATATGCTCATAGGGCGCAACATCGGATACGAACTGCACGCCCGCCTTCTCGAGCGCCGGGCGGCCCGCCGGGAAATTATCCTCCATCACCCATTGCTTGAATTCTTCGCAGAACACCGGCCAGTTGTCTTCGATGCCGAAATCGTCTTGGGCGATCTTGCGTTCGCGCTCGCCGGTGGCTGGCGTGATGCGGTCGACCATCGAATTGGGGAAGGCAACGTTTTCGCCAATCCAGTTGGCAAAGGCAGGATCGGACAAAGCCGCCAGCCCGACCACGGCATTTTTCGTGACCTTGCCATTATGCGGAATGTTGTCGCAGGACATGACGGTGAAAGGCTGCACGCCTCTGTCGCGCCGCGCCTTCAGCCCGGCGACGATCAGCCCGAACACGGTTTTCGGCGAAGCCGGATTTCTGCCGTCTTCGGCAATCGCCGGATGCTGCGGATTGAAGGAGCCGGAGGCGTCAATGAAATAACCGCCTTCCGTGATCGTCATGGAAACGATGCGGATCTGCGGATCGGCCAGTTTTTCGATGATCGCCGCGCTGTCTCCGACCGGCAGAATATCGATCATCGGCCCGGTGACACGCGCACCGGTGCGGTTATTGTCCTGCTCCACAACGGTCGTCAGGAAATCCTGTGCGGCGAGTTTTTCGCGCATCACCGTATCCGACGGCAGGACACCCGCGCCGATGATCGCGAAGTCATGGTCCGCTCCGGTGTTGAACAGGTCGTCGAGATAAACCGCCTGATGGGCGCGGTGGAAATTGCCAACGCCGAAATGCACGATGCCGGCAGAAAGATCGTCCCGGCTGTAGGACGGAACGGCCGCCGTCTTTTTTGCTTCGTCAAGCGTTGCGAGGGAAAGTTTGCATGTCATGTCATGATCCTCGAAGGGAAAACGGTGGTCTTGCCAATCGCCCTGTCGCGGGCATTCGGACTATCTGCAAACGGCCGCCACCGAATGGCGCGCCGCTGCGTCTTTAGGGCCAGCCCCGCCTAGATTGCCTTGCCCTTGTCATCGAACCTGTGGATTTTGGTATCGTCGGGCGTGATGAAGACAGTGTCGCCGTGCTTGCAGGCGAATTCGCCGTCCGCGCGGGCGGTAATCGGGCCGATGCCTGGGACATCGATATGCAGAAAAGTGTCGGAGCCGAGATGTTCGGCGACGGTGACCTTGCCCTGCCAGAGACCGCTTTCCTTCGACAGCACCAAATGTTCCGGCCGAACACCGGCTGTGGCGGCACCCTTTTGGCGGGCGAAGTCACCGGTGATGAGGTTCATGCGCGGCGAGCCGATGAAGCCGGCGACGAAGAGGTTGGCGGGAGAGCGATAGAGCTCCATCGGCGAGCCGACCTGCTCGATATTGCCACGGTTCAGCACCACGATCTTGTCGGCCATGGTCATGGCCTCCACCTGGTCGTGGGTAACGTAGATCATCGTCGTTTTCAGCGTGTTGTGCAGCTCGGAAATTTCCAGCCGCATGGTGCCGCGCAGCGCCGCATCGAGGTTGGAGAGCGGCTCATCAAACAGGAAGGCGGAAGGCTCGCGCACGATGGCGCGGCCGATGGCCACGCGCTGGCGCTGGCCGCCCGAGAGCTGTGAGGGCCGGCGTTCGAGATAATCGGTGAGGTTCAGCACCCGTGCCGCATCCTCCACCTTCTTGTCGATAACCGCCTTGTCGAGCTTGGCCATCTTCAGCGGAAAGGCGATGTTGTTCCTGACACTCATATGCGGATAAAGCGCATAGGACTGGAACACCATGGCAAGGCCACGTTCGGCCGGCGCACGCTCGGTCACATCCTTGCCGTCGATGACGATCTTGCCGCCGGAGACATCCTCCAGCCCGGCGATCAGGCGCAGAAGCGTGGACTTGCCGCAACCGGAGGGACCGACAAAGACGACGAATTCGCCATCGTGGATATCGAGATCGATCGACGGGATGACCTTTGCCTCACCGAAGACCTTGGACACGTTCTGAAGGGAAATGCTGCCCATGTTTGTCGTTCCTTATTTCACGGCGCCGAAGGTCAGGCCGCGCACGAGTTGCTTCTGCGAGAACCAGCCAATGACGAGAATGGGGGCGATCGCCATCATCGAGGCGGCCGAAAGTTTTGCCCAGAACAGCCCCTGCGGCGAGGAGAAGGAAGCGATGAAGGCCGTCAGTGGTGCCGCATTGGTGGTGGTCAGCCGGATGGTCCAGAAGGATTCATTCCAGGCGAGGATGACGTTTAAGAGCAGCGTCGAGGCAATGCCGGGCACCGCCATCGGTGTCAGCACATGCACGATCTCGTTCCACAGCGATGCGCCATCCATGCGGGCCGCTTCCAGGATCTCGCCGGGAATTTCCCGGAAATAGGTGTAGAGCATCCAGATGACGATCGGCAGGTTGATGAAGGTGAGCATGATGGTGAGGCCAATGCGGGTATCGAGCAGGCCGGCATTGCGGAAGATCAGATAGATCGGCACCAGCACGGCCACCGCTGGCATCATCTTGGTGGAAAGCATCCACATCAAAATGTCCTTGGTGCGCTTGGTCGGCGAGAACGCCATGGCCCAGGCGGCGGGAATGGCGATGATCAGCGCGATGATCGTAGAACCTAGTGACAGCACCACCGAGTTCATGAAGGGCTTGAAATAATCGCGCTGGGTCTGGACCGTCACGTAATTCTCAAGCGTGCCCGAGGGAATGAGGCTGAAGCCGGCGATCGCCTCCGGCTCGGTCTTGATCGAAGTGAGGAAGGCGTAAAGGATCGGGAAGAACAGCAGGAGCGCGACGATCCATGCAGCGATGGAGAAGCCGATCTTTGCGCGAGTGGTTGTCTTGCGGGCCATGATGTTTCCCCTTTACCGGTCGAGGTTCTTGCCGACCGCGCGCATCAGGAAGATGGCGACGATATTGGCGAGGATAACGGCGATGATACCGCCGGCCGAAGCGCCACCGACGTCGTAACCCAGAAGTGCGGTGCGATAGATCAGGAAGGCAAGGTTGGTGGAAGCGTAACCCGGGCCACCATTTGTGGTGACGAGGATTTCCGCGTAGACGCCGAGCAGGAAGATGGTCTGGATGAGGATGACGACCGTGATGGCCCGGGAAAGATGTGGTAGCGTCAGATAGATGAAGCGGTTGACGAAGTTGGCGCCATCCATCTCGGCCGCTTCCTTCTGCTCGCCATCGAGCGACTGCAGCGCCGTCAAGAGGATCAGCGTTGCAAAGGGCAACCATTGCCAGGCGACGATGATGATGATGGACAGCAGCGGAAACTGGGCGAACCAGTCGACCGGCTGGAAACCGAAGAAGCGCGAGAGATCGGCAAGCACGCCGTAGCCGGGATGCATGATCATGTTCTTCCACACCAGCGCGGCAACCGGCGGCATGACGAAGAAGGGCGAGATGATCATGATGCGCACGATGCCCTGGCCGAAAATGTCGTTGTCAAGCAACAGAGCAATGGCAATGCCGCCGATCACGGTGATCAAAAGCACCCCGCCGACGATCAGCAGCGTGTTCCAGATCGACTGGAAAAAGGCGGGGTCGGTGTAGAAATACTGATAATTGAACAGGCCGGCGAAGCTGACATTGGCTGGGTTCAGGAGGTTGTAGTTCTGGAACGAGAACCACAGGGTCATTGCCAGAGGCACGATCATCCAGACCAGAAGCAGCAGAACCGAAGGCGCAAGCATCACCCGCGCAAGACCGCTTGTGTTTCGTGTTGCCATTTGCACTCACCTCCCCTTGGGCTCGGGCATCAAGAGATGCGCCCGGCATATCCGGAAGAACCGGCTCATTCTTGTTTTGATTTGAAAGCTATCGAAGCCGCATGGCGGTCTTCAGCCCGCAGTCTCGCTGCCCGGCATTGGCGCCGGACAGCGATCTTCGGGAGGATTACTTGATGTAACCGGCGCGGGTCATTTCGCGCGTCGCGGTCGACTGGGCGCTGGCAAGCGCATCATCGACACTGGACTGACCGGCAACGACCGCCGAGAACAGCTGACCAACCGTGGTGCCGAGCGCCTGGAATTCAGGGATCGCCACGAACTGGCCGCCGGTGTAAGGCACGGGCTTTACAGTCGGCTTGGTGATGTCGGCGGCATCCATGGCGGCAAGCGTCGGCTTGGCGAAGGCGGCTGCCTTTTCATAGTCGGCGTTCTTGTAAAGCGAGGTGCGCGTGCCCGGAGGCACGTTTGCCCAGCCTTCCTTGGAAGCGACAAGTGCGGTGTAGTCCTTGCTGGTTGCCCAGGAGATGAACTTCTCAGCGGCTTCGGCCTTCTGCGAGCTCTTCGGGATAGCAAGGTTCCAGGACCACAGCCAGTTGCCGTGGTTCTTCAGCTCACCATGGGTCGGGAAGAGCGCATAACCGACCTTGTCGGCAACGGTGGAATCCTTCGGATTGGAAACGAAGGAGGCAGCCACAGTGGCGTCAATCCACATGCCGCATTTGCCCTGCTGGAACAGCGTCAGGTTTTCATTGAAACCGTTGGAGGAGGCACCGGACGGGCCGGCATCCTTCATCAGATCAACGTAGAACTGCAGCGAGCTCTTCCATTCCGGCTGGTCGAACTGCGGCTTCCAGTTTTCATCGAACCAGCGGCCACCGAAGGAGTTGGTGAGCGCGCTGATGAAGGCCATGTTCTCGCCCCAGCCGGCCTTGCCGCGCAGGCAGATGCCGTTGATATCGGCCTTGCGGTCGGTGATCTTGCGGGCCGCATCGCCAATGAATTCCCAGGTCGGGTTATCAGGCATCTTCAGGCCGGCTTTTTCAAACAGGTCCTTGCGATACATGATCATGGCGGATTCGCCGTAGAAGGGGGCTGCGTAAAGCTTGCCGTCAGCGGAAAGGCCGCCACGGATCGCCGGCAGAATGTCGTCGACGTCATATTTGTCGCCGAGCTTTTCGAGCGGCAGCAACCAGCCCTGCTTGGCCCAGATCGGCACTTCGTAGTTGCCGATGGTCATGATGTCATATTGACCGCCATTGGTGGCGATATCGGTCGTCACGCGCTCGCGCAGGACGTTTTCTTCAAGCGTTACCCATTCGACCTTGATATCCGGGTTCTTGGCGGTGAAGTCCGAGGTGAGACCCTGCATGCGGATCATGTCGCCGTTGTTCACGGTGGCAATGGTCAGCGTCTCGGCGGAAGCAAGGGTCGAAAAGGCGAGTGCCGAGCATGCGCCCAGCAAAATGGTCTTCAATGTCATATCTTCCTCCCAGAAGAAAAATGATGAGCATTCGCTTTGCTCTGGGGCATTTACTCACCCGCAGACCAAAAATGTCAAGCGACATCCTGTGCTGCGACGCACAGGGAAAAACCAAGCTCTTGATTTTACGTAAGTAATTTTTGCTCAGTGTGTGAGCAAATATTCACTTGTCGCTTCGTCGGTGATGAGCCCGTTCAACAGGCCACCCTTCAGCGCCGCCAGAATCGATGCGTTCTTGCGCGCACCCTGCGCCATGCCGATGACGGTGCAGGTGTCTCGTGAGGGAATGGGAACGGAGGCGACGCGCTCGTTGACAACGTGATCGAGGATGTGGCCGTTGGCATCATAAATCCACCCACAAATCTCTCCCACCGCCCCGCTCGCCATCAGTGCCTTCATCTCGTCGACATCAAGAAACCCATCGACGCAGAGCGGTGCATTTTCGCCGAGCTCACCGATACCGACGAAGGTAACATTGGCAGCGGCCCCCAGCGCCAGCGTGGAGCGCACCATGGATTGATCGTGCAGCAACTCGCGTTCTTCCGCCGATGAGCAGAGCACCGGCAGCGGCATCGGGAAATGCCTGGCCTTGATGGCATCGGCCATGCTGAAGATGACGTTGTAATAGGCGGCCGATCCGTCTGGGCCGATATTGCCCGTCAGCGAGACGATGCGGTGCTGCGGGCATTCCATCGGCGGCAGCTGGTCCACGGCCGCCTTCAATGTACGGCCGGTGCCGATGGCGAGGACGATGGGATCGACATTTCTCAGCCAGCGCTCGATTTCCGCCGCTCCGGCCTCGGCGATCCCCACCGTGGAAGAAATCCCGGCAGGATCGCTCGGCACGACTTCGATATATCCAAGGCCGAATTTTTCCTTGAGACGTTCGGCTTTTTCGAGACAGGCGGCGATGGGGTGGTCGAGCCGAACCTTGATCAGCCGCTCGGCAACGGCCAGCGACACAAGCCGCTGCGCCGACTGCCGGGAAATGCCCATGGCGGCGGCGATCTCGTCCTGCGTGCGACCGGCGACATAATAAAGCCAGCCAGCACGGGCCGCATCATCCAGCCGTCCATGTGCGTCGTTTCGTCTGGCCATGCCGCTGCCCTCTGAGAATTACGTCTGCGCATTTGCTGGCATTTTTTTGCAGCGGCTGTCAAACGGGGGGATGCGCAGGGGAGCGTGCGACGGGCGTAAAATCATCTGTCGTGGCGGTGCGGCAGGTTTCTTCTCCCCGAGGGGGAGAAGGTGGCCCGAAGGGTCGGATGAGAGGGCAAGCTCTCGGTTTCTCTACCCTTGCCCCCTCATCCCGCTGCCGCGGACTTCTCCCCGGCGGGGAGAAGAAATATGCGGGAACCACCCGGTCCCTTTACCTGCGTCAGCCCGAAGCCAGCACTGCTCAATCAAGCCGCTTCCTGCACCAGGTGCCCCGCCGAAACCTCACGATAAAGCCGCTGCGGCGGCACATAGTCCACCGGCCGGATCGGGCTTCTGATCTCGTCGGTCGCCATGTTGCGCTTGATCTGCCGTCGCGCGGGATCAGGCACCGGAACGGCGGACATCAGCTTCTTCGTATAGGGGTGCTGGGGATTATCGAAAACGGCCGCGCGCGGGCCGATCTCGACGATCTCGCCAAGATACATCACCGCCACCCGGTGACTGACGCGTTCCACCACCGCCATGTCATGGCTGATGAACAGGAAGGCGAGGTTGAGGTTCTGCTGCAGGTCGAGCAGCAGGTTGCAGACCTGCGCCTTGATCGAGACATCGAGCGCCGATACCGCCTCATCGGCGACGATGACCTTGGGATCGAGCATCAGCGAGCGGGCAATGGCGATGCGCTGGCGCTGGCCGCCGGAAAATTCATGCGGGAAGCGCCGCATCATATCCGGGCTCAGGCCCACTTTTTCCAGAAGATCGGCAGCCTTTTCCCGGGCCTGCTGTTTGGTTCCGAGGCGATGTTCGATAAAGGGCTCCATGATCGCCGTGCCGACGCTCATGCGCGGGTCGAGCGAGGCGAAGGGGTCCTGGAAGATCATCTGCACGCTGCGGCGCATGGTTCGCAGCGTCGTCTTGTCGAGCTTCAGCACCTCGTAGCCATCGAGCATGACATCGCCTGACGTCGGCTCGATCAGCCGGGTGATGGAGCGGCCCGTGGTGGACTTGCCGCAGCCCGATTCACCCACCAGCGAGAGGGTTTCGCCCTCGGCGAGATCGAAGGAAACCTTTTCCACTGCATGCACGGCGCCGGATTTGCGGCCGAATAGGCCGGAGCGGATGTCGAAACGGGTGGTCAGATCCTTGACCGAAAGGATGGGCGTGCGGCCGCCGGAGACAGTATCCTTCACGTCCGCCACAGGCTGACTTTCGCCGGTCTTGATATCGATGATCGGGAAACGGGCCGGCAGCAGCCTTTCCTTCATCGAACCCAGCTTCGGCACCGCGGAAAGCAGGGCTCGCGTATATGGGTGGCGGCCACGATGGAAAATGTCGTCGGTGGTGCCGGTTTCCACCACATCGCCACGGAACATGACGATGGTGCGGTCAGAGACTTCCGCCACCACGCCCATATCGTGGGTGATGAAGAGAACCGACATGCCCTCCTCTTCCTGCAATGTCTTGATGAGGTCGAGAATCTGGCCCTGGATGGTCACGTCGAGCGCCGTCGTCGGCTCGTCGGCGATCAGCAGCTTCGGTTTGGAGGCAAGCGCCATGGCGATCATCACGCGCTGGCGCATGCCGCCGGAAAACTGGTGAGGATAATCGTCGAAACGGTTCTTCGCGTTGGGAATGCGGACTTTTTCCAGAAGCCGGATAACCTCAGCCTTCGCAGCAGAGGAGGAAATATCCTGATGTACGGTCAGCGCTTCGGCGATCTGCTTGCCGATCGGAAAGATCGGGTTGAGGCTGGTCATCGGCTCCTGGAAGATCATCGAAATGTCCTTGCCCCGGACCTTGCGCATCTCTTCTTCCGGCAGTGCCAGCAGATCGCGCCCGCCGAGCATGACCTTGCCTTCGATGCGGCTCGTCTTTTTATCGAGCAGCCGCATGATGGAGAGCGAGGTGACGCTCTTGCCCGAGCCGCTCTCGCCGACGATCGCCACCGTCTCACGCGGCGCGATCTCGAAACTCATATTGCGCACCACGGATTTCCAGCCGCCATCGACGCGGAAGGAGGTGGTGAGATTTTGAACCGATAAAACCGGGCTGACCGAACCGCCGGTCTGTTCCATTGATGTCGCTGCCAAAAGCATGCCGATCTCCTGAAAAGCAGAAGGCGGCCACGAGGGGCCGCCGGATGTCTCATGCAGCAAGTGCAGTTTCGGCCATCGAAACCCAGTAGCTGATGCCGTAAGGCAGCGCGTCGTCGTTGAAATCATAGGCGGCATTGTGCAGCCCGGCGGTGTCGCCATTGCCGATGAAGATGAAGGCGCCGGGGCGCGCTTCCAGCATGTAGGAGAAATCCTCGGCGCCCATATGCGGATTGGGATTGGTGTTGACGGCGTTGGCGCCGGCCACACCCATCGCCACGCCGGTCGCGAATTCTGTCTCGTCACTGTGGTTGAACGTGACGGGATAACCGCGATCGTATTTCACCTCCACCGTCGCGCCATGAGCCATGGCGGTGGCGGCGGCCACTTCCTTGAGGCGCTTTTCGGCGAAATCGCGGGTCTCCGGCAGCAGCGTGCGCACGGTGCCGGTCAGCGTCACCGCACCGGGAATGACGTTGGACGCCGTGCCGCCATGGGTGGTGGCCACGGTGACGACGAGTGATTTCAACGGATCCGTCTCGCGCGAGACGATGGATTGCAGGGCGATGATGATATGCGCCGAAGTCAGCACCGGATCGATGGAAAGATGCGGTGCCGCCGCATGGCTGCCCTTGCCGGTGATGGTGATTTCGAAACTGTCCGCAGCCGCCATGGTGGAACCCTTGCGGATGGCGAACTGCCCGACGGGGATGCCCGGCTCGTTATGCATGCCATAGACCTGCGAGATGCCGAATTTCTCCATCATGCCATCATTCAACATGGCAAGCGCTCCCGCGCCACCTTCTTCCGCCGGCTGGAAGATCACCGCCACCGACCCCTTGAAATTGCGCGTCTCGGCCAGATATTGCGCCGCACCCAAAAGCATGGCGGTATGCCCGTCATGACCGCAGGAATGGGCCTTGCCCGGCGTCTTCGAGGCCCATGGCTTGCCGCTCGTCTCAAGGATCGGCAGCGCATCCATGTCGGATCGGAAACCGATGGTCGGACCATCCCCGTGCCGGCCCTTGATGATGCCGACCACGCCTGTTTTGCCAATGCCCGTTTCGACCACGTCGCAGCCGAAGGATTTCAGTTTTTCGGCAACGAATTTCGATGTTTCGTAGACATCGTAGAGCAGTTCCGGGTGTTCATGCAGATGGCGCCTCCAGCCGGCAACTTCTTCCTGCATTTCAGCCACACGGTTCAATATCGGCATTCTCTCTTTCCCTTTTTTTGTTCCCCGCCGGGTTGTCGGACGCCATATTGAGTTTGGAATTTCCTCTTTTGCAAGCATGAAATTTGCTGCATGAGCGAAAAATAGGCCCAAAACTAAATGGCTCAAAATTTGTTCATCAATGAAACATTGGGACTTGCTTTTCAAAAAAACTGACAATAGCATCATCTGGAATGGAGGAGTATTCCTTAGCAAAGTCAAATAGTTAGAATAACAGACCTTGCACATGACGACGGGAAAAGCGTCAAACATTCAAACAGATAAAATCCAAAAAGGGGAAAACCACAATGAAGAAGCGCAGCGTTCTCTTTGCCGGCACGGTGGCGGCCATGGCTCTCGCGGGCTCTGCCGCCCACGCCGAGCGCGGCAGTGACGGCGAACTGAAAATCCTGTTCTGGCAGGCCGTATCGACGCTTAATCCCTATCTTTCGGGTGGCACGAAGGAAGTCTACAGCTCGTCCATGGTTATCGAGCCGCTGGCGCGGTATGACGAAAAGGGCGAGCTGGTGCCGATGCTGGTGACCGAGATTCCGACGATCGACAATGGCGGCGTCGCGAAGGATCTGCTCAGCATGACGTGGAAGCTGAAGACCGACGTGAAGTGGTCTGACGGCACGCCCTTCACCGCAGAGGATGTGATCTTCACCTGGAAATATTGCACCGCACCCGATGGCGGCTGCGCGCAGGCGGCACAATATGAGGGCGTGAAGAACGTCGAAGCCATCGACGCACACACCGTCAAGGTCAGCTTCACGGAGCCGAAACCCTACCCCTATTCGGCATTCGTGGGCGCACAGTCGCCGGTCATCCAGAAGAAGCAGTTTGAAAAATGCGTCGGCGCGGCAGCTCCCGGCTGCACCTCCGCCAATTTCGGCCCCATCGGCACCGGCCCCTTCGTCGTCAAGGATTTCAAGCCGAACGACGTCATCAGCTTCGTTGCCAACCCCAATTACCGTGACCCCGCCAAGCCCGCCTTCGCCACGGCGACCCTGAAGGGCGGCGGCGATGCCGCTTCCGCCGCGCGCGCCGTGCTGGAAACCGGGGAATTCGACTATGCCTGGAACATGCAGGTGGAGCCGGAAATCCTCGCCACCATGGTGGCGGCCGGCAAGGGCAAGCTGGAAACCGCCTTCGGCACGCAGGTCGAGCGTATCAATCTCAACTGGTACAATGCCGATCCTTCGCTGGGCGACAAGCGCTCCACCAAACAGGCCGGTCCCCATCCGGCCATTTCCGATCCCGCGGTACGTCGCGCGCTTTCGCTCGCCATCGACCGTGAGGTCATCGATGAAGCAGGTTACGGAGAAGCGGGCAAGCCGACCTGCAACATCGTACCGGCTCCGGAAGCCGTCGCTTCCACCAAGAATGACAGCTGGTGCCTGAAGCAGGATGTGGAAGGCGCAAACAAGCTACTGGACGATGCCGGCTGGGTGAAGGGTGCCGATGGCATTCGCGCCAAGAATGGCGTGAAACTTTCCTTCCTTTACCAGACGTCCACCAACTCGGTTCGCCAGGCCACGCAGGAACTGGTGAAGGACATGTGGTCGCAGATCGGCGTCGCTTCCGAACTGCGCAATGTCAGCGCCTCGGTCTTCTTCGGCGGTGACCCGGCGAGCCCGGATACCTTCCAGAAATTTTATGCCGACGTCGAAATGTACACCAACAATTTCGACGGTACGGACCCGGAAAAATATCTGGCGGAATGGCTGTGCGACAAAATTCCGGCCCCCGAAAATGGCTGGCAGGGGCAGAATATTCCGCGTTACTGCAACCCGGAATTCGACAAGCTTGTGGGTGAACTCTCCAAGACCGCCGACCTTGCCAAGCGTGCGGAGATTTCCAAGCAGCTCAACGACATGCTGACGGAGGAAGGCGCGCATATTCCGCTCATCCACCGCGGCAGCGTTTCCTCGCATTCGCTGACGCTGGAAGGCGTGCGCATGAATGCCTGGGACTCGGAACTCTGGAACGTCGCGGACTGGTCCCGCAAGAAGTAACACGCAGATGCGCCGGCTTCTCCCCCGGAGAGGCCGGCCTTCTGCATGCCCCTGGACCATGTTCTGAAGACACATTTGCCGCGTTAAGGCGAAATAGCTCCCAATTTTCGCTCTGCCGCGCTCTGGGTCTGGAGAGTTTCAGATGTTTACCTTTACGCTCCGGCGGCTAGCCTTTGCCGTTCCGACGTTGCTCGTCATCAGCTTCGTCATCTTCGCGCTGCTTGATCTCGCGCCCAACGATCCGACCGGCGACCTTCCCCTCACCATCCCGCCTGAAGTGCGTGAGCAAATCCGCGCCTCGCTTGGCCTCGACCAGCCCTTCTTCATCCGTTACCTGATGTGGCTGCAGCAATTCTTCATCAACGAGCCGCTGAACCTCTTCGAAAAGCTGACCGGCTGGCAGATCGGCGATGGCAGCCGTATGCGGGTGCTTTCCTGGGCGACACGCAGCCCGGTGGTCGATCTCGTCATCCAGCGCATGCCGCAGACACTGTGGGTGGTGGGCCTTGCCTATCTCTTCGGTGCGCTGCTGGCCATCCCGATCGGGGTGATCTCCGCCTACAAGCAATATTCGATCTTCGACCAGATCGGCACTTTCGTCTCCATGGTCGGTTATTCGGTGCCGACCTTCTTCACCGGCGTGTTGCTGGTCGTCATCTTCAGCTCTTACCTGCAATGGTTCCCTTCAGTCTACGACACCAATCTGAGGGTCACGGACTGGGCGAGCTTCGTGGCGCAGGTGAAGCAGATGTTCCTGCCGGTGCTGGTCCTGACGCTCTATAATGTCTCGCAGATCAGCCGCTTCGTGCGCGCCTCCATGCTCGACAATCTGCATCAGGATTACGTGCGCACCGCACGCGCCAAGGGCGTGAAGGAAAAATCCGTGCTGCTCATCCACGTGCTGCGCAACAGCCTCATCCCGGTCGTAACGGTTATTGCGCTTGGGGTGCCGACCATCTTCTCCGGCGCCATCATCACCGAGCAGATTTTCCGCGTGAACGGGCTTGGCCAATTGCTGATAACAGCCGTTCAGGGGGCGGATATTCCGCTGGTTCAGACGCTGACCTTCATCTTTGCGGTGCTGATCGTGCTCTTCAACCTGATTGCCGACGTGCTTTACGGCATTCTCGACCCGAGGATCCGCTATGACTGACGCCACCATTACAGCGCCGACGGTTGCGGCCACCCCCACGCAATCCGCCCTTGCCGATATCTGGAAACAGTTTCGCGTTCACAAGGGCGGCGTGGCGGGGCTCTTCGTCTTCATCTTCATCCTGCTCGCGGTCTATGTCGGGCCTTATATTCACACCGTTGCTCCGAACGCCATCAATGTGAAGGCGCGCAACCAGTGGCCGTCGCTGGCGCATCCCTTCGGCACCGATAATCTTGGCAAGGACATGCTGGCGCAGGTCCTGGCCGGCGGGCGCATTTCACTTGCCGTCGGCATCACCGCCATGCTGCTGGCTCTGTTCCTCGGCACGCTGGTGGGTGTTCTATCAGGTTATTTCCGCAGGCTGGACGGACCCTTGATGCGCCTCACCGACCTGTTCCTGGCCCTACCGCTTCTGCCGCTGCTGCTCGTCATCCTGATGCTGTTTCGCGACACGCTGCGTGCGGCCTTTGGGCCGGAGACTGGCATCTTCATCCTGATCGTCTTCGTGATCGGGATAACCAGCTGGATGCATACAGCCCGCATCGTGCGCGGTGATGTGCTGACGATCAAAAGCCAGGAATTCATCATGGCTGCGAAATCGAGCGGCATGCGCGAATACCGCATCATCCTCAGGCATATTCTGCCGAATGTGCTGAGCTCGATCATGGTCTCCGCCACGCTCGGCATCGCTGCCGCCATCATCACGGAATCCGCCCTCTCCTTCCTCGGTCTCGGCTTCCCCTCCGACTTTCCGACCTGGGGACGGCTGCTGTTCGACGGCGCGAACTTCCTGCAACTGACGCCCTCGCGCGTGTTGTGGCCGGGGCTGGCGATTTCGCTGACGGTTCTGAGCGTGAATTACATCGGCGATGCCGTGCGCGATGCGCTTGATCCGCGGGCGCTGAAGAGCTGAACGCTTCCCTTCCCTTATCCCTGTGACAAGCACAGGGATGAGGTTGAGCGTATCGCGGCACAAAAGCGGGACGCGTCCTAGTGATAATTCACCTTTTCTGCATCCAGAATGCTGTCCGCATCCAGCGCCGCAATCGGGATATCGTTCCGCGCCGGAATATCGCCGGAAAGCTGAAGCGCGAGATAACGCCCGCAGCAGACCCGCAGGAACGAGGTGAAATTGCCGAGATCGTGCCCGGCATCGATCGATTCATTATAGAGCTTGGCGATGAGCTGCACGCTGTTCATGCCGTCACGCCGCGCGATCTCGTCCAGCGTCGTCCAGAAAAAGTTCTCAAGCCGGACACTGGTGACCATGCCATCGATGCGGAGCGACCGCGTATGGCTTTCCCAGAGCGCCGGGTCTGCCTTGATGAAGAGCTTGCACATGGTTTCCTCCCTCACCACGCCTGAGATATAGGCGGAAAACGGGGCCGGAAAAAGCCCCGTTCGCCGGTCTTATTTACCGAGCACCGCCATGAACTGCGAAAGCCAGGCGGGATGGGCGGGCCATGCGGGCGCCGTTACCAGCTTGCCGTCGGTCACCGCCGCATCGATGGCGATATCGGCATAGGTGCCGCCTGCCAGCTCCACCTCCGGGCGGCAGGCGGGATAGGCCGAGCAGGTGCGGCCCTTGAGCACACCCGCAGCCGCCAGCAATTGCGCGCCATGGCAGACGGCCGCGACAGGCTTGTCTGCCTCGAAGAAATGTTTCACCGCCGCCAGCACGTCCGCATTGAGCCGCAGATATTCCGGCGCACGGCCACCCGGAATGACCAGCGCATCGTAATCCGCCGGTTTGATATCGGCGAAGGTGGCGTTGAGCGCGAAATTATGGCCGCGTTTTTCCGAGTAGGTCTGGTCGCCCTCGAAATCGTGGATGGCCGTGGCGATGGTCTGGCCCGCCTTCCTGCCGGGGCAGACGGCGTGCACCGTGTGGCCGACAGCGAGCAGCGTCTGGAACGGCACCATGGTCTCGTAATCCTCGGCGAAATCACCGGTGATCATCAAAATCTTCTTCGGCATGTCTGCTCCTCCCGTTTTCGAATGCCCTTGGGCACCCTAACAGGAGGGATCGAGATGCGGGTATTATGGCAATACTACATGCTCGATAAAGGTGATATCAGCCGGCCGGCGGCTCCGGCCAGCGCCGGACGCCACCACCCCAATCCTCGAAAGACTTGGACAGTTTGAGCACGAATAGATCCTGGTAACGCGGACCGACGATCTGCAGGCCGATGGGCATGCCGGATGTGGAGAAGCCGCAATTGATCGAGGATGCGGGCTGCTCCGACATGTTCCACGGCACGGTAAAGGCGATATGTTCGAAGGGCCGTGCAGGATCGTTGGTGGGAGAAGCCCAGTCGGCAGGATAGGAGACGATGGGGTTAACGGGTGAAATCACCACATCAACGGACTGCATCAACCTCCCGCAAACTTTACGCATTTCCATGGTCTGGTTAAAACCGAAAACAGCACGCGCGCCGGAAACATCAGCGCCCTTTTCCGCCCATTCGTGAATATAGGGAAGGATCGCGGCACGACGATCCGCGCTCAACGCCACCATGTCGCCCCAGAACTTCGCCCGCCAGAAATCATCCAGGCCATCCAGCATCTCACGCGTCAGCACCGGCTCGACCGGGATGACGATGGCGCCGGCCGCCTCGAACAGTTTTGCAGCCGCGACAACGGCGTCGCGCACCTCTTCGTCCAGCGGCAGGCCGCAGCCCGCATCCAGCATCAGTCCGATTTTCAGGCCTTTCACATCAATATCGAGGTCCATCCAGTCGATGCTGTTCGGCGGCAGCGATGTGCCGTCGCGCCAGTCCGGCCGCGAAAGCGTTGCCATGGCATAAGCCGCATCAACGACCGTGCGCGTCATCGGCCCGGCACAGCGGCCGGTATAATAGGGATCAACCGGGATACGACCCTGGCTCGGCTTGAAGCCGAAGAGGCCCGTCCACCCCGCCGGCAATCTTACCGAGCCGCCAATATCCGTGCCGATATGCAAGGTGCCGTAACCCGCAGCACCGGCCGAAGCAGCACCGGCGCTGGAGCCGCCGGGATTCTGGGTGGGGTCCCACGGGTTGCGGCTGAGCTTATGGAAGCTGGAAAGGCCGGAAGAGAGCATGCCGTAATCCGGGCACGTCGTCTTGGCATAGATAATCGCACCATCCTCACGGCAACGGGCGGCCACCGGCGCGTCTTCAACCGCGGGCACAAGCTCCACCGCCCTGGTGCCGAGCGGCACAGGATGGCCTTTCGTGGCGATGAGTTCCTTCAGCGAGACCGGAATTCCATCGAGGGCTCCCAGCGTTTCACCCTTTTGCCAGCGCTCCGTCGAGGCCAGCGCCTGCCTGCGCGCATCCTCCGGATCATAAGCGTAAAGGGCGTTCACAACCGGCTCGAATGCCTCGATACGCGCCTCCACCGCCTGCCAATATTCCGATGGCGAGAGTTTCTTCTCCCGGTAAAGCGCCAGAATTTCGAGCGTGTTGAGGTGTATGAGATCGGTCATGGCATCGTCTCGTCAGAAAAACAGGAAATAGCGGCGATATCGGCTTGAAGCGGTCAGCTTGTATCGCGCGGGTCCAGCAGGTCGCGCAGGCCGTCGCCGAGAAGATTGAGGCCGAAGACAGCGAGCGCAATGGCAAGGCCGGGCATGACGGCAAGCCAGGGCGCCGCGCCGAGATAGGTCTGGGCGTCCGCCAGCATCCGCCCCCAGGTGGCGGCGGGCGGCGGCATGCCGAGACCGAGGAAGGAAAGGCCTGCCTCCGTCAGTATCGCAAGACCCAGCTGGATCGTCACCTGCACGATGATCTGGTTGGAAATATTCGGCACGACGTGCAACATCGTGATCTTGGCGCGGTTCTGGCCAATGCTGGTGGCGGCGGTGATGTATTCCCGCGCCCAGATTTGTAAGGCCGCCCCCAGCGTCAGTCGCGCAAAGACCGGCACCATGAAGGTGGCGATGGCGATGATGGCGGTAAAGCGTCCCGTGCCGATGAAGGCGCCGAGCATCATGGCCGACAGGATGGGCGGCACGGCGAAGATGATATCGCAGATGCGCATGACGACGGTTTCTGTGAAACCGCGCAGCGCCGCGACCGTGACGCCGATCGCCGTGCCGATAAAGGCGCCAATGGCAACGGCGGCAATGGCGGTGGAAAGCGAGTTCCACGCACCGGCCATCAGCATGGAGAGCACATCGCGGCCGAAATGGTCGGTACCGAGACCACCGTAGACGAAGGGCGATTTCAGCTTTTGCACGATCTGCATCTTGGTGGGCGAAACCGGTGTCCAGACCAGCGATAACAGCGCGACGGCGACGAGAAAGGCCGTGACGGCAATACCGATAACGAAGGCCGGGCGGCGGCGGATAAATCGGATCATCGCGCACCTGCCCGCAGTCTCGGGTCGATGAAGAGATAGGCTATATCGACCACGAAATTCATGATGATGACCAGCGCCGAGAAGAACAGCACGACGGACTGCATGACGACGATATCCCGCTGGGTCAGCGCCTGATAGGCAAGCCGGCCAAGGCCCGGCAGGTTGAAGACGTTTTCCACCAGCACGGCACCCGCAATGAGGAAGGTGAATTGCAGGCCGATCATGGTGACGACGGGTATCATCGCGTTCGGCACCGCATGCCGCCACAGCGCCACCCGCTCGCTCAGGCCCTTGGCCCGGGCAGTGCGCACGAAATCCTCGTTCATCACTTCAAGCACGGCGGAACGGCAGACGCGGGTGAGAACGCCGGCCTGCGACAGCGCAAGAGCGACTGCCGGCAGGATAAGCGCCGTGAGACCCGCTGCAAAGCTTGGCGACCAGCCGGGAAAACCGCCAGCCGGCATCCAGCCGAGCGTGGTGGAAAAGACGATGATGAGCAGCAACCCGACCCAGAACCCCGGCACGGCAATGCCCACATGGGAAAACAGTCCGGCCGCGAAATCCAGCACCCCGTTGCGGTTCCTCGCCGCCGCTACGCCGAGCGGGATGGCGATAGTGACGGACAGGCAAACGGCCAGCAGCGCAAGCGGCAGCGTCACGGCCAACCGCTCGACGATCAGGCCCGCCACCGGCACGCCATAGGTATAGGATTGTCCGAGATCGCCGCGGAAGACGCCAGCAAGCCAGCGGATGTAGCGCAGCAGCAGCGGCTGATCGAGACCCATCTGCTTTTGCAGTGCGGCCAGCGTATCCGGACTGGCCGAGGTTCCCAGCATGATGGCGGCCGGATCACCCGGCAACAGGCCCATGACAAGATAGATGATGAGCGAGACGGCAAACAGCGTGATGACGAGGCTTACGAGACGCCGGATGAGGACGGCTAACATCTGGCATCTGCTCCTTGCGATACTTTACGCGCGGCGGCTGGAAAGCTCCACACTCTCCCGTCATGCCGGACTTGATCCGGCATCCAGCCGACGCGCGTCTGCGCGGCGGAGGGAGCCTTTTCAGCCCAAGGACTTGGGCTGGCAGGATGCCGGATCAAGTCCGGCATGACGGAAGACACGAGTATCGTCAAACGTCACTCTTCCCAATGCACATCCGTCAGCACATTCGAGGGAATGGGCTCGTTTTCCCACAGCCCTTTCACCTTTTTGTCCCAGACCCCGAGCTTCGGCATCACGAACAGGAACAGCGCCGGCACATCTTCGGCGAGGATTTTCTGGGCGTCGCCATAAAGCTTTTCCTGCTCAGCCGCATCCGCCGTCTTTTCGACGCTGGCGATGACCTCGTTGAAGGCCGGGTTCTTGTAGTTGAAATAATAGGGATCACGGGAGTAGATATCGATATCCATCGGCTCGGCATGGGCGACAATGGTCATGTCGTAATCCGCACCCTTCAGGACGTCCGCCACCCATTTGGCCGGAAATTCCGTGGTCTCGATGGTCATGGTCACGCCGATTTCAGCCAGCATCGCCTGCAGGATTTGCGAGGTGCGCTGGGCATAGGCCATCTGCGGGGCCTTGATGGTGAAGCTGAAACCGTCCGCATACCCCGCTTCGGCAAGCAGCGCCTTGGCCTTATCGATATCATAGGGATGAACGCCCGTCGTATCGATGTATCCGCGATCATTCGGCGTATAGTGACTGCCGATGGCCGTTCCGAAACCGGACCATGCACCCTCGATGACGGTGCCACGATCCACCGCCATCATCAGCGCCTGGCGCACGCGCTTGTCGCTGAAGGGCTTGCGGGCGCTGTTCATGCCCGCCACGACCTTCAACTCGGTATTGCCGACGAAGGTGCCGAGGCGCGCATCGCCGTCAAACGAGCTCATCAATTCCGGCGCACCGAATTCCGGGAAGGCGTCGATATCGCCGGATTTCAGCGCCGCCGCCTGCGCCTGCGGATCGGAGACGAAACGGAACGTCGCCTTTTCCAGCTTTACCGACACGGCCTTGTCCCAATAGGCGGCGTTCTTCTGCAACTCCACCTTGTCGCCCTTGGCCCAGTTCACGAATTTGAACGGGCCGGTGCCGACGGGCGTGGTGCGGTTGGTCTCTGCGCTCTTGGGCGCGACCATGACGGAGGCCGGCCAGCCGAGCCAGTAGATGAGGCTGCCGGCGGGCTGCTTCAGCTTCAGCACCAGCGTGTCGGCATCCGGGGTCTCGATACTGTCGATCGCCGCAAAGAAGCGTTTCTGCGGATTGACGGAAGCTTCACCACGCGCCCGGTCCAGCGAGAACTTCGCGACGGAGGAATCGAACGCCTCGCCGTCATGGAAGGTGACACCCTTGCGCAGCTTGAAGGTGTAGGTCTTGCCATCAGGGGAAATTTCCCAGCTTTCGGCGAGCTGCGGCTTCACCTTGCCCTTGCTGTCGATGGTGACGAGACCTTCAAAAATATTCTGCCAGGTGACCTGACCGATGGCGACGGGAGCGGCAATGGTCGGATCGAGACCGGTCGGCTCTACCGTCATGCCGAGCGTCAAAGCGGTTTTCGCCGCAGCTTCGGCCTCAGCAATCGAGAGCGGCAGAAAGAGCGCCGTGCCGAGAGCAAGCGCCAGCGCGGTACGGCGCGAGAGCTTCGCTGCCTGCGAAAGATAGGTACGTGGCATCCTTTAGTCCCCTGTCTGGCGGCCGGGGCATTTTTGCCCTTCCAAAGACCACCCGTTGCAAAAAGAGTGTCATGTTGCAGGCGCACACACAATCATGATTTTTGTGTGCTCCGTGTAGCTGAAATGGCTACACGGGAATGTGGGTGAAAATCAACCTTGGTGGGCAATTCCGGGAACGTCTCCGGTTCCTCGCCCCGCCGAGGAGAAGAAACTACCCTGCCGTCGCCTCACGCATGAAACGCTCGATGAAATCGGCAAGCTTGGAAGCTGCGAAGGACAATTGCCTGTCGGGCGCTACACAGAGGTCAATCTGGGTGTGGATACCCTTCTTGCCCGAGAGCGGAACGGCGACCATCTGGCCGCTACGGATTTCGCGCGCCACCGAAAGCGCCGGCAGCAGCGTGGCCGCGGCGTGGCCCAGCACCAGCTCTTTCAGCATTTCCAGCGAACTGGTGATGAAAACGGGGTCAAGTTCGATATCCGCCTCGGCAAAAAGCATATCGAAGGCCTGACGCGCGGCAAAACTCTTGTCCGGCAAGGCAAGTGGCAACCCGGCCAGTTCCTTCAGCGACACCTCCGGCTGACCGGCAAGGGCATGACCGGCGGGAAAGATCGCATCGTAATTGATGCGCGTGCGCGAGCGCACCTTGACCCCGGAAACCTTTGGCGCAAACAGGCTGACAACGAGGTCTGCTTCCGCAGCCCCCAGCGCTTCCATGGCTTGGCGCGCACTGGTGATATGGACCTCGAAACGCAGCTTCGGATACTTGAGGCTGAACTGCGCCAGCACCGGCGCCAGAAGGTTGGCCACTGTCGCGCCATTGGCGTAAATGGTTACCCGGCCGCGCTGCAGACCTTTGAGATCGTCGATCAACTGGTGCACATGGTCGAGTTCGCGCAGCGTCTTGCCGGCGCGGGCGGCCAGCAGCTCGCCCGCCGCCGTTAGCTTTACGCCACGGCTGGAACGCTCCACCAGGGGCGAGCCGAAATAATATTCGAGATTTTCGATCTGCCGGCTCACCGCCGTCGGCGCCACATTCAGGTTTTCCGCCGCGGCGCGCATGGAATTGGTGCGGACGAGTTCATCGAAATACATCAAGGCGCGCAATTGCATGGGGTGGTACCTTGTTCGGATATGCGGGTTTGGCAGGCCAGCATATCACCGTGGCGCGATGAGAGAATACGTCACCGGAGAAGATCGCGTGTGTAACGAAAGATCGCCGCTTGTTTCTCCCGCCGGGGAGAAGGTGGTGCGCAGCGTCAGATGAGGGGGCGACGGTGGAGAAATGCGGAGATCTTGCCCCCTCATCTGCCCCGTTCGGGGCATCTTCTCCCCCTCGGGGAGAAGAAACGGCCCGCACCCTCACGCCATCAAACCCGCTTGAAGCCCTCGCTCGCCACCAGCAGCTGCCTCGTATAATCCGCGCTGAATTCGCGGCTTTCCAGCGCCTCGGCCTCCAGCATTTCCACCACCTTGCCGCTTTTCATCACCGCCAGACGGTCGCACATGTGGCTGATGACGCCGAGATCGTGGCTGACCATGACGAAGGTGAGGTTGCGGTCCTTGCGGGCCTGTTCCAGGAGGTTCAGGATTTCAGCTTGAATAGACGCATCAAGCGCCGAGGTCGGCTCATCGAGCAGCAGGATTTTCGGCTCGACGATCAGTGCGCGGGCAATGGCGATGCGCTGGCGCTGGCCGCCGGACAGCTGGTGTGAATAACGGAAGCGGAAACCGGAACCGAGACCCACCTCGTCCAAAGCGCGGGCAATGCGCTGTTCGCGATTGTCGAGACCATGGATGACCAGCGGCTCGAGCAGCAGCGCATCCACCGTCTGGCGCGGGTGCAGTGAACCGTACGGGTCCTGAAACACCATCTGCACATCGCGATAAAAGCTCTTGTCGCGGTGCTTGCCCGAATAGGAGCGCCCGGCCACCATCAACGAACCTTCATCGAAATGGTTGAGGCCGGCGATGGCACGCAGCAGGGTCGATTTACCGGAACCGGATTCACCGACGATACCGAAGGATTCACCCTCGGCAACATCGACGCTGACGCTGTCGAGCGCGATGTAACCGTCGAAATCCACCACCATGTCTCTGATGGAAAGAACTGTGCTCATGCGCGCCACTCCGGCTTGCGTTCCAGAACGGGCAGCGGATGCCGATGGCCGCCAATTTGCGGCAGACAGTTCAACAGGCCCTGCGTATAGGGATGTTTCGCTTCCTTGAGGTTAGCGGAAGCAAGCTCTTCCACCACCTTGCCGGCATACATGACGAGAACCCGGTCGCAGAAGGAGGAGACGAGCCTGAGATCATGGCTGACGAAGATCAGCCCCATGCCGCGATCGCGCACCAGCTTGTCGAGAATATCGAGCACTTCCAGCTGCACCGTCACATCGAGCGCCGAGGTCGGCTCGTCGGCGATCAGCAATTCCGGACCGCAGACGAGCATCATGGCGATCATGACGCGCTGGCCCATGCCGCCGGAAACTTCGTGTGGAAAGAGATCGAAGACGCGCTCGGGATCACGGATCTGCACCGCCTCCAGCATGGCAAGCGTGCGCTGGCGCGCTTCGCTGGAGCCAATCTTTTCGTGGGTACGCAGCGTTTCCATGATCTGGCGGCCAATGGTCATGACCGGGTTCAGCGAATATTTCGGATCCTGCAGGATCATGGCCATACGCTTGCCGCGCATGAGCCGCCGCTCTTTTGCCGATGCCTTGAGCAGGTCAATATCGCCAAAACGCAGCGTATCGGCCTCGATCCGGGCATTTTTTGGCGTCAGACCCATGATGGCGCGGCCAGTCTGCGACTTTCCGGAGCCGGATTCGCCGACAATGCCGAGGCGCTCGCGCCCCAGCGTGAAGGACACGCCCCGCACCGCCTCCACCAACCCGGTGCGGGTCGGGAAGGAAACGCGCAGGTTCTCAACCGTCAGAAGAGACGCACTCATTGGCCCGCCTCCTTGGGATCAAGCGCATCGCGCAGACCGTCACCCAAAAGGTTGAAACCGAGGCTGACGATCAGGATCGCAATACCCGGCATGGCAGCCACCCACCATTGATCGAGAATGAAACGCCGTCCCGACGCGATCATCGCACCCCACTCCGGCAGCGGTGGCTGTGCGCCAAGGCCGAGGAAACCGAGGCCTGCGGCGGTGAGGATGATGCCCGCCATATCGAGCGTGACACGCACGATCAGCGACGACATGCAAAGCGGCATGACGTGTTTCAAGACGATGCGGAAGGGTGACGCGCCCATGAGCTTCACGGCAGCGATAAAATCGGAATTGCGGAAGGTCATGGTTTCGGCACGCGCGATGCGCGCATAGGGCGGCCATGAGGTGACCGCGATGGCGAGCACCGCATTTTCAATGCCAGGCCCCAGGGCCGCTACCAGCGCCAGCGCCAGAACGAGCTTCGGAAAAGCGAGGAAAATATCGGTGATGCGCATCAGAACCGCATCCACCCAGCCGCCGGCATAACCCGAGACTGTGCCGACGATGAGCCCGATGGGTGCGGCGATGATGGCCACCAAAAGCACGACGAACAGGGTCAGGCGCGAACCGTGGATGAGGCGCGAGAGAATATCACGGCCCTGATCATCGGTGCCGAGCAGATAACCGGCAGTGCCGGGCGGCAGAAGCCGGGCATTGCGCAGATCGCCCTGCACCGGATTATGTGGCGCCAGCACATTGGCAAAAATCGCCACGAACAGCAGCGCGATGATGATGCCAAGGCCGAGCAGCGCCAGCCGGTTTTCCGAAAAGCGCCGCCAGATCACATAGGCGCGGCCAAGCCGCGCCTGCCTGCGCGAGGCCGGCCGGTCGGAGAGCAGCCATTCGCGGCTATAGGGTTTGAGTGTATCGGTCGAAATCGTCATCGGCTGCGCGTCCTTGGATCGAGCGTCCGGTAAAGCAGATCGGAGAAGAGATTGATGCCGACGAAGATGGCGCCGATCACGATCGTGCCGCCGAGAACGGCGTTCATATCCGCATTCTGCAGGGAATTGGTGATGTAGAGGCCAAGCCCCGGCCAGGCGAAGATGGTTTCGGTCAGCACCGAACCTTCCAGCAGACCGGCATAGGAGAGCGCAATCACGGTTACCAGCGGCACGGCGGCGTTGCGCAGCGCGTGGAACCAGATGATGCGCGTTTCCGAAAGCCCCTTGGCGCGGGCCGCGACGACATATTCCTGGGCGAGCTCATTCAGCATGAAGGAGCGCGTCATGCGACTGATATAGGCCAGCGAGAAATAACCGAGCAGCGAGGCCGGCAGGATGATGTGGCGGAAAAGATCCCACAACACGTCCCATTGCCGCTGCCAGATGGCGTCGATCAGGAAGAAGCCAGTGACCGGCGTGAAGGTGAATTCATAGACGATGTCCATGCGCCCGGGATAAGCCACCCATTGCAGCCGGGCGTAAAACACCAGCAGCGCCAGCAGGCCGAGCCAGAAGATCGGCACGGAATAACCGATAAGGCCGATGACACGCACGACCTGGTCGGCGAAGCTGCCGCGCTTGACGGCCGCGAGAACGCCGAGCGGAATGCCGAAAACGGCGCCGATGATCGTGCCGATCGTGGCAAGTTCGATCGTCGCCGGAAACACCCGCTTGATGTCCTCCATCACGGGATTGGTGGTGAGGACGGAGGTGCCGAAATCGCCCGAAAGCGCCTGCTTCAGATAGATAAAGAACTGCTGCCAGAGCGGCAGGTTGAGGCCGAGCTGCTCACGGACGCGCTCGACCACATGCGCAGGCGCGCGGTCGCCGACGATCGCCAGTGCGGGATCGATCGGCACCACGCGGCCAATGAAAAATGTGACCGCCATCAGCCCCAGAAAGGTGGTGATGACGGTGACGGCGAAGCCGAGAATGGCCTTCGCGCGGGCGTTGGCACGGCGTTTGCCCTGCCTCGCCCGGCTGTTTGCTTCAACGATGCTCAAGAGACCGATCCTTCCGGATCATTCCTTGGAGATCGGATAGACATAGTTGGTGTCGAAGCTCGGTCCGAGCTTCAGGCCCTTGAGCTTGGCGGAATAACCGGCCACTTCCGTCTGCTGGAAGATGATGACGAAGGGACCCTTCGCCAGAACTTCCTTCTGCAGGTTTTCATAGATGGCGGCGCGCTTGGCGCTGTCCTTTTCCAAGAGAGCAGACTGGGTTTCCTTGGTCAGATCAGGAACATCCCAGGCATTGCGCCAGGCCAGCGTCTTGTTCTTGCCTTCATCCGAATTGTCGTAGTTGATGGTGAAGGTTTCCGCATTCGAGTTCGGGTCGAAATAGTCCGAACCCCACTGGCCGATGTAGATATCATGCGTGCGGGCGCGATATTTGGTCAGCGTCTGCTTACCGTCGCCGGGGATGATTTCGAGCTTGATGCCGGCCTGTGCCAGCGTCTGCTGCACGCTTTCGGCAATGCCCGTCACCGGCTGGGTGTTGCGCACATCCATGGTGACGGTGAAGCCGTCCTTCAGACCGGCCTTGGCGAGAAGTTCCTTGGCCTTGGCGACGTCAAGCTTGTAGGGGTTCTCATCAAGCGCGCCAAGCTGGCCCTTCGGCAGGAAGGTCTGATGGACTTCGCCAATGCCCTTGATGATCGTCGCGCCGATCGCGTCATAATCGACGAGATATTTGAACGCTTCGATGACCTCAGGCTTCTTCAGGTTCTCGTTCTTCTGGTTGAGGCTGAAATAATAAACGGTGCCCTTGGGCGCGGAGGTAACGGCAAGGCCTTCCTTCTTGGAAACGGCTTCCATATCGCCGGGCTCAAGGTTACGGGCAACATCGATATCGCCGTTTTCAAGCGCCAGACGCTGGCCGGAGCTTTCCTTCATGTGACGATAGACGACCCGCTTCAGCTTCGGCTTCTCACCGTAATAGTTCGGGTTGGCCTCCAGAATGACGGCTTCGTTGGCCTTCCAGCCAAGGATCTTGTAAGGGCCGGAACCGGCATAACCGGTCTTCAGGAATTCGTTGCCGAAATCCGTGTCGTATTTGTAATCGGCGCTCGGCGTGACCGACTTCGCCTTTTCGGTGATGAGCTTCTTGTCCACCACCGAAGCGACGGTTGCGGTGAGCACGTTCAGCACGAAGCTCGGCGCATAGGGCTTGTCGACGGTCAGAACGAAGGTGTTCGCGTCCGTTGCCTTCGCTTTTTCGGTAACGTTGTCGCCCTTCAGGCCGAACTGCGTCAACAGGAATGCCGGCGACTTGTCGAGCTTGACGGCGCGTTCGAAGGAAAAGGCAACGTCATCAGCGGTGACCGGATTGCCGGAGGCGAACTTCAGGCCGGATTTCAGCTTGAACGTATAGGTCAGGCCATCCTCGGAGGTCGTCCAGCTTTCGGCGAGATCACCGACAACCTTGGACGTGTCGTTGAGATCGATGGAAACGAGCTTGCTATAGGTGTTGCCGGTGACTTCAGCGGCAGACAGTTCGAAAGCCTCACCCGGATCGAGCGTGATGATGTCGTCGATGGCGAAACCTTCCACCAACGTATCGGCCGGCGTGGCGGCAAAAGCATGCGGGGCAGACAGCATCATCAGCGACAGGGCAGCGCTGGTGCTGAGGATACGCATGGATTTGTTGAGCGATTTGATCATAGGATCTCCCCTTTTGTTATGAGATTGATTTGGTTCGCTTAAACTGTTTATCAGGCCGCTTCGTGCCAAGCCTGGGACAAGACGCGCAGCCAGTTTTCCCGGCATATTTTAGCAAGTTCTCCATCACCGTAGCCCGCCGATTTCAGCGCCGCAACCAGATTGTGGTTACCGCTGGCATCAGCAATTCCGACAGGTACCGTCGCACCGTCGAAATCCGATCCGAGCGCCACACAGTCGATGCCCATACGCTCGACCATGTAGTCGATATGGCGCACCATATCGGAGAGCGGCGTATCCGCGATGTCACGCGCATCGGCACGCAGCATGGTCACGGCGTAGTTGAGGCCAACCAGCCCGCCGCTTTCCTTGATGGCATCCATCTGTCTGTCAGTGAGATTGCGGGCGACCGGAGTGAGCGCATGCGCATTGGAATGGCTGGCGATCAGCGGCTGGTTGGTGGTCTTGGCCACATCCCAGAAGCCTTTTTCGGTGATATGCGCGAGATCGATGAGAATGCCGAGGCGGTTGCATTCCTTCACCAGCGCAAAACCGGCATCGGTAAGACCGGGCGCGGTATCGGGCGACATGGGATAGGAGAAAGGAACGCCGTGGCCGAAAATATTGTGCCGGCTCCACACCGGGCCGAGCGAACGCAGACCCGCGGCATAAAATACTTCCAGCGCATCGAGATCGGCGCCGATCGCCTCGCAGCCTTCCATATGCAGCACGGCGGCGAAGATATCCTCGGCAAAGGCCTTGCGGATATCCGCCGTGGAGCGGCAGAGCCGCCACGCTCCAGCGCGATCGAGCCTCAGCGCAATCGCCGCCTTTTCCATCGCGATATCGAGCGAAGGCAGTCGCTCGAGCGGCGTGGCGAGCGGCGTATCGTAATGGCCGTTCTCGTCCGGTTCCTGCAGAATCAGATCGCCGGACGGGATATAGATGGCGCAGATACCGCCGCCGAGTCCGCCTGCCCGTGCGCGTGGACCATCGATATGACCTTCCCGTGTGCCGTTCTTGAATTCGGCCACGGGATCGGCACCGGCCTTGCTGTTGCGCCACAACCGAAGCAGCACATCATTATGACCGTCAAACACTGCATGCATGGGAAGAAATTCCAGTCATCGAAACAATAAACGGGGCAGGCAGACGCCGGGATGACACCGCGCGAAAGCAAGCCGGCGCGTTATCAGCCGACCGCTATTGTCTGTCAGCCGCGATCTTAGGACGATCTATTCGAGCTTCGCAAGATACAAATTAGGCAGCGGTGAATTTATCACCACTTGCCTTTTGACGGAATTTGCGCTTCGTCAGGCGCGCCAGCCATCTTCCGCTTTGGTCAGCAGCGGCGTCGCGAAAACACCCCTCACCCGCTCCGGCCATTCCGGCCCGAAAGCGGCGATTTTTTCCCGCCAGCGATCCGATTGCAGCATGGCTGCGCCGATGACGGCGGGGTTGATGCCGGAGGCGGTGAGTAGCGCAAGGCCCGACAGGATGGAACTGCCGCTGGAGATCACGTCATCCACCAGCGCCACCCGTCTACCCTCGATGAGCGGCAGCATGCGCGGATCGACATAAAGCCTTTTTTCCTGCTTCGTGGTGATGGAGGACATCGGCACCGACAGCTCCTCCAGATACCAGAATTTGCGCGAGGTGCCGAGCGGCACGTAACGGGAATGGCCCAGATGGCGGGCAACGGCGGCCGCAAGCGTCAGGCCGAGCGTCGGCAGGCCGATAACGACATCCGGCTTGAAGGGAAGAAGCTTTGCGGCAAGATCGGCGGCCAGCGCCTCCAGAACCTCAAAGGAAGCCTGGTTGACGATGAGCGATGCGAGTGCGTGCTCTCCGTCCGCAAGCGGCCGTATGGGCAGACAGATCTGCCTTCCATCATCCAGTTCCGCCGGAAAGAATGTGGAATATGCGCCTGCTGTTTCGAAGCTCCGGGGCGGATGGATTTGCTGCCAGAACTCATGCGGCGTTGCGGGAGACGGGGCGATGGCGGGCGATGCTGGTGATGGCATCTGTTTTCCTTTCAGAACGGAGATGGCGCATGGCGGAGACGGTTTTCAGCCACGCCAATCCCGTTCGGCAGATTTATCATTTTAGCAACCACAGAGACGCTGCGGGTTCATTTCATTGGCTTTTTCCGTTAGAAGAGAAAAAAGCAACAGGCATTTGGACAAACCCACCTATGACGCGGGTTTTTCCCACATTCAAGGACAAGCTTCCCATGAGACTGCTGGACCGGATCGGCGAGGACCTGCCATTCCTGACGGAACTCCGTCATGATCTGCACGCGCATCCGGAACTGGGTTTCGAAGAGGAAAGAACGAGCGCCATCGTCGCCGATCTGCTTGAGCGCGCCGGGCTGAAGGTGCACCGCGGTCTCGGCGGCACCGGCGTCGTCGGCACGCTGCAGGTGGGCAACGGCACGCGCAGCATTGGTCTTCGCGCGGACATGGATGCCCTTGCCATGCCTGAGGTTCCAGACCGCCCCTACAAATCGAAATTCCCCGGCAAGATGCATGCCTGCGGCCATGACGGCCACACTGCCATGCTGCTGGGTGCGGCGCGTTACCTCGCAAAGACCCGCGATTTTTCCGGCACCGTGCATTTCATCTTCCAGCCGGCCGAAGAAGGCCGTGGCGGCGCAAAAAAAATGGTCGAGGACGGGCTTTTCGAGCTGTTCCCCTGCGATGCGGTCTATGGCCTGCACAATATGCCGGGGCTGGGCATCGACGAAATGGCGGTGGTGGAAGGACCGCAGCTTGCCTCGTCGGACAGCTGGCGCGTCACCTTCAAGGGCGTCGGCACCCACGGCGCGAAGCCGCATCTTGGTCGCGATCCGGTAACGGCGGCCGGCACCTTCCTCGCCTCGCTGCAAACTATCGTCGGCCGCGTGGTCGACCCATTGCAGCCGGCCGTGGTCAGTGCCTGTTCGGTGCAGGCAGGCGACCCCAAGGCACTCAATGTGATCCCAGATCTCGTCGAAATCGGCGGGACCGCGCGCGCCTATGCACCTCAAGTGCGAGACCAGCTGGAGGCGGAAATCGGCAGGCTGGCCAAGGGCACGGCGGCAATGTTCGGCATCGAGGCAAATTACGAATTCATCCGCCGCATCCCGCCCGTCATCAACGAAACGGACGCGACGAAACGGGCGCTCCGGGCAGCCAAAACCGTCTTCGGCAACAAAGCGCGCACCGCCTTTCCGCCCTCGACCGCCGGCGACGATTTCGCCTTTTTCGCGGGCGAAGCCCCAGGCTGCTATGTCTGGCTTGGCAACGGCCCGGCGGTGGACGGCGCACTGCACCACAACACCTCCTACGACTTCAACGATGCGGCCATCGTGCCGGGCGTAGCTTTCTGGGCGACGCTGGTGGAGCAGGAACTGGCGGCGGAGTAAATCCATCTTGTTCCCTGCTGTTTTTCGACCGGCAACATCTCAGACACTTGTGGCGAATCATCGGGCGCGGTAGCTTTCAGACATAGGCTGGACCCACGCCTCCCCCCTCCTTTCGGGGAAGCATTCGACATGCTGGGTAATCTTATCATCGAACCATCTGTTCGGGCATTCGCATAAGGAGGGATTGCGTTTTGAACCCGCAATAGAGGTTTTGTGATGAAGCTTTCCACTCCGATTTTCCAATTGAAGCGACGGGCCAAACTTATGGTCCGGAATAATGCCATCCCCCTTCACGAAGCGCTGGACCAGATCGCGTGCGAGGAAGGATTTGCAGCCTGGAGCCTGCTTTCCGCTCACGTTGCGGCTGGCTCTTTGTCCAAAGACCTGTTCTCGCGCATCGTGAATGGCGACATGCTCCTGCTCGCCGGCCGGCCGGGCCAGGGCAAGACAGCGCTTGCTTTTGAGCTTCTGCGGGCGGCAGCCGGAGACGGACGGCAGTCCATTTTATTCACGCTCGAAATGACCGAGCAACAGGTAGGAAAACGCACCGGGCAACACGCAGGCGCTCAGAGAGAAATCGAGATCGTGACATCGGACGAGATATGCGCGGACTACATGATCCGTTACCTCTCGCCAGCCAAATCCGGCACCTTCGCCGTAATCGATTATCTGCAGTTACTCGACCAGCAGCGCCATAAGCCGGACCTGTCGCAACAAGTCACCGTCCTTGCAGAATTCGCAAAAAAGACTGGCGTTATTTTCGCTTTCATCTCGCAGATTGACCGCTCATTTGATCCGCAAATCAAACGAGTTCCCGATATGCGCGATATCCGCCTTCCCAACCTGCTTGATCTGGGCCTGTTCACCAAAGCCTGCTTTCTGCATAACGGCGAAGCGCAACTTCACAATGTGAACTGAGACGCACGGGCTGCTGCGACGGTGCCGTCGCGGCAGCCCGTGGCGTTAGTACCCTAAAACCGCCATCACCGGGCTCTCCATCACCTGTCCCGTCAGCACGTCGGCGATGCCCATATCCGTCTGGTGCGGGCCGATATTGCAGGCGAGCGTGGCCCCGAAGCAGGCCTTGAAGACGAGATAGGGCGGCTGCCATTCCACCACCCTGCCAACGGCTTCGCGCAGTTCCTCGAAAGCCTTTGCAACTTCTTCAAGTGCCGCATCGGAAACGAGGCCGGAGAGCGGCAGCGGCAGAAGTGCAGTTACCTTACCTTCGGAGGCGACGGCCATACCACCGCCTGCCGCTATCACCGCATTGGCGGCGAGCGCCATGTCTTCTTCATTGCCGCCGAAAACGGTGAGGTTATGGCTGTCATGCGAGACCGTTGTGGCGAAGGCGCCGTTCCAGTCTCCCCAGCCGGTGAGGAAGCCAGTCCGGGTGACCGGTTCGGACTTGCCGTGGCGGTGGGTGACGGAGATCATCGTCGCACCTTCGGGCGGAACGACGAAACCATCTCTCACCTCGGCCTCCACCTCGCCCCATTGCGTGAAGCGCGGGCGGTCGATGGTGGCGAGGCGCACCCTCGCGCCTTCGGCAGCAACCCGAAAATCTTCGGCCACGCGCAGCGGCAGCTTCATCGAGCCTTCGAGCGCCGTCATATCACAGGCGGGCACGTCCACAAGCATATGTCCGCCTTCCGCAACCGTCCTGCCCCCGGCAAGGACGTAACGGGCGGCAAAACCGCTCAGGTCCTCGAAGATAACGATATCGGCGCGACGGCCGGCGGCAATGAGCCCGAGGTCAGGACGCCCAAGCCTTTGGGCGGCATTGAGCGTTGCGGCGCGCAGTGCCCATTCGGCTTTCAGGCCATAACGGACAAGGCGGCGCACCACATCATCCAGCCCGCCGCCATTTAACAGGTCGTCCGGGAAGACATCGTCCGTACACAGCGTCACGGTCTGCGGCAGGTGGCCCAGCGCGTTCAGCGCTTCCACGAATTCCGGCAGCAGGTGGTCATGCGAGCCGCGCAGCTCGATGGTCATGCCGGCCCGCAGTTTCGCCATGAGGTCTTCGCCCGAGACCAGCTCGTGATCGGACGAGACGCCCGCCGCCATGAAGGCGTTGAGATCGGCGTCCTTGAGGCCGCGCGCATGGCCGCAGACCAGTTTCTCCGAGGCAAGCCCGGCCTGCACGATGCCGCTCATGCGCGGATCGCGTTCGATGACGCCGCGCATGTTCATGATTTCCGCGACACCGCCGACCTGGGGCCATGACAGGATATCGGCGAGAATGGCGGCTTCGAAATCAGCTCCGCCGCGTTCCAGCCCAGGCGCGGAAGGCACGCATGAGGGCGCCAGGAGAACGGCACGCAGCGGCAGGTTTTCGATGGCCATTGCCGCCCAGCGCACCCCTTCGACGCCATGCACATTGCCGAACTCATGCGGATCCCACACGATGGTGGTAACGCCGCGGGCGACAACCGCTGCCGCATAGGCGGCCGGTGTGACCATCGAGCTCTCGATATGCATATGCGTGTCGATCAGACCCGGCGAGACATACCCGCCGGCCGCATCGATGACCTGCGCGGCGTCGCTCCGGCTCGCCCGTTCGTGCACGCTGGCGATCAGCGCACCGACAATTCCGATATCGGCAGGGCGCAGCTCACCGGTTACCACATCCACCAATGTTGCACCGGTGATGAGGATGTCGAAAGGCGCATCGCCGCGCGCGGCGGCGACGGCGCGGGCGCGGAGCGCATCATCGCCGAGATCGGCAGGTTCGCGTGTGGTGAGGTTCGCGTTCATCGGGCGGCCTCCCGGCGCAGCGCCTCAAGAATAACCGTCCTCGCACCGTCGGCATCCAGCGTGTCAGCAAAATGCGCGTTGAATGTTTGCGCTTTCTCCGCACGCGGCTCGACCACCGTTCTGCCCCGCGTCAGCGTCGCCTGAAGCTCGACATCTATCCGTGCGTGACGCCAGCCGATTAGGCCAGAGGCGAAGGCAACGGCAGCGACGGGATCGTAAAGTGCCATGCCTGGTCTGCCGCGACGGGTGGCGATGCCGATGAAACCATCAAGCAGATCGGCGATCAGCCCGGCATTCCTGCCGCCCGCATTGCGGATCGGCAGCACGTCGGCGGGCGAAGCGGTAACCTTGCGGCAGGCGTCCAGATCGACCATACGCAACGGCAGGCCATGGGAGAGCACGATGGCCAGCGCTTCCGGATCGGCAAAGGCGTTGAACTCGGCCGAGGCCGTGTGATTGCCGCTCGTCACGCCGCCACCCATCCAGGTGAGGTCGGAAATTCTCGCGGCAAGATCAGGCCGGGCGAGGCACAGGGCGGCAATATTGGTGAGCGGACCAAGCGCGAGAATGCGCCTCTCGCCCTCCCCCTCCAGCCAGGCGCAGAGAGCGGCGAAGGCATCGCTTTTCGGCAAGGCCGCGGCATCCGGCAGGCTTTGGCCGACGGTCGGGATGCCGTTTTCGCCCAGAATGCACTGCGCCGTTTCAAGTGCACCCAACACCGGCATGGCGCGGCCCTGATGGATCGGCATCGACCAGCCAAAAGCGGCAACCGCACCCGCGGCATTGCCGCAGACGGCCTGAAGCGTCGCATTGCCGAAGACCAGCGAGATGCCGTCTATGGCGAGACCCGACGATTGCACCACCAAGATGGCGGCGATATCGTCAAAGCCCATATCGGTATCGATCCAAACACCCATGATCAGTTGAATACCTTGAGGCTCGCCGCCTTTTCGACCGGCAGGTCGAAGGCAAGCGTATCGCCTATTGCGTGGGAGGTCAGGGCCGCGTCGGTTTCAGCCTTGATGGGCCCGAGCGGTGTGTCGAGCAGATATTCGCGGCTGTTGCCGGCGAAGGATGTGCCGCGCACGGTTCCCTGGAAAGGACCTGAACCGAGGGTGACCATGCGCGGCCGCCAGGCCAGTCCGGATGCTGAAAGGACTGGTCCGGGAAGCGGTGTTGTGCCGTTGGCGGTTTTCAAAGCCCCGCCTTGAAGGGCGAAGATGTTTTCGAAGCCGACGAAGTCGGCCACGAAGGCGGAAACCGGCGCGTTGTAAATCTCTTCCGGCGTGCCGATCTGCTCAATCTTGCCGCCCTTCATGACGACAATGCGGTCGGCAAGCGCGAGCGCCTCGATCTGGTCATGGGTGACGAAGATCATCGTGACACCGGTTTCCTTCTGCACGCGCTGCAGTTCGGTCCGCATTTCAAGACGCAGGCGGGCGTCGAGATTGGAGAGCGGCTCGTCGAGAAGCAGCACTTTCGGTTCCATGACCATGGAGCGTGCCAATGCCACGCGTTGCTGCTGGCCGCCCGATAGTTCCGCCGGCTTGCGTGAGGCGAAATTGGACAGGCCGACCGACTTCAGGCCGGAGGCGACCTTGTCCTCCAGCGCCTTGCCGCTCATTCCCTTGAGTTTCAGGCCGAAGGCGACGTTTTCATAGACCGTCAGATGCGGGAAGAGCGCATAGGACTGGAACACCAGCCCGACGGCGCGTTTGTTGGCCGCCACCCGGGTAATATCGGCGCCATCGAGATTGATCCGCCCGGCAGCCACCGGCATCAGCCCGGCGAGGGCGCGCATCGTCGTGGTCTTGCCGCAGCCGGAGGGCCCGAGAAGCGCGAGCAATTCGCCCTTGCGGATATCGAGATCGAGATCCTTGACGGCGACATTGCCGCCATAGGCGAGCGAGATTTTTTGCAGCGAAAGATAATTTGCGTCAGACATAACGGGAGAACCCCAGGAAACGTTCGGCCATGAAAACGATGCCGATGGAAAGGAAGGCGAGCAGCGAGGAAAGGGCGGCCACGGAAGGATCAAAGACGATTTCCATGTAGCCCAGCATGTCGATAGGCAGCGTGCGCACGCCGGGACCGGACAGGAACAGCGACACAGGCACCTGGTTGAAACTCGTCACGAAACCGAGAATGAAGGCCGACAGGATGCCGCCGCGGATATTCGGCAGCACAACACGGAAAAATGCGCCAAGCCGCGACGAGCCGAGCAGCACCGCCGCCTCCTCAATATCGGAGCGCAGATTGTTGAGGCTGGCTGAAACCACGCGCACCGCATAGGGCAGGATGAGCGCGGTGTGGGCGAGAAACAACGCAAGCGTGATGCCGATGCCGAAGGGCACGACGAAATAACGCAGCAGCGCAAGACCCACGATAATGCCCGGCACGATGATCGGCGCGGACACGATGGTGCGCACCGTCTCGCTAAAGGGCAGTTTGTAGCGCGACATGGCGTAGGAAGCGGGAATGCCGAGGATCAGCGCCGTGAACGTGCCGCCGATGGCAAGGAACATCGACATCGCAAAGCTCTCGCGGAAGCTTTCGACCGTAAAGACCTTCGCGATCCACTTCAGCGAAAAGCCCTGCGGCGGAAAGGCGAGCGTATCGCCGGCCGAAAACGAGGCCGCGACGATGATGAGGAACGGCCCGATGAGGAAGCCGACGACAAGCAGAAGCGTGAGCGGAATGAAGAGCTGCCGGGTCATTTCTTGTTCCTCGCAGTGGCGATGCGCTTCAAGAGGATATTGGCGGCAAAGCTCATGACAATCAGGATGAAGGCGATGACGCTGGCGGCGACGAAATTATTGGAAACCGTGACCTGCTGGTAAAGCAGGGTTTCCAGCATCAGCACCTTGGACCCGCCGAGAATGGCGGGCGTGATATAGGCGGTCAGCGAACCGGTGAAGACCAGCGTGCCACCGACGACGAGCCCTTCCCGGGTGAGCGGCAGGATGACCTTCCAGAACACCTGAAACCAGTTGGCGCCGAGAACGCGGGCAGCAGCGATCGTATCCTTCGGCATGTTCTCCAGCGCGCTGATGAGGGAGATTATCATCAATGGCAGGAACAGTTGCAGAAGGCCGATGAAGACGGCCGTTTCGGAAAACAGGATGCGGATTGGCCCGTCGCTGAGGCCCACCGCCTGCAGCGCCTGGTTGACGATGCCGGTTCTGCCGAGAATGACGATCCAGGCATAGGTGCGGGCGACCGGCGAAATCATCAGCGGCAGCACGACGAGGTTGACCACATGGCCCTTCCTGGCCGGCGACAGGTTGACGATGGCGAAAGCCGCCGCGTAGCCCACCACCGCCGAAACGACGGTGACGAGCGCGCCGAGCTTCAGCGTGCGCAGGAAAACCGTCTGGTTCAGCGGATCGGAAAAGAAAGCGCCATAGGCCGACAATGTCCAGCCGTCAGCGGTGCGAAAGCCTTCCGACAAAAGCATGAAGACCGGCACGAGAAAGACCGCCGCCGCGAAAATTGCGGCGGGCAAGGCAAGCGCCAGCGCTTCGGCCCGGTTCTGAAACATATGGCATTCTCCGGTCTTGAAATTCCGCCGGCAACGTTTGGCGGAGGACTTGTTCATTTGGCGTCAGTGGGTACCGGCATATCGATCTCTCCCCTTGTGGGGGAGATGTCCGGCAGGACAGAGGGGGGTGACGTGCGCCAGCACGTAACCCATTCCCGCCCCTTCGAGCTTGTTACTGCCCCACCTTGGCGTTCCACTCCGACAGCCACTTGTCGCGGTTATCGAGCGTTACGTCGGAAGGAATGAGCTGCAGGCTGCGGGCGGTTTCATCGCCATAGGTGATGTTGTTCGCCACCTCGTCGGAAACCTTGACTTCCCTGTTGGTCGGGCTGTCCACCAGCTTTTCCGCCAGCGCCTTCTGGACGTCGGTCGAGAGCCAGAAATCCATGAATTGCAGCGCAAGGTCCTCGTTCTTCGTGCCCTTCGGTACGACGAGCACGTTCATGCCGCCGGTCTGGCCTTCCTTGGGCGTTGCCCAGGCGAGCGGCAGGTCGAGCTTGGTGAAAGGCGCCCAGGAGAAGCGGCCGATCGGCGCTGCCCAGATTTCCTCCTGCTGCATGAGCTGCACCAGCTGCGAGGACTTGACGTAGAAGGTGACGATATCGTCCTTCTTTTCGCCCACGGCCTCGATGGCGCCGGCAAGATCGGGCGTGTCCTTGCCGATGGCCTTGCCCAGCATGTAAAGCGCCGGCGGGCCCTGGTTGGTGGTGACATTCGGGAAGGCGACGTGGTCGACGATACCGTCCTTCAAAAGATCGGCCCAGCTGTCGATCTTCATCTTGTCGGTGCGGTAGACAATCGACGTGGCGTAGAAATTGACGCCGACGCTCATGCCATCGCCATTCGGGTCCTTGGCGATGTCATAGAGCTTTTCAATATTTGGAACCCTGGAAGCATCGATCTTCTGGATCAGGTCCTTGCGGGTGGCCGACAGCGCATCGGCCATGGAGACGATGGCGAGATCGACGACCGGGCTGGCCTTGTTGGCCTCCATCTTGGCCAGACGCTCGACGCTGTTGCCGGTCTCGACGACGAGCTTGCAGCCGCATTTCTGCTCGAAGGGCGTATAGACCAGTTCCTTGAATTCATCCTGCGCGAAGGCGTAGACCGAGATCGTCAACGTCTTGTCCTGGGCCTCAGCGGCTCCCATCGTCAGCATCAGGGCGGCGCCCGATGCGAGAATGATCTTTTTCATGGTGTGAGTTCTCCTGCTGTCGTGTTCTTGGCTTCAATCGCATCATGCTTTGTCTTGCCGGTGGAGCCGCGCATGATCAGCGCCATCGGTACTTTCGAAACATCCGCCGTGACGTCGACCGCGCCCCCGTTTTCTCCGGCGCCATCGATCGCGCGCAAAAGCGCGCCAACGGCGAGATCGGCGATGCGGCCCATATCCATGCGCATGGTCGTCAAGGGCGGGGTGACCACGGCAGAAAAGATAAGATCGTCGAAGCCGGTGACACTCGCCTCTTCCGGCACCTCGATTCCCGCGCGCTGCAATTCGGTCAGCACGCGCAGCGCGTGCAGATCGGATACGGCGGCAAAGGCCGTGAAACCTTCGGCAACTTTCTCCGCAAGGCCCAGCCGGCAGCCCGCGCCACCGGCCTTTTCAATGCCATCGATCCAGAGCGTCTGGGCCAGGCATGTTTTGCCGAGACCATCGCGAATGCCGCCGAGACGGTCATTCTGAACATTGGAATCCCTGTTCTTGCCGACCAGCACCACCTTGCGATGGCCGAGGCTCGCAAGATATTCACCCACCTGCCGGCCGCCATCCCAATGGTCGGCAGCAACGGTATTTCCCGGTGTCGACGGGCTGTCGATGACGGCCACCGGGCAATCAACGCCGGAAATGCGTGTGCCACGTCGGGGAACGACCACCATGCCGTCCACCCCGCGCTCGATCAGCCGGTCGATCGCATCCGTCTGCATGGCGATCTCACCGCGCGCATCGGCGATCAGCACGCCATAACCCGCGTTGACAGCCGCCTTCTCGATGGCCTGCGCAATTTGTGGAAAGAGAGGATTGGCAATATCGGGCAGGACGAGCCCGAGAACGCCCGACCTGCCGGTGCGAAGCGCCCTGCCCGCCGAACTCGGCACATAGCCCAGCTCGCTCGCCGTCTTGCGGATACGTTCCACCAGTTCGGGCGAAACGCGGCCCTTGCCGGACAGCGCATTGGACACGGTTGCCACCGACACGCCGAGTGCCGCTGCTATCGCGCTCAGATTGGTGGCAGGTCGTGACGACGCCATAATGGTCCGGAAGGGCTGATTAAACGTTTAATCACGATAATCGAGGCGCGAACCGCTGTCGAGTCCTGCGCTGGCAAAATAGGGCGAAAAGCTGGGCACAAAGGTTAAATGCCCGAAAAAAGAGCGATTATTTTTACGCGCTCTGGGTACTGGCTGCGCGATAAGCCTCCACCTGACGCACCAGCCAATCTCGAAACAGGACGACCGGGACGTGGTTGGCGCGTGAAAGCGGGGCCACCGCGTAATACGAGCTCGGGCTTCTGGCCTGATGATCGAAGGCTTTGACCAGCTGCTTCGATTTCAACTCGTTATCGATGAGGAAGAGCGGCATCAGCGCGACGCCGAGGCCGGCGATGCAGGCCTGCGCAACGCTGGAAAACTGTTCGAAGCGCATGCCCTGCGGCAAGACGAGTGACAGGCCGAGGCTTTCGAACCAGTGGCCCCATGCGCCCGGCCGCGAGGCCATGTGCAGCAATGGCAGGGCAGCGATGTCTTCTCCCTTTTCCACCGGATGGGCGCTGAGGAACTGCGGGCTGCACACCGGCGCCACCATTTCATGCATCAGAAAGGTACTTTCCGCGCCCGGCCAATCGGCCTGGCCGATATGGATTGCCATATCTAGCTGCTCACGCTCGAAATCGAACTGGCCGATGCGGGTCGCAAAATTGATGGTGATCTCCGGGTGGTTCGCCACGAAATCCGGTATACGCGGCAGAAGCCAGCGGGTGCCGAAGGTGGGCAGCATGGCGAGGTTGAGCGTATTGCCATGCGTTTTGGTCATGATCTGCAGCGAGGCTGAGCGTATCTCGCCGAGCGCCGCCGCGATCGATTTGGCGTAGATCTGCCCCTCCGCCGTCAGCGCCACGCCGCGTGCGCCGCGGTCGAAGAGCCGCACGCCAAGCTGTTCTTCCAGTGACATAACCTGCCGGCTGATTGCCCCCTGCGTCAGCGCCAGCTCATCTGCGGCGGCGGAAAAGCTGCCGAGACGGGCAACGGAATCGAAAGCGGCAAGCGCACTTGTGGATGGCAGGAGTTTGCGGCTGAGAGATGTCATGAGCCATTACTATATGTAATGCAAAAATGAGTAAACATGGCTTGTGCCATCCGGGGTGAATACGAATAATCCTGCCAGCAAATCCGGAGGCATAAAGTGAGCGAACGCGTAGCATTCAATTGGCAGGATCCTTTCCTGCTCGAAGACCAACTGACTGACGACGAGCGGATGATACGCGACGCCGCGGCCGCCTTCGGCAAATCGGAGCTTTTGCCGCGTATCTCCGAAGCCTATCTTTCTGAAACCACCGAGCCGGAACTGTTCCGCCTGATGGGCCGGCAAGGCCTTCTCGGCGTTACCCTGCCGGAAGAATATGGCGCGGCGAATGCGAGCTATGTGGCCTATGGTCTCGTCGCCCGCGAGGTGGAGCGGATCGACAGCGGTTACCGCTCGATGATGAGCGTGCAGTCCTCGCTCGTCATCCACCCGATCTTCGCTTACGGTTCGGATGAGCAGAAGAAGAAATACCTGCCCGGCCTCGTCGCGGGCGAACTGATCGGCTGTTTCGGCCTCACCGAGCCGGATGCCGGCTCCGATCCGGGCGGCATGAAGACCCGTGCTGAAAAGATCGAGGGCGGTTATCGTCTGCGCGGTTCGAAAATGTGGATTTCCAACGCACCGATCGCCGATGTCTTCGTGGTCTGGGCCAAATCCGAAGCCCACGACAACCAGATCCGCGGTTTCGTGCTCGAAAAGGGCATGAAAGGCCTCTCAGCACCGAAAATCGGCGGCAAGCTTTCGCTGCGCGCCTCCATAACAGGCGAGATCGTCATGGATGGCGTCGAAGTCGGCGAAAACGCACTGCTGCCCAACGTGTCCGGCCTGAAGGGCCCCTTCGGCTGCCTCAACCGCGCCCGCTACGGCATTTCCTGGGGCGTCATGGGCGCTGCCGAAGATTGCTGGTTCCGTGCCCTGCAATATGGTCTCGACCGCAAGCAGTTCGGCAAGCCGCTTGCCGGCATGCAGCTTTACCAGAAGAAGCTCGCCGACATGCAGACCGAGATCGCGCTCGGCCTTCAGGCATCGCTACGCGTCGGCCAGCTGATGGACGAGCACAAGATGGCGCCGGAAATGATTTCCATCGTCAAGCGCAACAATTGCGGCAAGGCGCTGGATATCGCCCGCCAGGCCCGCGACATGCATGGCGGCAACGGCATCCAGATCGAATATCACGTCATGCGCCACGCGCAGAACCTCGAAACGGTCAACACGTATGAAGGTACGCATGACGTGCACGCGCTGATCCTCGGCCGGGCCCAGACGGGCATTCAGGCGTTTTTCTGAGGGTTATGGACCGTAGCGGTTCCGTCAAGAAAGAGGCCTTCGAAGATTGCTTTGAAGGCCTCTTTGTTTGTCGGGTTCGCTTTTGGCTCAGAATGTGCCGCGCACCCCAATGCCGAACATGCGCGGTTCGGTCATGCTCGCCTCGATGCCGCCAATGCCGCGGTTTTCCTTCATAAGGGTCGGCGCGCGCTCGTCGAAGACGTTCTTCACGTAAGCGTAGAACTCGAGTTCGTCCTGGAACTTGTAGCTCGCCCACACATCCGCGATCGTGTAGGGATCGATCGCATAGACGGCCTTGTTGTCCGTATCGGAATAATAGCCGTCGAGATGGCGGACCTGCCCGGACACGGTGAACTTGTCCGTCACGTCCCAGCTTGCGCCGACGGTGAAGCTGTATCCCGGCGACTTGGCGAACTCCTTGCCGACATAGGCGGCATTGCTGGAAATCTCGTCGATCTTCGTCTTCAGCAGACCGGCGCTGGCTTTCAGCGTGAGATTGTCGAGCACCCGATAATCCGCGCCAATTTCAAGACCATAGGCATGGGCTTCTTCTGCGTTAACGGTGTAGGATTCGCTGATGCCGGTGGAGACGACGACCGGTACGTTAAACTGGGCGTTCTTCATGTCCATGTAGAACAGATTGCCGTTTACCGTCAGTGTGTCATCGAGCAGGCTGGCGCGGGTGAACACTTCGTAGTTCCAGATGGTTTCCTTGTCGAAGCTCCGCCATTTGCTGGTGGTCAGGTCAAATGCGACGCCGCCGGGATTGTAACCGCGGCTGACAAGACCGCCGACAGTCCAATCATCATTGATGGCATAGGCGAGAGACGCCTTGGGAAGGATTTCAGAGAAGGTTTCGTCATAATTGACCGAACTTCTGCTGGTGGCGCTGAGCGTCCGGTAACCGGCGCGCTGAATCTGGTCCTGCTGGTAGCGCAGGCCACCCGTCAGGGTCCACTGGTCGGTCAGCCGATAGCTCAGCTCGCTGAAGAGGCCGAGATTGTCCTTGGTGTCGCTGAAGCGAGAGGTGCCGCGCAGATAAAGCACCTCGTCGGCTTTCGTGTGCGCATAAAAAATGCCGGCGACACCGCTCAGAACATCCTCCTGATCGCCGAAGGTGACGCGCGTTTCATGCGACGTGTTCCTGAGATCGACATCGGCGTCTCCGTTGTTGGCGATGCCGACCCGGCGTTTGGCGGTGGAGTCGGAAAACTGGGTCTGGTTGAACAGTTTCACGCCGTTCTCGAAATCGTAATTGATGTCGAGAATGCCCGTATTGGTATACTGGCTGAAATTCGGCATCGTCGTGGTGATGTGGTTGAGATCTTCGAAGGGACGCGACGCCGCTTCCTGGCTTGGCCGGTTGGAGGCGTTGTAGGAATAGGTCAGCTTTGTGGAAAGACCGGGAATTTCAGACGGTTCCCAAAGAAGCTTGAAGCGACCGTTGAATTCCTTGAAGTTTTGGTCCGTTCCCTCATGTGCAAAGGCGGAATTGATGTAATCGATGAAGGTATCGCGGCCGGAATAATCGATCGCCATGCGCGCCGCCAGCTCGTCTTCGATCAGCGGGCCGGAAAAGGCGAAGGAACCACGCTTCTGGTGATAGTTGCCGATTTCCGCCTGATAGCTGGCTTCCGGCGTAAAGGTCGGGTCCTTGGTGTTGACAAGGATGGCGCCGGCAATGGCGTTGGCGCCCTGCGAGGTCGTCTGGGGCCCGCGGAACACCTCGATGGCGTCGACATCCCATATGGAAGTCGCCCCGTAGATGAACTCGTTATACCCGAGATAGTGACCGTCCACATTGATCGTCGCGCGCGGCACCGTACCGGTGAAGAAGGCGATGGAGCCGGTATTCGGGCCCTGCGTGTCCTGTCCGCGAATGATGGGGGCACTGACGTTGTCGGTGTAGACGACGTTCGGAATATCCTTGATCGCTTCGGATACGGTCGGATCGCCGGTCTTTTCCTTTTTGATCTCCTCGGCGGTTTTGACTGACACGGACGAGGCTGTGTTCTTCATGTCGCGCGCCACTTTTTCACCGGTCACGACAATCGGCTTCAACACGGTCGTCCCTGCTGTATCAGCCTGCTGATCCTGACCGACAACCGGCGTCACGAACAATGTCGCCAACGTCAGAACACTGACCCCGCTCATCAAACGGCCGTTAGAGCTAAACCCCATCATACACCCCAAATAAACATGAGTATTAAAGTCATATTCAAGTAACGGAAGCGTTATCCGTTTCGCAATAGAGAATGCGTTCCGTATTGCGGACAAGCAGGCTTCCGTAACGGGATGTGCCATATTTACAACAAAGTTTAAGGGACCGCCTTTTCCGCCATGGCAGCCCGGCCGGAGAAGTCATTGAAAAGGCTGAAGACAGCCATTCCGATTTTCGTCGCAATGCGTTAGGCATTCTCGAAAGAGTGGGGCACGACCTTGAACGCCATGGATGACGAAACCGAAGAACGGCCGGAAAACGAAGGTGAAAAGCGCTCGGCGCTTATTCAATCCGTATCGATTGCGGCGCGGTTTCTTAATCTTCTCTCCAGATCCGATACGAGGCTGGCGCTTGGCGAACTTGCTAAACGCGCCGGCACCGGTCGCTCCACCGCGCATCGTTACATGCAAAGCCTCGTGCGGGAGGGACTGGTGATACAGGACCCCGCAAGCGGCAGTTACGATCTCGGCCCCGCAGCGCTGGGCATCGGCATCAGCGCCCTCCGACGAATCAACCCGGTCGAAACCGCCGGACGTGAGATGAAGGCGCTTGCCGCGCAAATCGGCGCCAGCTGCGGCGTGGCGATCTGGACCGAGCGCGGCCCGACCGTGGTGCGGTGGGCGCGAAGCGCCAGCTTTTCCATCAGCACCGTCGCTCTTGGCGATGTTCTGCCGCTGGACAACAGCGCCTGCGGTCTGGTTTTTCAGGCTTATCTGCCACCGGACAGGGTGACTGCCGTGCGCAGGCTGCAACCACCCGCCTTTCGCGGCTCTCCTCCTGCTGCCGGCATTCTCGAAACCATCCGCGAGACGGGCGGCGCCGAACTCAATGAACATCTGTTCTCCGCCCTGACGGGCAAGGCGGCGCCGGTTTTCGATGCCCAGGGCGAACTCTGCTGTGTCGTCACCACCGTCTCTTTCGTAGCTACCGCCGAAGCGGAACGGCATTTTTCGCGACTGATCGAGGCCGCCCGGCAGGCAACCGCCGAATCCGGCGGCGGCTAGACACCTTCGGCCAGATGCTCCGCAAAGGTGCTACCGGAATAGGCGGTGCGGAAGAGCCCGGCATCGGCGAGTTTCGGCAGCAGCCGCTCCAGCACCAGCCGCATGGATGCCACCGAGCCGCCGGGCACCGCGACAAAACCGTCGATTGCGCCTGCGGCCGCCCATTCACGGATGCCTTTAAAGGCATCTTCAACGGTGCCGACGATCTGCCAATGGCCGGATCCCATCACCTCCGGCCGCCGCAGTAATTCCGCGACACTTAGCGTCTCCCGCTCAATCAGCCTGCGCAGCAGTCCGGCATGGGTGCGGCTTCGCGGTTTTTCGGGCGGCGGCAGCAGGTCGGAAGCGGTGACCACCCGCGTGAGCGGCCAGTCGGTGAGGTCGAGGCCCGTCATGTCGAGAACCGACGCCAGGGTGCGGGCGCGGTTAGCGCGGGCATGGGTCTCAGAAAAGAGTTCAAGCGCCTCCTTGCCGCTATCCGCCAGATATAGGCTGAGGCCCGGCATCAGCTTCACCCCGTCAGGCTCACGGCCATGTCCTTCGGCGCGCCGCCGTAAGTCCGCCCTCAGTTCGATGGCTGCCTGCATGTCCGGCGTGGAAGCAAAGACTGCATCCGCCACCGAAGAGGCGAAATCGCGCCCCTCGGGAGACGCACCGGCCTGCACCAGCGGAATGCGGCTGGCGTGGGCTGGCAGGTTGAGCGGCCCTTTCACACTGAAATGCCTGCCCTCATGCGCTACCGGGCGCACCAGCGAGGAATCGGCAAATCGCCCGCTTTCCCTGTCGAGTTTAAGGGCTTCATTTGGAAAACTCGCCCAGAGCTGCTGCACGACCTGCGTGAATTCGGCGGCGCGTCCATAACGCTCCTGCGGTGACGGCATTTCTCTCAGCCCGAAATTTTCGTGCCCCTCCAGTGCCGTGACGATGTTCCACCCGGCCCTGCCATTGCTGAGCCAGTTCAACGACTGAAGCTGGCGGGCCACCACATAGGGCGGCAGAAATGTGGTCGATACGGTGGACAACAGGCCGACATGGCTCGTTTCCCGCGCAATGGCCGAAAGAAGCATGGTCGGGTCCATGCTGGCAAATCCGCCGCCGGTTTCCAGCCCCTCGGTGCGGAGGAAAAGCGTATCCGGCCGGAACACGAAATCCACATGCGCAGCTTCCGCGCGCTGTGCCAGATCGACGAAATAATCGCTGGAAAATACCCGATTTATATCGCTGTCGGCTCGACGCCATGCTTCACCGCTGAGCCAGGTTGGGGCCAGCGACATGCCCACATGAAGTTTGGCTGCGACTGACATGATGCACCTCGACTGAAATATCCGGGAAGAAAACCGCGCGTTGAATCGGCAAATTTCGATTTGTGGAGAGTTTTACTATAGTTTAGTGTCGCTTCAAGACCAGAGTGTCGCGCCCGTCGGGAAGGAGCCCATTTCCCGCAGGTTCGATGTTAAGATTCAAAGACTTATAATCCTCATGTGGCGTCTCGACGCATGAGCGCATGACTAACAGGAGTTGTATCCGGTGCTTGACGCCACGGACCTTCACGCCAGCTATGGCCACGTTCCCGTCCTGCGTGGGCTTTCTTGCCGCTTCCACAGCGGTCGCGTCACGGCACTGGTCGGCCCCAATGGCTGTGGCAAGTCGACGCTGTTGAAAACCATCATGGGTTTCGTGCCTTTGTCATCGGGCGCGATAAGGCTTGGCGAGCGTTCGCTGGGCGACATCGGACGCAGGGATCTCGCGCGCCGCATCGCCTATCTGCCGCAGGAATGCCATTGCCCCGACTATATGACGCTCGGCGAGTTGATCGAGCTTGCCGGTTATGCACGCTACGGCCTTGCCGGCGGCCCGAGCGAGCGTGACCGGGCGCTTTTCGCCGGGGCGCTGAAGACGGTCGGGCTGGAGGACAAGGCGAGAGCGCAGGTCAACACGCTTTCCGGCGGGCAGCGCCAGCGCGCCTTCATCGCCATGGTGCTGGCGCAGGATACGGACGTGATCCTGATGGACGAGCCGGTCAACCATCTCGACATGAAATATCAATATGCCGTTCTTGGCCTTGTGCGCGAGCTGACCGACAGGCACGGCAAGACCGTTATCGTCGTGCTGCACGATCTCAATCTCGCCGCCACTTTCGCCGACGACGTCATCATGCTGAAGGCCGGGCAGGTTCTGGCATCAGGGCCGGTAGCAGACACGGTCACACCCGAAAATGTCGCTGAAATCTTCGACCTCGAAGCCGATATATTTTCCAGACAGGGGCGTCTCATCTGCGTGCCCCGGCTGGAACGACAGGAACAGGCCATTCCGGCATGATCGCGAAAACAACGCTGATCCTTGCCGCGGCGCTGTTGCTGGCCGCCATCCTCGCCGTCAATCTGTTCGTCATGTCCGGCGACATGCCGCCTGCCGAAGTCATGGCGACGCTCTGGCGCGGGGAGGCCGATAGCTATGAACAATCGGTGCTCCTCTATCAGCAAATTCCACGGTCGCTGATTGCCATCTATGTGGGCGCCACAACCGCCGTCAGCGGCTGCGTGCTGCAGGGGCTTGCCCGCAATCCCCTCGCCTCGCCCTCGACCCTTGGGCTGAATGCCGGAGCGACGCTTTTCGTGATCGCCGGCGCGCTGCTGTTCGATCTCTCTGCTGAGGCACAGGGCCTTGCCGCGCTTGCGGGCGCCGGCTTCGGTTTTGCCGCCTGCTTCGTTGTCGCGCGTCTTGCCGGGCGGGTGAACGATCCGCGCGGTCTGTCGCTCATCCTTTCCGGAGCGCTGGTTTCCATGCTGCTGATCGGCGTGACAAACGCCCTGCTTCTTTCCAACCCAACGCGTCGGGCCGAATTCCTGAGCTGGGTTGGCGGCAATATCAACCATGTCTATATCGAACGGCTCACCGATTTCTGGTGGATCGGCGCCATTGCAATGGTGATTTTGCTATCGGTCGCGCGGCCGCTGACGCTCGTTCTGCTGGGCGCGGAAAAAGCCGCTTCCGCCGGCGTGAATGTCACGCGTATTTCCCGGCTCGCACTGTTTGCCACCATGCTGGCGTCAGGCTCGGCGGTAGCGATCTGCGGCCCGATCGGTTTCGTCGGCCTTATCGTGCCACATATGATCCGGCCGCTGGTCGGCGTGAATTTCACGCTTGCTTTGCCGGCCTCCGCGCTTGTCGGCGCGAGCATCTGCGTGCTCGCCGATCTTGGCGCGGAAACCCTGTTTGCGCCCTACGTGGTCAATACCGGGCTGTTCATGGACCTGCTTGGCGGCCTCGTTTTCATCGTCATCGTCAAGCGTTTCTATCTGTCGCCTTCGGCAAGGGGGCTATCGTGAAACGGGATTTTGCCACGGACGGGAAAGCCGTTCTCAGGTTGCCCGGCGGGCTGCAGATCGGTATTGGCAATCTGACGGCCGGCCTGACGCTGGTTGCGCTGGCGTTGACGATCGCCGCCGTGTCCGTCAGCCTCGGCAATACCGAAACGGGCCTTATTGATCTCCTGCACGGGTTTGCCGGCGGGCATCTCGGCGATGATCAGGCCTATGCGCTGTGGACGGTACGGCTGCCGCGCATCCTGCTCGGCTTCATGGCTGGCTGGAGTGTGGCGCTGGCAGGCGCGATGCTGCAATCCGTCGCGCGCAATCCGCTCGCCGATCCCGGCCTGTTCGGCCTGAGCCAGGGGTCGATGACCACCATCATGCTGCTTCTGGTGCTGGTGCCAACGGCCCCCAAGACGCTGGTGGCTTTTGCGGCTGTCGGCGGAGGCCTGGCCGTGGCCTTCCTTTTGATCGCGCTTGTCGGGCGCGAACGCTCGAGCGGCCTTGCCATATTGCTGATGGGCATCGCAATTGAGGCGGCGCTTTCCTCTGTCTCATCGGTGCTTCTGCTCTATACGCCAGCCGAAACCTCGCTTTCGCTGGCGGACTGGATGGCCGGTTCGCTGTTTCAGGCAAGCTGGCCGACCATCATCGTTTTTGCTCCCCTCTTTGCAGCAAGCCTTGCCGGCATTTTCCTCATTGGCCGGGCGCTTGCCGTGTTCGATCTTGGCAGCGAGATGGCCATGGCACTCGGAGAAACCGTCAGGCATTCGCGACCGCTCGTCATTGTGTTTGCGGTAATTCTAAGCGCCTCCTCCGTTACCGCCGTCGGCCCGCTGACATTTCTCGGCGTCATCGCCCCGCATCTCGCCACCTTCGTTTCGCCCGCTGTCGGCCGCGCCAGGCTTTTCCTGTCGGGGCTTACCGGCGGCATTCTGGTGGTCGCCGCCGATACGCTCTCGCGCGGGCTGGTGGCGGATGTGCCGATGCCGATTGGCCTTGCGCTGACGCTGATCGGCGTGCCGCTCTTCATCCTCACGCTGCGCCTGCAGGCGTTGCGCAGAACCACCGCTCACTAATATATCGAATAAAGGGAATGCCATGCGAATTGCCATCCTCGTCGCCGCACTTCTGGCCGCCGGAACGAGTCTCGCCGCCGAGCGCAGCGTGACCGATGCCGTCGGCCGCACCCTCTCCGTTCCGGAAAAGCCGCAGCGCATTGTCGTCATGCACGAGCCGCTTCTGGGCGTGCCGCTGATGGATCTTGGCGCTGATGTGGTCGGCGCCTATGGCCGCAACAGCGACGGCAAATTCGCAACCGCCGTCGATTTCGTTGATACCGTTCTTGGCGAAGGCCACGCGAAACCGAAGGGTTTCGGCGCTGTCGGCCAAATCGACCTCGAAAAGCTGCGGGCGCTGCAACCGGACCTCATCGTCGCCACGGAAATGGACAGCGGCAAGGCCGAACAGCTCTCCACAGTCGCACCGGTCTATCTGCAAAAGGCAAGCGCCGGCAAAGCCTATGGCTTCAGCGTGGAGGAAGACCTTGCAGGTCTGGTTGGGCGAAGCGATGTCTTCGCTGAGCGTCGGAAGATTTATGACACCAAGCTCGCCGCCGTCAAAAAGACGCTGGGTGAAGATATCAACGGCAAGACTTATCTCGCGATCCTGCTGACGGACCAGATCAACGCCGTGGGGAACATGTCCGGCGCGGTGCAGGCAATAGAGGATCTCGGTTATGTCAGGTTGAAGATCGACAGTACCGCCTCTTCGGGCGGAATGGGCTCGACCCTGATGATGCCGCTGAGTGCCGAAGCATTCGGCAAGCTCAATCCCGATCTGCTTGTGGTGATGAACAGCTATACCAGCCCAGCCCGCGGCGAGGCGGGAACCCGCGCCGCGCTTGAAAAGATCATTCCCGGCTGGGAGCGTTTCGTAAAACCGGCACGCGAGAAAAGAATTGTTTTCCTCGATTCCACCAGGGTGACGACGCCTTCGATTCCGAGCGCGCTCCATACATTGGATGAAGTGGAAAGCTGGGCAGGCCGCCGCTGACCACCTTTCTGCCCGACAAATCCCGGCACGATCACGTGCCGGGCATAAACTTGAGTTTTCGAAGAAACTTATATTGCCGGGGCGGAAACCGCCTGTTATGGTCCGCGCATCTTGACGCAACGACGCCGGAATATCGCGCCGGATGAGAACCCCAACGCGCGATCATCCGGCACGCCGACCCGGGACAGCGAGACCGCCGAACCCGTCGGCGTCATCCCAGGAAAGACAGCAGCATGAGCATGCCAGAAACCATGGATTCCGCCCTTCCGGACCGCACTCCCAAACGCCACCGCCACGCCGTGAAGCTGCGCGCGCTGGACGTGGCGCGGACCGAAAAACTCAGCCGGTCCATGGTACGCATCGTGCTGACCGGGCCGGAACTGGAGGGCTTTACGAGCCTCGGTTTTGACGACCACGTCAAAATGTTCTTCCCCCAGCCCGGCCAAACCGAACCGACCCTGCCGGTGATCGGCCCGAACGGCATTGAATTCCCGGAAGGCGCGCCGCGGCCGCTGGCGCGTGACTACACGCCGCGCAGCTTCGATGCCGAAAAAGGCGAACTCGCCATCGATTTCGCCACCCATCACGATGGCCCGGCCAGCAACTGGGCGAAGAGCGCGAAAGCTGGTGACAAGGCGTGGATCGCCGGCCCACGCGGTTCCTTCACCGTTCCCTTCACCTATGACTGGCACCTGCTGATCGCTGACGATACCGGCCTTCCCGCGCTGGCACGGCGACTGGAGGAGATGCCTGCCGGCACACCCGTCGTGGCGCTGATTGAAGTCGAGACGGAGGCGGACCGGCTGGAGCTCGTAACCAGGGCGGACGCATCGATCGTCTGGATAACGCAGAGGCCGGACAACGGAACCGACCACGACGCATTAACGAGCGCCCTGCGCCAGCTCGAACTGCCAAAGGGCGATTTCTTCAGCTGGGTCGCCTGCGAATCGAAGACCGCAAAGGCGGTTCGCGCCCTTCTGGTCGAGGAATTTGGCGCCAACCCCAAATGGACCCGTGCTTCCGGCTACTGGCGGCGCGGCGCGAGCGGCGTTCACGATCATTTCGATGAGTAACCCGGCAATCACGACGGCTGCCATGCGGGATGCGGAAGCGATTATGACGCAACTCAGAGCCCTTCTCGCAAGGGTTCTGGAAGATGAAGTGCGCGATATCGAACCGGGGGACAACCTGTTCGGCTATGGGCTTCATTCGCTTGCCCTCATGCGCCTGATGCAGCCGCTTTCACAGCTTGCGGGAGCGCGGCTCGCTTATGACGATCTGGCCCGGCGGCCAACGCTTGCCGCGTGGCAGGCACTCATCGAACGGTCACGCGCGGGACATTGATCCCGCGAACCGGCACGTTTCGCGCCGGAGCGCGATTTCCGACTATACCAAGGAGAGGACCATGGCAGCAGACAACACACGTATGCTCGCACGTCGCATCGAAGAAGGCTTCGACAACGAAGAGGAGGCCCCGCCGAGCCGATATGAGGAACGGGTCTGGTTCGAACAGTTTCAGGATCCCGATCAGGTTTTTCGGCAGCTTCTCGCCTATCGGATCGGTGAAGAATGCGATCTGCTGCGTCTAACCTCGGCACTGAAGACGGTTTGTGAGGTCTGGCCCGAGCTTCGTGCGCGCTTTGCTTTTGGCGAGGACGGTACGCTTGCCAAGAGTATTGAGGCTCCATCCGCATCCATCGTGCAGCTGCTGCATGTCCCCTCGGCAGAGGAGGAACTGACTTTGCTGCACGACCTTCAGGGGAGGCCCTTTGATGCCGAGACCGACCCGCCTTTCCAGGCCGTCGTGCTTTTGAGCGAAGGGGAAATCCTGCTGGCATTTTTGGTCCATGCCCTGCTGGGCGAGGTCCTCTCGCCGCAGATCCTGCTGGACGGTATTACGGCGGCCTATGCCGGTGGAACGCCGAAACCGCTTTCGCCGCGTGCGGTCGAAAGTGACAGCGTCGACCCGCTTCCGCTTGGCTGGCTGCAACGTCCAGCCACCGGCTCGACCGTCGTGGCGCTGCGGCAGAACACAATTGACAGGCCTGCGAGCCATAGCCATGGCGTCGACCTTGCGGCTTCCCTGCTCGGCCTCCACAGCTCCACGGCTGCAAACGCGATCCTCGCGCGTGCCGGATCGCGTTTTGCGCTTTTCCTGGCAAGAAACGGCGGCCCCGAAACAGTAACCCTTCGCCTGCGGCCCGGCCTCGGCGCAGCCACACCGATTTCAGCCGAGTCCGTGGCGCGGATAGCGATCACCCGCGACCAATCGCCCGAACAGGCTGAAAATGCCGTGCTATCGGGGCTGGAGCAACGAACCGACAATGGAGGCGCAAAGGTCACCTTAACGCTGCAGGCGCTTGCGACACCTGTGCAGGCCATATCGGAGCATGGTCTTCACTTCGAGCACCTGCCCCTGCCCTCCCTGCAATCCGGCCTCGGCCTGACACTTGCCGTCGGGCCGACGGCCGCGGGCGAGATCCGCCTTGAATTGACGGGCGGCAGGGAAACATCGCCACATGCGACGGCCTTCCTCCTGGAGCGCTTCGTCAGCCATCTTGAAGGCGGCACGGATTTTTCCGAGGTCGTCCCTCAAGACACCGCGGCAGCACCGCAGCAGGCAGCCCTTTCGCCCAGTGCGTCCGCTCAGAAGGACGACACCGTCGAAACGATCCTCTCCGAGTTCCGTGATGCGCTCGTCTCACCCGACATGGGGCCGGATGACGATTTCTTCGATTTCGGTGGCCATTCGCTGATCGCGACCCGCATCATCGGCCGCCTTCTCGCCAATCACGGCATCGAGCTGCGTTTCAACGATCTGTTCAGCTACCCGACCGCCGCCACGCTCGCAAAACAGGCGACGCGGCTCGCAACCGCTGCGCCTGCGCAGGCGGACGCGACGGCGAGCGGCTCGCTGTCCGCGCCGCTTTCGCTGGCGCAGATGTCGCTCTGGAAAGCCTATGCCGCTTTCGGTTTCGGCGAAATCTTCAACATTCCCTTCGCGCTCGATTTCCTCGATCCGGTTGATGAGACCGCCTTCGAATGCGCCTTCCTCGATATAATCGAGCGCCATCCTGGCCTGCGGACCCATTTCTACCTCGAAAACGATATGGTTCTGCAGAGGATCGTGCCAATGCATGATCTGCCCGGTTACAAATGGTTCTGGACCAGCGAAGAAAGCGAAGGGGTGGACCGCCACGCCGAGGCTGGCTGGCGCTTCGATCTAGCGCGCGAACTGCCGATGCGGCTGCGCTTCCTGCGCGACCCCCACACCGGCCGTCAGGTGCTCTCCTTCCTCTTCCATCACATCGTGCTGGACGAATGGTCGGTGAACCTGATGATGGACGAGCTGACCGAGGCTTACCGGGCAAGGGCGACGGGCATGGCCCCGGTCTTTGCGACCAGACCAGCCCCGTTCCACGAATTTGCAAGACAACAGGTCGCGTCAGGCGTCAATTCCAGCCACCTTGCCTACTGGACCGATATGTTGCGGGATGCGCCGAAAGGCCTTACCCTCAACGGACAGGAAAGCACACCGCACGAGGCATCGCAGGACGAAGCACCGGCAGGCGGCTGGATCGAGTTCAAGCTGGAAAAACATGTCAGCGACGGGCTTTACGCCATTGCCAGGCAGAACAGCGCCTCGCTGTTCAACGTGGTCTATGCCGCGATTGCCGCATCGCTGCGCCATCTCGGCGGGCTGAGCGATCTCGTGGTCGGCACCTCGGCTTCGGGCCGCACCGACAGCAACTATTTCGATACGATCGGTTATTTCACCACGGTCGTCGCCCATCGCGTTCGTTTCACGGAAACGATGACCGTCGGCGAACTGATTTCCTCGGTGAAGAACACCATCAATGGCTCGCTGGAACACAGCGAAATCCCGATCGATCTCGTGGAGGAAGCACTGGGCATGACGCCGGGTCGCGACCATTTGTTCGAGGTCTTCATCCAGATCCACGCCAAGAACAAGCTGAACGGCGCCCTTGCGGGGCCGGATGGCAGGGCGGTGGAATTCCGCCAGATCGATCCGGACAAACACGAATCCATGCTGGGGCTGCAGTTCGAGGTAATGGAAGAGACGATCGGCGGCGATCGCTCCATTCGCGTGCTGATGAGCTACCGTTCGGACCGTTACGGACCTGAGGATGTCGAGCGGCTGCGCAGCACCACCAGCGGCATCTTCAGCCGTTTTGCGGAAACCGGCGCTTCGGACCGCGTGCTGACGACGCTCGCCTGAGCCGGACCTGCCAAGGAAAACCCGGCTTCGCCTGACGGAGCCGGGTTATTTGTCTTTGAACGCTGATGAGAATGTCCTGGCGCGGCCCCTGCATCCGCACGCCGTCACACCTCAGACCGCCAGGCGGAACGCCGTGGACGCCTCCACCGCCGCAAGCGCCAAGGCCTCCTCGCGCAGCATGGCATCGAGGAACAATGGTAGCTCTTTACGGTAGCGGGCGAAGTCTCCCGCTTGTGTCAGCGCCGAGTCCGCATCGATGTGCAGGTTCAGTTCGCTGCCGTCATCTTCACCGCGGAAGGTAAGGTTGAACCCGTCGCCGGGACCATTCGCCAGAATGTGCCTGGCAACGGTGAGCCCGGCAAACACCGGCGCGCTGAACGGCAGGACATTGATGAGCGGCGAGAAGAAGAAGCGCCGGCCTTTCGGTATTTCCCGGTCGGCGGCGATCTGTTCAATACGGTAGCGGCCGTGAAGGCGCTGCTTCCGCAGATTGGCGGCGTTGCGCGTCAGAAATGCGGCGACGTCCTCGCCCGGCTCGATGGTGAGGTGGAACGGCAGGATGTTGACGAGCATGGCCGGCATATGCGCGCCGACACTGCCCCAGCGGCTCATGAAAGGCAGCCACAGTGTCAGGACATCACGATCCGGACGGGGCAGCACCCGGTGGAGATAAAGACCGGAAAGCAGCACCAGAAGATCGGGCCAGCCAATCTCCAGTGCGCCGGCCAGTCGTTGCAACCGCGTGCTGAAACCGGGCGGCAAGGCCGCATCCGCATGCAGGCCGCCGCCGCCATAATCCTCGCAATCCTTGTCCAGCACCGGCAGATCGGCGGGTGCGGCGAGATAGGCTGTCCAGAAATCGCGATCCTTTTCGAAACGCCGGCTCCGCTTGTAGGCTTCCTCTTCCGCCAGGAAATCGCCGAAGGGGTGAAAATCCGGACCCGCTTCACCCTTGCCGCAATAGTGCCCGTAAAGCTGGCCGCAGCGCTGCTCCACCAGCGTCAGCCCATAACCATCAACGACGATATGATGGGCGCGGATATACCAAAGGTAACGATCATCGGCGATACGGTAGAGGAGCTGCGCCGAGAGCCTGTCGGCCGTGAGATCGAGCCGCGCTTCCACATCCGCGTTCATGCGCCGCAAAGCCTCCTCCAGCGGAGCGGTATTGCCGCGGAGATCGACAAGTTCCACAACCGGGGCATGGCTTGGGTCGCAGCATTGCTGCGGCGTCTCGCCATCATCGCCGACGCGGAAGCGGATAGACAGGACTTCGGATTCGCGCACGGTGCGTGTGATCGCCTGAAGGAGCGCGCTTTCATTCACCGCACCGGAAAGATCGATGTAATGGGCGACGGTTGAAACCGGTTCGTCGGGATGGAAGGAAAATTCCTCCCAGAAATCGAGTTGCGGCTGCGTCAGTGGAAGCCAGCCGCCGGCGGGATCGATATGCGCCATCTGTTTTTCCTTGCACTATTTTCGTTGCCGGGCGCGAAGTGCCACCCGAAATGACGGGGTTCACGCCGCCCGTACGGCCATGAGCGACGTCACCTGCCTGGCGTTGCGGCACCGCAAAAGCTGCTGCGGTGTCAGGTCAACACCGAAGACGGCGCGAATTTCGGCCGAGACGGTTTTCAGGTGCGACGGCAAAAGTCCGAGCGCCAGCAGGTCGCTGTCTGCATCCACATTTGCCGGCTTTTTACCCAATACGCTGAGATAGATATCCAGCACCCGGCGGTCGCCGTGATCGACGTCTGGAACCGCAGGGGCGGAGAATTTTGCCGGTTCCGCGTCAGCCGTTCCACTGGTCAAGAGTTCACGGGCGCGACGGCGGTCGGGCTTGCCATTTGCCGAAAGCGGCAGATCGTCAACCTTGAGAAACCGGCCGGGCACATGCGATTCCGGCAGATGCCGGCGGGCAAAGTCGCGCAGTTCGGCAGTGGTGAGTTCGAGGCCGGGTGCCGTGACATAAAGCACGCCGATGGCCGCCTCGCCCTTTTGCTCGGCACCGTAATCCACCACCAGAACCCTCTGGAGAGAAGGGTGGCGGATCAGCTCGTTTTCCACATCCGGCAGCGAGACGCGCACGCCCCGCACCTTGACGTAACCGTTGACACGGCTCGCGAACATGATCTTGCCATCCGGCCGGTAGCGGCCACGGTCCCCGGTTCGGAAGGCGCGCACGCTGTTTCCCTGCGGATCGGTAATCGTCACGAAATCCGTCTGGGTAATCGCGCCGTCCTCGAGATAGCCGATCGCGACATTCACGCCGGCGGTATGGATGCGGCCAACGACGCCCGCCGGGCAATGGCCGCCGTGATCGTTGAGGACGAAATAACGATTGGCGGGCAGCGGGTGGCCATAGGGCACGGCCGCCACATCTTCCGCAACAATCTCGTGCCAGATGCTCCAGATCGTCGTTTCCGTTGGCCCGCCGAGCGATATCAGCCGCAGGTCAGGCTTCAGCCGGCGAAGCTCTTCTATGATAACAGGCTTGATATAGTCCCCGCCCTGCGCGACAAGCCGGAGCGACGATAGCTGGTTACCGCGGCGGCAGGCGAGAAGCATTTCGAGGATGGCAGGCACGGAGCACCACAGCGTGACACCATGTTCTGCGACCAGCTCGTTCCAGCGCACCGCATCCTTTTCCTCTCCGGGTTCCGGCAGCACCAGCGTTGCCCCTGCAACGAGCGCGCCAAAAACATCAAAGACCGACATGTCGTGATGCAGCGGGGTGACCGAGATGAATACGTCGCGTTCCGTCACCGCCCATTCCGCCAGCGTGCCGCCAATGACATTGGCCGTGGCGCGGTTGGAAAGCGCGACGCATTTCGGTTTGCCTGTCGTGCCAGACGTGTAAAGAAAATAGGCAGGCCCCTCGCTTCGGGAAAGCGCCGCTAACTCCGCCATGGAGACCGGTGCGCCAGCCGGAGCGGGTGTGGACAGAAGCACCGCCGGATCGACAGCTTGGAAACCCTGCGGAACGCGGCGGGCGACGATGAGCGCCGGGCGGCAATTGGTCAGCAGATACTGCAGGCGATCGTCGGGTGAACCGGCGTCGACCGGCACCCAGACCGCCCCCATCAGGGCCGCGGCAAGCGTGATCGCCGTGTGTTCGGGGCTACGCTGCAGGCAGATGGCCACGACATCGCCCCGACCGATGCCGCGCGCCCTTAGGCTCGTGATCACGCGCGCCACCATCTCGCCAAGCTCGCTATAGGCGATGCGCCGCTTGCCGCTGACAAGCGCGGTGCGTGACGGCTCTCCTGCGAAAAAACGGCCGGCGATCCGTTCCAGAAATGGCGGGCAGACGAAGTTTCCTTCATCGCCATTCAGCCGGTAATGGGAGAGGTCGACAATATCGCGTCCGTTGAGGACGAAAGCGCCGCTATCCGCGATCCCCGCAATCGCGCGCTCGACGGCTGCGAGAATATCCGCCACCATCGCCGCATCGATCGCCTGCTCCGCATAGTCGATATCGAGGACGAGATCGCCCTTCGGATTCTGCGAAAAGCGAAAATCCAGCGCGACCTGCGGCGTCTGCGTCAAACCGTCCGTCGAGCGCATGGCCGAATCCGGCGACAGCGTCGGCCACGTCAGACCATTGGTAATCACCACAGGCAGGGCGAGCCCGCCCGCATTCGCATTGAGAAGCACGCGATTGAGATCGATGCCGGAAAAAGCCAGATGGTTCAGCCCTTCCAGCACATCCCTCTGCAGGCCCGCCGCCCGCACGGCAAAATCGTCTTTTGCCGCGTTCCACTGGACGGCGATGAAGCTGGAGCGGTTGGCGAAGGCCCCGTCCACCTGCGGCGCAACGGGAATGCCGACCACCAGCGCACCCTCGTTCAGCCAGAGCGACAGCACCTCGAGAATGACCGCCGTGAGCGCCGAATTCTTGAACAGGCGCTCTTTCGCACCGGCCCGCGCAAAGGTGGAGAAGCGCTGCTTTTCGACAATCAGACTCTGGCGGCTATATCGCGACGTCGGAATGGTTTCGAGCGGTGCTTTCCAGGGCAACTGCGAGGGCACTTCAGCTTCTTTCAGCTTCTCGGTCCAATAGGCCGCGTCCCCGGCACGGGCGGCTGCGATATCCTCTCCTGGCGTTTCAGCCGCAGCGGTGATTGCGACCGGCAGGACACCGTCAAAAAGTTCCGTCGCGAGGTTGGCTATCGCCCGCCCGTCAAGAATGAGAGCGTCAAAACGCAGGAACACCACGACATGATCAGCCTTTGCTTCGGACGCCGGCAGGCGGAAGACCGTGACCCGCCAGGGAGAGGCGGCGAGATCAAAATGGGCGTGGGAAAAATCCCGTCTGACGGCATCGATCCTCGCTTCCGCTGCCGCCGGGGAAATATCCGAGAGATCGATCATATCAAGGTTGATCTCCGCTTCCCCGGACACGATCTGCACGAGGCGCCGCTCGTCGATGCGGGTGCGCAGGCTTTCATGTCTCTCGACCATGGCAGAAAGGCGGGTCCGCAGCAGGGCGGGGTCGATGCTGCCGCGATATTCGCGAAACTCCTGCATCGCCACGCCGCTGAGCGGCAGATGTGTGCCGCGACCGAGAAGATATGCCTTCTGCAGCGGCGAGAGCGGACGTTCCATGGCGTTTCCTTTTTTATCGGCCAGCTGTTCGGGCATCGCAGCACCAAATCGTTCCACGCTTTCCTCAACGAGGTCCGGGTGATCAGCGAGCCGGCGAAGGAGACCCACGTAGGTTTTAAACAGGGCGCGAAGCCATGGTTCAGGCAGCGCATCGAGCCTCACATCCCAGTTTATCAGCAGGCCGCCATCAAGCCTCGCGACCTGCGCGTCCAGCGCAACCCCCGGCCCTTGCGATACCGTGTGGACCAGGGAGCCGAACAGCTGCCCAACCCTTTGTGAAAACAGATCGCCGCCCGGCAGGTCGACACCGGCGGTAAAAACCACGGGCGAGGTCTGCAAACCGCCTCGCAAGCGAGAGAGGTCGCGCATGATGCTGACGCCCGGATAGGCCTGATGGGCAAGCAGGCCGTTCATGTCATCGAAAACCCGCCCGAGCAGGGCTTCGACGCTTTCAGCGGGTCTTATATCGACGCCGAGCACCAGCACGTTGGAAAACTCACCGACGATGGAATCAACCCCTTCAACCAGGGGTGCACGCCAGAAAGCCGGAACGGAGAGCCGGAACTTTTCGGAATCGATCGCCCGCGACAGCGCCACGGCAAAAACACCGAGCAACAGGGTCGACATCGTTACCGAGCAACGCCGCGCAGCCCGTTCAAGACCGTCACGTTCAACGACCGTAAGCATCGTGGCAAAACGGTCCGTATGAACGGCGCGTGACGCATCCTCCGGTAAGAATGGAAGCGGCGGCGCGTCCGGAATATCCGCAATATGCTGCCGCCACCACGACCGGTCGTATTCCCGCACGCTCTTGAGGTCAGGATCGGCCGCAAGGCGTTTCGTCCAGTCGAAGAAGGATGGCTGCGCCGCCGGGGGACGCGCGGTTTCATCCTTGTCCGCCTCGTCGTAAAGGCCGGCGAGGTCCTCCATCAATATCCGCACGCTGGCCGGATCGATGGCCAACATGTCCGTGTCCACATGCAGCCGGCTACGGCCATGCGGCAACAGGCTGAGCGCAATCGCCGCGGGCGGCGCAGTGCGAAGATCCGTCGCGCGATGGCTCCACGCGTGGCGCTTGATCTCGAGCCGGCGCGCAAGCGTCTCCGCATCAAGCGCCGTCATGTCCTCCACATCGAGATGCAGCGGGCGACCATCAGGATCGACGGATTGACGCCCTTCCGCATCGATCCTGAGGCTCAGCATCGGGTGTCGCCGGCAAAGCCTGCCGACCGCAACGGCCAGTTTTTCCAGCTCCAGAGCTCGCCCCTCGAACTCGAGATAAAGATGGGGCGTAACTTTTCCGAGTATCCCATCCGTCTCCCGACCGACCCAGTAGGCCACCTGCATCGGAGTTAAATTTAGCATGTGAATTTGCACCGATTGACAAAACATGATTATCATAATCAAGTATAAGCCATCGTCAACCACTCGAACAGGAGGCATCCCATGAAAACGGGAGCACTCAGGACGAATGACGTCGAATCCGACGAAATTGCTGATTTTAATAGAGATTTTCTTTTCACTTCCGGTACCGGGCAGTTGCGGGCCAAAGGAATTCGCGAAAGGATAAGGCTTCCGGCCCGCGGCGGAGAAGATACGGGCAGCCCATTGCAGCAAGCGATTAAAGCCGCTTTCGAACGGGCCCGCCGGGCTGGTCAGGACAATCCGATCGCCATTGGGGCAATCCCCTTCGATGTCAGCGAACCCTCATGCCTTTATATACCGAACAACCATGAGTGGAGCCCACGAGAAACCGCGCCGGTCGTCGCCGATTCGGCCATGCCCGCGCTTGTCGGCCAGAACAGCCTGCCGGACGAGACCGGCTTTAAACGCGCCGTAGAGCACGCCATCGTCAATTTCCGCCATTCCGATGTCCGTAAGGCGGTACTTTCCGTCATGCGCGAACTCACCTTCGCTTCCGAGGTCAATGTCGAGAGATTGCTGGCGAGTCTCGCCAAACAGAATCGCGAAGGTTACCAGTTCCGTATTCCGCTGCCCGATGGCGGCGACCTCATCGGCGTCAGCCCGGAACTCCTGATTCGCAAGCAGGGTGAGAACATCATCTCGAACCCGCTGGCGGGATCGGCAAAGCGGATGGTCGACCCCGCCGCGGACAAGGCCAACGCCGAGCGGCTATCGGCTTCGGAAAAGGACCACTACGAGCACAGCCTCGTTATCGAGGATATCCGCTCCCTGCTTTCGCCGGTCTGCGCGGAACTCGATGTCCCTGAAAAACCCTCCCTCATCAACACGGCGGCCCTCTGGCATCTTTCGACCCGCATCGAAGGCCGCCTCGCCGACCCCGAGACCAATGCCCTGCAGCTTGCGTGCCTGTTGCACCCGACGCCGGCCGTCTGCGGTTTCCCCACCGAGCGCGCCCATCGCCTTATCCGCTTCGTCGAGCCTTTCGAGCGCGGCCTCTTCACCGGCATGGTCGGCTGGACGGATTCTGAGGGCAATGGCGAGTGGGTGGTGACGATCCGGTGCGGCACCGTGCAGCGGAAAACCGTGCGGCTCTTTGCCGGCGCCGGCATCGTTGAGGCATCGGAGCCCGAATCCGAATGGGCCGAGGTGCAGACCAAACTCAAGACCATGCTGAACGCCTGCGGTCTTTCTGCCTGATTTCCCGGGGACAAACCATGACAATCGAATTTCAACGCTGGCCCGACGATCTGACGCGCCGGTACCGCGAGCGCGGTTACTGGATCGACAGGCCGCTGAGCGGCATCCTCACCGAACAGATCGAGCGCCGGCCGGACGCGACGGCCCTGATCTGCGGCGACCGCCGCTTCACCTACGCGGATATCGACCGGCAATCCTCCAATCTGGCCGGACATCTCTCCGCCGCTGGCATCGGCAAGGGCGACACCGCGCTGGTACAGTTGCCTAACATTGCCGAGTTCTATCTCGTCTTTTTCGCGCTGATGAAGATCGGCGCGGCCCCCGTCAACGCACTTTTCAGCCATCGCCGGCTGGAAATGACCTCCTATGCGGAGCAGATCGCGCCGAAGCTGGTGATCGGCTCGCGCAGCCACGAGCTTTTCGCCAATGACACATTTTTGGAGGCGCTGAAGACTGCTTCTCCCGGGCTTACCCTGACCCTTCTGCTTGGCGAAACAGATCCGCGGTTGAGCCTGGAACGGCGGCTGGCGGCCCCTGCCGAAAACCCACCCGTTTACGCCCCTTCCGCCGCCGATGAAGTGGCGCTGTTCCAGCTTTCCGGTGGCAGCACCGGTACGCCAAAACTGATCCCCCGGACGCATAACGACTATGATTACAGCGTTCGGGCCAGTGCGGAAATCTGCGGCCTTTCCCCTGAGACCCGCTTCCTCTGCGCCATTCCGGTGGCGCATAATTACCCGATGAGTTCGCCCGGCGCGCTCGGTGTGTTCCACGCCGGCGGTGCGGTGGTCATGGCCGCCAATCCGGAACCACTTGCCTGCTTCGATCTCATCGAAAAACACGGCGTTAACATTGTGCCGCTGGTGCCGCCGGCGGTTGCGCTGTGGCTGCAGGCTGCGCCCGCCCATCGCGAAAGGCTGAAGTCGCTCAAGCTCCTGCAGGTCGGCGGTGCAAGCTTCGCCGAGGCTTTGGCCCGCCAGGTACCGGAAGTGCTGGGCTGCGATCTGCAACAGGTCTTCGGCATGGCGGAAGGTCTGGTGAATTACACCCGCTTCGGTGACCCCGACCATATCGTCTTCACCACGCAAGGCCGGCCGATCAGCCCGGATGACGAAATCCGCATCGTCGACGAGGACGGCAACGACGTGCCCGAGGGCGAAGCCGGCATGCTGGCAACGCGTGGCCCCTATACGTTCCGGGGCTATTACCGCGCGCCCGAACACAGCGCCCGGGTCTTCGACAAGGATGGCTTCTATTATTCCGGCGACGTCGTGCAGCGCACGCCCGAAGGTTATCTGCGGGTCGTTGGCCGGGTGAAGGACCAGATCAATCGCGGCGGCGAAAAGGTCGCTTCGGAAGAGGTGGAAAACCTGATCCTGCGGCATCCGGATGTCACCCATGCGGCGCTGGTGGCCATGCAGGACGAGCTTTTGGGCGAAAAGAGCTGCGTCTTCGTCGTGTCCCGCGATCCCGCTCTCAAGGCGCCGGCTATTCGCCAGCACCTCGCCGGCCTCGGCGTCGCGGATTACAAGCTGCCGGATCGTGTGCGCTTCATCGACGCCATGCCCCTCACCGCCGTCGGAAAAATCGACAAAAAACGCCTGCGCGATCTGCTGACGACCCCCGTCGCCGTCAGCGCCTGACATTCCGCACCCATCGAATGGGACGCCAAAATGGCGTCCCCATGTTTCCTAAATGCGCCAGCCCAGCCGGTGCCGCACAAACCGAGGTCATCATGACGATCCCCACCATTTCCGATTATCCCATGCCGGTCGCCGCGAGTTTTCCGGCCAACAAGACAAAATGGCAGCCCGATGCGAAACGCGCCGTACTCCTCATCCACGATATGCAGCGTTATTTCCTGCGGTTCTACGAGGCCGACGGCAAGCTGATGACGACCCTCATCGACAATCTCGCCAAGGTGAAGACATGGGCCGTTCAGAACGGTGTCCCTGTCATTTACACCGCCCAGCCGCATAATCAGCCGCCCGGCGACCGTGCTCTTCTGAACGACATGTGGGGACCGGGTCTGACCGTCGTTGATCCCGAACTGCAGAAGGTGGTGGACAAGCTCGCCCCAACGCCTGACGACGTGGTGCTGACCAAATGGCGCTACAGCGCCTTCCAGCGCTCCGACCTTGCCGAACGGATGAAGGGCTGGAACCGTGATCAGATCATCGTCGGCGGCGTTTATGCCCATATAGGCTGCATGATGACGGCAGTTGAAGCCTTTATGAAGGACATCCAGCCGTTCATGATCGGTGATGGCGTTGCCGATTTTTCCGAGGCGGAGCATCGCATGGCGCTGCAATATGTGGCCACACGCTGCGGCGTGGTGATCGATGCCGCAAGCCTTGTCGGCGCGGGAAAGGGCGACGATATCAGCGAATGGCTGAAGGCCCGCGTCCTGCAGATGGTGGAGGATGAGAGCGATATCGACCCCGACGAAAACCTGATCTTCTACGGGCTGGATTCCCTGCAGGTGATGAAGCTTGCCGGAGAGTTGAAGGAACGCGGCGTCACCGTCGGCTTCGATGAGCTTGCGCGTGTGCCCACTCTCTCCGCCTGGTGGACGCTGATCGACCAAAAGCGGCTCGCGGCCTGAGCGGACAAAAAAGATGACGCAACAGAGATTTACCGGGCGGCGCGTGCTGGTAACGGGTACGGCTCAGGGCATCGGCCGCCGCATCGCCGAACGTTTCATCGAGGAAGGGGCCGATCTCATCGGCCTCGACCTCCAGGCCAGAACGGCGGAAGCGCCCTTCCGCCAGATCGCACTCGACATCACCGATGCGGCGGCGGTGGAGACGGCCTGCAAGGCGATCGAGACCGAATGGGGCGGGCTCGACATTCTCGTCAATGCCGCCGGCATATTACGGCTCGGCGACAGTGAAAGCCTGACGCCCGCAGACTGGAAGGCGTGCATGGATGTCAACGCTGCCGGGCCGTTCCATATGCTGAGACAGTGGAGCGCCACCTTCAAACGGCAGCGGCGCGGCGCAATCGTCAATATCGGCTCCAATGCCGCCGTCGTGCCGCGCATCGGCATGATGGCCTATTGCGCCTCCAAGGCAGCGCTGGTCAGCCTCAGCCATTGCGCCGCCCTCGAGCTTGCGCCCTATGGCGTGCGCTGCAACGTCGTTTCACCCGGGTCCACCGATACGCCGATGCTTGCCGGCATGTTGAGCGATCCTGCCGGCAAGGACCGGCTGGTCGCCGGCCTGCCCGAGCAGTTCAAGCTCGGCATTCCGCTCGGCAAGATCGCAAGGCCGGACGATATTGCCGATACCGTGCTGTTCCTCGCCTCCGATCAGGCCGGGCACGTGACGATGCAGCAGATCGTGGTTGATGGCGGTGCCACGCTTGCGGCTTGAATTCGAGCCGTTGGATTGAGAGTAAGGGACATGGACGTTGTAACGGCGTTTGATCACGACGCCATCTCCGGCGATCCACCCGAGGCCATCTGGCCTTGGCCGGACGACATATGCGGCTGCCATTGCCTTACCCTTCGTTTCAGCGCCGATGAGGGCTGCGGCGGCGAGGTCCCTCCCTTGCCGCCGCAGCTTTCAAGCGCCACGCAAAGACGCAAGGCGGAATTCATCGCGGGGCGCAGATGCGCTGCGGAAGCCATCCGCCGCCTGACCGGCCGTTCCATCTTTCCCGGTATGGGCGAGGACCGTGCGCCTCTCTGGCCTGAAGGGGTGATTGGCGCAATTTCCCACAGCCAGGGCACGGCGATTGCGCTTGTAGGCTGCTGTCGACAGTTTCGCGCTATCGGCGTCGATATCGAAAAACTGCTGACAGAGGAGGAGGCCCGCGATATCGCCCCACAACTCCTGACCGCAAATGAGCGCTACAACCTCGGCAACATTATCGATCCCGTCATCACCGGCTTGATTTTCTCAGCCAAGGAAAGCCTGTTCAAGGCGCTGTATCCCATGGTGGAAAAGCTGTTCTTTTTCGAGGCGGCCGAATTATCCCGCCTGGACGCAAATGGCTCGGGATCCTTGTGCCTGACGGCCGAACTCAGCGAGGAATGGCAGTGCGGAACGGAGGTTCCTTTCCGTTTCTGCCGCTTCGAGGGCCAGCTCCTCACCCGCGTGCTCATCCCGCATTGAGGGAAAAACAGCAGATTCATAACCGCGACAATCATATTTTAAACCTGTCTTCCCGTCATCCGAGTGAAACACTCGGAAGGTACGCAGCCTGTTGGAATGATTCCAAACATTGAACGGTGGAGACACGATATGACCGACATCGATACGAGCAAATTGTCCTGGGACGAGTGGGACGAACTGCAGAACCCGCCGCCGGCCGAAACCGATTTCGACCGCGTGGTCGAAACCGCGATTTCCCGCCGCGGCTTTCTGGGCGGCGTGCTCGCCTTCGGTTCGGCCGCAGCCGCCATGGGCACGCTCGGCAACCTGATGAGCAGCACCTCGGCCGAAGCGCGGGAAGCCGCCGTCAGCCGTTTCCCCTTCAAGCCGGTTGCCGCCGCCACCGACCACACCATCCATGTGCCGGAAGGCTATAACTGGAAGCCGCTGGCGAAATGGGGCCAGCCGCTGTTCTCCAACGTTCCTGATCTCGACCCCGCAAAGGGCGTCAGCGTTGAAAATTCCGACAAGGTCTTCGGCGAAAATACCGACGGCATGGAACTCTTCGTGGTGGGCAACCACCAGCTGATCGCCGTCAATCATGAATATGTGAACCCGGAAACCAACCTGCCGCACGCCGAAAAAGGCAACCCGAAGACGGCCGACGACGTGAAAATCCTGCAGAACATGCAGGGCGTCACCGTCATGGAAGTCGCGGAAGACAAGGACGGCTGGAAAATCGTTCTCGACAGCCCTTTCAACCGCCGTATCCACCACAACACGCCGATGAAGCTTTCCGGCCCGGCCGCAGGCTCCGATCTCGTCAAGACCGCCGCCGACCCCAAGGGTGTCGACTGTCTCGGCACCTTCAACAATTGCGGCGCAGGCCGCACGCCCTGGGGCACCTACCTCACCTGCGAAGAGAACTTCAACGGCTATTTCGGCACCACCGACGCCGCCTTCAAGCTGCCTGACGATTACAAGCGTTACGGCATCGTCGCCGAGACCCGCTACGCCTATGAGAAGTTCGACGCCCGTTTCGACGTTGCCAAGAACCCCAATGAACCACGTCGCGCCGGTTACGTGGTCGAGATCGATCCCTCGGACGCCAAGTCCACGCCGATCAAGCGCACCGCGCTTGGCCGCATCAAGCATGAAAACGCCGCCGTGGTGATCGCCCGTGACGGCCGTGTCGTCGTTTACATGGGTGACGACGAGCGCGGCGAGTTCCTCTACAAATTCGTCTCCAGCGGCATCTACGTGCCGGGCGGCGACACCTCCAAGCTGCTGGACGAAGGCACGCTTTACGTCGCGAAGTTCTCCGATGACGGTGCCGGCGAGTGGCTTGCCCTGACGCCGGAAACCACGGGCATGAAGATCGACGAAATCTGCGTCTTCACCCGCCAGGCCGCTTCCAAGGTGGGCGCGACGACCATGGACCGCCCGGAATGGGTCGCCATCAACCCCGTCGCCATCGAAGCCTATTGCGCGCTGACCAACAACAGCCGCCGCGGCGAAATGAAGGACGGCAAGCTGCGCGCCAATGCCGGCGGCGACGCCATGGCGATCAATGCCGCCAACCCGCGCGAGAAGAACGAATACGGCCAGATCGTGCGCTGGTATCCAGAAAATGACGACCATGCGGACGGCAAGTTCAAGTGGGACCTGTTCTGCATGGCCGGTAACCCCGCCGTCCACAAGGACGCCTATGCCGGCTCCCCGAACATCAACGAAGGCAACATGTTCAATTCGCCTGACGGCATGATGTTCGACTCGACCGGCCTGCTCTGGATCCAGACCGATGGCGAGGACACCAATGAAGGCAACTTCGCCGGCCAGGGCAACAACCAGATGCTGGCGGGCGACCCGGCCACTGGCCGCATTGAGCGCTTCCTGACTGCGCCGAAGGGTTCCGAAGTCACCGGCCAGACCTGGTCCGCCGACAAGCGCACCCACTTCGTCGGCATCCAGCACCCCGACGCCCCCTTCCCGGACGGCGAAGGCAAGCTGCCCCGCTCGACCGTCATCGCCATCAAGCGCGACGACAATGTGAAGATCGGCTGACGCACAGGCATGAACGGAACCGGATCGCGAGGGAATTGCCATCCGGTTTCACGATAAATCGCCGCGTGCCCGAAAGGACACGCGGCGTTTTGCCTGTGTTCGTGAATGAACGTTCGGATATCGTCGTATGGCGCAGATTTATCCACCTTTCGCAAGAACCTGCATGGCAGGGCTCGCCGGCCAGGTGTAGATGTAGATTATCTCCACCTGCTTGTTGGGCCTCTCTTGGATCAGATACTCGCCATTCGAACATTTGTCCGCGTCGCCGAAGCCGGGTCCTTCGCCAAGGCGGCGGATATGCTGAACCTTCCTCGGTCCTCAGTCAGCAAGCTGGTGCAGGATCTCGAGGCACATCTCGGAACAAAGCTCGTGGAGCGCACCACGCGGTCGGTCACGATGACCACGGAGGGCGTCGCTTATCACGAACGCGCGCTGAAGCTCCTCGCCGATCTCGATGACATGGACGGCACTATTGCCGGCTCCCGCAGCACACCCAAAGGAAAGCTGCGCGTCGACATCGGATCTGTGCTGGCAAACCAGATCCTCATCCCGGCACTTTCGGATTTTCAGCGCCATTATCCAGAAATCGATCTCATGCTCGGTGTCAGCGATCGCCCCGCCGATCTCGTCAGTGAGGGTATCGATTGCGTCATTCGCGGCGGGGCGCTGGGTGACTCATCGATGAAGGCGCGGAAGCTGTGCGAGCTGGACTACGTCATTTGCGCATCGCCCACCTATCTGGCTGGTCTGCAGTTGCCGGAGCGACCTGACGATATCGAGAAGCATCGGATCGTCTCCTACTTCTCCGCGTCATCTGGAAAGAGATTTCCATTGCGTTTTCAGCGCGGCGAAGAGCGAAGCGAGTATCTCCCGGCCTCTGGCGGCGTTTCCGTCAACGAGAGTACCGCGCATCTGAACGCGCTGCTGTCGGGACTGGGAATTGGCCAAAGCTTCGGATTTCTCGCGCGGCCCCATTTCAAGAGCGGGGCGCTGGTTGAACTTCTCCCCGACTGGAAGCCGGACAATCATCCCCTTCATCTCGTCTATCCCGCTGATCGTTTCCCAAATCCGCGGCTACGCGCCTTCACGGAATGGGCAGCGAAGGTGTTCGAAGCGGTCGACACACGGCGCGATGTGACGGCGACTATCCATCCAGATGGATAATGTCTCCACCCTGAGCGGCTTCTCTCCACCGGGCTGACGAACTAACTTCTCCTCATCGGACTGTGACGAGGCCAATGGCCAGCGCCACATCCCGAGCAAATTCAGAATTTCAACAGGCCGTGCATTCGGGCTGAACCATTTCGCGCGCCCAAGCATCAGGAGAGTTAACATGGCCAACAGGCTTCAAAACAAGATCGCCGTCATCACCGGAGCAACCAGCGGCATCGGTCTTTCGACGGCCAAGTTGTTCGCTGCCGAAGGCGCACGCGTCTATATCACAGGCCGCCGCAAGGCCGCTCTGGACGAAGCGGTGGCAGAAATAGGACAGGGCGCGGTCGGCGTACAGGCGGACTCCTCGAGCAACGCTGACCTCGACAAGCTGTTCGCCCAGGTGAAGGCGGAACAGGGCCGCCTTGACGCCCTCATCGTCAATGCCGGTGGCGGCACCATGCTGCCGCTCGGCCAGATCACCGAGGAGCAGATTGACGACACCTTTGGCCGCAACGTGAAAGCTGTGATCCTGACCGTGCAGGCGGCACTTCCGCTGATGGGCAAGGGCTCGTCCATCGTGCTGACGGGTTCGACTGCCGGCACCGAAGGCACGGCTGCCTTTTCCGTCTATTCCGCTTCCAAGGCCGCGGTGCGCAACCTGGCTCGTTCCTGGGCTCTCGACCTCAAGGGCACGGGCATCCGCGTCAACGTCATCTCGCCCGGCGCCACGCGCACACCAGGCCTCGTCGAACTTGCAGGCGACGACAAGGAACAGCAGCAGGGCCTGCTCGACTACCTCGCCTCTCGCATCCCTCTCGGTCGCGTCGGCGAAGCCGAAGAGATCGCCAAGGCGACGCTGTTCCTCGCCTCCGATGATGCGAGCTTCGTCAACGGCGCCGAGCTCTTCGCGGACGGCGGCCAGGCACAGGTTTAACGCTGAACCGCAGTGGCGGGTAGCCGCTCCATTTCGAAACAAGAAATCAAGATGCGTGCTGCCGTCAATCGCCTGCACAGAGAGCCTCAGGACGTTCTTCAGACCGTCGAGCTGGCTTCTGGAATGACCAAATGCCGCGCTAAAATGCGCGGCGTTGCTCATGTTTGACGGCGTCCATGAAGCTCAAACCGTCGGGACACGCCGATCCCCTCCAGAAACGCCTCGTCGTGGCTGACGACCAGAATTGCGCCGTCATACGCTTTCAGGCCGGCCTCCACGATCGCGACGGAATCAAGATCGAGGTGATTGGTCGGTTCATCGAGTATGAGAAGCTGCGGCGGCTTCTGGTTGCCAAGGACGCAGGCAAGGCCGGCGCGCAGCATCTGGCCGCCAGACAGATGCCGCACATCCTGCAAACCGGCGTCGCCGCGAAACAGGAAGCGGGCAAGAGCGGCCCGGCAGGCGTTATCACTGGACCGCGGGTTGAGACGCATGAAATTGTCCCGGATGGATAGCCCGGGTCGTAGCAAGCTGACCTTCTGGTCCAGCAACGCGCAAGCAACCTCAACTCGGACCGAACCAGAAAATGGCGCGAGAGACCCGGTGATGACGGAAAGCAGCGTCGTCTTTCCCGAACCGTTCGGCCCCGCCACCGCAATCCGTTCCGGACCTGTAATCGCAAGCGACAGATCGGACAGGACAGGCGCATTGCGTTCGTAACCCGCAGTTACGTCTTCCAGCCGCAGAACCGTCTTTGACGCCACCAGTTCGGTGGACGGTATGGACAGCATGAATGGTTCAAGCACCTCAATGCGCCCTCGCGCCTCTGCGACGTCTGCCTTGGCCTCCCCCGTCATTCGGCGCGCCGTGGCGGCACTGTCACCGCTTGTCTGCTCCGCCCGCATGGCGCGCCCTCCGGCCGAAATTCTCGGTATTCCTCCTTCCGCCGCCTTCCTTTTGCCTGCACCATCGCGACGAGCCTGCCGCTCGGCCGTCTCCTGCGCCTTGCGCTCGACGGCGCTGAGCCGCTTCTCGGCCTCGGCCAGTTCATGCCTGGCATTGTCAAGCTCCAGTGCCTTGCGATCGCTGTAGTGGTTCCAGTTTCCGCCATAACGGCTGATACCGAGCGATGTCAGTTCAGCAATGCTGTCGACCGTTTCGAGCAATTCACGATCATGGCTGACAATGATTGCGCCGTGACGCCAGCCGCTCACAAGTTCGATCACTGCAGTCCGACCGTCACGATCGAGGTTGTTCGTGGGTTCGTCGAGGATCAGGAACTCCGGTGCATGATAGATTTGAGCGGCAAGCGCTGCACGGGTGCGCTGCCCGCCGGAGAGTCGGGCGAGCAGTGTCGTCGCGGGCATGGACAGGCCGAAGCGCGCGAGTGCCGCCTCGATATTCGTCTCAAGCATCCAATCAATATCGGCCAGTTCCTCCAACGTCGCGCCACCCGCCTGCGCCCGTTCAAGTACAGCGAGCGCATCACGCGCGCCAAAGAGATCGGCAATCGTCTCATCTTCGGCCACCTGGACGCTTTGACGCAGGATGTGGATACCCGATGGGGCAGAGACAGAACCCGAAGATGGTGTCAATTCGCCGGCGATCAGCTTCAAGAGCGTCGTCTTGCCGACGCCGTTACGACCGACCAGCCCGACACGCTCCGGGCCGAATACAATATTCAGATTGGTGAAAAGCGAACGACCGTCAGGCGTGAACCAGGACAGATTGGAGAGTGTGATAAAGTGGGTCATGGACAAGGTTTTCCCGCATGGCAAGGCAAAGTGGCGTTGCTATCGGGTTGAAATCCATTGTCGACCATCCTGTTGTTGCTGCGGACCGATGGAATGTAGCGTTTGAAAATGGGACATTCAAGGCCGCTTCAATAACGGCCTGCGCTCTTTTCAAGCATCGGCGGCTGACGGTCTTGTGTTCGCTCCACATCCGGCGTCAGAGGGCAATGATTTCGCCGACATGGTCATTCACGGGCACAGTTCAAACTTCTCCGGGGCCGCGAACCATGCGAGCAGACTTTTCAGTCAGGGGCATCAAAAAGCGAAAGATAGCGCTCGCCACTATCCGGAAACACGACCGCAATCGTCTTGCCGTTGTTTTCCGCGCGGCGGGAAAGCTCGATCGCGGCAAAGATGGCTGCACCGGATGAGGTTCCCACAAGGAAGCCCTCCTCTCTGGCCACCGCAAGCGCTGCCCGCCGCGCCTCTTCGGTGGTAACGGCAATGACTTCATCCACGACGCTCTTGTCGTAGGTCTCCGGCAAGGTCCCTTCCTCCACCTCGGTCACCTTGTGGACGCCTTCGATCGTGGAAGCGCCGGGGTTTTCGGGGGATGGAACGGACTGCGGTGTCGGCTCGGCAACAACGATCCTTATCTCCGGTTTTTGCGCCTTCAGGAAACGTCCGGCACCGGACACGGTGCCGCCCGTACCAACGGTGGCGACCAGGATATCGATGTCACCGTCGGTATCGCGCCAGATTTCCGGCCCGGTCGTCTCGAAATGAACCTGCGGGTTGGCATCATTGGAACGCTGGCCGGTATAAAATGCATCCGGATTTTCAGCCTTGATCCTGTCGATGATGCGATGGATGGCATCCGGCTGGAAGAGCTCCTCATTTTCGATCAGTTCGATCTCGGAGCCGAATTGCCTGAGGATGTTGATCTTGTCTTCGCTGATGGTATTGCGAAGATAAAATTTCGTGCGATAGCCGCGTGCGGAGGCAACCGCCGCAATTCCGATGCCTGTATTACCACTGGTCAAATCAAAAAGAAGATCGCCCGGCTTCAATCGGCCGCTCTTCTCAGCCTCACGTATGATGCGCCAGGCGGTGCGGTCTTTGACACTGCCTGCGGGATTGAGGTACTCGATCTTGGCGAGAATGCGCGATTGGAGATTGTATTTCGTCCGAATTCTGGCGAGTTCCACCAGCGGCGTATTGCCGACGAGTTCTGTAAAATCCCGATAAATCCTGCCCAATTTCACTATCCTGTTTGCGCTGCGTGGATACCGAACAACAGGCTCCAATGCTTATCGCCCGTCGGACCGCATGTTTTGATCATGCTTCGGATTTTTCCTTCTGCGTTTGCGGTGCTATCCCCACGCCTCCATTTGGCGCTGGTGAGGCGCCGTTCACGGCGAAATCTCCAACGATACGGTCGTGATAGATACGGGGATTGTGTGAGGTTATCGTGCGGGCGTTTCGCCAGTGACGATCAAGACCATGGCTGCGTTTTGCGGCTGAGGCGCCAAGCGCATCGAAGAGGGCAGTGGACGCATCCAGGATAAGGTTGCTGACCACCGTAACCGACTGGCTGACCTCCAGCTCCGCGTCACGGTTCGCAGATGCAATGCGCTCCTCGTCTCCAGACAGATTGGCATCATAGGCAGCCTGCAGGGCTTCCGCGGCCTTTAACACGATGGCGCCGGCGCTATAGGCCGCGCCTCTGATCCGCCCCACGACCTGAAGCACCTGTGGGTCTTCAGAAAAACGCGCGGCGTTACTGCGTTGATAGACGCGTTTGCGCTCCGCAACATGGCGGGCGATCTCCAATGCGGCCGAGCGGCCGATCCCGGCAAGCGAGGCCAGATGGACGAGCTGGAAAAAGCCGCCTGAATAGCTGAAACGAAGCGCGCTCGGCTTGATGAGGTCCTCGGAAATCGCCACGTCGGTAAAACGCGCCGTGCCGCTTGCCGTCAGCGCCTGTCCGAAACCATCCCAGTCGTTGACGATCTCGACGCCTTCAGCCTTTGTGGGAACAAGCGCACCAACCGGTACACCGTCGCCATCTACAGCTCCAAGCGTGATCCAGTCGGCATAGAGCGAGCCGGTCGTATAATATTTCTCGCCATTCAGCCGCCAGCCGCCGCCATCCCGGGTGAGCTGGGTGGAATAGGTTCCAAGTTTGGCATCCCCGATTTCCGAAAAGCCGCTGCCAATGGTTTCGCCACGTCCGATCCGCTCCAGCCACGCATCCCGCCATGGCGAAGGTGGTGCATTCAGCAGATCCTCCGTAAAGCCGAGATGGCTGCGGTAAGCATTGGTGAGGTTGGGATCCGCCTGCGCGAGTTCAATGATCAAGCCAAAAAGCTCGGGAAGCGTCAGGCCCAGACCACCAAATTTCTCCGGCAGGCGCAATCTGGAAAAGCCGGCCTTTTTCAAAGCTTCATAGTCATCGAAACGAAGCTCGCGTTCCAGATCGTGTCGTATCGAATCTTCGCCAATTTCGGCAAAAATTCCCCGAAACCTCTCGGCGATCACTTCAAAGCTTTTGCTGGGCGCAGAACCCCAGGCATGGCTGGCATTGGTCATTGCAAATTCCTGTCTGTAGAGCCGTCTGGCGAACACCCAAAAGCCGGGTCTAGGCGGCTGCCGCTTCGGCACCCTGTTCGAAGTCGTGTAAATGGAGCGCGATTTCGAACCCTCTGCGTTTCAGCCAATGGGCCACGACCCTGGCGCGGGCGCCGAGCAGGTCATCCACCAGAATGACCCGGGCACCGCGCACCGCGATCGTTCGATAGGCGACACCGAGAAGCTGCCCGCCTTCCGACGAAATTGAGCCCTGCAGATGGGAAGCTTCGAACTCTTCCGGTGTGCGCACATCCAGGAAATAGGTCGTTCGTGATGGATCCTTCAACCATGTCTCGGTGGTCGGGCGGTCGATGAAGAGCAGATCGTCATCCCCGGAAAAGGCCTCCAATCGCGCTTCTGCAATCTCTTTCGCGCTGGCGCTCACATGCGAATATGTTCGGGAGCGGCCTGTTTCCAGCTCAAATCCATCATCCGTCCAGCCGCGCGTCCCATCATGCAGGTAACTGACATCGTTTTCGACACCGGCGTCGATCAATGTCTGCGCGCCGAGAATTGCGCGGGGCAGGCCCGCGCAGGAGACGACGACTCTTGTTTTGGGCGAGGGAACGAGATCGGAAAAGCGCAGCAGGAGTTCTGCCCCCGGCACACCGATCGCACCGGGCACGTGCGCTTTTTCATATTCCGGCAATGTGCGCGTATCGAGGATGACAACATCCTCACCGGCTTCCTGCCACGCCTTGAGCTCACGCGCAAAAACCACAGGCGTGTTTTTCTCGCTTCTCACCTTCTGAACGAAAGGAACGCCAGGAATATCGAATGTCGGCAACGCCTCAACGCCACCTTCTATCCATGCCGGGATTCCGCCACGCAGAAAATGAATGTCGGTCCAACCCTTGGCGGCAAGCCGTTCGGCCGCCTGCTCCGCGCTGCCTTTTCCATCATCCACCAGCACGGTGCGCACGACGGGGCGAGGAATGAAGCGATCGATTTCCGCCTCCAGCCTGTCAACCGGAAGGTTGGCGACAAATAGCGGTGAAGCATACCCCACGTCCTCGGCGGCACGGATATCCAGAACCGCAAGTTCCCTGCCATCCCGCAGCCATTCGATGAGACGATCTTTTGTTACAGCAAATACGGACATTGCGTTTTCTCCTGACAAATCCGGAATTTTCATGCGGGGTTTCAAGCGGTCGGATCGAGCCACAGATCGCCGAAACTCCAGTTCAGCCCCTGCGCGCCGGTGACATAGTTCCTGACCCGCTTGTGCGCCACGATCTGGCTTCCCGCCGCCACGAGATCGACGGAGGCGACGTCGTCATGGATGAGATGCTGGAACTTGCTCCAAGTTACCCAGCGTTTCTTCGGATCCGTTTCGATGGCGGCCGCTTCAAGAAGCGCATCCGCCTCTGGATTGGCGTAGTTTGCCGCATTGGAAAAGGGCAGCCCGATCTTGAAATTCTTGCTCCAGTAGGCGCGCTGGATGCCGAGCGATGGGTCAAAGGTATTGGAGAGCGATTCCACCACCAGATCGAAGGCACGGTCCGTATAGACAGTTTTCAGATAGGTCGGCAGGTCGTATTTGCGGATTTCGACGGCAATGCCGATCTTTTCGAGCTGGCTGCGAAGGACATCGGCATAGCCCGGCGTCAGATAGGAATTGTAGGTCAACCGCACTGGAAAGCGCTTGCCGTCCTCCTTGCGTGGATATCCCGCCGCGTCGAGTAACTTTTCCGCTTCTTTTGGGTCGTAGGCATATGGCTTGACCGAAGCATCATACCAGTTGGGAAGGGCCGTGCTGACGGGGCTCGGCGATATCTGCGCATACCCGAAGAGCGCCACATTGACGATCTCGTCGAGGTTGATTGCCTTCGCAATGGCCAGGCGAACATCTTTCTTGCGGAAGATTTCGTTATCATAATTGAAGAACAACTGCTGCTGCGGACCCGCATAGGCATAGGTGTTCGTATCCAGAACGAGATCGGGGTTCTGCTTCAGCCGTTCGAGATCCGCCAGCGGCACGGGGTTGTCGCCAAGATCGACTTCCCCCGTCTCCAGCGCCACTGCCCGCGCAGCCGGGTCGGTGATGATGCGCAGGATGATGCGATCAAGATAGGGTTTGCCAGCATCCCAATAATCGGGATTTCGATCGAAGATTAGATGGCTCCCCGGCGTCCATTCGGTCAGTTTGAAGGGGCCGGTGCCAATAGCAGTCTGCAGCGTCTGGCCATCGGCGGGCTTCAGCTTTTCGAAAATATGCTTCGGCACGATCGGCGATTCCGAACTCGATTGCGCAGCAATGAGAAACGGTGCGGGTTTGGACAGAACGATAATGGCAGTGAGGGGATCCGGCGTCTCCACCGCCTGAACGTTCTGGTAGGTTATGCGGCCGCGCGGGTGCGCTTCTTTCAGGCGGAAAATCGAAAAGGCAACGTCTTCCGATGTAAAATCTTTGCCGTCATGCCATTTCACATTTGGCCTGAGTTTGAACGTATAACGCAGGTGGTCATCGGAAACGGACCATTCCGTTGCCAGCAAGGGCTGCGGCTTGAGGTCGAAATCGAATGTGAGGAGGCCTTCAACAATCTTCGGGCCGATCGCCTGCCCCGTGCCTGACGATGTGTTGATGGCGAAAAGCGCGTTGCCGGGATCGACACGATAAAGCAGCCTGAGCGTGCCGCCGGAGACGGGCCGGCTCGCATCGCCACCCGCTGCGAACACCGAACCAGGCAGGGCCGTTCCTGCTGTTGCCAAAAGAAGCATTTTATTGAACTGCCGGCGTCCGATCGTCATGAAAATCCCCGTTTGAAAACGTCGTTTCGATGACGAAAGCATCGGGGCAATGCAGCGCATTCCTAAGGATAAAATTCTTCCTCCTAGTCGAAGAAATCATTCCTTGCGGAATTTTATTTCAATACTTACGCAAGCAGGCACCAAAACTCGCGCTGAATTGCCCCATCCATCGGGATCTTCGTTGCGCATCCGGAGCAGATGGTGGAATGCGAAGAAATCTCGCCGGCGTTTGTTTCAGCATTCCCGTGGAAATGTTGTTTCATCTCAAAATCGCGATTGAGAAGGACATTGCTCGGCAGATGCCTCGGCAGGCCATATCAAATCACAGGAATTTGCCATTTTTCTGATCCGCACATTCGAGCCCGACCCTTCCACCCCCAATTATGGAGTTTCATCCGATGACCCCGCCCAGTCCGATTACCAAACTGGAAATCCCACAGCAGCGCGTCGAGGCCCGTTATGGAATGCAGGCCGATTTTTCTCCGCCTTTCTGGAATGACACCATCGACGCCTTGCTGAACCATCGCACCGCCCGCGCCTATCTGCCCAAAGCTCTGCCGGAGGGCAGCCTGGAGCTTCTGGTCGCCGCCGCGCAATCAGCGCCCACATCATCCAATCTTCAGGCGTGGAGTGTGGTTGCGGTGCAGGACAAGGAGCGCAAGGCACGACTGGCGGGTTTCACCGGCGGCAACGCCCATATAAAGGATGCCCCCCTTTTCCTCATCTGGCTTATCGACCTGAAGCGGCTGCGCACGGTCGCTTCAAGCCAGGGGAATGAGGGTGAAGGACTGGATTACCTGGAAAGCTTCCTGATCGGCGCCATCGACGCTGCATTGGCAGCGCAGAACGCTGTTGCCGCAATTGATTCAGTCGGCCTGGGCTCCTGCTACGTGGGCGGCATCCGCAACAGGCCGGAGGACGTGGCCCGCGAACTCAACCTACCTGCCGAGACGGTTGCCGTCTTCGGCCTGACGGTCGGCTATCCTGACCCGGCGGTAAAAACAGATGTCAAACCGCGCTTGTCACAATCATCCGTTCTGTTTCATGAAACCTATTCGGAACCCGCCCACGATGACCTCAATTCTTATGATGAGGTATTAAAGGTGTTTCAGGAAAAACAGGGCCTGCCCCAAAATGGCTGGACAGGGCCCATTTCCCAGCGTGTGGAGAACGCCGCCGCGCTGAAGGGCCGTGCGGAACTGAGCCGGACGTTGCGTCGCCTCGGTTTCGCTATCAAATAAATTCCATTGCGGCTGACGGTATCAAACGAAGGCGCGCCCTTGCCCCGGCGATACAAGGCGCGGGCCGGGGCGGCGCAATCTCTCCCGAAATCACCGGTTTCGGGAACTTATTTTCTATAAAATTAGTAGATATAGAATGACCGGTCTTCCTTTGCCCCGCTCGAAGGCCTTACGATCCGTTCAGAATGCTCCGGAACGCATCCTGCCACCGTCCTCAACCGCCGCCGAAACCGCCGAACCAATCACCACACCAATATCTCCGTAGATCCGGAGCGTAAAAAGACAGGACGAGAAACGACAGATGCCACGTTATGTTATCATTGGCGCCGGCGCGGTGGGCGCGAGCCTTGCAGCACAGTTTGCACTTTCCGGCATTGATTATGCACTTTTCGGGCGGGGAGCCCAGATAAGCCATATCAGGCAGCATGGCCTCACCTTTCAACGACCCGCACAGACGCGGCAGATCGATCTGAAGGTCTTCGACCTGACGGATCTTCCGGAATTGAGACGGGATGATATCCTCCTGCTCACGGTGAAGGCTCAGGATGCCATAAGCGCACTCGCCTTCTGGTCCTGGCAGAACGTCTCCAACACGACGGCACCGGCGGCTGCACAGCTGCCTATAGTGACTTTTCAGAATGGACTGGCGACTGAAGCCAATGCCCTGAGAACATTCTCCAGGGTGTATGGCGCAAGCATTCTGACACCGGCGCGGTTCACAGAAACCGGGAAGGTGGTGGTTGGCGGCGAGCCGCAACTGGGCATCGTGACAGTCGGGCGTTTTCCGCTCGGACAGGATGACGTGACGACGCAGGTCACGGCAGACCTCAACAGGGCGGGATATCTTGCCGAGGCCAGTGACGATATCCGCCGCTGGAAAGCAGCAAAGCTCCTCCACAACGTTCGCAACGTCCTCGAACTGTTCGACGGCCCGGCCGATCTGAACGACAAGATCAGCGCGGCGCTGGTGGATGAAGCCCGCCATGTGCTCGACGCGGCAGGTTACACCCTCGCCTCACCCTCCGAGCGAACCTTAGACATCTCGAACTGGCGAGTAGCGCCGAACAGCGGCATTCACCCGGGCCAGCAATCGACGTGGCAGAGTTTCAGGCGCGGAGCCTCAAGTGAGGTGGATTTCCTCAACGGAGAGATCGTGTTGCTCGGCCGGCTTCACAATGTGCCAACGCCGTATAACGACGCTGTTCAGACGCTGGCCGGCAAACTGGCGCAACAGGGCGGGTTTTCAAAGCCGCTGCCGCTCGATGCAATCACGTCGCTCATCGCCGGCCCGGACCGGCCGGCGCAGCCCAATCCCGCCAGCCCTTCGTGACCGGCGGCCTCAAGCAGTGCGATTTATCAAACGACAGTGTGAAACGATATAATGAGAGAAGCCATATCAGACCATATACTCACCGCCGCCGGCACGCTCTTCTATCGCGAAGGCATCCGGGCTGTCGGCATCGATCGGATCATCGAGGAAGCGAATGTCGCGAAGGCGACGCTCTACCGGCATTTCCCTTCGAAGGATCATCTTGTTGCAGCCTATCTGGAAGCGCGTCATGAACGGGTCATCCACGCGCTTCAGAACGTGGTGGATGCGGACATGGCTCCGAAGGAGCAGATCCGGCTGATTTTCGAGCAACTCCACGAAAAGGCCGACAGCCCGGATTTTCGCGGCTGCGCCTTCGCTCTTGCGGTTGCCGAACATGGCGAATCCGAGCGGGTCGTGTTCGTTGCGCGTACCCATAAGGCGAAGGTCAGGGACCTGTTCGCCGCTATCCTGGCAAGGGCCGGCAGCACAGTGGACATCGCCGCCGCCCATCTCTCACTTCTCTACGAAGGGGCGCTGGCGACCGTCGCGGTTGGACGCGACCCCAAGGCGGTGCTGATCGCGCGTGACTGCGCTCTCTCCGTTTTCGCCACGGCCGCCGCCTCCACCGATCAACCGAACTGAAAGCAGCAGACAATGACAAAGACGATTGATTATTTCTTCAGCATCGGCTCACCCTGGGCCTTCATTGGTGTTGAACCCTTTGCCGCCCTGGCGAAACAGCAGGGCGCCACTATCCGCCCTCACCTTATTCCGCTGATCGAGGAAAACGGTGGCATTTACTCGAAAAATCGCCCGGAGGCCAGACGCGCCTACTGGATCACGGATCTGAAGCGGTGGGCGGCATTGCGCGGAAAAGTGCTCAATTTCGACAATCGCGCTGCGCTCTCGGATCCGTCCCCGGCAGGCCTGATGGTTGCGGCGGCAATCGAAACCGGTGAAGACTGGCTGAAGCTTGCAGTTGCACTGCAGGAGGCCTTCTGGGTCCGCCGTGAAGACATCGGCAAGGCCGACATCCGCCAGGCCATCGCGACGGCTGCAGGCTTCGATGCTGTAGCCCTCGATGAACATGGCAAAAGCGACGCGGTTGCTGTCTTGCAGAAGGCGAGCTTCGAAGCTGCCAGGGCCGCCGGTGTGTTCGGGGTTCCGACCTATCGCTATCAGGATGAACTCTACTGGGGGCAGGACAGCCTTCCGTTCCTCGAGCGTCATCTCAGGGGCGAAAAACTGGCCGCCTGATGTTCACTGCCAGATGGCGTCGCCGGCCGCGCGCCTCGCCCTCAAGGTTTGTAAGTCTGTCGCAGCGTTTTGCGACCCGCCTACACGGAATGTTTTATGCCTGACCTGTCTCCTTCTCTCATCCGATCCCTGCGAGACCTCCTCGGGGAGCGTCTTTCAACGTCGCCGACACTGCGCGAGCAGCACGGGCGGGGCGAGGCGCATCACGCAGCCGCCTTTCCCGATGCGGTCGCTTTCGCGGAAACCACCTCCGAAGTGTCCGAGATCGTGCGGCTATGTGCGGCGGAAAGCGTGCCCGTCATCGCTTTTGGCGCCGGCACTTCGCTGGAAGGGCATCTGACAGCCGTCAATGGCGGGGTCTCGATCGACCTTTCACGCATGTCGAAAATCACCCGTATCAGCAGTGAAGATCTGGATTGTACGGTCGAGGCCGGGGTAACGCGGGAGCAGTTGAACACATATCTGCGAGACATGGGACTGTTCTTTCCCATCGATCCCGGCGCAAACGCTTCGATTGGCGGCATGGCTGCAACCCGCGCTTCCGGCACCAACGCCGTCCGCTACGGAACAATGCGTGAAAACGTACTGGGCCTGACCGTGGTGCTGCCGACCGGCCAGGTTATCAAAACCGGCGGTCGCGCCAGAAAGTCTTCTGCCGGATACGACCTGACGCGGCTGTTCGTGGGTTCGGAAGGAACGCTGGGGATCATCACCGAAATAACCCTTCGCCTCTATGGAATACCCGAAACCATCTCGGCGGCGCTCTGCTCTTTCGAGAGCGTCGAACAGGCAGTCGCGGCGGCCATTCAGGTCGTGCAACTCGGCATCCCCGTCGCCCGCATGGAGCTCATGGACCGTGGCCTGATCACGGCCGTCAATGCCTATTCCGGGCTGGAGCTGAAGATCCAGGACACCTTGGCTTTCGAGTTTCACGGCTCGCCCGCCGGCGTCCAGGAGCAGGTCGATATGGTGTCCGCCATTGTGGAAGACCATGGCGGCAAGGATTTCGAGTGGGCCAACGCCCCTGAAGAACGCAATCGCCTCTGGAAAGCGCGCCACAACGCATTTTATGCTGTCGTATCGCAAAGGCCAAACGCCAAAGGCTGGTCTTCGGATGTCTGTGTTCCGGTCTCGCAGCTCAGCAACTGCATATTGAAGACCCGCGAGCTCCTGCAGGATTGCAGCGTACCGGCTGCCATTCTCGGCCATGTCGGCGATGGCAATTATCATGTCGTCTTCGCGGTCGATCCCGGCAATGCGGAAGAGCTCGGCGAGGTGGCGGCCATCAACAAGAAGATGGTGCAATACGCCCTCTCGGTCGGCGGCACCTCGACCGGCGAACATGGCGTGGGCACCGGCAAGATCGCCTACCTGCGTGAAGAGCATGGTGACGCGGTCGATCTTATGGCGCTCATCAAACATGCAGTCGATCCAGCCGGCATCATGAATCCCGGCAAAATCCTGCCGAGATAGAATGTTACTTTGCGATCCGCGACCGCTGGGGCGACACGATGAATTCCTTCAAGACTCACAGTTCTCACTGGGGGGCCTTCTCCGGGCAGCTCACAAATGGGCGACTGGAGATAAAGCCTCACTCCGGCGACCCCCATCCATCCCCGCTACTGGGCAATCTTCCGGCGATCGCCGACAGCCCCGTCCGCATCCGACGGCCCGCTGTCCGGCGGGGGTGGCTTGAGCGCGAAACCGACCATGCACAGCGGCGGGGCGCTGACGACTATGTCGAGGTCAGCTGGGCCGAAGCGACGACACTGGTCGCCGACGAACTGAGGCGGGTCTACGACAGTCACGGTCCAAGCGCCGTGTTCGGCGGCTCCTATGGCTGGTCCAGTGCCGGTCGCTTTCATCACGCGCAAAGCCAGATCCACCGCTTCTTGAATGTCCTCGGCGGATATGTCCGGTCGGTCAACACCTATAGTTCCGGTGCGGCCATGGTCATAATCCCCCATGTCCTGGGCCCTTATGACAGCTTCGACCGAAAGAGCGTGACCTGGGATGCCATCGAACGCAGCAGCGAGCTGGTGCTCGCCTTTGGCGGGATGGCGATCAAGAATGCCGATGTCCACGGCGGAGGGATCAGCACGCACACGGTCCGGCAAAAACTTGCCGGCGCGAAGGCTCGCGGTGCGCATTTCACATTCATCAGCCCTCTGGCAGACGATTTCCCCGCTGAGGCGGATGCCGAGTGGCTTCCCATCATCCCGGGCACCGACGTGGCGATGATGCTCGGGCTGGCGCACGTCCTCGTTACGGAAGGCCTGCACGACCGGACGTTTCTGGAGCGTTATACGGTCGGATATGACCGGTTCGAAAACTATCTTCTCGGCAGGGAGGACGGCCAGCACAAAAGCCCGGAATGGGCGGCCGAAATCTGCAACATCGCGCCGGACGCAATACGCAGGCTGGCGCGCAGGATGGCCGGTTCGAGAACCCTGATCACCGTCAGTCATTCGCTGCAGCGGGCCGATTACGGAGAGCAGCCGGTGTGGATGGGCATTGTGCTTGCCGCCATGCTCGGCCAGATCGGATCGGACGGCGGCGGATTTTCTTATTCCCTTGGCGCGTTGGGCAATATCGGCAAGAACCTGCTCGCCGTTCCCCTGCCAACGCTGCAGCAATTCAAAAACCCTGTGCCGGACTATATTCCCTGCGCGCGCATCTCCGATATGCTGCTCAATCCCGGCGCCGAGTTCCATTACAACGGGCGCACGCTTCTTTATCCTGACATCCGGCTTGTCTATTGGGCGGGCGGCAATCCATTTCACCATCATCAGGATATCAACCGGTTGCGAGCCGCTTTCAGGCGGCCGGAAACGATCATCGTCCACGAGTCCGCCTGGACCTCCACCGCCAGACACGCCGATATCGTGCTGCCCGCCACGACCACGCTTGAGCGTGACGACATCGGCGCCGCCGATCGCGATCCGCTGATGATCGCCATGAAGCGCCTGATCGCCCCCGTCGGCGAAGCACGCGACGATTACGAAATATTCGCCGGCATTGCCCGCGAACTCGGCAGATTCGAGGCATTCACCGAAAACCGCGGCAGCGGAGAATGGCTTGCCTTTCTATACGAAACGACCCGTCAGGCACTTGCCGCGTCGGGCCATGAGGCGCCGGACTTTGAAACCTTCTGGGAACGCGGAGAACTGTCCCTTCCAGTCAAGCCGGACGACGGTGGACCGGCGCGCGCTTTCCTTGAGAATCCCGCAACGAAACCGCTGGCGACCCCCTCAGGAAAGATCGAGATTTTTTCCGGGACCGTCGAGGGTTTCGGTTATGATGACTGCAAGGGTCATCCGCGCTGGTATCCACCCAGAATGGAAACTCCAGACGATGCGCACCTCTATCCGCTGCATCTCGTCTGCAATCAACCATATCAACGCCTGCACAGTCAGCTGGACTATGGCGATTTCAGCCGTTCCACCAAGATCATGGACAGGGAGCCCGTCCGTATCCATCCAGCCGACGCCTCGGCTCGTGGAATATCTGACGGCGATGTCGTGAGGCTTTTTAATCAGCGCGGCAGCTGCCTGGCGGGCGCCCTTCTCAGTGAAGACGTCATGCCGGGGGTAATGCAGCTCGCTACCGGCGCCTGGTTCGAACCAGAGGATCCAACTGCCGAAAACTCGATATGCATCCACGGAAATCCAAATATTCTGACCCGCGATATCGGCACATCGAAACTGTCGCAGGCATCGACCGGCCAGATCGCGAAGGTGGATATCGAGCGCTTCACCGGGGCTCTGCCGCCCGTGACAATTTTCCAGGCCATGCGATTTGTATCGCGAGACCAGGTCGGCCCAGACGCCGAGCCGTCGTCACTCCACGCCGGAACCCCGCATTCCAAGGGGCCCTGAAACACCAATCCAAATAGCCGCCGAAATGACGATAAAATAATTCACTAAATCCATAGAAAAAGAATAACCAGTCTTTCTCCCTCACGCCTGACTGCTAGGTTAAGGGCAAGACGGACAGCGCAGAAGGGAATCGCGCCATGACTGGAATATGTAGAAGCGGGCGCGCTCCTCTGCCACGCAGGTTCTCGGGAACCGCTCGCTAGCGTCGCGTCGCCCAATCAGGCCACCAATGAACTTAAGCATCTCCTGCTCGGCCGAGAGGCCGGCGCGGCAACGGCTTGACATGCGTTTGAGCAGCCACCGCAGAAGCACGCGCATCCCAGGAGATGCCGAAATTGCAACGAAAAACTTTGGAATTTTCAGGATCATACAATGACAAAGCGTCCTTTCTCATCGTCTCTTTCGCGTCGTCGGCTGCTTCTTACGGCTTCGCTCGCTGTTTCCGCCTCGCTGTTTTTATCGACGGCTGCACCTTTGAGTGCTGTGGCCGCAGACACGCCACATGATGGCGGTGACATCACGTTTCTGATCGATTCCCTGGGCGACACGTGGATCCCCAACAACAGCGCGATCTCCAGTTTCCAGGGCCATATATGGGGTCATGTCACGGATAAGCTGCTGTACGTCGATGCCGAAGGCAAGGTCAGCCCGTGGATTGCCGAGCGCTGGGAGCAGAACGACACCGCGACGGAGTTCACCCTCCACCTCAAAAGCGGCGTGACTTTCTCCGATGGCGAACCGCTGGATGCCAAGGCCGTCGTTGCCAATCTCGACATCTGGTATGCCGGCCGCAAGAACGAGGGCATCAACCCGATCGGCCTCTTCCCCAAGACCTATGATCACGCCGAAGCGGTTGATGCGACGACGGTCAAGGTTTTCTTCAAGAAGCCGACGCTCGGGTTCATTCCGACGCTTGGCTACCACGGCTCCATCCTGATCTCTCCCAAGACCATTGCCCAGCCTGCCGGCCAGCAGGCGGACCTCAGCAAGACCGCAGGCAGCGGACCTTATGTGGTGGAGTCCTGGAAAGAGGGCGACCACGTCACCCTGGTCAAGCGCAAGGACTATAATTGGGGTCCCGCCGCAGTCGGCCACACCGGCCCCGCCTATCTCGATACCATCACCTACAAGCTGGTCTCTGAGCCATCCCTTCGCGTCGCCTCCGTTCAGTCCGGTCAGGCGGATGTCGCGTACAACGCCTCGCCCCAGGAACTGAAATCGCTCAAGGAGGAAGGCTTCACCATCGCGACCCCGCGTTATCTCGGCTTCGTCAACGGCTGGGCCGTCAACACCAAGCTTCAGCCCTATGATGATGTGAAGGTGCGTCAGGCACTTCAGGCAGGTATCAACCGTCAGGAAATCATCGACACAGTCTATACGCAGGACTGGAAGCTCGCGACGTCCTTCATCCAGAGCAACGTCCCGGGAGCCACGGATCACAGCGATCTCCTCGCCTACAACCCGGACAAGTCGGAAAAGCTTCTGGACGAAGCCGGATGGGTCAAGGGTGCGGACGGCGTTCGCGTGAAGGACGGCAAGCCGCTGGAATTGACGATCCATTCCAATCCTTATCTGGCAACCTCGAAATCAGTCGATGAGTTGATTGCCCAGCAGCTCGGCAGGCTTGGATGGAAGGTCAATATCAGGGCTTATGATGTCGTGACCTTTGGCGAGAAGGTCAAATTCGGTGGCGCCGCCGTTCCGACATATGAAGTCACCCGCAGCTTTATCGACGCCGGCACGGTCGCAAGCATCCTGACCAACGCCAATAATGGCGAGAACTGGTTTGCGCTGGACGAGCGTGATGCGACGCTCAACGACCTGCGCGACAAGATCGCTGGTGCAGGTTCCGTCGAGGATCGGAAGCCTCTGCTCGATGGCCTGCAAAAATACGTGCTGGAACAGGGCTACTTCATCCCGCGCACGCAAATCGTTCAGCGCATTTACGTGCAATCGCCGAAGCTGAAGGGCGAAGTCTATAACGGCGTCGCTTATGCCAGCTATTACACAGCGTTCATTGCCGAATGACGCCAGCACCCACCGAGTAACGTCAAGGAGGTGACGGCATGAGCAATGCCTACCTAACCTACGCCGCAAAGCGGCTCGGCCAGGCGATCGTCGTCATCCTTCTGGCCTATGTCTTCACCTTCGTGGTCGTCAGCGTCCTGCCTGGCGACCCGATCACCAGCGTTCTGCGCAACCCGCAGAACGGCTTTACCGAGCAGGAGATCGCCGAAATCATTGCGGCACAGGGGCTGGACCAGCCGATCATCGTGCAGCTCTGGCACTCCCTGTCGGCCTTCCTGACAGGCGATCTGGGCATCTCGATGCGCTCCAACCGACCGGTCTCGACGCTCATCGCCGAGGTGCTGCCATCGACGCTGGTCTTGGCCACCGCCGGGCTGACCGTGGCGCTGATCCTCGCCTTTGCGGTCGCCTACGGCACGCAGGTCGTGCCGAAGCGTTACGGACAGGGATTGCTGCGCGCCTTCCCTTCCCTGTTCCTGTCGACACCAAATTTCGTCATCGGCCTGTTTCTGATCCACCTTTTCGGTTTTCAGCTCAGGCTGTTCCGGGTCATCGAACCCGACAGTTTCTGGGCCACGCTGTTTGCGGCGATCACCATCGGCATACCGTTTTCCGCACAGATCGCGGAGGTCCTGATCGCCAATCTCGATCATGAGGCAGAGCAGGATTACGCAGCGGTTGCCCGCAGTCGCGGCATCGGGCCAAGACGGCTTTTCACAACACATCTCCTCAAGCCCGCTTCCTTGCCCGTGGTGACGGTTATCGCCCTCACCGTCGGCGAACTTCTGGGCAATTCGCTGATTACGGAGACGGTATTCGGCCGCACCGGTATCGGCAGTCTCGTCCAGCGTTCCGTCAGCACTCAGGATCTGCCGGTCCTGCAGGCGATCGTCTCGCTGGGGGCCGTGGTGTTCGTCGTCGTCAACCTCATCGCCGATCTCCTCTATCCGCTGCTCGATCCAAGGGTAAAAATTATCGTTGGCCGAAAACGCCGCCTGTCGACGATCGATGACACGTCGCTTGGCCTTGAAACGGGGGCCAAACCATGAGCCTTATTTCCAGCCCGGCTTCCATCAGCAATCCGTTCGAGAGACTGAAAACTCTCAACATAACTGTAACGGTCGGCCTCTCCCTGCTTGTCATCGCAATCGTCGTCGCCTGGTCGATTGCACCGCAGTTTTTCACCACCCAAAGCCCGATCAACGGCGTCCCGGCTGACAAGCTTCTTGCGCCAAGTTTTGCCCATTGGTTCGGCACGGATCATCTCGGGCGCGATCTCTATACACGGGTCGTTTATGGCACCGCTTCATCTGTATCGAGCGCTTTGGTCGCTGTCGTCATCGGCGTCGTCATCGGCGGTGTGATCGGTCTGCTTGCCGGATTTTTCGGCGGCTGGGTGGATATCGTCTTTGCACGTTTTGTCGACGTGCTGTTATCCATCCCGAAGTTCCTGCTGGCGGTCATCATCGTCACGGCAATCGGCTTCGAGACAATCAACGCCGCCATTGCGACAGGCATATCGGCGATCGCCTTCTTCGCCCGTGTGGCGCGCTCAGAGGTCATCAAGACGCGTCAGGCGACCTTCGTGGAGGCGTCGTTTCTCTCGGGTGGCTCACGCGGCTACATCGTGCTGAGACATGTGCTGCCAAACGCATCCCGCTCGATGTTGCCGCTGGCCGTCCTGCAATTCGGCGAGTCCATTCTCGTCATCGCCAGCCTCGCCTTCCTCGGCTACGGCGATCCGCCGCCCTCTTCCGACTGGGGCCTGCTGACCTCGATCGGCAAGGACTACCTCAAGTGGCCCTGGCTCGTTTATGCGCCCGCGTTCGTTACGATCGTGACCGTCCTCTCTGTCAACAGGATCAGCCGATGGCTTCGCAAATCGCATTGAAAACAGCGCCGACCCCTCCCCGGATAGTGGCAGAGGCTCCGCAGCCCGCCATACCCCTGCTCGGCGTTGAAAATCTTGCCGTGTCCTACGGGCGGCAGGAGGTCGTGCACGGTGTCAGCTTCGAGCTTGGGCGTGGCGAAAGCCTTGCGCTGATCGGAGAATCCGGTTCGGGAAAGTCGACCATCGCAAAGGCTGTACTAAGACTGCTTCCCAACGGCGCAAACGCCACGGGCCGGGTCGTTTTCGACAGGCAGGACATTCTGGCATTGCCGGAACGGCGCTTCAGGCCTTTTCGTGGCCGCGAAATCGGCTTCGTGCCGCAGGATCCGGGCAACTCTCTCAATCCTGTGAGAACAATCGGCGCGCAGGCGCTGGAGGCGGCAGCGCTGACGGAAGAGGCCAACCCCGCAATCCGCAAGCTCCTCATTCTGGAAACATTCGCAAAGGTGGGTCTCGACAATCCGCAACGGGTTTACGATTCCTATCCGCATCAACTGTCGGGCGGAATGCTGCAGCGTGTACTGATCGCGCTCGCAATATTACCGCGCCCCGCATTGCTGGTGGCGGATGAGCCGACGTCGGCGCTCGACGTCACAATCCAGAAACGCATTCTCGATCTCCTCTCCCGTCTTCGCGATGAGCTGAACATCAGCCTGCTTCTCATCACCCATGATCTCGCAATAGCGGCGGAGAGGGCGGACAATCTCGTCGTGCTGAAGAACGGCGTCGTGCAGGAAGCGGGCAGGACATCGGCTGTTTTTTCCTCCCCCTCCTCTCCCTATGCCAAAAAACTCCATGGCGACGTGCCCGCGCTCAACCCGGAGCGTTATGCCAAATTTCGCGATCCGGGGTTCAGCCTTCTCGATAGTGACAAATCGCCAAAGATCGCTGTCAGCGGCGTTACCAAGCGCTTCACCGTCGATGGCAAAACCCTGACCGCTGTGGATGATATTTCGTTTACGGTTCCGGCAGGCACGACACACGCGCTTGTCGGCGAATCCGGCTCCGGGAAAACCACGACCATCCGCCTGCTGCTGGGGCTCGAGCAGCCGGAAAGCGGCACCATCACGGTTGCCGACGAGAGCGTTACAAGCAAGAGCCGCGCTTCCCTGCGGTCGGTATGGCGGCATCTGCAACTGGTTTACCAGAACCCGTTCACGTCACTCGACCCGACATGGAAGGTGGGCCAGCTTGTTCGTGAGCCGCTCGACAGATTCGAGATCGGTACTCCGAAGCAGCGATCCGAGCAGGTGCGGGAAGCTCTCGCAAATGTCGGCTTGAGCGAGCACCTCATGGAACGCAAGCCATCAGCCCTGTCAGGCGGGCAGCGTCAGCGTGTGGCAATTGCCCGTTCGCTGGTCCTCAAGCCTGATGTGATCGTGTTGGACGAACCCACATCCGCTCTCGATGTCAGCGTTCAGGCGGATATCGTCGAGGTCCTGCTGTCGCTGCAGGCGAAGCTCGGACTGACCTATGTCTTTGTTTCGCATGACCTCGCCCTCGTCAGACAACTTGCGCACAGCGTTTCCGTGATGCAGCGAGGCCGCATTGTCGAACATGGGACCGTCACCGAGATTTTCGGCAATCCGCGACACGAATACACCGCGTCGCTGCTGAACTCCATCCCATCGGGCATCGCCGGAACGGCCCGCACCCATGCAGCCCCGCACGCGCTGCGGAAGGAACAACTCGCATGAATATTGCAGCAGCGTCGCGCGACCTTCCCGCATTGTTCCGGCCGAAAAGCCGGCTGGGTGTCAATACGCGGGTATCATTCAACGACGATGACGGTCCGGCAAAGGGGCTCCGACAGGGCATAGAATTGTTCAGACAGGCGGAAAGGCTTGGGTATCAGTCCGGCTGGGCCTATCAGCGCCATTTCGACCACTATCTTTCTTCCCCGTTGCCCTTCTTTGCGGCGGTCGGCCAGCATACACGGCACATTACGCTTGGCTCCGCCGTCATCCCGATGCGTTATCAGGACCCCATTCTGCTGGCCGAAGCGGCGGGCACGACCGACCTGCTGATCGACGGCCGGCTTGAACTTGCGATTTCAACCGGGGCAAATGGGGCGTTCGATGCCGTATTTGGATCCGTGGATACCGATGCCCGGACAGAGGCAAAGCGGCGACAGTCGCGTTTTCTTGCCGCCATTGCCGGTGATGTTCTGCACGTTGTTACGCCGAACGACGTTGGTGCGCCTCCGGGAGCCGAGTTGCGGGTGACCCCACACAGCCCCACCTTGCGCAGCCGTATCCGACAGGGCTCCGCCAGTATCGATTCAGCGATTCAGGCCGCCGAACTCGGTATCGGCCTGATTTCCGGTACCGTCCTTCACGATCAGGACGAGGGCGAGACGTTTGGCCAATATCAGGCGCGTATCATCGATGCCTATCGCACTCACTGGCTGCGAATCTGGAAGACAACGCCGCCTCCGGTCGCCGTTGCAGCGTCGATCCTGGTCGGCACCACTCCGGAACTGCGGGAAAAATATGCCGCCTATGACCTTGAACGTCGCACAGTCGGCATTGCGGCCTCACGCCCGAAGGGTGCGCTGGCTCCTGCCGGCCAACCGGCTGGTGCCATGATTTCCCCCGTTTTTCAGGGCGCACCGGATACGGTCATTGAGGCGGTACTGAGCGACCCCGGGCTGGCGGCCGCAGATGAGCTCGTCCTCTTTTTGCCTCCGGCTTTCGGATTGACCGAAAACGTAAGATTGCTCACCGATCTTGCGACGACGGTTGCTCCCTCCCTTGGGTGGAAAACCGGCCCTTATGACGCAGATGCAGGCCCGGCGGCAATCGCCGGTTCTAGGCCACCAGAATAGTCAGGCAATATTTTCTACATTTTCCATAGAAATAGAAAGACCTGTCTTCCTCATATGCCACGTCGGCTTTAGCTTTCACTCGACATTTAGAAACAGCAAGGAGCTCCCATGGCTGCGGAATTCATCAGCGTCAGCTTTCCCAACGCATCCAATGATCTGAACCCCATCCCTGATGCTCCGGTCGATCCGCTGTTTCTGGAACGTTACGCGCGGGCACTGGATGACTACGGGTTCAACTACACGCTCATTCCCTATTCCTCCTCTTCGTTCGATCCCTTCACGCTGGGTGCGACGGTGCTTGCGCACACGAAGAACATCAAGATCATTGTCGCGCTCCGCCCCAACACGGTTTATCCAACGGTTGCGGCCAAGTCCCTCGCCACTCTCGACCAGTTGAGCGGCGGGCGCGTTGTCGTCCACTTCATCGCGGGCGGGAGCGACGAGGAGCAGGCACGCGAAGGCGATTTCCTCAACAAGGAAGAGCGTTACGAGCGTCAGGAAGAATATATCCGCATTCTTCGCCTTGCATGGGCTTCGACGGAGCCGTTCGATTTCGAAGGCAAATATTACCAGTTCAAGCAGTTCCGCAGCGCCGTGCGTCCGACCAATGGCCTTATCCCGATTTCGCTCGGCGGCTCTTCGGATGCTGCTTATCGTATCGGCGGCTCCCTTTGCGACATTTTCGGCCTATGGGGCGAACCGCTGGCTGAAACAAAACAGCAGATTGACCGTATCTACGCCGAAGCCGCAAAAGCCGGGCGCACCGACCGCCCCCGGATCTGGGTTACATTCCGGCCGATCGTCGCCGAAACGGATGAACTGGCCTGGGAAAAGGCGCACAGGGTTCTCGACCGTCTGAACGAGAACCGCCAGAAGGGCCTGTCTCGTGCCCCGGTCAATGCAGCGCCTCCTGCCAATATCGGGTCCCAGCGTCTGCTGGATATCGCCAAGCGCGGCGACGTCCATGACCGCGCGCTCTGGTATCCGACCGTTACCGCCACCAATGCCAGCGGCGCGACGACCGCCCTGGTCGGGTCGCCACGCACGATCGCCGACTCCATTCTCGACTATATCGACCTTGGCGCCGATCTGATTTCGATCCGTGGATACGACAACTATAATGATGCCGTAGACTACGGACGATACATCCTGCCCCTCGTCCGCGAGGGTATTCGCGAACGCGAAGAGGCGAAGAAGAAGGCCGCCGCCTGATCACGGCAGTCCGACCACGCCGTCGGACCGATCCACCTCTCTTCCAAGACCGGGATCATCCACCCCTGTGACGGATGATCCCGCCTGCCGACCATGAGAAAGCCGCTATCCGCATGTCCTATGACCCCACCGCACTCGACGCAGCCGCGCGCGTCCTTTCCGAAGCCGCACCGGATGCGGATCAGACCGGTCAGTTTCCCTGGACCGGTATTCGCGCCGTTCATAAGGCTGGACTTCTCGAAAGCACTGTGGCCACGCGTTATGGCGGACCGGGAGGAACCTTGAGCACCGCAGCCCATATTCTGGCGGCGCTCGGGCGAGGCGATCCTTCTGTAGCGCTTATCAGCGCAATGACGATTTTTACACATCTCGGGCAGGCCACGAAAGGCCATTGGCCGGACGGTCTCTACAGGGAACTTCTTTCACAGGCAATGCAGCAGCCGCTTCTTCTGAACGCCGCGCGTGTGGAACCAGAGCTGGGGTCGCCGGCCCGCGGCGGATTGCCGGCCACGCGTGCGCACCGGACGGCAAATGGCTGGTCGATCACGGGCCGCAAGCGCTTCGTAACGGGTGCCTATGGCCTCACCCATTTTCTCGTCTGGGCGCATACCGATGAGGTTCAGCCGCGGGTCGGCACCTTCGTTGTCCCCAACGGTCTGCCCGGCATCAAGATTATCGAGAACTGGAAAAGCCTCGGCATGCGAGCGACCGGTTCGCACGATGTCGAATATACTGAGGTTGAAATCCCGGCAGAAAATGTGCTGGAGCTCGTTGATCCCTCGGTCGCCCAGCAGGATAATCGCGGCCACGCGGCAATGACGCTTGCACTCACTGCCATCTATCTGGGCGCGGCCGAAGCCGCCCAAGAAGCGTTCATCCGCTTCGCGCATGAGCGCGTGCCGGCTAATCTTGGCCGCCCGATTGCGCAAACGGAACGTTTCGTTGAACTCTCGGGTGAAATCGACCTTCTGGTTGCCGGCGCCCGCCAGATCATCTTTGGCGCGCTCGCAAACCATATTGGCGATGCCGAACACCTGATAAGGGCCCGCCTTCTCGCCGGGAGGCAAATCCGCGACGCTGTCCAGCTGGCGGTCCGCGGCATCGGCAACCCCGGTCTCAATGCCGATCTCGGGCTCGAGCGTCATTTCCGGGATATCCAGTCAGTCCTCGTCCATGCACCTCAGGAAGACACGTCCGTCGCCATTCTCGGACGCGCCGCCTTTGAGAAGTGGAAGACCGGCGAGAATGATCGATCGGCACATCCGGCCGGGCTGTCGATTCTCAAGACGGCCTAGGGCGCGCAGACACAAACCGCATTTATGCAGGATCACCCGAAAGAAAGTTCAATGAGCAACAATCTGATCGTCGGTTTCTCCGGCAACACATCGCGGCCATCAAGCACAAAGCGCTTCGTCGAAAGCGTCAGCGAGGCGCTGGCCGGCCAACTGGGCCTGCAACATCAGGTTTTCGACGTTGAGGATCTCGGCTCCTCCCTAAGCTCGGCACGATCCGTAGCGGACCTGGAAGGCAGCGCGCGGCAGGTCGTTCAGACCATCATCGACGCTGAAGCTCTGGTGATCGGTTCACCGACTTACAAGGGAAGCTATACCGGCCTCTTCAAACACGTCATCGATCTTCTCGATCCCGCCGACCTCAGGGGCAAACCTGTCATCTTGACGGCGACAGGCGGCGGGGACCGGCACTCGCTTGTGGTGGAACACCAACTCAGGCCGCTATTTGCCTTTTTCGAAGCCTTCGTGACGCCGACCGCAATCTACACCTCCGGCCGGGATTACGTGGAAGGGCAGGTTTCTCCCGTGGTGAACGCCCGGGTAAATCAGGCAATCGCAGAAGCCGCGCTTCTCGTCAAAGCCCGTTTCGGAAACGTAACAATCGCGGCAGAATAATTTAGAAATGGACGGCTTTTGCCAAGGCAGGCTGCAGGCGCGACAGAACACTATCGGAATTTGGCTGAACCCGCCGCGACAGCGCCGGTGGCTTTGCCTTGGGCTGCATCCCGCTGGATGGTCGTGCAAAGCGTTTAGACGGCGCGCCGGCAGAATCAATCTACAGGGATCGGCGCGTCACATGTCCGCGACCATGTTTGCGCGTAGCTCGGCGGCACCGCACAAGGGGATAACGACGCCACGGACACGCGTAGCGCCCGTGGATGTGATGATGAACGACGAGCAAGCTGAACTTAATCAGACTCTCCTCGTGGGCTGCTTTTGCTTGAACAGCTTTAGCTAAAGCAAGAGCAACGTACCCTAGATGCGGGCGCCGCCCGTTGCATCGATCATCTGCCCCGTCGTCCAGCGGGCATCGCTGGATGCGAGGAAGGTAATCACGTCGGCGATATCCTCCGCCTTTCCGACGCGCGAGAATACAGAGAGGGCTTCGGCGCCAGCGCGTGCTTCCGGAGACGACAGCCACTCTGCATTCATGTCGGTTTCCGTGACACCCGGCAGCACGGCATTGACTGTGATACCGCGCGTGGCAAACTCCGGTGTCAGCGCCAATGTCAACGTTTCCAGCGCGCCCTTGGACGCGGCGTAAGCGGGATGAGTCGGCGCTGCGATGCGCGTAAACCCGGTCGACACGTTGATAATACGGCCGTTTTCACGGATGTGGTCGGCCACGGCCTGGATCAGGAAAAACGGCGCCTTGTAGTTGATCGTCATCACCTCATCGAACGCGGCTTCGCTCGTCTGCTTCAATGGCAGTGCGGGCGCGATACCGGCATTGTTCACGAGAATGTCGAGAGCGGTCGAGCCCGTCTCGACATGCGCTGCTTCGCTGAACTGCGCCCACAGGCTGTCGGCCGCGTCCTTGCCCTGTCTGAGATCGGCCTTCACGGCGACGGCCTTGACGCCGAGCCCTTCGATCTCGTGCACCGTGGCATTGGCCGCATCCGCGTTGGCGGCATAATGCACGCCAATCAGCGCGGCACCCTCGCTGGCAAAGGCAAGGGCAACCGCCCGGCCGATCCCGCGTGAACCTCCAGTGATAAGGGCTGTCTTGTCTGCAAGTCGTCTGGACATTGATCACTCCGTTGCCAAAATAAATAGTGACCCCTATAAATAAGGAGCGAAACGCACCTGTCAACAATTTAATAGGGACCACTATTTTATGGAGACACCAGTCCGCAGACGAGGCAGACCCCGCCTGCTCGATCGCGACGTCGGGCTCGACATCGCGGCGCGGCTGTTTTGGGAGCGCGGCTACGAAGGAACCTCAACCGCCGATCTGACGAAAGCGATGGGCATCAATCCACCGACGCTCTATTCGATGTTCGGATCGAAGGAGGAGTTGTACCGCCAGGCGCTGGATTTCAGCATTGCTCGTGAAAACAGCCGTCGATCCGACATATTGCAGTCCGATCTGCCGCTTTACGAAGCTCTGAGGCTTTACCTTTACGATATTGCCGATGGAGACACCCAGCCGGACAAGCCGCGCGGATGCATGGTCTCCACGGCCGTCCTGCAGCATGCGGAAGAAAATGCGTCCGTAGCGCGTCTGACGGCGACATTGCGCGAGGCATCGATGCAGGCCCTCAAGACCCGCTTCGACCGTGCAGTCGACGAAGGGGAACTGCCGGCGGGAACCGATACCGACACGCTTGCCCGCTTTTATGGTGCAATCATCCAGGGCATGTCCGCCCAAGCCTGCGACGGCGCCTGCAACGCCTTGCTGAAGCGGCTGATCGACCTTGCTCTCGCAGCTTGGCCCGGAACGCGTATCCCCTGACGGGAGCAGGCCCGCCGGGTGAGCTGACGATCATATCGTTACCCAGATCGGAGCTGATAACTGAAAGCCTGCGGCAGAACGGAGAATCCCGCAGCCCTTCGGGTCGGCACGTTCTCAGATCTGCACTGGCTTGATGGTGTCTATACGGACATCGCCGTCCATCACCCCTCGCGTCAGACCCTGTCGGCCGTGTTCCACTTCGATCACCGTATAGAGTTTTTCATCTCTAAAGGCGCTTGCATTCAACGTCGACACGTCTTCAGCGGGAAGGGCGTCGATCTCCATGAAATCGAGTTCCGCACCTGCAGCGACAATCCGTGCATCACCCGCCGTCCGCGCTGCGACGACCACGGTTCCGTGGGCAGGCGCATTCTGCCAGCGTGGGTCGTCCGGCGCCGCAACAGGTTCAAGGCGATAAACATTGAGGGTTTCGCCGGCGGCCGTTCCGCGCGCTATCTCGGTGGCATCGTCAAACTGAGCCTGGCTTTCAAGCGAGTAGCCGAACCGATTGTCGGTCGTACCCGTGTTTTCGGCGTAATCGCCATCCGTGGATTTTGAGTTAGACATGATATCTCCTCTCTTTTCCGCCTTGACCCTTGGTACAAACCGCGGACCTTGTCGAAGTGTTCCAAGCCCGGTCGGAACTCAGCCATTAGCCAACTGGCAGCAGCGGAAATTTCAATCATCGGTCAGTCTCGGCTCCGGGTCATTGTCCGGTTTCATCGCTACTCTCACGGGAAGACGCAGACGCCAACACCCAACACTGTGTAACGGAAATACTATTCGAGCACCCAGATCCGTCTCGATGCTGCAACCGGCTATTTACCAGCAAGCGACACTGAAAAGAGCCGGCTGGACCCCCGACCGGATCACCGTCGCGGAACCTTGTCAGCCGACGAGGTTTTAAGACGAACTTGGCTGGAGCAAATTTTTGAGCTGAAATCGAGCTTTAAAGAGTTGAACTGGATCCGGTTAGGGGAAGGAGACACGATTTGCCAATCATTGCCACTGCGGCCTGGTCCATCCCGAGAAAGGTGGCCGACCGGTTCCCGGCAGAAGGGAGCGGCCTTCAACGTTACGCCTCGGTCTTTGATGGAGTCGAAATCAACTCCACATTCTACCGTCGGCACAAGGCGTCCACCTTCGCGCGGTGGGCTGAATCAGTGCCCGACCCCTTCCGTTTCTCTGCAAAGATGCCCAAAGAGATTTCGCATACGCGCAGAATGAACGATATAGCCGAACCGTTTGAAACTTTCATGGAAGACCTTGCGCCACTGGGTCGAAAGCGTGGACCGCTTCTGTGTCAGCTTCCGCCATCGCTTGCCTTTGATATCCGGACGTCAGACAGGGCGTTCGAGGCGATGCGTGGGTCTGATAACGGGCAGATTGTCATTGAAGCCCGGCACGAGAGCTGGGCGTCGCAGGAAGCGGTTGATTTGCTGAAAACATACAAGATTGACCGCGTTTTCGCCGATCCGGTGCTCGTGTGGCCTGCGGAAACCTTCAACGAACCCCCGCGATATGTTCGCCTGCACGGAAAACCAAAGATCTATTATTCCACTTATAGCGACGATGAGATCAGGCACTTTTGCGAACTCGTTGCGCCTGACGGTTGGTGCGTCTTCGACAACACCGCCTCAGGCGCTGCAATCGAGAATGCTCTGAGCACGACATCCATACCCGCACGCGATCCTGCGCGCAGGGCATCAGGATGATGCAGGTGCACTTGCGATATCAGTTCCGCGGACGAGGCAGGGATGATACACCGCGATATTCCCGCAAATTCACTGCAATTCCACCCATCATATTCCGGATCCAAAAAGCTCGCGGTCATCATCCCCTTCCCAGGGAGATGGCGCCGAGAGCCCACCGGTATTCGCCGCCGGAACCGGCATCCAGCACTTCAGCTCCGGTTCCGCATATTCAATTATCCGACCCGGTGAGGAATCCGAAGCTCGCCAGCCTTCTGCTCCGAGTCTGTCGCCATTGGACCAATAAACAAGATCCACCTGTGCCGGGCCTTGCTCCGACGAGCGGATCGTCACGAGAATCCGGGTACCGTCTTTCGGTGCGCTTGTCATGTGACGCCACGGCTGGTCCATTTTTGCTCTCCCTTGCCAATGCCCCAAGTTTTGCCTCGCCGTGAGAGGCGGTCAATTCAAACTTTTTGAAACTCACACAATGCAAACGCTTCGCTTCCAGTCCCGGCTTCAACACGGCCGTTCAATTTCTCCGGAAAGCAAAAACACGGCACAGCATGAGCTGCCTGTCCCAGGTTGGACCTGCCTCGACGAACGCGATGCGGTTGCAAAGGGAAGCTACCCCCTGGAGGGTTTGTCGGACAACGATTAGCGGAGGGGGCGTTACGGACATACTGTCCGCTTCATGGAACGACACCGGGCCACATCACACGGAATAGTTACGCCCAAATCACGCCGCTTGGCGGCCCAACCGCTCAGAATTCCGAGCGCCCTATGAAAACTGCAACGCCACGCGCCAATTAAAGCGCATGACATCGCAGAATTGAGCAAACCATTTCGCTAGCTACGCCCCTCGCCCATTGCCTTCAAGCCTCTCTGAAGGTGCGGTTCGCCTGATCAATCAACGGCTTGAGGAAATAGGACAAGACGCTTCGCTCACCTGTCGTGATGAAAGCTTCCACCGGCATGCCGGGCATGAGGCTGAATTCGCCAAGACGCTTTATCTGCTCTTGCGACGTGGCAACACGTACCAGATAAAAGCTGGTGCCCGTTCGCTGATCCACCGTCACATCAGCGGAGATACGCTCCACCGTCCCGGTTATTTCCGGCGTCGTTTTCTGGTTGAAGGCGGAGAAGCGCAGGTTGGTCAGCTGACCGTAATAGATCTGGTCGATATCCTGCGGCGCGACCTTGACCTCGACCACCAGTTTGTCGACTTCCGGCACGATCATCATGATCTGCTCGCCGGGCGCCACAACACCACCGATGGTGTGCACTGAAAGCTGGTGCACCACCCCATCCTGCGGCGCCAGGATATCGACGCGCTTCAGCTGGTCTTCGGCCGCCACCCGGCGCTCGACATATTCACCGATGCGCGCATCCATTTCGCGCAGATCGGAACCCACCTCTTCCGACCATTGTTCGTCGATTTGCAGGATTTGCAGCGCGGTTTCGCTGATCTTCGCTTCGACCCCGGCAATGCCGGCCATCAGCCGGCCAATATCACCGTCGATATCCGTGGCCTGACGCTCCAGTGTGCTGAGGCGGCTTTTTTCCATCAGCCCCCTTTCATGCAGGGAGCGAAAGCGTATGAGCTCTTCATCGACCATGCCCTGCTCGCGCAAATTCGCCGCGCGCTCGGCTTCCATGCCGCTTATCTCATCGCGAAGCTGTCGCACGCGTTGTTCGAGCTGGCGTTTTTTACTTTCGCGAACCGCCTTGCGGTTTTCATACAGGCGCTGTTCGGCATTCATCATGGCCAGAACCTCGCCATTGCCGGCGCGATCGAGCAGCGTTTGCGGAAAAATCACCCGGCCGGCCCGATCACGCTCGCTCTCCAGCCGCGCCTTGCGGGCGGTGTATTGATCGAGGCTCTTGACGATGATGGCGAGATTGGCCTTGGTCATCGTCGCATCGATACGCATGACCACATCGCCTGCCTTGACCCGGTCTCCGTCCCGCACGGCCAGTTCGCTGACAACGCCGCCCACGGGATGCTGGACTTTCTTCAGGCTGGTTTCCACCACCAGAGAACCCTGCGCGATGACCGCACCCACAATCTCGGTACCGACGGCCCAGCCGCCGAAGACGCCGACGAGGGTTAGAAAACCCAGTCCACCAACGAAAATATGGTTGCGGATCGAGCGTCTGAGTGTCTGCCATTCATCCATATTCAGATCTTTCCTGCTTCCGTGGTCTGCACGACCTTGAGGGCGCCTGCCGCACCACCGACCGGACGCAGCACCTTGGCGAGTACTTCCTCCTTGGCGCCGAAGGCCTGCTGCCGTCCGTCAGCGAGCATGAGCACTTTGTCCACGGCCAGAAGCGCGCTTGGACGATGGGCGATGATGACGGCCACGCCGCCACGCTCGCGAATGCCGAGAATGGCAGCCGTCAGCGCCTCTTCGCCTTCGGAATCGAGGTTGGAATTGGGTTCGTCGAGCACAACGAAAAACGGCTCGCCATAAAGGGCACGCGCCAGCGCTATCCTCTGTTTTTGCCCCGCCGACAATTGTCGGCCGGTTTCGCCTACCAGAGTGGAATAGCCATCGGGCAGGCTCACAACGAGGTCGTGGATGCGCGCAGCACGGGCGGCCGCGATGATTTTTTCCGAACTCGCCTGCCGGTCGAAGGAGGCGATGTTTTCCGCAATGGTGCCGTCCAGCAAGTCGATTGCCTGCGGCATGTAGCCGATGTGGCGCGCCAGCGCCTCTGCCGGCCATTGGTCCAGCGTTGCGCCATCCAGACGGATCGAGCCTTTGAGCGGGCGCCAGAGGCCGACCAGCAACCGTGCGAGCGAACTTTTCCCCGAACCGCTCGCGCCGATCACGCCAAGGGCGCTGCCGGCCGCCAGCGTGAAGGCGACATCCTGCAGAACCGGCTCGGTCGCTTCCGGTGGAATGGCGCCGACACGTTCGACGGAGAGAAGGGAGCGGGGCGCCGGAAGGTCCATGCGCATGGCGGCATCCGGCAACAGCGCAAGCGTCTTTTCGAGACGGCGGCGGCTCTGCCGGGCAGCGATGAAGCCCTTCCAGTTGGCGATGGCGAGATCCACCGGCGCGAGCGCCCGCGCCGACAGGATGGAGCCGGCGATGATGATGCCGGGTGTCGCCTGCTCATTGATGACCAGCCACGCCCCAACCGCCAGAATGCCGGATTGCAGCAGCATGCGCAGCACCTTGCTTGCCACGCCGAAACCGGAGGCTATATCGCTTGCAGCGCGCTGTTCGCGCACATAAGCGCGGTTGCCCGTCTGCCAGCGATCGCGCAGGGGCGGAACCATACCCATGACGGCGACGATGTCGGCGTTCCGGCGCACGCTTTCAATCGACCGATTGCGCTGGGAGGCGTGTCGTGCGGCCTCCTCGACGGGGCGTCTGGAGACAAGCTCGGTCATCAGCGTGAACGCGGTGAGAATTGCGGCGCCGGCAAGCGCGGTGGCGCCAAGCCAGAAATGAAAGGCAAAACAGATGGCAATATAAAAAGGCAGCCAGGGCAGGTCGAACAAGGCCGTCGGCCCGCTTCCTGACAGGAAAGAGCGGATTGTATCGAGATCACGAAGCGGCTGTGCCTGGGCGCCGCTGACCGGCAGGCGCAATTGCAATCCGATCACCGCCTCGTAGACCCTCGAGGAGAGGACCTGATCGAGACGATCGGAGATGCGCACCAGAAGGCGCCCGCGCAGGGCATCGAACAGACCCTGAAATACGTAAAGCGCCACCACGATGGCGAACAGCGCCACCAGCGTCGGCAGGCTGCGGCTGGGCAGGACGCGGTCATAGACCTCCATCATGAACAGCGAGCCGGTGAGATAAAGAATATTGACCAGGGCGCTCATGAGACCGACGCCGATGAAAGCGACGGCGCAGCCCGCAAATACACCCTTGATCTGACGAACATTACTATTGGCGGATTGGAAACGCATTTTACTGTCCATTGAAATCGCGGCGGCGGGATCAGCCGGCGGCAATACGCCTGTGACAATCTTCCGCGAACGGGAAAAAGCGCATCGCGAGCGGGCCGGCGATCATGTTTGAAGAGGTCGTCATCTCCTGCCCTTCCTTCGCGACACGGGAGTGGCCCGAGAGCCATGTCGGCACGCCTAGCGGCAAAGGCTAACGTGCGGATGACGGAGACCTGAAAAATCGTAAACGCGCCATAGGGATTTCCCATGGCGGCCATCGGTTTCGTAAAGGGCTGCTGCTTCACCAGCCTACCCTGCATTTCTCGTTGATGAACGACAGGCTGATCGCAGCCAGCGTCGCTGGCGCACAAATGTTACTGAGGGCGATGATCCACGGGAACCCGTGACGGCCGGCCGCTATATGCCGCCCATGCAGAGATATTTCATTTCAAGATAATCCTCCATGCCGTGGCGCGAACCTTCGCGGCCGATGCCGGATTGTTTGACACCGCCGAAAGGAGCTGCTTCCGACGACATGCGGCCGGTATTGATACCGACCATGCCATATTCCAGGGCTTCGGCAACACGCCACACGCGCTTGAGATTGGAGGCGTAGAAATAGGCAGCCAGACCGTAGATCGTGTCATTGGCTTCACGAACAACCTGCTCCGCATCGTCGAAACGGATGATCGGCGCTAAAGGTCCGAAAGTCTCTTCCTGCGCCACCCGCATCGCGCTGGTGACGCCGGTAAGGACCGTAGGTTCGAAAAAGGTTCCGCCATTGCCGACACGCTTGCCGCCACACCTTATTGTGCCGCCTCTTGCGCCGGCGTCGGCCAGATGTGCCTCGATCTTGTCGATGGCGTGGCTGTCGATCATCGGACCGATGGTCACCTCGGGATCGAAGCCGTCGCCGACCTTCAATTCTGCCACCCGCGCAACGAATTTTTCCGAAAACTCATCGTGAACCGCCGACTGGACATAGATGCGGTTGGCCGAAACACAGGTTTGGCCGCCATTGCGGAATTTCGCCTGAATGGCGCCTTCCACGGCTTCATCAATATCGGCATCGTCAAAAACGATGAAGGGTGCATTGCCGCCCAATTCGAGGTTGAGCTTCTTTATCTGCGGCGCGCATTGGCTCATCAGCAGCCGCCCGACTTCGGTTGAGCCGGTGAAGCTGATCTTGCGTATCCTGGCATTGGTGCACAATTCCGCACCGACATCGGCGCCCTGACTGGCATAGATAAGGTTAAGCGCCCCTTCCGGAAAACCGGCAAGCCGCGCGAGCACGAACATTGCCCCTGCCACCAGCGGCGTCTGTTCCGCTGGTTTCAATACGATGGCACAGCCGGCGGCAAGTGCGGGCGAAATCTTCCGGGCGACCATGGATGCAGGGAAATTCCACGGCGTGATGGTGCCGACCACGCCCACCGGCTGCTTGATAACGAGCATCCGCCGATCGTTGGAAGGGGCGGAAATCGTTTCGCCATAGATGCGGTTCGCCTCCTCGGCATACCATTGCACGTAAGCAGCGGCATGGGCGACTTCGGATTTTGCCTCCGTCAGCGGTTTACCCATTTCTGCCGTCAGGATCGTTGCGAGGTCGTCCGAATGGAGAACAATCAGTTGGTGCCAGCGGCGCATCACCGCGCTCTTATCCTTGGCCGGCAGGCTCTGCCACACGCCCTGCGCTTCGGCCGCGCGGTCGATCGCGTCCCGGGTTTCCGAAGGCCCCATATCCGGCAGCCGCGCAAGCAGCGCACCGGTCGAAGGATTTAAAACATCGAATTCCGCGCCCGACCAAGCCTTGCCGCCGAGAGCGATGCCTGCGAGATCGGAAAACAGATCCGGCCGGGCGAGCCTGCCGAGGAGAACAGGATAAAGCGACAAGGACGGTTCCCCCTTTGACACGACAACCCGAGCACGCCGACCAGCCGCTATTTCAGCGAATGACCGTCGGCTGACGGGCACCGGCACAGGTGGTAGCGCCGCACCGGAAAAACGTCAATCTTGCGCGTGCATTTGCGACAATCGATCAAGAAAATTCATGAGTCATCACACGCATCGGCGATGAAAACCGCCCTCCCCTACATCGATTATGATTTGAGATATCCCCCCGCAGCTGGTTCGACGCTGGCCGTCCAACAGGTCGCCGTCCGAATATGGGCGATCCCGTCCAGCGCCAGCGCCGGTCAGCACGTCCGCTGCAGCAATATTGGCGACAGCGTGCTCTCCGGCCCCCGGGGGGCCAATGACGAAGACGTTTTCTTACTTCGTCTTTGCCGACAGGGTCGGCCACTCATGCCAGGCTCCCTCAAGCACAAACCCGCCGAAATCGGCGGGTTTGGCGCGATTTGAAGGGCACCCGGATGGATGCGCCCTGGTGGTTTACGCGAAGCGGAAGTCGTCGATGACGAATTGCTGGGTCTTCACACCATCGAAGGTAATCGTCGACCCGTCCTTGAAGGCGATCTCGGCACCGTGGTCGCCATCCGTGAAGACCCCGGAGGCGATAAACGCCTGGTAATCCGCAAAGACGTCCTTCGAGAGTTCGACGACATCCTTGCCGTCAGCCCCGGCCTGGAAGTCCGTCACCACATCCCGGCCGCTGCCGGCCGCGAAAACGAAGGTATCCGCACCACTGCCACCGGTCAGCACATCGTTGCCCGCCCCGCCGATCAGCGTGTCATCGCCCGATCCGCCGTTCAGCTGGTCGTTGCCAGCACCGCCGTGAAGCACATCATTGCCGGCGCCGCCCATCAGCACGTCGTTACCGGCGCCGCCCTCGACGATATCGTTGCCGTAACCAGCAACCACACGGTCGTTGCCAGCGCCCGCATCCACCATGTCGTTGCCGGCACCGGCCAGCAGCGTGTCGTTGCCGTCACCACCTTCCAGCATGTCCTTGCCATCGCCAGCCACCAGGACGTCGTTACCGTCAGTACCGCTGACGATGGTGTATTCGGTGTAGCCGTTCACAGTCACGGTTGTGGTGCCGTGCGCTTCGCCGCCATTGGCGTCGCGGACCGTATAGGTGAGCGTCACGACCGCCTGCTGGTCATCTTCCAGGGCCGCGAAAGCCGAGGAAGGATCGACAACCAGCTTGCCATCGACCACGGAGAAGGCAGCAGCTGCCTGTTCGCTGGTCAGGGCAAGGCCCGCGACGCCTGCAACTGCGACGCTGATGAGCGTCAGGCGGTCACCTTCCACATCCGTATCATTGGCGACCAGATCGAAGCTGGCGCTATCCTTTTCCGATACGGTGATCCTGTCGTCTACGGCCACGGGCGCATCGTTGACGGGATTGATCGTGACGGAGACAACGCTCTCGGCACTGCCGCCCTTGCCATCGGAAACGACAACCGTGAAGCTGTCGGTTCCATTCACATTGGCGTTCGGCGCATAGACCCACTCACCGGTCGCCGCGTCGATCTTGACTTCGCCCTTCGCCGCGCCGGCATCGGCCTTGATGGCGAAGGTCAGCGTATCGCCATCGATATCGGATGCAACGACCTTGCCCTTCAGGACTACATCCTCATCCGTTTTGACGGCGATGGAGGCGGCAACAGGTGCGTCATTGACAGGCTTGACGGTGAAGCTTGCCGTCGCCTCGCTCGAACCGCCGCGACCGTCAGTGATCCTGTAGCTGAAGGACGCCGTGCCGTTGAAATCGGCAGCCGTGGTGAAGCGGATGCCCGTTTCCTCCATAACCGCTGTTCCACCCGCGACAAGGGAGACACCCGTCGCCGCCAGCTGGTCGAGATCGGCGTCCTTGTCATTCGCCAGCAATGTGGCGAAGGAAATAAGGAAGGATGCCGCATCTTCATCGACTGCAGCCAGCGTATCGGCAGCAGCAACCGGGCCACGGTTGACAAGACCCTTGACGATCGCATCGCGGTTGAGAAGCGTTCCGTCGGCGAAGGTCACCAGTTCTAGACCGCCGCCAGCGAGCTGGCTGCGCAGCGAGATTTTTTCACCGTTGCCGAATTCGATTTCGACGTTGTCGCCGAACTTGTGCACGACGGCTTCGTTTCTGGCAATATCGTGCAGAACGAGAACGTCCTTGTCGCCCGTTGCGCCAGCGGTCTCGACGATGTCGTCGGAGCCGTCACCGCGGCCATAGACATAGGTGTCGGAGCCATCACCGCCCAGCAGCAGATCGTTGCCGGTACCGCCTTCGATGACGTCGTCACCCAGACCGCCGGAGACGATATCGTTGCCCTCATTGCCAAACAGCACGTCGTCACCGTCGCCGCCGGACAGCGCGTCACGCCCTGCCCCGCCCATCAGCACGTCGTTGCCATCGCCGCCGGCTAGGCGGTCGTTGCCGGCGTTGCCGATCAACCGGTCATCGCCCCCCTGGCCGAAGATCGTTTCATCGGCATCTGTACCCACGAGGGTGTCGCGCGCTTCCGTGCCGTTGATGGTTGTGCCCGCCTCGAGGCCGGATTTCAGATTGACCACTGTCAGATTGTCGAAGGCCAGACCCTTATTACCCCAGGAATAGAGGCCGAAAGTACCCGCGTCGAGTTCGCGATCACCGATGGGATAGGCAAACAGCGCCTCTTCGTTGAGGAAAGCGGTGATCTTGTCGCCGATGACCTCGACGCGCAGCTTCGTATCCTGGCCAGGCTCATATTTGCCCGGCACCTGAGCGAGGATTTCCTCGATGCCGTTTCGCATCCGGACGAGATTGAAGATGCTGCCGGCACCATTGCTCGGAGTGCGATCAAGAATGCCGTCGGCATCCAGTTCGAGCTTGTAATAGTTTTTGCTGTCCTTGTAGCGGAACAGGAAGCCGAGACCGTCCTTGTCAGGTGTCTGGAACGTTGTTTCGATGGCGTAGTCGGTCCATGCCAGCGCTGCCGGGTCGTTGAAGAGCGCATAAGTGCCAAGGCGCAGCACGTTGACGCCGTCCCCCATCGGGCTCCAGCCACGTTTCCAGTAGTCGGAGTTGGTTGCGCCGCTCCAGGTCAGCTCACGGCTTGCAAGCTCGGTTGTCTGAACCAGCCTGCCGTTGGAAATCAGCCACTCAGAGGACTTTCCATCCGGTCCGATACCGCCGAACTCACCCTCGTCAACAATCTTGAAGCGCGCCATGGCCCCAGCGGAGGAGAAATCCTCGGCAACGAGAATTTTCGCCTTCTCCACGACCGTAACATCAACGCGATCGGTCGAAACGGCACCGTTGGCGGAGGTGACCTTCAGGATCAGCCTGTTGATGCCGGTATCGAGCGCGACGTCGACCTTTTTGCCTGTGGCGACGACATTGCCGTCGAGGTCCGTCCAGACGAAGCCAGTCAGATGCTCAGGGCCAAAGGAGCCGGATGCATCGAGCGTGACGGAAGCCTTGCCATCGCCATCCAGGTCGTCGACCCGCTGGTCGATCCCGGCCTTGGCGGTCGTGACCGCGCGCGTGACGACGATGTCATCGAAAACCGAGGCGCGCTGACCGCTGGAATAGACGCCAACCGTGCCGCCGGAGAGTGGCGACGTCGCATCCACGACGGGGCCGCCAAAGACGTTCTTGTCACCCAGGAAGACGTTGATGACGCCGCCGACGACCGAGACGGTCAGCGGAAGCTCCATATTATACTGAACGCCCTCATTGACCGAAGCGAGCAGAACTTCATTGCCGCCCGAAACCTTGATCAGCTGGCGGCGGTTCGTTTCTCCATCCATCGAGAAGCGGTAGTAGTTGTTCGCGTCCTTGTAATAGAAGTAGACGCCGATTGCGTCATTATCGAGCTGGATGAGCGTCGCTTCCAGGACGTAGTCGCTCCAGCCGGCCGATTGTCCGCCAATATAAACAAGCTTGTTGCCGGTCGCATCGCTCTGGTCGAAGAGCGCTGCCTCCGGAGCGGCAAGGCCATCCGTTGTGCTCGAGCGCGAAAATACCGTGCCCTTGAGCAGGAAGTTGCCGGTGTTGCCATCGGTCGCGCCGAAATTGGTGGCCCAGCCGTCCGCCTTGCCGTCGTTGAAGTTTTCAACAAGCAGGGTGCGGTCGCCGCGAACGAGAACGTCAATCTTATCGGTGGTCTTGACGCCGTTGGCGTCGGTTGCCGTCAGCGTCAGCTTGTGCTTGCCGAGCGAAAGATCGGCAACCGCTTCCTTGCCTTCGGCAACCACATCGCCGTTCTTGTCCGTCCAGACGAATTTCTTGATGTCTGCCGATAGCAGTGATTTGGCGGCGGAGAGGTTAACGCTTGCCTTCGATGCACCGGTTGCCGCATTGGCGACGATGTCGTCACCGGCGTCGGCCATGGCGCGCGCCTTGCCTGCACCGACATAGACGTTTTCGAACACTTCCTGATGACCGCGATAATAACCGGTCAGGCCGTTGCGATCGATTTCCGGCTTGCTGCGGTAACCGTCGAGGTAATCGTCGAAGGCGGTAAAGTAGGTTTCGGTGGAGATGCGGTTATTGTCCGGATCGATGGTGATCAGGCGTATCGCGCCGTTGCCGCCGTTATTGCCGCGCGACTCGATGCCGTTACCGGTGATTTCGCGGGATACGCCGTTCTGGTAGTTGACCAGGAACTGGAAGACCGGCTCGCCAAACTGGTTGTAGGTGATGTCGGTTTCTGCGCCATCGCCGAAGATGTGACCGGAGAAGGTCATGACGATGTTCGGATAACGGGACAACAAGACGCGGGCGACATATTCGCCGTCATTTGCGCCGCGCTGATCGGTGCGCATGCCGTAATCATAGCCGGCGCCTTCGTCATAGAGCGGCGCTGCCAGATTGTCCTGACGCCCGGCATAGCTCGTCAGCGAATGCGTTGCGAGCATCACGCGATGGTCGGGAAACTTCTCGATCACATCGCCCGCCCAGCGGATCACGTCGTCGCGCGGGCCGAATTCGAGCGAAATGGACAACCACTTGGTCCCATCAGGCGCGGTGAAGGTGCTGTAGGTGTTGCGGGCGGCGGCCTGTTCCTGATCGTAAGCGCCCCCGAAGGTGCCGGCATTGGTCGCCGCCTGCTTTGCTGCCGAGAAGCGGCTGTCCAGCTGGTCGGAAGAATGGTTTGCGGCGTTGCCGGACGAGCCCTGATCGTGATTGCCGGGAAGCAGCGCATAGGGCAGCTTGCCATCAAGCTTGCGCAGCGCAGCTTCGGCAATATCCCATTCGGACGACTGGTTGTTCTGGGTGATATCGCCCACATGGCTCATGAAGACGATGTTGTGGCTCTGGCGGTTATCGACCAGCCACTGCGTCATGTCGCCGAAGAGATGCTTGATGCCATCGTTCGAGGTATAGTCCTGCGTGTCTGGAAAAACCGCGATCGTATAGGCGTTCGGGCCGGCCACACGCACACGAAAGTCGTCGGCCATGCTTTTGCCGGCAGCGTCCGTCGCGGTCACACGAATGTCGGAATGGCCGAGTTCGGCAAAGTCAAGCGTCAGCTTGTTGCCTTCCGCAAGGACCGCATTCACGACCTTGTTTTCGCTGTTCTGCACGGTGAAGGTAAGCTTTTCGCCGGAGAAGTACTTCGACAGATCGATCGTCACGTTTGCCGCGTCGGGCGTCACCATCATGTCCTTGATCATGGCGGTTTTTGCCACGGCCGACGGATCGACAGGGGCCGTCTCGCCAATTCCCAGGACGTTAGCCTTTGCAGGCGTCGTGAATTCGAGCGTGGTGCCCTTTGCGGTAATCGTTCCCGTGCCGATTGCAGGTGCGGCCGAGCCTTCCGAGAAACGGACTTCGAGAGCGCCTGTCTGCTCTGCCGCCTGCTTCATTACATCCGGCAGAATACCCGATGCTTTTGCTGCGCCCAGATAGGACATTTCGGCCTTCGTCAGCACTTTCTGGAGAAAGAGGAAATTGCTGAGATAGCCGGGAGATGTATCGCCATCCTCATCCGAGAAGATCAGGAAGCCTTTGGACAGGTCGATGGCGAAGCGTCCCGGATTGGACGATATCTGCTGGGTCGCGATATAGTCGCCATTGACGTATTTATTCATCGAAACGGTGCCGTTCGAATTCTTTTCGATCGTGACACCAACACGGTTCCAGGCATCCAGTTTGGCCGTGCCGCGATAATTACCGCCGATGCCGATACCGTAGCTGGCACTGCTTGCAGAGCCAAAAATGTCACCGTCGTTGCTGTTGGTAAGATCCGTCTGAAGGAAGGGTATCCATTCGGTGGAGCCGCCCGAAGGGAAATAGACGTCATATACCAGGCTGTAGGACGTTACCGTGCCGGTGCCACCGGGCGAAACGAGAATGCTCTGCTGCTGCGCGAGGTCCGGGATCTTCAGCAGCCAGTCGGAAGAGGTTTCGATGGGGTTGGCGATCGAGTTTTGCGAAGTCGTCATCTCTTGGGCCTTTTTGCGTGAAACGGATTGGCCGAGGCCATGGCGGCACGATTAGAGGCAGGGGCTAACGCCCGGATGACGAATTCCTAACAAAGTGTAAACGCGCCATAGCGATTTCCCATGGCCGCCATCGGTTACGCCACAGGGTAAACGAAGCCTTCCCGCGGGCGTCATGGTGTTGTCAGCGTTTTCGCCGATAATCGCACGGCAGAAGGAAGGCGCACACGGCGCTAGCGCCGGCAGAACAGGATCTCATGTCGACCACCCAGCTGAAGGCCTTTCACATCGTCGCGCAATCGGGCGGTTTTTCTCAGGCCGCGCGGGACATGGCGATCAGCCAATCCACCCTTTCAGCCCATGTGCGCGAGCTGGAGGCGATCAGCGGTGTGAACCTTCTGGAAAGAAAACCGCGGGGGGTGAGCCTCAGCCCGCAGGGCGAACGCCTGTTCGAAATCACCGCGCGCCTGTTTCAGGCCGAAAACGAGGCCAAGGCCTTCCTGCGCGGCGATACGGGTTCTGCGGGCGGGCATCTGCGCGTCGCTGCCGATGGCCCCGTGCTGCCGCTGCCGATCCTCTCGCGGCTGAAGGCAGAGCGACCGCAGCTAACCTTTTCGCTCTCGGTGGACAATTCCGCGCGGGTGATGGAACAGATCATCGATTATCGCGCCGATGTCGCCATTACCGCCCGTGCACCTGATGATCCGCGCCTCTATGGCGTCAAATTCCTCAGCATGCGGCTTGGCCTGTGCGTGCCCGTCTTTCACACGCTGGCGGCGCGGGAGAGCGTCTTCGTGGCAGAGCTTGAAGGCCTGTCCTTCGTCATGCGAGAGCGGGGATCGCGGACCCGCGAAATCTTCGAAAAGAACCTCGCCGATCACGGTATCTCCATCCAGCCCGTGATAGAAATCTCGTCCCGCGAGGGCGTGCGAGAAGCCATCGCCAACGGTGTGGGATGCGGCGTGGTGGCCGATCTGGAATTCGGTCACGACGCGCGCCTTTCCTTCGTGCCGCTCTGCGATGCCACCGAACTCATCGATGAATATGCGATCTGCCTTGCCGAAAGACGACATCTGCCGCTGGTGCGAAGATTCATCGAGGAAGCGGGGCGGGTTCTATGACATTGGCCGTCCTCTCCCGGCAGCAGCCGGAAGGAGGATCAGCCTATCCTCCCCCGCCTTGGCCGCCATCACTCTGCAGGTTTCGAAGCCGCGCTTTCGATATAGGCAATGAGATTGTCCAGATCTTCCGGCTTGCTGATGCCGGCCAGCGCCATCTTGTTGCCAGGGATTTTCTTTTTGGGCGCGCTCAGGAATGCCCGCAATTCTTCCGGCTTCCAGACGAGGCCTTCCTCGCCCGCTTTTTTCATCGCGGCCGAGTAAGTATAGTCCGGCACGCCGCCCGCCGCGCGGCCGATAATCCCGTTAAGCTGCGGGCCGACCCTGTTTTTAGCGCCCTCACCGATGGCGTGACAGGCGGAACACCGCTTGAAGACGGCCTCGCCCTTGGCAACATCGCCCTCCGAAAAAGCAGGAATGGCGCTTGCGGCAAACATTGCCGCCGCGATGATTGTTATTTTGCGCATCGTGTCATCCTTGTCTTGCCGCTTGAGTACGACCCGTCCGCGGAAGCAGACGGGCCGGCGATTTTCTTCAGGTCGTGCCCCAGGCAGGCGTGCCCTTCTTGTAGGGAACGCGATCCTCGAAGCCACCGGGAATCTCGTCATAGACGAGAACTTCCGTGGCGCCGATCTTCGAGGTGAAGAAACCAAGCAGTGTCAGCTGCTTGACCAGCGTGAAAGCATGCGGTTTTGCCGGCGACTGTTCCGCTTTGGCCTGTTTGTCCAGCACAGAAAGCAGCGCCTGGCGCTGTTCGGCGGTCAAATCCACAAAGGCCTTCCCGTGTTCGGCCTGACTGCGTTTCTCGATGTCGGAAATGGCCGAAAGGAAGAGTGTCCGCTGTTCGTCAGTGTAGCAATCGGCCGCATAGACGGCCATGAATGCACCGACTTCCGCGTCCTTCGCGCCCGGCGTGGAGGTCCGCGGAATGATGGTTTCCGCCACCTCGTCCAGAAAGCGGATTTCCTCGGGGGTAAAGACATGGGCACCCCCGGCGGGCCTGGCAGCGTTTTCGGCGGCTGTCAGGATATCCGCACCGATCAGCGGCAGGCCGGTCGCAACGGCTATGAGTTTCAGCAGTTCGCGTCTGTTCATCACAGGTTCCCCTTCTTCAATTCGGAAACGGCGAAATCGGCCGCACGCGCCGTCAGCGCCATATAGGTCAAGGACGGGTTGACGCAGGAGGCCGAAGTCATGCAGGCGCCATCGGTGACGAAGACGTTCTGCGCATCCCAGACCTGGTTGTTGCCGTTAAGGACAGAGGTTTTCGGGTCGCGTCCCATGCGGGCCGTTCCCATTTCGTGAATGCCCATGCCCGGCGCATAGCTGCCACGACTGGGCTTGACGTTCTTGATGCCGACCGCCTCGAACATCTCGACGGCGTCATTGACCATGTCTTCGCGCATGTCGAGTTCGTTCTGCTTCATCTCGACATTCATGGAAAGGACCGGCAGGCCCCACTTGTCCTTCTTCTCATGATCCAGCTTCACGCGGTTCTCATGATAGGGCAGCATTTCACCGAAGGCGGTCATGCCGATGGTCCAGCCGCCCGGCTCGGTCAGCGCTTCCTTGTAATCGGCGCCGATATTCAGTTCCGCGATCTCCCGCTCCCAGCGCGACCGGCTGGCGGAGCCCTGATAACCGAAACCGCGCAGATATTTGCGCTTGTCGTCACCGGTATTGCGGAACCGGGGAATGTAGAAGCCCGCCGGACGGCGACCCTTGAAGTAGAAGTCCTCGAAACCTTCCACCTGGCCGGTGGCGCCCATGCGGAAATGGTGATCCATAACATTATGGCCGAGTTCGCCGGAGCTGCTGCCAAGCCCGCCTTCCCAGACATCGGTGGCCGAGTTCATCAGCACCCAGGTCGAGTTCAACGTCGATGCGTTCAGGAAGATGATGTCGGCGGTATATTCATAGGTCAGGTTTGTCTCGGCATCGATGATCTCGACGCCGCGCGCCTTCTTCTTGTCCCTATCATACAGGATTTCCTTGACGATGGAGAAGGGACGAAGCGTGAGATTTCCCGTAGCGACCGCTGCCGGCAGGGTGGATGCCTGCGTACTGAAATAGCCGCCGAAAGGACAGCCCAGCCTGCATTTGTTGCGGAACTGACAGCGCGTGCGTTCCTGATCGGGAAGTTCCTGGGTGATGTTGGCGCAGCGCGAATTGATGAGGTGGCGCGTGCCCTTGAACGCCTTCTTCAGCCGGCTTGCGACATCCTGCTCCACGAAATTGAGAGGAATGGGCGGCAGGAATTCCCCGTCAGGAAGGATGTCCAATCCCTCGCGGCTGCCTGAAATGCCGGCGAAGCGCTCGACGTAGTCATACCAGGGGGACACGTCCTCATAACGGATCGGCCAGTCAACGGCGATGCCTTCTTTTGCATTGGCCTCGAAATCGGTCTGCGACCAGCGATAGGTCTGGCGTCCCCACAGCAGCGAGCGGCCGCCGACATGATAACCGCGGAACCAGTCGAACCGCTTTTCCTCGACATAGGGCGTTTCCTGCTCATCGGCCCACATGCCAAGCGTCGCCTCTTCCAGCAGATAATCGCGGCTGAGAACGGGATATTTCGCCTTCATTTCCTGCGTGGCGCGGTTGCGATGGGGGTAGTCCCAGGCTTCCTTGTCGGCATTCTGATAGTCGGTGACGTGTTCGATATTGCGGCCACGCTCCAGCATCAGAACCTTCAGGCCCTTCTGCGTGAGTTCCTTTGCGGCCCAGCCTCCACTGATGCCCGAGCCGACAACAATCGCATCATAATGATTGTTTGCCATGATAACTCCTCCGATGTGAGCTTGGAAAAAACGACAGGGCAAAGCGCTTCCCGTCGCGGCGCGGCGGAAAATGGACATGCGTCTGTCGAACCTCATGCTCCCCGCCGAAACCGGCCGCCGGGGAGCGGTTCTGGTTTTACTGGCAGTGTTTACTGAATGGTCGGCAGGTGTTCGTTGAGGAACGCGTTGCCCTTGGTTACGACCGCTTCGGCATCGAGCGGAAGGTCGTGCTCGAGGATGAACCATTTTGCGCCGGCATGTTTGGCCGCCGGCAGGATCGTCTTCCAGTCAAGCGTGCCGGTGCCGAGTATGGCGAAGCCGCGTTCGTTTTCCGCCGTGCCCGCCGGTGCATTGTCCTTGGCGTGGATGGCAAAAACCTTGCCCTTTAATGTACCGAGGAATTCTGCGGGATCATTGCCGCTGCGCGCCACCCAGGCGACGTCGACTTCGGCCTGCAGTTTCGGGCCGGCGGCGTCGAGCAACAGTTCCAGCGCCGTCTTGCCGTCGAACTTGGCCATTTCAAAGTCGTGGTTGTGATAGGCCATGGAAAGGCCCGCAGCGGACAGCTTGTCCGCATAGCCACCCAGTTCCTTGCCGAAGGCGGTCCAGCCAGCGGCGTCCTTCGGTCGGTCTTCCGGCTTCAGGAAAGGTACGGTCACGACAGGATTGCCGACAGCCTTCTGTTCGGTGATGACCTCGTCGAGGTTGCCGCGCAGCTTGTCGATCGGCACATGCGAGGAAATGACCTTGATCTTGTGCTTTTCGAGAAGCGTGTTCAATTCGCTGGCGCTGACCTTCTGCATGTCCACCGTTTCCACCGCGGAAACGCCCGCGCGGTTGAGGATCGTCAGCTGCTCCTCCAGCGTTCCGGAATTGCGCAGCGTATACATCTGCGCGGCAATCGGCAGGGTCTTGCTGTCATCGGCAAAAACCGGATTTGCGAAACCGGCTGCCAATGCTGCGACGACTGCGATGCCTGCGAATTTTGACTTGAACGTTTTCAAACGCGTAACTCCCTTTCCGTTTGATCAATATGACGACACGTGTCCTTTGCCGGGCATCACCTTCGGCACCCTGTGTCGTCTCCTCCGATAGGCTGCGACCTAGATATCGATATTGATCCAGGTCGAGGTCTGGCTGGAGCGAACGGCGGCATCGATGAATGCGAGACCCGCAAGGCCGTCCTCCATGCCGGGGTAAATCACCTCCCCGGCGGCTGCTTTTCCCTCCCTTTTGGCAATGATTGCATCTGCGGCTTCGCGGTAGATCGTCGCGAAACCCTCGAGATATCCTTCCGGGTGCCCCGATGGCACGCGGCTGACACGGTTGGCCGCGGCTCCTGCGCCTGCGCCGTTGCGGGTTATGAGCCGCTTCGGCTCGCCGTAAGGGGTGAACCACAGCTCATCCGGCACGCGGTGGTGCCATTCAAGCCCGCCCTTTTCGCCGTAGACCCGCAGCGACAGCGCGTTTTCATTGCCGACTGCGATCTGGCTTGCCCAAAGCATGCCCTTGGCGCCGCTTTCGTAACGCAAAAGAATATTGGCGCTGTCATCCAGCTGCCGGCCCGGCACGAAAGAGGTCAGGTCGGCATAAAGACTCTTCGGGATTTCACCGGTAACGAAGGCGGCGGCGTTGAAGGCGTGGGTGCCGATATCGCCGATGGCCCCGCCCGCGCCGGAGCGGCTGGGATCGGTGCGCCATTCCGCCCCCTTCGCACCGGTCTTCTCAACCGCCTCGGTCAGCCAGTCCTGGGCATATTCGGCCTGAACGTGGCGCAGCTTGCCAATGGCTCCATCAGCCACCATCTGCCGCATCTGCCGCAGCATGGCGTAGCCGGTGTAATTATGCGTCAGGACAAACAGGCTGTCCGACGCCCTGACGATCTCGGCCAGCGCCTTTGCTTCCTCAAGTGTCGCGGTCACAGGCTTGTCGCAGATGACGTGAATACCGGCCTCGAGAAAGGTCTTTGAGGGCGCAAAATGGAGGTGATTGGGCGTCACGATGGCGACTGCCTCGATACCGTCGTCTCGACCGGCCTCTGCCGCAGCCATCTCCTCGAACGAGGCATAGGAACGCTCCGGCGCGATGCCGAGCAGGGTTGCCGAAGCGGCCGCACGCGCGGGATCGGAGGAAAGCGCTCCGGCCACGAGCTCGTAACGGTCATCCAGCCGGGCCGCGATGCGGTGCACCGCACCGATAAAGGCGCCCTGACCGCCGCCGACCATTCCGAGACGGATACGGCGGCTGTCGAATTTTTTTGGTGTGGAAGACATGGCTATCCCTTTCAGAGGCCGAGAAGGCGACGATTGGCGGCATCATCGACGCCGCTCTTGGCGAAATCGTCGAAGGCCCGCTCGGTCACACGGATAATGTGGTTTTCAATGAAGGCGACGCCTTCGCGCGCGCCGTCTTCCGGGTGCTTCAGCGCACATTCCCATTCCAGCACCGCCCAGCCATCGAAATCATATTGGGTGAGCTTCGAGAAAACCGCGCCGAAATCGACATGCCCGTCGCCCAGCGAACGGAAACGGCCCGGCCGATCGACCCAGCTTTGATACCCGCCATAAACGCCGGAACGGCCGGTTGGATTGAACTCGGCATCCTTGACGTGGAAGGCGCGGATACGCTCGTGGTAGATATCGATGAAGCCGAGATAATCCATCGCCTGCAGCACGAAATGCGAGGGATCGTAGAGGATGTTGGCGCGCGCGTGGTCGCCGGTGGCTTCGAGAAATCGCTCGAAGGTGACGCCATCATGCAGGTCCTCACCCGGATGCAGCTCGTAGCAGAGATCCACGCCATTTTCCTCGAAGGCATCGAGAATGGGTGTCCAGCGCTTGCCGAGCTCGACAAAGGCCATTTCGACAAGGCCCGCCGGGCGCTGCGGCCACGGATAAACGAACGGCCAGGCGAGCGCGCCGGAGAAGGTCGCATGGCTCTTGAGGCCGAGATGCCGCGACGCCTTCGCTGCGCATATCAGCTGATTGACCGCCCATTCCTGCCGCGCCTGCGGCTTTCCGCGCAGTTCGGCCGGAGCGAAACCGTCGAACATCTCGTCATAGGCGGGATGAACGGCAACGAGCTGGCCCTGAATATGCGTCGAAAGCTCGGTGATATCGACACCGATCTCGGCCAGACGGCCCTTGATCTCGTCGCAATAGTCCTTGGATTCCGCAGCCTTTTCCAGATCGAAGAGCTTGGGGTCGGTCGGCACCTGGATGCCCTTGTAGCCGAGCGAAGCCGCCCATTGGCCGAGATTGTCGAGCGTATCGAAAGGGGCCTCGTTTCCGGCGAATTGCGCGAGGAAAATCGCCGGGCCTTTGATCGTCTTCATGTCCTTACACTCCTTGCATTCACAGTCTGGCCGCTACCGGTGCGGCGGTCGGCATGGCGCGACCGAGCCGCGCACCACCAGTTCGGTATCCAGCACGATGGTCTCGGCGGTGCGTTTGCCATTCAGCCTGTCCACCATCAGCGCCATGGCCCTTCGGCCCATTTCCTGCCGGGGCTGACGCACCGTCGTCAGCGGCGGCTCAAAGGCATTGGCGAAGATGATATCGTCGAAGCCGATGACGGAGACGTCACCCGGGACCGACAGGCCCCTGCCCCGCAACTCGCTGATCGCGCCAATCGCCATCTGGTCGCTCGATGCGAAGATCGCGGTAAAGACAATGCCGCCTTCGAGAAGACCCGCAATCGCCTGCCGGCCGGCCTCAATGCTGTAATCACCCGTCACCACCAGTTCGTCGGCATAAGCTATGCCGGCCTCTGCGAGTGCCGCGCGGTAACCGTCGAAACGTTCCTGCGCCAGACTTTCCGGTACGGGACCGGCCAGATGCACGATCCTTTCATGTCCCGCTTCCATGAGGTGACGCACGGCGTTCATCGATGCGGCGCGGTTGTCCACCTTGACGGTCGGCAATGCGAGGCCGGGCACCGTCTCCGACGCGATGACAATCGGCGGCAGCGCATCGCCCTGATCGAGAAGCTCGGACGGGAACTGCCCGGTCATCAGGATGAGGCCGTCGGCATGTTTCTGCCGTACCATATCGATGTGGGTCGCCACACGGTGCTCGTCATTGCGGGCATCGCCCATAAGCACCTTGAAGCCCGCTTCGCCCGCCGCTTCCTCAACACCCTTGTAGATTTCGAGATAGAAGGGGTTGCCGATATCGCGAACGAGAAGGATGACGGTGTTGTTGGATTGGCGGCGAAAACTGGCCGCCTGCGCATTGGGAACGAAGTTCGCTTGCCGAACGGCATCGAAAACCTTCTTGCGGGTTTCCGGGCGAACCTTGTCGGGTTGCTGCAGTGCGCGCGATACTGTCGCGATGGAGACACCCGCGAGAGCTGCAACTTCCCTGATATTCGAACTGTGGTCTTTGCTCATCTGTCACACACGCAACTGCTTTTGGCGGCCATAAAGCAGCATCAGCGCTAGCAACGTGACACCGAATATGATCTGCCGTGCCCATACATCGAGGTTGAGCGTTATCAGTACGCTTTGCAGAATGGTGAGCGCAACTGCGCCGGCCATGGTTCCGACATATCCGCCAGCCCCGCCGGCCAGCGAGGTGCCGCCAATGACCACTGCGATGATCGACGGAAGCACATACTGGTCGCCGACAGAGATGAAGGACGTGCCGGTATAGCCGATGACGCAAACCCCGGTCAGGCCAGCGAACAGGCCGGAAAGGCCATAAAGCAGCGTGCGGATCAGCGGAACAGGAAGACCTACCAGCGTCGCCGCCCGCTCGTTGGAGCCGATGGCGTAAATGGCGAAGCCGAAAGCCGTGCGGCGCAGGACGAAGAGCATGATCGCGGCGATGCCCAGCCAGACGAAGAGTACACCGGGAATGCCGAAGATGAGGGGGCGGTTGATGAAACCTGCGAGCAGCGGAGCCGCCGCACCTGACGGAACGCCCTGCGAATAAACCACCAGCCCGCCCTGGATGACCGCCGTCATGCCGAGCGTCATTACCAGCGGCGGAATGCGCACGAAGGTGATGCCGAGACCGTTGATGAGGCCGATCAGGAACGGAATGCCGCCCGCAACCAGAATGGCAAGGGGAATACCGGCATTCTGCCCGTTCATCATATTGCCGGCAAGCACCGCGCCGAGCGAGATCATCGCGCCGACGGAAAGGTCGATGCCTTCGCGTCCGCCGAGGATAACGAGATTCTGGCCCGCCGCGACGATACCGAGAATGGCGGCAATCGTCAGCAGCCGCACGATCTGCGATCCCTGTGCGAAGCCGGGCGACAACAATTCGCCGACAAGCAGCAGGAAAGCCGATGCGCCAATGGCGATGGTCAGGGGATCGGTGAGAAGGGTTTTGAGTTGCAAGCCGGGCTTGGTCATATCAACGCCTCGTCACCAGAACGCCACCGGCCAGAGCCGTCAGCACGATCAGACCCTGCACCAGTGTCTGGTACTCGAAGGGCAGGCCCGCAAAGAAGATCACATTGCCGATCATGCCCAGCACCAGCGCGCCCGCGATCGACCCGGTCGAACTGCCGAAGCCGCCGGAAAGCGCCGTACCGCCCAAGACCACCGCAGAGATGGAAGATAGCGCCAGACTTGCGCCGAGAAGCGGATCGCCCGAGGCCGTCTCACCCGTCAGGCAGAGCGCCGCCAGCGCGGAGAAAAGACCAGAGATCATGTAAGCGCCGATACGGATGCCGGAGAGGCGTAGCCCCGTCTGGAAGGCGCCGGTGCGATTGCCACCCACCGCAAGCAGATGCGTGTGAAAAGGAATACGCGACACGATAAGCGTGAAGGCGATGCCGGCAATCAGCACCCAAAGCACGAAGGGCAGGCCGACGAAGCTGCCGGAATAGGTCTGCCAATAGGCCTCCGGCACCGGCAGGCCAGCCTGCGGCAGAACCCAGATCGCCATCCCGGCAAAGATGATACCCGTCGCGAAGGTGGTCACGATCGGCTGGAAACGCAGGCCCGAAATGAAGAGGCCGTTGACCAGGCCGCAGAGTAGCCCAACGGTTACACCCGCTGCCATGCCGGCGAAGACAGCGCCAGTCGTGCCGCCAAGAGCAGCAATGACGCTGACGGTGACGACATTGGCGAGCGCCACGATGCTGCCAACCGACAAATCTATATCGCCCGCCAGAATGACATAGGTCTGGCCGATGGCGACCAGGATCAGCGGCAGGAACGTCGTCAGGTTCGATTGCAGCACCGAGGGCTGAACGAAGGACGGTTGCAGAAACGTATTCACGGCGACAAGAACGGCCAGAACGACGAGGGTGATGACCCATGGCTGCCTGCGCAGGAAACCGGAGACGCTCATGCGGCATCTCCATAAGCGGCGCGGGTCATGTTTACAGATGTCATGTCGGCTCCGGTCAGTTCCGCAGAGATGCGTCCGCCGTTGAACACAAGAATGCGGTCGGCATATTCGAGGATTTCCGCATCTTCCGAGGAATAAAGAAGGATGGTCGCGCCGGCATCGGCCTGCTGACGCATCAGCGCAAAAAGATCGGCCTTGGCGCCGAGATCGATACCCTTGGTCGGATCATCCAGCAGAAGCAGTTTCGGCGCTGTGGCGAGCCAGCGGGAAATGAAGATCTTCTGCTGATTGCCGCCGGAAAGCGTGCCGATCGCCATATCCAGGCCGGCAAACTTCGTCTTCATATCATCCGCGACCTTTTGCACCCGCGGCTTCAGCGTGGCGGGCCGGACCAGCCGCATCTTTTCGCGCACCATCAGGGCCGCGACGAGATTTTCGAAGATCGACCGGCCCTGAAGGGAAGCGTCACGCCCGCGGTCGCCCGAGACATAGGCAAAACCGTTGTGAACCGCGTGCGATGGCTTGCCGATGGTAATTTCACGGCCATCGAACCATGTCTGGCCCGTCGCAAAGGGCGTCGCGCCGAACAGCCCCTTCAAAAGCGCCGACTGTCCCTGCCCCTGCAGGCCGGCCAGACCGACGATTTCACCCGGATAGGCGTCAATACTGACACCGCGCACGCCTTCGCCTGTAACATCCGTCACCTTGAGGCTGGGAGTTGCGGCAGCGCGTCCCTGCTGGCGGGCAGGTGCTGCGCGGACATCGCCGACCATATCGTGCACCACAGCTTCACGCGTGGTTGCCGCCGTATCGAGCTCGGAAATCGTTGCGCCGTTTCGCATCACGGTAATGCGGTCGCAGACGGCAAAAACCTCGTCGAGACGGTGGGAAATCATGATGGTCGAGACGCCATCGGCCTTCTTGGCCCGGAGTATCTCAAAAAAACGCTGGGACTGGCGGCCATCGAGCGCTGCCGTAGCCTCATCCATAATCATGAGGCTGGCATTCTGGGCAAAGACCTTGAGGATTTCGACGAGCTGGCGCTGATCGGGCGGCAGAGTGCCAACGATCGCATCCGGCTCCAGTCCTTCGCCGGCCACGCCGTCAAACAGGGCGATCAGCCCTGCCGCCTCGGCTTTCAGCACCTTACGGTCAACAAAAATGCCACGTTTCGGCTCCCGGCCGAGAAAGATGTTATCGGCAACCGAAAGCTGCGGAACAAGGCTGAGTTCCTGGTAAAACAGCGCAATACCGGCGTCTTCGGCGTCACGCGGGCTCTTGAAGCGCACATCTTCGCCCTTGAATTTGATCGTTCCGCTCGTCGGCGCCACCGCGCCCGCAACGATTTTGCAGAGCGTGCTCTTGCCGCAGCCATTGGCGCCCAGAAGCGCGTGAATTTCACCGCGACCGACAGTCAGCCTGCCGTCGGAAAGCGCACGTACGGCGCCAAAATTCTTCGTTATGCCGGCCGCTTCCAAAGCGTTCGCCATCGCATGTCCCCGAATAATACTTGTCACAGGCGGCCAGCCAACGCGCGGTCCGCACTCGAAATTCCGGTTCGGGCCGGCGCTTCCGCCGGCCCGGGACGGTTCTTATTTGAAGAACTCGCCGGCCTGTTCCGGCGTCACGGTCGCCGTGACGGACCAGTAACCGGGCTTGCCTTCTGCAGCCTTGATATTGTCAGCAAGGTTTTCGTTGCTGACGAAGGGGATCGGAATATAGATGGCGTTGCCATAGGTGCCGCCAAAGATACCGTCCTTGAATTCCTTGCCCTGAAGCTTCAGGACAGCGACATTGAGCGCACTGGCCATCACGCCGGGCGGATTGACCGAGGCGCCGGAGTTGAATTTTTCCTTTTCCCAGCGGGTCATGAAGTCCTTGCGGATTTCACCGGTCGCAGCAATGTCCTTCGTCTTGCCGGCGGCTTCGATGGCGCGCCACGCGCCGTCGGCCATGCCGTCCTGCACCCAGACACCGCTGATGTCGGGATAAGTGGCAAGCAGGTTCTGCATGGCCTGCTGCCCCTGCGCCTGATCCCAGCTCGCATTGGCTTCGTTCAGCACCTTGATGTCAGGATATTTCTTGAATACTTCGCGATAACCGGCGACGCGAGCTTCGTTTGCCGGATTGCCCGCGATACCGTTGATGGCGACGACGCTTCCCTTGCCCTTCAGCGCATCCGCCAGCCATTGCGCCGACTGCGCGGCCCATGCCTTCTGGTCGATACCGACATAAATCGCATCCTTGGAGGACACTTCGGCGTCGGTTGCGATGACGAGGATGTTGCGCGCCTTGGCCTGCGCGAAGATTGGATCGAAGGCGGTCGGGCTGCCGGGATTGATGAGGATCGCATCAACGCCCTGGTTCATGAAATTGCGGATATGACCGATCTGCCCCTGCACGTCGACATTGCCGCTCTGGACGACAACCTCGACCTTGACGCCCTTTTCGCCCCACGCCTTCGCGGCAGCCTGAGCTTCCTCGATCATCTGCGTGCGCCATTCGCTGCCGACGAAAGAATTGGAAAGACCGATCTTGAAACTCTGTTCCTGCGCGTGCAAGGACGTGCCCGCCGCCAGCACCATCGCGGCAGCAGCCAACAAATGTCTAAACATGAAAACTTGCTCCTCCAAGCAACGGATATCGACTATGAAACCGTTTACATCAGCGAATGTAACCGTTTTCATAAGTGAGTCAATCCCGAGATTGATTTTTGTCGAGCGGTCTGAAAAGGTCCCGGAAGCGGCCGGCGCAACTCTCGAAAACGCGCGAGAATGAAGGGCGTGGCGGAGACCGGAGGCAGGGCTTCACAGAATGCGGAAAGCGATGACCCCGCCCTGTGGGCGACGGCAGGCCCCGCGCTTCCCGCCGGCCTGGAACATCAGTCAGGAGAATGACCATGGAAATATTGCGCGCAGGAACACGGGCATCGGCAAAAGGCCCCGCGGCCTGGTTCACGGGCACGGTCCGCATCGATCCGCTCTTCAACCCCTTCGATGCAGAGCGGGTGCAGGGCGCTCAGGTTACCTTTGAACCCGGGGCGCGAACGGCATGGCACACCCATCCCCTCGGTCAGACGCTGATCGTGGTTTCCGGTCTCGGCCGGGCGCAGCGTGACGGTGGCCCGGTGGAGGAAATCCGCCCCGGTGATATCGTCTGGTTCGCACCGGGCGAGAGGCACTGGCACGGGGCCGCACCTGATGTGGCCATGACCCATATCGCGCTTCAGGAGGTCAAGGACGGCAAGGTGGTGGACTGGCTGGAACAGGTCACCGACGATGAGTATGACGGTTGACCCGGCACCGGACGAGGGCGGCTGCCGTTCAGCAGCCCGCGCCTCGCGCCTGTTCAAGGGGATGGCGGAGCCGGGGCTACGGCAGCGCCGCGCTCAGCCCATCCGCTCCGAGACATATTCTCCCGGCGAGGCGGGGAAAACCACGGTCCTGTTGCCATTCAGGAAAACCCGGTGGTGGATATGGCCATGTATCGCGCGCGCCAACACCTGGCTCTCCACGTCGCGGCCGAGTGACACATAATCCATCGCGCTCTGTGCATGGGTTACCCTGATCGTGTCCTGCTCGATGATCGGCCCTTCATCGAGATCGGCGGTGACGTAGTGGGCGGTTGCTCCAATCAGCCGTACCCCGCGCTCATAGGCCTGCTTGTAGGGATTTGCGCCCTTGAATGATGGCAGGAAGGAATGGTGGATGTTGATGATACGGCCCGACATTTCCTGGCACAGCCGGTCCGACAGAACCTGCATGTAACGGGCGAGAACGACGAGTTCCGCGCCAGTATCCTGCACCACCTGCAGGATTTCCGCTTCGGCTTCCGGTTTTGTCTCAGGCGTGACGCGGATATGATGAAACGGAATGTCGTCGTTCACGACCTGCTTCTGATAATCGAGATGATTGGATATCACCGCGACGATCTTCACCGGCAATGCGCCGATGCGGGAGCGATAAAGCAGATCATTAAGGCAATGACCGAAGCGCGACACCATGATCACCACTCTGGTTTTGCGGGAAAGGTCGTGGATGTCGTATTGCATGTCGAAGTCGACGGCGACCGGACCAAAACCCTCGGCGAGAGCGTCCCGCTCCAGCCCCTGCTCCGAAACGAAGCTCAACCGCATGAAAAAACGGCCGGTTTCCTGATCGGTGAATTGCGAGCTGTCATTGATATTGCAGCCGGACCGCGCGAGATATCCGGATACGGCCGCAACGATGCCGCTGCGCGCCGGGCACGAGACTTTCATGACATAGGTGGTCAAATCCTGCTCCCCTTGGTGGATCAGCTCCTGGACGGTTCTGAAACTGCAACGCGTTCAGGCGGTTTCGGCGGCGAGCTCCCTGCAGCCGGTTTCAAGCAGATGGCCGAGATGCGACGCGAAACTGTTCCAGACATCCATGCGGAACCGGTGTTCAGCATCTCGCCAAAGCACCACGGTCACGCCGTCGAAAATCGTCCGGCGTCCCTCGCCAACGGCAATGGTGTCAATGTCGCGGGCGCAGCCCAGCGTCAGCAGTTCGGCGGCTTGCGGACCTTCGATCAACATCGTCACTTCACGGCCAGAAATGTCGACAAGGCTATGGGGATGGCCAGCATAAACGCCCGCACATGCGGCAATCGGCCGATCGATTTCGTCCATCGGCGCCACGATGGTCCACTCGTCGGGACCGAGGCGTAGAGCTTCAACGTGATCGGAAGCGGCACGGGCGCCGATCCGCTCAGGCAGGCTCAGGCCGAGGGCGGCATTGAGCGGCGCCAGATCGCCGCGCGCGCGCAGCGAAAACCGGGCTTGTGCGGCCGAGATGCTGACCCGTGCCGCTTTGCTTTCGGCAAGCACGCCGGAAACGGAGGAGGAAACGCGCATGTTCATTGTCGGCTCCGGGTCAGATTTTAAGGCGGGTGTTTTCGGGATCGACAAAGACCATCCCGGTGATTTTTGCGGCAATGGTGCGGTCCAGCATGGGAATGTAGACGGTCTCGCCCATCCGCTCATGGCCGCCTTCCACCAGAGCCAGCGCGATCGGCTGGCCAACGGCATCCGAATGGTAGGATGACGTTACGTGGCCAACCATCTTCATCGGGATCGGCTGTTTCGGATCGAAGACGATCTGCGCGCCCTCTTCCAGCTTCGAACGGTCTTCCGTCAGTAGGCCGACGAGATGGCGACGGCCCTTGGCGACGAGGTCGGGACGGGCAAGGCCGCGCTTGCCGACGAAATCAGGCTTGTTCTTGCCAACGGCCCAGCCCATCGCGGCGTCATAGGGCGTCACCGTACCGTCCGTATCCTGACCGACGATGATGTAGCCCTTTTCCGCGCGCAGCACATGCATGGTCTCGGTGCCATAAGGCGTGATCCCATATTGCTGACCGGCCTCCCACAGGATTTCCCAGAGCTTGCAACCGAGCGGTGCCGGCACATTGACCTCGAAGCCGATCTCGCCGGTGAAGCTGACGCGGAATAGCCGCGCCGGCATGCCGGCAACGGTGCATTCCACGCAGGACATATGCGGGAAGGCCTCTTCGGTCAGCTCGACACCTTCCACCAGCGGCGCGAGCAGCTTTGCCGCATTCGGACCGTTGAGAGCGATGGTGGACCATTGCTCCGTGGTCGAGGTCAGCCAGACATTGAGATCGGACCACTCCGTCTGAAGGTAATCCTCCATCATGTTCAGCACCCGGGCGGCACCGCCAGTCGTGGTGGTGACATGGAAACGGTCTTCGGTCATGCGGCCGATAACGCCATCATCACGGATGAAGCCGTCATCGCCAAGCAGCAGACCATAACGGCAGCGACCGGCGGCAAGCTTTGTCCAGGGATTGGTATACATGCGGTTCATGAACTCGACCGCACCAGGGCCGACGACCTCGATCTTGCCGAGCGTCGAAGCGTCGAAAATGCCCACACTCTGGCGCACCGCCCGGCATTCGCGGCGAACGGCGGCATCCATATCCTCGCCAGGCTTTGGAAAATACCAGGCGCGACGCCATTGCCCGACCGGCTCGTAAACCGCGCCATGGGCCTCAGCCCAACTGTCGATCTGCGTCTTGCGCGTCACTTCGAAATGCGCGCCGCGGTGATAACCGGCGAAGGCACCAAAGGTTGTCGGCGTATAGGGCGGACGGAAGGTGGTGAGCCCAACTTCCGGCTGGCGTTTGCCCAGCGCTTCCGCAGCGATGTTGAGGCCGTTGATGTTGGACATCTTGCCCTGATCGGTGGCCATGCCATTGGTGGTGTAGCGTTTGACATGCTCGATGGAGCGCATGCCCTCGCGCACGGCAAGCCGCAGGTCCTTGGCGGTCACATCGTTCTGGTAATCGACAAAGGCCTTGGCCTTGCCGGCATCGCGGTCGCTTGGTAGTTCCGTGTGCGATACACCGCTGCCGATACGGTCATGGTCGACCGCATGGCTGGAAACATTGGCGTTCTTGCCAAGGGCTGCAACGACTTCACGGCCCCGCTCCGCACCGTCCTTCAGTGCGGCCTCGATGCCCCAGAGCCCGCGACCGGCGCCCGCTATCACGCAATCCTCATTGGTGAGCGCTGGCAGGAAGGTCGTGCGCTCGTCATCCCAGGCAATCTTGCCCTGCGTGTGGGAAAAGAGATGCAGCGACGGCGTCCAGCCGCCAGACATCAACACGGCATCGCAGGCAATTTCCTGACCTGCGCCGACAGTGGAACCATTCACCGGATTGACGCGAACCGATTTGACGCGCAACCGCCCCGACGTCGCCGTGACCGTATGTGAGAGCTTGACCGGAATGCCGAGCGCACGCGCCTCGTTTACCAGCTCCTCGCGCACCTTGGCGCGGGTATCGACAATGGCCTGAACAGGTGCGCCAGCACCGTGAAGATCGAAAGCGGCATACCAGGCGCTGTCATGGCTCGTCACCACCACCGGCCGGTTACCGACCTTGACGCCATAGCGGTTGAGATAGGTCTGGGCGGAACCCGCGAGCATCACGCCCGGCCGGTCATTGCCGTGGAAAACCAGCGGCTTTTCCAGTGCGCCCTGCGCCAGCACCACCTGACGCGCCCGAACGCGCCACAGGCGTTCGCGCGGCACATCCTTCGGCACGGTTTCGAGATGGTCGGTCAGCTTTTCGCAAAGGCCGATCATGTTCTGGTGGTAATAGGCAATCGCCGTGGTGCGGGTCATCACCTTGACGCCCTGATCCTTCAGGACCTTCAATTCATCAGCAAGCCAGGTCCATGCGGGCTTGCCATCGATCTTCGCCTGCGGTTCAGATAGCAGCGTTCCGCCGGCTTCGGCATTTTCATCGACCAGCACGACCTTAAGACCATCCACCGCCGCCGCGCGCGCGGCAGCGAGACCGGCGGGACCGGCACCGACAATCAACACATCGCAATGCAGGTTGCGCGAGGCATAGGTGTCAGGGTCTTCTTCTTTGGGGGAGACGCCAAGACCCGCGGCTGCGCGGATGAAGGGCTCATAGACCTTGTTCCAGAAGCTCTTCGGCCACATGAAGGTCTTGTAGTAGAAACCAGCCGAAAACAGCATATAGGCCATGTCATTGACAGCGCCGATATCGAATTTCAGGCTCGGATATTTGTTCTGCGAGGTGGTTTCCAGCCCGTTCCAGATTTCCTGCACCGTGGCGCGGGTATTGGGCTCGAACCGGCCGGCGCCGCGGCGGGTGCCGATCAGCGCATTCGGCTCCTCGGAACCCGCCGCCACCGGGCCGCGCGGGCGGTGGTATTTGAACGAGCGGCCCATGAGATGCACGCCATTGGCGAGAAGCGCGGAGGCGACGGTATCGCCCTTGACGCCGCGATAGGTCTTGCCGTCGAAGGTAAAGCTGACCGAACGGGAAGCATCCACCCGGCCCCGGCCGGAAACGCGATAGGAGTTCATTTCGACACCTCGGAGCTTGCGGTCAAGCGTGTCAGGGAGGACAGTTCAGGGCGCGGCTCACCCGCACGATAGGTCGTTAGGAAACGGTCGCTTACCGTGTCGCGCACGGCGTTGAAGAAGCGGCCGCAACCATGCAGGTGCCGCCAGCGTTCGAAATGCGGACCTTTGACGTTTTCGCGGATGAACAGGAATTCTTCCCATTGCTCATCACTCTGCGACGAGGGATCGGCAGCGCGGACGACATGGGCCTGCCCGGCATAGGTGAATTCGGCTTCGGGCAGCGTTTCGTTGCAATAGGGGCAGCGGATCAAAAGCATGGTCGTTATCCTCAGTGCGCCACGGCGGCGGCGGCGGCCTCGTCGATCAGGCGGCCGGAGCGGAAGCGTTCCAGCGTGAACGGCGCATTGATCGGGTGCGGTTCGTTTTTGGCGATGGTCCAGGCGAAGGTGTGGGCAGCACCCGGCGTGGCCTTGAACCCGCCAGTGCCCCAGCCGCAATTCACATAAAGATTAGCGACAGGGGTCTTGCCGAGGATGGCCGAGCGATCCGGCGTGACGTCGACAATGCCGCCCCATTTGCGCAACATCCGCATGCGGTTGAAGATCGGGAAGATTTCAACGATGGCGGCGATCGTATGCTCGATCAGCGGCAGGCCACCGCGCTGCGAATAGGACGTATACTGGTCCGTGCCCGAACCGATCACCAGTTCGCCCTTGTCCGACTGGCTGATATAGGCGTGCACGGCGTTCGACATGACAACACAGGGGAAAATCGGCTTGATCGGCTCCGATACCAGCGCCTGCAGCGGATAGCTTTCGAGCGGCAGGCGGACACCGGCCGTATCCATGACGACAGAGGTGTGGCCGGCGGCGGAGACTGCGACCTTCTTTGCCTTGATGAAGCCCCTCGCCGTCTCGACACCGGCAACGGAACCGTCGGCGTTGCGGCGAATAGCGGTGACCGGGCAATTCTGGATGATATCGACACCGCGGGCGGCGGCACCGCGCGCATAACCCCAGGCGACCGCATCGTGGCGCGCCGTGCCCGCACGCTCCTGCAATGCGCCCCCCATGACAGGGTAACGCGCATAAGGCGAAAGGCTCAAGGGCGGGCAATATTCCTTGCATTCCTCAGGCGTGAGCCAGCGATTGTCGACGCCGTTCAGACGGTTGGAGTGGATATGACGCTTGAAGCTCTGCACGTCGTGAACATTATGGGCCAGCATCAGCACGCCGCGCCGCGAATACATGACGTTGTAGTTCAGTTCCTGGCTGAGATTTTCCCATAGATCAACGGCGTGATCGTAAAGGCGGGCGCTTTCGTCATAGAGATAGTTGGAGCGGATGATCGTGGTGTTACGGCCGGTATTGCCGCCGCCAAGCCAGCCCTTGTCGATGACCGCAACATTGGTGATGCCATGCTGGCTGGCCAGATAATAGGCCGCCCCAAGACCATGGCCGCCGGCACCGACGATGACCACGTCGTATTCGGCCTTCGGCTGGCTGTCGGGCCATTGTTCTTCCCAGTTTTTATTGCCCGTCAGGGCATTCTTCAAAAGACTGAAAGCATTAAAACGCGTCATGATCGGACCCGACGGTTGGAAAATCTGTTGTCGTAAAAGCTAGGATCATTTGCCATCGCCCGGCTGGACAATCGCGTCTGTTTGCATGAATATTTGCGTCATGAAATCGCACGCCGCCAAAAAACGCCTCAGCGTCGCCTTCCTGCTTGCCGACCGCTTCACGCTGTCAGCCTTTGCGAATTTCGTCGACGTGCTGCGCCTTGCCGCGGACGAGGCGGACCGCTCCCGACCCATCCTCTGCGAATGGTCGGTGCTCTCCGCAACGCTCGGCAGTGTGCAGTCGAGCTGCGGCGTGAAAGTGCAGCCGGATACGCGGCTGAGCGATGCCGGTCACTACGACTACATCGTCGTTGTCGGCGGATTGATCAGCGATCACAGCGCCCTGCCGCCGGAAGCACTGCGCTTCCTGAAAGACCGCGCAACGGCAGGCGTTCCGATTGTCGGCCTCTGCACCGGCGTCTTCATCCTCCACGAAGCGGGCCTGCTCGATGGCTATCGCTGTTGCGTAAGCTGGTTCCACCACCAGGATTTTCTCGACCGTTTCGATACGGTTCAGATGATCTCCGACCAGATCTTCGTCATCGACCGCGACCGGCTGACCTGTTCGGGCGGCCATGGTGCCGCGCATCTGGCGGCTTTCCTCGTCGAGCGCCATGTCGGCCAATCCGCCGCCATCAAGAGCCTTAACATCATGATGATCGACAGCGCGCTGAGCGGTGAGAAACCCCAGCCCGGTCAGCAGAGCACACGTAAGGCCAGCGATCCCCTTGTCAAAAAAGCGATCCTGCGGATGCAGCAGAATATCGAGGTTCCCAAGACCGTGCTGGAACTGGCAAGCGACCTCGGCCTTGGCCGCCGCAGCCTCGAGCGGCGTTTCCTCAATGATCTGAAGGCGGCACCATCCAAGGTCTATCTGGAGCTCCGTCTCGACCGGGCGCTCTCGCTCCTGCGCACCACGCACGACCCCATCACCCAGATCGCGCTTGCCACCGGCTTTTGCGACGCACCCCACCTTTCCCGTACGCTTCGAACCGAGCGCGGTTTTACGCCCAGCGAATATCGCAAGACACAGGCTGGCCACACGGCAACCGAGGAAGAATTTGCCGTCGGCGTGCTGCTTCCACAATCCTGAATGTGGTTGCGCCGATCTTACGAACCGCCGCTTTCGAAGGTTACCCGTCATCACCGCAAGAACGGCACGACAGGTTTGCTCGATAAATTCAAGGCATACGGCTGGAATAATCGGGGACGATCATTTTCCGATAAAGGTGCCATGTAGAATGGCCGAGAACGGGCACGACAACCGCTAAACCGACGAATGCCGGGATCGTCCCGAGAACGAGCAGCGCAGCGACAATCAAGCCCCACAGCGCCACCGGAACCGGGTTGGCAAGCGTGGCACGGATGCTTGCATCCACCGCCGCGACCGCGCCGACATCCCGATCAAGCAGCAGAGGAAACGTCACCACCGTTGTCGCCAGCACGATGACGGCAAAAACGCAGCCAGCCAGATTGCCCCAGATGACGAGAGAGTGTCCTTGCGGGGTCATGAATACATCGGAGAGGAAGGTGGAGAGCGAAACCGGTGCCGTCGCCTCGAAATTCACGGAGTATATGCGCTGCGCAACAATCAGCCAGACGGCGAAAAGCGCAAGCAGCATGACGGCGACCGCGATGATCGACGGCAGTGCCGGAGAGTTACGAACCTCCAGCGCGTGCCGCCATGAACTATCCAACCCCTGTTCGCGCCGTCGACTGATTTCATAGAGGCCGATCGCCGCGACTGGGCCAATCAGTGCAAAACCGGACATCAGGGGATAGATCAGCGGCAGCATATTAGCGCCGGCACTCCACATCACCATGAAGACACCGGCGATCGGATACATGAGACAGAGAAAAAAATAATGGGACGGCTTTTCTTTAAAGTCCTCCAGTCCCAGCCTTAACGCGTCGGCTATATCTGCAATACCAATCTTGCGGACTTCCGGGCGGGCAAATTCGCCACTCGCACCGGCCATGACATGGAATGCCGTCATAGCACTTCTCCTCCTGCGCCATGATCCGGCTGGCAGTATGGGAACGCCCGGCGACTTTCACCCGTGCGTCAAACAGCAACCGGCCGACTTGTAATTTATCAAATTTCGTCGCCTTTGTCGCCTGTTCAATTCCACCCACTGGTCCCTCTACGACAAGGGAGGCGTGACAGCTGTTGCCGAGGCGCCTTACCGCCCCCAGCAGCGGGCATTGTCTATGGCGCGTGCGAACCGGGCATGATCTTCGGCGCCGACTGATCCATCGGGCGCGAATATCTCGGTCTCGCGCCGCATGGCGGCGACATCTATGCCGCACAGTTCGGCCAGACCGAGCGCCGTCAACTCGCGCATGGCTGGCACGCAAATGGTCCGGCCGCTGGCTGCTGCCAGAAAACGGACAAAATAGCGGCTGTTCGACAGGCCGCCATCGATGGAGATCGTGTCGCCTATGGGAGCAACCGCCGATGCAGCTTCGATCAGCCGCGCCGTCAGCAGGGCAATGCCTTCCAGCACCGCGCGCACCATGTCACTCCGCTCGGTGGCGTGGTTCATACCGATGAACAGCGGCGCGGCGTGTCTGTCCCAATAAGGCGCGGCAAGGCCCGAAAACGCGGGTACGAACGCGAGACCACGGCGAATGGCCGATGGCCCCTCAAAACAATCGAGTTCGGCATTTTCAGCGTAGAGCCCAATCTTTTTCGCCCACTCGACCGCCGCGCCGGCATCATAGACGCCGCCTTCAATGGCGAAAACGGCACGCGCGCCCTGCATCTGCCAGGCAATTGTTGGCAGAAGCTCTCCCGTCGATGGGCGCCCGTTACCGGCAACGGACAACAGAAACGCCCCCGTTCCGAAAGTTATCTTACAATCGCCTGCCGTGCGGCAGCCGTGGCCATAAAGTGCGGCCTGCTGATCAACGATGGAAACGCGGATGGGCGTTCCCTCGATCGAGCCGAAGCCGCCGTCGACAGGGCCGACCATGGGCAGGCAATCCATCGTCACGCCATGCAGCGCGCAGAGCTCCGGACTCCAGTCTCCGGTTGAAAGATCCAGCAGCCCCGTGCGCGACGCCGTCGCAAGGTCGGTGCGGAAACAGCCCGTCAGCCGGTCCAGAAAGAACGCGTCGGTGGTGCCCAGCCGCAAACGCCCGGCTGCCTTCGCCTCTGCCACTGCCGGATTGTGCCTGACCAGCCAGGCCAGTTTGCTGGCCGAAAAATACGGATCGAGAGGCAGCCCGCAAATCTCTTTCGAAAGATGTGTTGCCGAGGGCGGCAGGGCGGCCAGCGTTTGGGCGGTGCGGGCATCCTGCCAGACGATGACTGGCGAGAGCGCCTCACCGCTGACGGCATCCCACGCCAGACAACTTTCGCCCTGATTGGCAATGGCGATGGCGTCCACCGGCCCGGCGGCGGCGAGCACCGCGCGGATATTAACAAGCAGTTCTTCCGGATCATGCTCAACATGATTGGCGGCGGGGTAAAATTGTGCGTGACGCCGACTGGCCACAACCTCCGCCTTGCCGCCATCGGTCACCACAAGGCACCGGGTTGACGTCGTCCCCTGGTCGATCGCCGCAACGCGCATCAACTGGTCTCCTGAAAATGAAAGGAAATCTGAGCCGCTTCAAACGCCGCAGCGGGAATGGGCACAAGCACACGGCATTCAGGGAACCACTGGCCGGTCTTACTCCACACCTCCTTTCCATCGAGATGAAGCGAAAGCAGGCCTCGAACACGTCTGGTGAAACGAAGCTGGAAGTCGCGAAAAGTCGGTCGTTTAAACCCGCCAGGCCGCAGCATGGCGGGGACTACCAGCTTGAGCGGTTCAGCGAACGTGACGGGAACGCCCGGCGTGCTGCAGGGTACCCGGGCGAGATCGTTTGCCACCGCCGCGCCAACCCGACGGCCTTCGCGAAACGCCCAGCCGCCCGTTTCCACGGCCCGCAAGACATTTCCGCCGGCGAAGAAGATCGGATTGGCCATTCGCCCGTCCTGGTCGATCAACGGCCCGGCACTGCCTGCCGCCACCTCCACCGCGGATGCATCGAGAAGCGCCGCCTCCGGCGTGAACCGCCCGGTGAGCAGAACACCATCGCATTGAAGTGTCAGGATACGACCATCCACCAGACGGATATCCGCCTCCTCGACCCGGCCGCGCCCGCGGATATCAGTGAGTACGGCGCCACAATGAAAGGGCACCCCAACCACCGGCGGAAAGCATCGAAAAGGCCACCGCGCGAATGGATAAGGTTCCGGCTCGATCATCGCCACCGGCCGGGCATGATGCGTAAGGCAGGTCAAAAGCGCAGAAAAGGAAACAAGTTCCGAACCGACGATCAGCGGCCGGCGAAATGGCATGATGCCGTGAAAGGCGACATAGGCTTGCAGCGTGCCGGTGGTGAGGACGCCCACCGGCCTGTCACCGGGCAGAAGCCGCGCGGAGCGTGGTTTTTCCCGCGCGCCCGTGGCCAGCACGATGCGCCTGGCCTTCAGTGTCTCGACGCCGCGTGCCGATGTCACCAGCAGCGTGCCATCCTGCCGCAGTTCGACCACGGAATGACCGGTGCGGATATCGATACCCGCTTCCTGCGCCTGCCGCTGCAGGCGTTGCGCATAAGCCGGGCCGAAATAGACGCGTCCGAATTCGCGCATGCCCAAGGGCGAATGCACGCAATGCCGGGTGGCGCCACCGAGAGCGGGTTCACGATCGAGGATCATCACGCGGGCGATACCGCGCGCTTTCAGCTCCAGCGCCGCAGCCACGCCCGCCGGACCGCCGCCGACTACGATGACATCTGCATTCTCAAGGTTTTGATGCACGCGCTGAAACGGCTCCCCGGCGCTCATCGGTCCGCTCCCTCCCGGACGGAAAGCGGCGTTGCCAGACGGTCGCCGGTCATCGCGGCCAACCGCGCGTTGCAATAAAAGCCCTGACAGCGCCCCATGCCGGCGCGGGTACGCCGCCGCAGGCCTCCGAAATCGCCGGGTGGCACCGGGCTCAAAAATGTCGCCTCGATTTCCCTGCGGGTGACGAGTTCGCAATGACAGACGATTTCGCCGTGATCGGCACGCTGCCAGTCCCGCCCGCAGGTTTCGGTCAGATTGGGCATCGTCACTTCGGGGATTGAGGATGGCGGGTTAAAACGCGTACCGAAACCTTCGTGAAGCCTCAGCGCATGCTGCGCCAGTCCGAGCGCGGCACTGAGGCCCGTGGAGCGAATGCCGCCGAGCGTGATCGCCCGCCGGTCTGGCCGGGTGGAAATCCGGTAGTGCTTTTTTTCAGAGGCCGGGCGCAGACCGGCATAAACAGCCGTCACGGAAACGGAGGCCAGCGCGGGAACGATCTCCGCACCGCGTTCCAGCAGTCCTTCCAGCGTCGCCGTCTCGACCGTCGCGCGTTCGCGATCTTCCTGCTCTTCCGCCGTCGGACCGACAAGAACGTTGCCGAAGGCGGTCGGGCACACCACGATGCCCTTGGTGATTTCGGTCGGAACGGGCAGAACAATGTGCGGCACATGCCGACGGGCAGCCTTATCAAGCACCACGAACTGCCCCTTGCGGGGCTTGATGGTGAAGTCGGGCGGAAATCCCAGACGTGCGTCGACGATATCTCCGAACAGCCCGGCGGCATTGACGACGCTGGCGGCAAATATAGTGCCCGCCGTCGTCTCTATCTGCCACACGCCGTCGAATGCACCGGACAGGACCTCCGCGTTGCGCAGCAGCTGGGCACCCAGCGCCACCGCCTGCGTGAGATAGCCGAGCGGCGCGGACCAGGGATCGATGATATGTTCGCCCGGAACGTCAAGTGCGGCGACAAGGCGGCCGGACAGGCCCGGCATGGCTTCACGGGCCTGCTCGGCCGTGCGTAACTCAAGCCCGGCAATGCCGTTGCGCCGCCCCTGTTCGGCGATCGCCTGCAGTTTTTCCGCTTCGCCCGGGTTCCAGGCGCAGACCAGTGCGCCCGTTTCGACGATGCTGAGACCCATCCGGCCATGAATGGAGAGATATTCCGCCCGGCCTGCCTTCACCAGTTCCAGCTCCAGGCTGCCTTCCGGCGCATCGAAACCGGTATGGAGGATGGCGCTATTGGCCTTGGAAGCGCCGGAGAGGATGTCGGGGCCTTTTTCGATCACCACCACCTTCGCACCGGCCAGTGCGAAACGGCGGGCGACCGCGCAACCGACGACACCGGCGCCAATGACGGCGACATCAAATTCCGTGGAGGGGGTCTCGGCCATGGGCTTACCTTTGCCTTCGTCGTTCCAAGCGAGATCAACAGGCGCGACGAGTCGCACCGATGCAGCAGCGGTGTTGATAAACGGGAATGAAATCTTCGCCTTTGCCAGTCAGGGGCAGCCGGCACCGGCCGGCGACCCCGCGACTTTACTTCACAAAAGTCTTTGTCAGGCCCGCCGTGCGGTCAACGATGAAGACGACGGCAAGTGTGAGCACGATCAAGAGAACGGAAATGGCCGCAACAAGCGGATCCGCCTGCGTCTCCACATGCTGATACATGGCGACCGGAAGCGTGGTGATGCGTGGACCCGTGAGGAACAGCGAAATCACGGCTTCATCGAACGACACCAAAAAGGAAAGCGCCGCCGTCGCCACGACACCCGGCGCAATCATCGGCATGGTCACGCGGCGGAAAACCGTGAGCGGCGATGCGCCCAGGGTGGAGGCGGCCTCTTCGAAGATCAGCGGCAGGCCGGCAAGCGAGGTGGTAAGCACACGCAGCGCATAAGGCAGCACGATGATGAGATGCGCGATCACCAGACCGGTGAAGGTGCCGAGCAGACCGGCACCGGCAAAGACGATGAGGATCGCAAGGCCGAGAACGATTGTCGGCAGCAGCAGCGGCGCGGTGAAGAAGGCGAGAAGCGCGTCCGCGCCGATGACCCGCATGCGAACGATGGCATAGGAGGCCGGCAGCGCGATCAGCATGGACAGCACGGTGACGATGATGGCGAGAAGGGTGCTGGTGCCCAGCGCTCCCATCATCTTCGAATTATGCATGAGATCCACATACCAGCGCAGGCTCCAGCCCGAAGGCGGGAAAGCCATGTAGCTATCGGCCGAAAACGAGATCGGCACCACGAGCACCACGGGCGCCAGCAGAAAAACGAACATGATGAAGGCGACGATTTTCAGCGCCAGCGGAACGGGACGTTCTTCCATCTTCGATCTCCCCTAAAGAATGGCCCGCAGAAGCCGGGAATAAAGCACCAGAGCCGCACCGAAGATCACGAGAATGATCATCGACAACGTCGCAGCGAGCGGCCAGTTGAGCGTCACGATGGCCTGATCGTAAATTTCCGTCGCGAGAAGAAAGACACGCCCGCCGCCAAGCAGCTTGGGGGTGATGAACGAACTGACGGCGAGGACGAATGAGAGCAGGCAACCGAGCGCGACACCGGGCATGGTGAGCGGCACGATGATGCGCCAGAACACCTTCCAGGGCGATGCGCCGAGTGTTTCGGCCGCCTCCTCGACACGCGGATCGAGCCTGCCGAAACCGGCAAGCAGCGCCAGGATCATATAGGGCATCAGGATTTCGGTGAGACCGATGACAACGCCGACCTTGTTGAACAGCAGCCGCACACCGCTTTCCGCACCGAATGCGAAGAGGATATTGTTGATGAGGCCGTCATCGGCAAGGATCGCGATCCAGCCATAGGTACGCACCACGGCCGAGGTCAAAAGCGGTGAGATGACCAGCACCAGCAGCAGCGTCTTCCAGCGACCCTGCGCCCGGTGAAGATAGAGCGCGATGGGATAGGAAGCGATAAGCGTGAGGACGGTGATCAAGAGGCTGGTCAGAATGCTCTGGCCGATCAGTTCGATATAAAAACCGTCGGTCAGCGTTGATGTCCAGTTGTCGAGTGTGTGGGCTTCGCCAAGACCGCCGCCGCCGAGGCTTTCGCGGAAGGAAAGCAGGAGCAGGTTGAAGACCGGCATCACAAAGGCAAGGCCGTTGACCGCAATGATCGGCCCGAGAAGAAGCGTTGCGAGAAACACCATGGAGTATGTACGGCTGCCGGGAGCCGTGATCATGACCGCCGCTGTCATTGGTTTGCTCCGAAGACCAGCGTGTCCTCCACGCGCCAGACGAGGCTGACTGCGCTGCCCGCCGCCACCGGCGTTTCGCCGCCTGATGTGGCACGCTCTACGGACAGCGTCTGGCCGCCCGCGGCGATCTCGTAATGGAGGATGTCACCGGCATAATAGACATCGCGGACTTCACCGGCGATACGATTGACCGGCGCTCCCTCGAAATCGGGCGCGACGTCACCGGCCACCGTCATGGCCATGCGATGCGGCCGGACCATAAGGTCGATCTTGCCATTGTGCGAACCGGGCGCCCGCAATACCGCATCACCGACCGTGATGTGATCGCCGACCGCGTTTCCGACCAGGCGGTTGGTGCGGCCGACGAAAGAGGCGACGAATGCCGTCGCCGGGCGCTCGTAGAGGTCGTGCGGCGTGCCGAGCTGTTCCAGACGCCCGCCATTGAGGACGGCGACCTTGTCGCACATGCTGAGCGCCTCCACCTGATCATGGGTGACGAAGATTGAAGTGATGCCGAGCTGTTTCTGGATACGGCGGATTTCAGAGCGCATCTCGTCGCGCAGCTTGGCGTCGAGATTGGAAAGAGGCTCGTCGAACAGGAGAATGGAGGGCTGGATGACGAGAGCACGTGCCAGTGCGACGCGCTGCTGCTGGCCGCCGGAAAGCTGGGCCGGTCGGCGGTCCTCGCGCCCTTCCAGACGCACCATGGCGATTGCCTCGCGGGCACGCCGTTCCGCTTCCGCAGCCGGCACCTTGCGCATTTCAAGACCGAACATGACGTTCTTGAGAACCGTCATATGCGGGAACAGCGCATAGCTCTGAAAAACAAGGCCAATATCGCGCTTGTAGGGCGCAAGCCGGGTTACGTCCTTACCATCGATCAGGATCGAGCCCGACGTCACCGGGGCAAGCCCGGCAATCATGCGCAGCGACGTCGACTTGCCGCAGCCGGACGGACCGAGAAAGGCGACCAGTTCGCCTTTGGGTATCTCGAGATTGAGATTATGCACGGCGACCATGGTTTCATAGCGCTTGGTCAGCGAACGAATTGAGAGAAATCCTGGCTGCATGATGTCTGAAGTTCCCATTCTGGCTTTTTGCCTTTCTCCAGAGCATGTCAGACACTTGGCGTCTTGAACATGTCCTGTCCCTTGCGCGCCGACCCACCTCGCCACCGATCCGAGCGTCGGTGGGGAAGATGAGCCGAGAGGTTTGGTATGCTGCTTCCGCAGCCGACAAGGGGTGCGGAAGTCTTGCCATTTCTCACGCCAGGCGCGAAAAGCCTCAGCGGCTGAGCGGAATGACCTTGCGACGCCAGTCCTGCGTGATCTGGTCACGAACCTTCGAGAGGCCGATCCAGTCAACCGGAATGACCTTGTCCATCGCCTTGACGACCGTGCGATCGCTGACATCGGCAGTCACCGTGGCCTTGGCATTGGTCGGCGCATAATACATGGCGGCGGTGAAGGCGGCCTGGGCTTCCGGGCTCAATGCATAATCGACGAACTTGCGGGCCGCCTCGGACGAAGGGCCTCCTTTGACGAGGTTGAGCGTATTGATCTGGAGGATTGTACCTTCCTTCGGAAGAACGACCTTCATCTTGCCCTTGGAACCATCGGCATTCACCTGGCTGCGGGCGTTCCAGCCCACGCCCAGCGATACCTGGCCATTGACGACATTTGGATAGACTTCCGGTTTCGGTTCCCAGGTCTGGACGTTCGGCGCGACTTCCGCCATCGCACTGATGCCGGCGTCGATATTCTTGATGAAGTCTTTGCCGCCATTCATGTGATCCATGATGATCGTCGTGCCGATACCGACGATGTCAGGGGCGCTCAGCATGGCGACCTTGCCCTTGAAGGCGCTGTCTTTCAGGGCATTCCAGCTGTCCGGGGCGGTCTTGACCGCATCGGTATTGTAGATGAGAACCAGGTTGTCGAAAGTCACGCCAACACCGGCCACACCTTCGAAGCGCGCGTTCGGATAAAGGTCGGCGACATTCTTCGTCACGCTTTCATCGATCTTGTCGAACAGGCCTTCATCCGTGCCGGTTTTGGCAACAGAGACATCCATCAGCGCGATATCGGATTGCGGTGCAGCTTTCTGGGCGCGCAGCGAGCCGAGCATGGCGGCAGAACCCTGCTGCGGGAAATATTCGACCTTGATGTCAGGGTTGGCGGCCATGAAAGGCTCGATGACGGCCTTCGTGTAACGCTCCTGGAAAAGGCCGCTATAGCCGAGGAACGTCACGGTCTGCTGGGCCTGCGCCGGCAGGGCAGCCGCACCGAGCATGAGAATCCCACTCAGAAGTATCGTTTTCTTCATTGTCCTGTTCTCCTCTATTGTTATTGGGAGTGGCGAACGGATCCGCCACCCGTAAGCCTGTGTCAGGCGCTGAGCTTGGCCTGGACGAATTTATTGGCGCCCGAAATATCCGGCAGCTTCTCGCCGTTGCGCAGGCGCTCCAGAAGCACGATCTCGGCTTCCTGCATGCCGATGGCGCGCTCCGCCATGGCGCGAGCCTGGCTCGGATGAAGGGCGACCACACCGCTCTCATCGCACAGGATCGCATCACCCGGATTGATCACCTGGCCGCCAACGCTGATTGGAATATTGATCGCGCCTTCCAGACCGAGGATCTTCGTGGTGATCGGCGACGGGCCGCGGCACCACATGGGCATGTCCACCTTGGTGAACTCCGAAAAATCGGTCGCTGGACCATCGACGACACCGGCTTTGACACCGGCCATCTTCATGGTGTTGGTGATGACGCCGCCCCAGCAAGCGTGGCGGGTATCACCGCAACGGTCGATGAGAACGATATCGCCCGGACGCACGAGTTGCGTCAGGTAGTGCAGCATGGTCGAATCCGCATTCGGGATGCGAAGCGTGACGGCGGTGCCCGCCACGCGCTTGCCCGGAAGGACCGCCCGGATTTCAGGATCGACGAAACCGGAATGGAGCACATGGCCGATCGTCGCGACTTCGACCTTTTCAAGAAGTTCGATGATGTCGGGGCCGATCTGTTCCGGCATGGGGTTAACGATAAACATTGGGTCTTTCTCCGATCAGAGAACGTGGTGGTTCGCCACCGGCACGTTGGCGCGCACCTTGGCCGAATAGTCGAAGTCGAGAGCGGCGCCGGCTGTCCCGACAGTGTCGGAGCATTGCGCGACGATGTGACCCCACGGATCGATGACCATGGAATGTCCCCAGCAGGCTTTCTTTCCACCCGCATGGGTGCCGATCTGTCCCACGGCGAGGAAATAGGTCTGCGTCTCGACGGCGCGGGCGCGGGCCAGCACTTCCCAATGGTCCTTCCCCGTCATCAGCGTGAATGCAGCCGGCAGAACGATGACATCCGCGCCCTTGTCCCGCAGCGCACGGAACAGTTCCGGGAAGCGGATATCGTAGCAGATGCCGCAACCGACCGTCTTGTCGCCAACCTTATAGGTTACGACCTCTTCGCCGCGGGCGACGGAATCGGATTCGCGGTAGCTGATGCCGTTCGGCGTATCGACGTCGAACAGGTGAATCTTGCGATAACGGGCGATCTGCTTGCCATCAGGGCCGAAAACGAGGGTCGAATTATAGAAGCGGTTGCCTTCCTTCTCAACGATGGAGCCGGCATGGAGCGTTATGGCATGCTTCTTCGCGAGCCCCGAAAGCAGCGTATAGATTTCACCGCCGGGAAATTCCTCGCCGCTTTCATGCATCTCCCGAGGATTATCTCCAAGAAATGCAAAGTATTCAGGAAGAACAACAAGGTCGGGATTGTCCGCCTTGACTGCCTTCTCAATCAAATCGGCAGCAACCTTCAGGTTCTCTGCCTTGTCATTCTGGGTATTCATTTGAACAAGTGAGACTTTCACGTTGCTCTCCTCTCATGTTGCGAGGAGAATTAAGAACGGGAACTGTTTTCGTGACAAACGGAAAAACTCTATCGAAACCCATAAGATAAGCTTATAGATTAATCATCTTGCAATGCAGCATAAAAATTAAGCTGCGGCGGTCATCCACTGAATCGTGGTTTCACTGACGATTTCCGTCGCCATGTCGGCGATCGCGCGGGCGAGCGCATTGTCGCCTCGCTCCTGGTAAACCGTGTGAAAGGTCAGGGGCGGCACCGATGGCGTGATGTCGAGAATACGCGCTTCGCCAGATTTGATGATGCCGTCCACCAAGACACGCGGCAGCGCACCGACGCCGACGGCCGTGGCCACGAGGCGTGTCATGATCGACAGCGAATTCGAATTATAAATCCGGCTGTCGGACAGGCCGTGCGAATCCAGAAGCGCCCGCAACGCCTGATGCGGCTGCGAGCCGGTGGAGAAGGTAAGCAACGGAAAATGCGCGATATCTTCAAGCGTCACGCCGGTTTCCGGCAGCGGCAGTTCGACCGCGCCCACCCAGCAGGATTCGAAGGTGCAAAGCGGTGAGTTATAGATGTCAGCAGCCATGATCGGCCCCATGATGAAGCCGACATCCACCTCGCCGTTCTGGATACGCTGTGAAAGTTTCAGGCTGGTATCGATTGTCAGATCCAGACTGACGCCGGGATATTGCTCGTTCATGCGGCGGATGAGAAGCGGCAGCCAGGCATACACGATCGTATCGGCAGCACCGATCCTCACCGTCCCCCTCAGCGCTTCCCGATTGCTGACGATTTGCCGGAATTCGCCGGTGAGATTGACGATCTTTTCGGCATGTTGCAGCGCCAGACGACCGGCGGGCGTCAGGTTGACGCAGCGCACATCACGCGTGAACAGGACGACGCCAAGCTCCCGCTCCAGCGCGGCGATGCGGTTTGAAACAGATGCCTGGGTCGTGTGCAAGCGTTCCGCGGCTGCCGAAAAGCTGCTCAATCGGGCAGCCCAGAGAAAGGTTTCGAGGAATCGGGTATTCATGGCTCAATCTTCTCGGATGGCTGCGCGACCTAGCTTCAAGTCTCTGGCGTCGTCTCGCCCTTGGCATCTGTGGTTCAAGAGGCAGTATGTCCGATGCGCGCGCCCATAAGCAAGTGATCACCGCCGCGTTTGCAGGGGGCGAAAATGAGCCTTGAGGTGACGGGATGACGGACAGCCAACAAATCCGCACCATCCGATTCCGGCGCGCTTATCGCGGTCAAGCGGCGCGTTATCGTGTCGTCTATGCCGGCCTTGCAACACTTGGCGGAACTTGGCGTTATAAAGGCATAAAGTTTCTAGATGCCAGGGGCGACATGGACGACAGCGTGACCATTCCCAAGATCAACCGGGTCGTATTGCAAAATCTCGTAACCGGGCTGAGCGACGGGCTGATCCTTCTCGAAAACGACGGAACAATCGCCTGGGCAAACAGGGCGGCGCTTGTGATGCACCGCATAGAATCGGTATCCGAACTCGGCGACGATACCGAAAGCTACCGGCGGAATTTCACGCTTCGGTATCGCAATAATCACCTTCTAGACGCAGGGCAGTATCCGCTTGAGCGGCTTCTTGCCGGCGAGACCTTTGAAGACGTCACGGTGGAAATATCGCCGAGTGACGATGAAACCGAATGCTGGGTGCACACCGTGCGTGGCCTTATCCTGGAAGATGCCGGCGCGAAACCGGATGTGCTGGTGCTGATCATCCGTGACGAGACGCCGCGCTACGAAGCGGAGGCACGTTTCGAGAGTGCTTTTAACGCAAATCCCGCACCTGGTCTCATCTGCAGGCTTGAAGACCAGCGCTTCATTCGTGTCAACCAGGGCTTTCTGGAAATGACCGGCTTCAGCCGGGAGGATATTATCGGCATCAGCGTCGAGGAACTCGGCCTGTTTTCCGAATGCGATACCGGCGAGGATGCGCTGAAACGCCTGCATGAAGGACGTGTCATACGCCAGCGTGAGGCGCTCATCCCCATTCCCGGCGGCGACCGGCTGGTGATCGTGGCGGGAGAAACCATCGCCGTTGCCGAAGAGCCGTGCATGCTTTTTACCTTCGCCGATCTCGACGGCCGCCGGAAAGCACAAAATGCACTTCGCCAGAGCGAGGAGCGCTTTTTCAAATCCTTCCGACTCTCGCCCGCACCGGCTGCGATTTCGAGGCTTGAAGATTTCGTGCTGACAGAAGTCAACGATGCATTTCTGACGCTGTGCGGACGCAAGGAAGCCGAGGTGGTGGGCAAGACGGCGAGCGAACTGAAATTGTGGGACGATGTGGCAGCACGGCGCGATGTCGAAAAGCGGCTGAAGGACAATATCCCGATCCGCAACGAGAACCTGCGCATGAACCTTGCCGATGGCGGCGCGGCCGAATGTATCGTTTCTGCAGAACGCGCCGAGATCAATGACCAGCTCTGTGTCATCTGGGCGATACAGGATGTGACGGAGCGACGCCGCTCCGAGAACGAACTGATCGAGGCGATCGAGAGCGTCATGGCCGATACATCATGGTTCAGTCGCACCGTGGTGGAACGGCTGGCAGGGCTCAGGCAGAATTCCCGCGGGGCGTCATCCTCCGCTTCGCTCAAGGATCTCACCGAGCGTGAAGAGCAGATATTGTCTCTGATCTGCGACGGATGCAGCGACAAGGAAATGAGCGACCGGTTGAACCTGTCCAGACATACCATCCGCAATCATATTGCGTCGCTATACGGCAAGATCGGCGTCAACCGCCGCACGGCGGCGGTCATCTGGGCTAGGGAGCGCGGTTTTGCCGGCCGCCGGGAAAAACAACATTCGCCACCCGCAAAATAGGTCAATTTGTACCAGTTGAACTAGTAGCTAATGCTCTGCAAGGAGCACTATTCCAACGCTACCTTTCCATTATGCCGTTACCAACCGCGGCACGCTCAAACGATGGAAGGAGTTCGTCATGGACAATAACCGTATCGAAGGTATCGCCCGTCAGGCAAAGGGCACGATCAAGGAAGCAGCCGGCAAGATCACCGGCAATGACAAGCTTCAGGCTGAAGGCAAGGCCGAAAAACTGGCCGGCCAGGCGCAGGAAAAGCTGGGCCAGACGAAGGATACCGTCAAAAAAGCATTCAAGTGAACCGTCAATGTTCAAGGCAGGAGGTTTCACCATGATGCTTGCGTGCGAAGCAAACCCGGCGGCAAGCTGCCTTCCGCAGGAGGTCAGCCTCTGCGCCGCCCTGCAGGCCGTAATCGCCTATGCGGACGGACAGGAGAAAAGCTCAATCTCCGTGACGTCGGTCGAGGGCCGTATTGTGCTCTCGGGCGAGGTTGAAACGCTCTCTGCCTTCGAACGTGCGGTGATCATCGCGGAATGTTTCGCATCGCGGCCGATCATTGCGGATCTGGCGATCCGGCAGCCGCCCTATCCCTATCTGGATGCCTCTTCCCCACGCATCCGCCTCGTGAATGATAACAGGAGTGACAGACAATGAAAAAACTCGTTCTCGCAACTGCAATTGCAACGCTGGCCATTGCCCCACTCGCTTCCGCCGAGACGAAGCACAACGGCAAGCGCGCTACGGAAACCGCGCAGAAGGAGCGTGTCGGCACGCTGTCGTGTGAAATCGCCGGCGGCGTCGGCCTCGTCGTCGGATCCAGCAAGGCGGTGAACTGCGAATTCCGCCAGCGCTCAGGAAAGACTGAGCGCTACACGGGCAAGATCGGCAAGCTCGGTCTCGACATCGGCGTGACCGGCAAGACCTATATGAGCTGGATCGTGCTGAACACGGCGGCAAGCCGTGTGGGTGACGGCGCGCTGAGCGGTGATTATGTCGGCGCTTCCGCAGGAGCGTCGGTTGGGGTCGGTGTCGGCGCCAATGCGCTGATCGGCGGCAATGCCAAAAACTTTGCCCTGCAGCCGATCAGCGCCGAAGTGGGAACCGGCGTGAATGTTGCAGCGGGCGTATCCCATCTTCAACTGAAGCGCGCGGGTTAACCGTTCATCCGGGGCATCCGAGGAGAGGCCGCGCCTGGCTGGCGCGGCCACAAATTGCGGCCGGCTACTGTATCTTGTCCAGCATCTTGTAATATAAACCCACGAGCGGCAGGAACCAGGGCTTACCGAAATGACCTGGCACCGCCGGCCACTCAAGCCCCTTTAGCGGGTTGTTGTCCGGCCGCCCCAGAATGGCGTCCGCCACCACCATACCGAGATGTGTGGAAAGCTGCGCCCCGTGACCGGAATAGCCCATGGCATACCAGACGCCATCGTGATAGCCGGCCCGCGGATAGCGGTCCTTGGTCATGTCCACCAGTCCGCCCCAGCAATAGTCTATCGGCACATGCGAAAGCTGGGGAAAAATGCGATGGAGGCTTTCCGTCAGGATCGCTCCGCTCTTGGCGTCAGAACGCTGGTCCGACGTGGCGGAGAAGCGCGCACGGCCGCCAAAGATCAGCCGGTTATCCGGAGCCAGCCGGAAGTAGTTGCCGATGTTCATGGAATTGACATAGGTGCGGTTGCCCGGAACCGACGCCTTCACTTCTGCATCCGTCAGCGGCCGCGTGGCGATGATGAAACTGCCGACGGCGATGATGCGCCGGCGAAAATAACCGAAACCGGAGGGCGTGTAAGCGCCCGTCGCAACGAAAACATTGTCCGCGGTCACCTTGCCGCGCGCGGTTTCAAGTTCGTGAAGCCCGCCGTTCTGGATGTGTTTCGTCACCGACGCATTTTCGAAGATCACCGCGCCATGACGGCTGGCAGCTTCGGCGAGCCCTGCCACATAACGGCCCATATGCATCATGGCGCTCTTCTTCGAGAGCATGGCGCCATGAAAGGGCGAACCTATTTCCGTCGTAAGATCGGCGGCGGACAGAAGCGCCGTATCGGGATCGACCTCGGCGTGGACAGCGTCGAAATTCCTCGCCAGCCCCTCGAAATGCTGCGGCTTCGAGGCCATTTTCAGTTTGCCCGCCCGGCGGAAATTACAGTCGATACCTTCCTCGGCGATCAGGCTCTCCAGCGTGTCGATTGACGCGTCCAGCGCCTTGTAAAGGGCAACGGCCCGTTCCTTGCCAAGCTCCGCCTTGGCGGAAAGATAGGAATGGGCAAGGCCGTTATTGAGGTGCCCGCCATTGCGACCGGAAGCACCCCAGCCGACCCGCTGCCCTTCCAGAACAACGACGCGCGCGCCCGCTTTTGCGAGCTGGCGCGCAGCACCAAGACCGGTAAAGCCGCCGCCGATGACGGCCACATCATAGTGACCCTCTACAGGACCTTCCGCCGCCCCCGCGAAAGAGGGGGCAGTATCGTGCCAGTAGGAGACGAGCTTCATGGCCTGGTCCTTTCCTTACAGTCCGACAACACCCGCGAGACCGGAAATATCGGCGATCTCGACATAACCATAATAAGGGTTTGCCGGTTCGTGCCCGCGATTGACCCAGACCTTGTTCTTGATGCCGAGATCATGGGCCGACATCAGGTCGTAACGGAATGAGGACGAGACGTGCAGAATGTCTTCCGGACCACAGCCGAGCATGTCGAACAAATATTCGAAAGCCTTGAAATGCGGTTTGTAGGCCTGCGCCTGCTCGGCCGTATAGACGGCATGGAACGGCGCACCGAGCTTTGCGACATTCGACATGATCTGCGAATTCATGGCGTTGGACAGGATGACGAGCGGAATTTCGTTGGCGACCTTCGCCAGACCAGCGGGGACATCCGCGTGCGGACCCCAGGTCGGAACGCGCTCATAGGTCATGATGGCATCCTCGTCCTTGAAGGATACGCCGTTGCGCTTGCATGTCCGTGACAGCGCGTTGTGAACGACTTCAGCGTAAGGCTTCCAGTCATGCATGACCTCGTCCAGACGATAAGCGGAGAAATTCTTGATGAATTCCTGCATCTGCGCTTCATCCAGGCGGTCGCCGTAAAGATCGCGGGCGGCCTCGGCCATCTGAAAGTTAATCAACGTACCGTAGCAATCGAAAGTGATGTATTTCGGGCGGAAGATGGTCATGTCGTCGTCATCCTTGATTGGGGATCGAGTGTGGCCGGAATAATGAGATCATAGAAAGCCTTTGTCCCGTCGGCGCACCGCAATTGCCCGTCGCGAAAGCAGATTGTTGCGTATGTAGCTGCCAGTTTGGCAGAGAGTTGCGCGCGGAGAAACCCGGATGCCCTCGCCCGGCCCGGTTTGCCGCCAGGCGCGCACGACAGGCGGCATAAGATGCGGCAACGGATAAAAGCAACAGCGAAACATATCGAACCTTCCCATTTGTCGGGACAATCTTCTTCAAACCTCAGTCTATCAATGAACCAGCAGAGCAAACGGAGTTTCGGCATGCACGCCAGCCCCATCGACATCCAGTCCTTTCAACCTGACCATCTTGACGCCGCCGTCGAACTCTCGCGCCAGGCCGGTTGGCCGCATCGCAAGGAAGACTGGGCGCTTGTCCTTTCAATCAGCAATGGCTTCGTCGCGCTCGAAAACGGCCGTGTCGTCGGAACCGCAATGGCGACGTTGCTGGGAGATGGCTGCGCCACCGTCAATATGGTGATCGTGGATGAGGCCATGCGCGGCCGCGGTCTTGGCCGCCGTCTGATGGATGCGGCGATCGGCGCCACCGAAAAGCGCGAATGCCGCCTGGTCGCCACGGCCGATGGCCTTCCCCTCTATGAAAAAATGGGCTTCGTCGCCTCGGGGGAAGTGCTCCAGCATCAGGGTGTTCCTGTTCCTAGCGAAAAGCCGGCGGGTGTCGCCTGGCTCGAGACCGTCGTTCCAGGGGAGCTTGCGGTGCTTGATGCGCAGGCGTTCGGTGCGGACCGCACCCCGCTCTTTGCAGCGCTTGTCGCGAGAGCGCGTTTTGCCGAAGTCCGGCAGGAGGGCGTCCTCAAGGGCTTTGCAGCCCTGCGCGCCTTCGGGCGCGGTGAGGTCATAGGCCCGGTCGTGGCAGAAAATGCTGAAACTGCAAAGGCCCTCATCGCTTTCGTCATTGCCGAGCGCCCCGGCATGTTCCTGCGGGTGGACACCACCGCCGATACGGGTTTCGCCCCATGGCTCGTCGAAAATGGTCTTGCCCATGTCGGCGGCGGCATCGCCATGCGCCGACCGAAGACCGATATCCCCCCCGGCAGAAAATTCAAAACATTTGCATTGACCAGCCAGGCACTCGGCTGAATCCGGAGAGAGACCCATGTTAAGCAATTCCCTGATCGAACTGGACCGCGCCCATCTGGTGCACCCCGTCTCCTCCTTCCGCGGCCATGAGAAGCTGGGCGTGCGGGTGCTGAAATCGGCAAGCGGCGCCACCGTCACCGACATCACCGGCCACCAGCTCATCGATGGCTTTGCCGGTCTGTGGTGCGTGAATGCCGGTTATGGTCATGACAGCATCGTTGAGGCCGCGGCCAGACAGATGCGGGAATTGCCCTATGCCACAGCCTATTTCGACATTGGCAGTGAGCCGGCCATCCGGCTTGCGTCGGAACTCGCCGACCGAGCGCCCGGCGACCTGAACCATGTCTATTTCACGCTTGGCGGCTCCGATGCCGTGGACAGCACCATCCGTTTCATCCGCTATTACTGGCACGCCAGGGGTGAGCCGCAGCGTGACCAGTTCATCTCCATCGAACAGGGTTATCACGGCTCCACCACCGCCGGTTCGGGCCTCACCGCCCTGCCCGCGTTCCATGCTGGTTTCGGCGTGCCTTACGACTGGCAGCACAAAATCCCGTCGCACTACGCCTATCGCAACCCGGCCGGAAGCGATCCCGCCGCCATCATCGCCTCCTCCCTGCAAATTCTGAAGGACAAGATCGAGACGATCGGTCCGGAGCGCGTCGCCGCCTTTTATGCGGAGCCCATTCAGGGTTCCGGCGGGGTGCTCGTGCCGCCGCCCGGCTGGATCAAGGCCATGCGGGACCTCTGCAAGTCATACGGCATCCTTTTCGTCGCCGACGAAGTCATCACCGGCTTCGGGCGTACCGGCCCGCTTTTTGCCTGCGCCGACGAAGATATCGTGCCCGACTTCATCACCGCGGCGAAGGGCCTCACGTCCGGCTACGTGCCGATGGGCGCGGTATTCATGGCCGACCATGTCTACGACACGATTGCCGATTTCGCAGGCGAAGCGGCGGTCGGCCATGGCTATACCTATTCGGCTCATCCGGTCAGCGCAGCCGTGGGTCTGGAAGTGCTGAAGCTTTACGAAGGCGGGCTGCTGGAGAATGGCCGCCGCGCCGGCGCGCGCCTCATGGCGGGGCTGGAAGGGCTGAGAAGCCATCCGCTGGTCGGCGATGTGCGCGGCCGCGGCATGCTTGCCGCCGTCGAGCTTGTGACCGACAAGGAGAAGAAAACCCCGCTTCCGGCAGCGGCCATACCGGCCCGCAGGGTTTTTGACCGCGCTTGGGAGAACGGCCTCATCGTGCGCGCCTTCGCGAGCGGCATCCTCGGCTACGCGCCGCCGCTCTGCTGTACGGATGGCGAGATCGATGCGATAATCGAACGAACGCTTAAAACCCTCGATCAGACGTTAGAGGACCCGGCCGTGCGGGCGGCCATGGCCTGAAGCGGCGACCGGCTCTTCCCGGCACCCTCGCGAAATGTCGCCACACAGCGCATATTCGCAATATTCTGCCGAAGAGCCGATCCATTTCGGAGAATCCGGCGCGCCGGAACTGCCAAACTATCCCTAAGAAAAAGCACAAAACGCCACGAAAACAGGCGTTTTCTAAAATGGGAACGGGACAAGGATTCCGTCCGGGAACGAAATAAAATGCCGCAACCCTCCCCTAAAAAGGACGTGGCGGCAGAGCGGAGACCGACATTGCCCAAAAAGCTGAGCGACTTCAAATATATGAGCTTCGACGTGGTGGGAACCCTCATCGATTTCGAACGGGGTCTGACATCGACGCTGGCCGCAATCGGTGCGGAAAACGGTGTTGAGGTCGATGGTGAAAAGGCGCTCGCGCTCTACCGTGCGGCCCGCTACTCCGACGCGACCGACCTTTTTCCCGATGATCTCGTGCGCGTCTACCTCATCATTGCCCCTGAGCTCGGCCTGCCGGTGGAGCGCGCCTATGGTGAGCGTCTGCGCGACGCGGCGAAGGACTGGAAAGGCTTTTCCGACAGCCGCGCCGCGATGGCCGAACTTTCAAAGACCCACCGCCTGATCGCCATGACCAACGCCCGACGCTGGGCCTTCGACTATTTCTCGAAGGAACTCGGCAACCCCTTCCACGCCGCTTTCACCGCCGATGACACCGGCACTGAAAAGCCCGACCCTGCCTTCTTCGAGAAGGTCTTCTCCTTCGTGGAAAGCGAAGGAGCGTCGAAGGACGACATTCTGCACGTGGCGCAGAGCCAGTACCACGATATCGGCATTTCCCGAAAACTCGGCATGACCAATTGCTGGATAGAACGTCGCCATGCCCAGAAGGGATATGGCGGCACGATCGAGCCGGAAAACTTTACCGAACCGGATTATCACTTCACGTCCATGGCCGGCCTTGCCGAAGCCGCCAGACAAACGGGCGGCTGAGCCGCCCCTGCTGTCGGCGTGGCGCACACCGGTGCGCAGCCACAGGTAATTTCTACAGACGCATTTCAAGAAATCATACAAAAGGGGAAGACCATGAGTGACAGGATTTCAAACTGGACCCGCTCCGATGATGCTGCCGTTGAACAGGCGATACGCCGCGGCGCCACACGGCGCGAACTGCTTCACATGATGCTGGCGGGCGGCGTGGCCCTTTCCGCCGGCTCGGCAATCCTCGGCCGCGCCTCGCAGGCCGTGGCGGCTACCCCGGTTTCCGGCGGCACGCTGAAGGCGGCGGGCTGGTCGGCCTCCACTGCCGATACGCTGGATCCGGCCAAAGCCTCGCTCTCGACGGATTATGTCCGCTGCTGCGCGCTCTACAACCGCCTGAGCTTTCTCGACATTTCCGGCACGCCGCAGATGGAGCTGGCCGAATCGATCGAATCCAAGGACGCCAAGACCTGGACCGTGAAACTCCGCTCAGGAGTGACCTTCCACGACGGCAAGGCGCTGACCGCCGACGACGTGGTCTATTCGCTGAAGCGCCATCTCGATCCAGCCGTCGGCTCCAAGGTTGCCAAGATCGCGGCACAGATGACCGGCTTCAAGGCCGTCGACAAGAGCACCGTCGAGATTACGCTGGCCAGCGCCAATGCCGACCTGCCGACGATCCTTGCCATGCACCACTTCATGATCGTGGCCGACGGCACCACCGATTTCTCCAAGGGCAATGGCACCGGTGCCTTCAAGCTGGAAAAATTCGAGCCGGGGGTACGCTCGATCATGGCGAAGAATACCAATTACTGGAAATCCGGCGGACCGCACGTCGACAGCTTCGAGTTCTTCGCGATCTCGGACGATAATGCCCGTGTCAACGCGCTTCTCTCCGGTGATATCCAGCTCGCCGCCGCCATCAACCCGCGCGCGCTCCGTCTGCTCGACAAGCAGGAGGGCGTTGTCCTGTCGAAGGGAACGTCCGGCAACTACACCAATCTCAACATCCGTCTTGATCAGGCACCCGGTAACAAGGCCGATTTCATTGCCGGCATGAAGTCGATCGTCAATCGCGAGCAGATCGTCAAGGCGGCCCTGCGCGGACTTGGGGAAGTGGGGAACGACCAGCCGGTGCCGCCCATGAGCCCCTATCACAATCCGGATCTGAAGCCGAAAGCCTTCGATCCCGAGAAGGCGAAGTTCCACTTCGAAAAAGCCGGCGTCATTGGCCAGTCCATCCCGGTCATTACCTCCGACGCGGCGAACTCGGCCATCGACATGGCGATGATCATCCAGGCTTCGGCTGCGGAAATCGGCGTCAAGCTGGACGTGCAGCGCGTTCCCGCCGACGGCTACTGGAGCAATTACTGGCTGAAGGCCCCGATCCATTTCGGCAACATCAACCCGCGTCCGACGCCCGACATCCTGTTCTCGCTGCTTTACGCATCGGACGCGCCGTGGAACGAAAGCCAGTACAAGTCGGAAAAATTCGACAAGTTGATGCTGGAGGCGCGCGGCCTGCTCGACATGGAGAAGCGCAAGCAGATCTACTTCGAGATGCAGACGATGATCGCCGACGAAGCAGGCACCATCATTCCCGCCTATCTCACCAATGTGGACGCAATCTCCTCCAGGCTGAAGGGGCTGGAAGCCAATCCACTCGGCGGCATGATGGGTTACGCCTTCGCGGAATACGTCTGGCTCGAAGCCTGATAAACCATGGTGCCGGGCGTGAAACAGCGCCCGGCAAGCTTTCCCCAAGATGCGGGAAGCCTCCACCATCAGGCAGGTTGCAGGAGCATGTGAATGAACAGCCGGATATTATCCCTTGTCGCCAGGCGGCTGGTCGTCATGCTGACGACGCTGCTTATCGTCTCATTTATCGTCTTTTCAGCCACCAGCCTGTTACCCGGCGACACCGCGACGATCCTCCTCGGCCAGGCGGCGACGCCTGAAGCCGTTGCCGGCCTGCGTACCGCCATGCATCTCGACGATCCCGCCCTGCTGCGTTTCATCCGTTGGCTTTTCGGCCTGGTGCAGGGTGATCTCGGCACGTCCTATGCCAATAACATGGCGATTGCCGATCTCATCGGCCCGCGTTTCATCAACTCCATGAAGCTGGCCGGCATCACGACCATCATCGCCGTGCCGCTGGCGCTGACGCTCGGCATCAGTTCCGCCATGCTGCGCGGAACGCTTTATGACCGGGCCGTCACCGTGCTGACCATCGGCGTCATTTCGGTGCCGGAATTCATGATCGCGACGCTCGCGGTGCTACTTTTTGCCGTTTACCTGAAATGGCTGCCGGCGCTATCGCTCGTCAGCGAAGTGCACACGCTTTTCGATGTGCTGCGTGTTTACGCCATGCCCGTCATCACCCTGACCTTCGTTGTCTCCGCCCAAATGATCCGCATGAGCCGCGCCGCCGTTATCGAGACACTCGACACGCCCTATGTCGAAATGGCGCTGCTGAAAGGTGCGCCGCGCATGCGCATCGTGCTGCGCCACGCGCTGCCAAACGCGCTCGGCCCCATTGTCAACGCGGTGGCGCTCTCGCTCTCCTATCTTGTCGGCGGTGTTATCATCGTCGAGACGATCTTCAATTATCCCGGCATCGCCAAGCTGATGGTCGATGGCGTCGCCACCCGCGACCTGCCGCTGATCCAGACCTGCGCAATGATCTTCTGCGTCGGTTATCTCCTCCTCATCACGACGGCAGACATCATCGCCATCATGTCCAATCCGAGGCTGCGCTGATGGCCGATCATGTCAAAACAACTTCGGGGACCTCGCGTTTGGGTTACAAGATCAACGCAGTCGGCGTTTTCGGCTTTCTCGTCATCTTTCTCTGGGCCATGGTTGCGATCTTCGCGCCATATCTCATTCCGCATCCGGTCGGTGAAATCGTCGATTTCGATTATTTCGGGCCGATGACATCGGAGCTCTGGCTCGGTTCGGACTATCTCGGTCGTGACGTGCTTTCCCGTATTCTCATGGGCGCACGTTTCACGGTCGGCATTTCGCTGGCAGCGGTCGCCATCGCCTGCACCTGCGGTGTTGTGCTCGGCATGTGCGCCGCCGTCATCGGCGGCTGGTTCGACGCCGCGCTCAGCCGGTTTCTCGATGCGGTGAATTCCATTCCAAGCAAGCTGTTCGGCCTCGTGGTCGTCGCCGCCGTCGGTTCGTCCATTCCGGTATTGATCGTCACGCTCTCGGTCATCTACACGCCCGGCGCCTATCGTTTTGCCCGCGCGCTTGCAGTCAATGTCAACACAATGGATTTCGTCACAGTGGCGCGTGTTCGCGGCGAGAGCCTCTTTTATCTCATCGGCTCCGAAATTCTGCCGAACATCATCCGGCCCGTGCTTGCCGATCTCGGCGTGCGGTTCGTGTTTATCGTCTTGCTTCTTTCTGGCCTTTCCTTCCTTGGCCTCGGCCTGCAGCCACCCAATGCCGACTGGGGTGCGCTGGTGCGCGAAAACATTGGCGGCCTGCCTTTCGCGGCCCCCGCCGTCATTTTTCCGTCACTGGCCATTGCAAGCCTGACGATCAGCGTGAACCTGCTGATCGACAATCTGCCGCAGAAAATTCGCGACAGGAGCGAAGCATGAACAATCTCGTTGAAATCCGCGGATTGAAGGTCGAGGCGACCACCGATTCAGGCCGTCGCATCGATATCATCAAGGGCGTCGACATCGATATCGCCGATGGCGAAATCGTCGCACTGATCGGCGAAAGCGGCTCCGGCAAGACCACCATCGCACTGACGCTGATGGGTTATGCCCGCCCCGGTTGCCGCATTTCCGGCGGCAGCGTCAAGGTGGCGGGTCAGGATATGGTGCAGCTTTCCGAAACAGAGCGCGAAAGGGTTCGCGGCACACAAGTCACCTATGTCCCGCAAAGCGCTGCTGCCGCCTTCAACCCGGCACAGAAGATCATAGATCAGGTCATCGAAGTCACCCGCATCCATCACCTGATGCCGCCGCAGGAAGCCCGTGCACGCGCGGTTGAGCTCTTCAAGGCGCTCTCATTGCCCAACCCGGAAACCATCGGTGACCGTTATCCGCATCAGGTCTCCGGCGGTCAGCTTCAGCGCCTCTCCGCGGCCATGGCGCTGATCGGCAATCCAAAGCTGGTGATCTTCGACGAACCGACCACCGCACTCGACGTCACGACCCAGATCGAGGTCCTGCGCGCCTTCAAATCGGCAATGCGTAAGGGCGGCATCGGAGGTGTCTATGTGTCACACGATCTCGCCGTCGTTGCCCAGATCGCCGACCGGATCGTGGTGCTGAAAGGCGGCGAGGTACAGGAAACCGGCACCACCAGGGATATTCTCGAAAACGCGCAGCATCCTTACACAAAGGAATTGCTGACGGCATTTCATGACAAGGTCCGCACGGTCGCTCCGCCAACGCAGGAGCGGGCAGCACCGTTGCTGGATATTGAAAATCTGATCGCTGGATATGGCACCAAGGGCGACGACAGGATGCCGCTCGTGCGCGCCGTGGATTCCGTCAGCCTTTCGGTCTATCCCGGTCGCAATCTCGGTATCATCGGCGAATCCGGCTGCGGAAAATCGACACTGGCACGCGCCATTGCCGGCATTCTTCCGGCGGCAGGCGGCCATGTCATTTTCGAAGGCAAGGAGCTGGATGCCGATGCCCGCCATCGGACAAGCGACCAGCTGCGCCGCATGCAGATCGTTTTCCAATATGCCGATACCGCGCTCAACCCTTCGAAACCGATCGAGGATATTCTCGGCCGGCCGTTGACCTTTTATCACGGCATGAAGGGCAAGGCCCGGGATGCGCGGGTCGATCAGCTTCTCGACATGGTGAAGCTGCCGCGCTCGGTGCGCCACCGTCATCCCTCAGGCCTGTCAGGCGGGCAGAAGCAGCGCGTCAATTTCGCCCGGGCGCTGGCCGCCGAACCATCACTCATCATCTGCGACGAAATCACCTCGGCGCTGGACACCGTGGTTGCCGCCGCCATCATCGATCTTCTCGGCGAATTGCAGCGGGAGCTGAACCTCTCTTACATCTTCATCAGCCACGATCTCTCGGTGGTGGAGACCATCTGCGACGAAATCGTGGTGATGTACGCCGGCAAGAAGGTGGAGCATCTGGAGACGGAAGCCATAAAATCGCCGACGCATCCCTATTCAAAGCTGCTCTTCTCTTCGGTACCCAAACTCGACCCGACATGGCTCGACAATCTTCAGCAGGATGCAGAGCTGGTGCGGGCGTTTTCCAAGCGGTGAGCCGCTGAAAAACAGTAAGGCGTTGCAAAAACCTGGGTGATTACCAAAGAGGATTGAGACGCTGTCCTCCGTCATCCGAACTTGATCCGGCATCCAGCCACGACGCGTCTGCGCCGTGAGAAGAGTCTTTTGCGATCAAGGACTTGATCGCGCTGGACCCCGGATCAAGTCCGGGGTGACGGAGTGTAAGTGCAACCCACTGTCAAACCCATCGGTTCTGCGGACATCAGATGCACTCCCTCTCACTTCAAAGCGGAAACAGGCTGGTCAGCGGCATATGCGATTTGATAATCGGCGATTTCAGCACCACGAAGCTGAAATATTTGTCGATGCCCACGTCCATATCGGTCAGCCTTTCCATGATCGACTGATATTCGACAATGCCCGACGTGACGAATTTCAGGAGGTAGTCGTAACCGCCGGAAACGAGATGGCATTCCACCACCTGATCGATTTTTTCGACGACCCCGAGGAAGCGGGCGAAATCGATCTGGCGATGATTCTTGAGTGTGATCTCGGTGAAGACCGTCAGCGTCTGGCCGAGTTTGTTGATGTTGATCTGCGCCGAATACCCCTCGATATAACCTTCCGACTGGAGCTTCTTCACCCGCATCAGGCAGGGGCTTGGCGAAAGATTGACAAGTTCCGCCAGCTCGACATTGGTGATGCGACCGTTTTTCTGAAGTTCATAGAGAATCTTGATATCGATCCGGTCAAGTTTCATCACGTGCGGAACCCCTTTTGTTTTTTCAGACACGCGGCATAAAATTCTGGCGCGGCAATTGAAATCTTACCACATGAACGCGCGCTGTCGACGCAACGATGTTTTTTTCATTCAGCAGAAAGAGTTGCAGAGAGGTCTGCGAACAGCAGGAAATTCCGGCAGAGAGCCCAGTCTGGCAACGTTTGCGCGTCGGCCAAGGTAAATTAGGACGACTATAAGGAGCCAGACCATGCCCGCCCCGCTGCAACAGATAACGACATCGCCGGACCTGCCGAAAGCGGCTGACGCCGTCATCATCGGCGGCGGCATCGTCGGCGTATTCGCTGCTTATTACCTCGCGCAGCGCGGCCTGAAAGTCGCCCTTGTCGAAAAAGGTCTTATCGGCGCCGAGCAATCCAGCCGGAACTGGGGCTGGTGCCGGCAACAGAACCGCGACGCAAGGGAATTGCCGATTTCGACGCAGAGCCTTACGCTTTGGGAACGATTTGCGGGCGAAAGCGGCGAGAACACCGGCTTTCGCCGCTGCGGGCTGCTTTACCTGAGCGACAACGAGGCCGAGCTTGCTGGATGGGCGCGCTGGCGCGACTTTGCCCTTACTGCCGGCGTGACGACCCATATGTTGAGCGCAGATGAGGCGAGTGAGCGTGGGCATGCGACCGGAAAACGCTGGAGGGGGGGCGTTTTTTCACCGACCGACGGAACAGCCGATCCTTCCATGGCGGCCCCCGCCGTAGCGCGTGCCATCATGCAGCTGGGCGGCACGGTGCATCAGAACTGCGCCGCGCGGGGCCTCGAGACGGAAAATGGTCACGTCAGCGCCGTCGTTACCGAAAAAGGAACCATCCGCACGAAAACGGCGATCATGTCCGGCGGCGCCTGGGCCTCTTCATTCTGCCGCCAGCTGGGCATCCGTTTTCCGCAGGCTTCGGTTCGGTCCTCTATTCTCGCCGTTACGCCCGGCGCGGAAGGTCTGCCGGATGCGCTGCACACTGCCGCCGTCTCGGTAACGAAGCGGAATAATGGGGGCTATACGCTCGCCATCAGCGGGCTTGGACGCATTGACCCGACGGCGCAGCAGGCGCGGTTTGCGCGTGAGTTCGTGCCAATGTTCCTCAAACGCTGGCGCAGTCTCAGGCCGGGCGGCCTGGAAGGCGTTCGCGGTGGCCACGAGTCGCTGAAAAACTGGCGCCTCGATGCGCCGACCCCCATGGAACGGGTTCGCATTCTGGATCCGAAACCGAATGCGGCAGCGATACGCGAAACCCATGAAAGAGCTTTGCAGCTCCTGCCTGCTCTACGCAAAACGCAGGTTTCGACCACATGGGCCGGCTTTATCGACAGCACGCCGGATGGCGTACCTGCCATTGGTGAAACCAGCGAATTGCCCGGCTTCATCCTCGCCGCGGGCTTCAGCGGCCATGGTTTCGGCATAGGTCCGGGAGCGGGCCACCTCATTGCCGATATCGTCACTGGCGCCAGCCCGATCGTCGATCCCGCGCCTTATCATCCCAGCCGTTTTAACAGCTCGGCCTGGGGCAAGGTCGCGGATTTCTGACGGACAAATACCCGCGGGGCTGACCCAGCGGGTATTGCAGTCCGCCGCATCTCATCTGCAGATCAGCTTTTCGGCAGTCCCGGAGGATTGGTCCGCGATTCCGGCAGCGCCTCTTCGGAAAGCTGCCAGCGGTCGAGAATTTTTGCATAGGCACCACTCTTGATCAGATCGTTGGTGGCGAGTGTCAATGCATCGGCCAGTCCCGAACCCTTGCGGGTGGTGATTGCAACGTCGGAACGTTCCGGCCATCCGGCGGAAAGGGTCCCGACACGCTTGATTGTCTTGTCTCGCGCTGCGATGAAAACCAGCTGGGCATGCGGCTGAACGATTACATCCGCCCGCCCTGCCGAAAGGGCTACAAGCCGCGTTGCTTCATCGTCGTAATATTGCAGCTCGATCGGCTTCAAACCGGCGGCAACGTTCTCGTCGCTCCATTTCAGCAGGATACGCTCCTGATTGGTGCCGGCGCCGACGATGATACGCAGCCCCGCCGCATCCTTCGGCTCCCTGATAGCGCTTATGCCACTGTCGGACTTGACGAAGAAGCCGTGGAGACCCTGCCGGTAGGTGGAGAAGTCGAACTTTTCCTTGCGCTGCTCCGTGACACCTACATTCGAGATCACCGCATCGTATTTGCCCGACGCGAGCCCCAGCGGCCAGTCCGCCCAGGCGACCGCCACCAGTTCCAGCTCAAGCCCGAGACTGTCGGCAACGGCGAGCGCATAATCGGGATCGGCCCCTACGACAGTCTTCGCGTCGGTTGCGTAAGTGGCCAGCGGCGGGCCGCCCGGTGACACGGCCACGGTGAATTTGCCTGGTGAGACGAACCGGAAATCCTTCGGGATGGCGGCAATGGCGCCGGCATCCTTCTCGACCCTGACACGCCCAGGCTGATCCGGCGACAGATCGAAGACATCATCTGCGAAAGCAGACGCGAAGCCGGCAAAGGAAAGAAAGGCGCCGAGCGTGACGGAGGTCAGGCGAAAGGTGAAAGTCATTGGTGTTTCCCGATATTGATCGCGGGACGGAGGTAGCGCGGGCGGGAGGAGGCCCGCGCTACCGGCTGAGTGATGTCCCACCTTCAACTCAGCTTTTTCGGCAACTTGGCTGTCAGCGATATGCCTTCTCAGCTCTTGGGCAGACCGGGCGGGTTTGTGCGGGATTCGGTGATGGCCTCCGAGCCCAGATTCCAGCGGGCGAGAACCTTGCCGTAGTTGCCGTTCTTGATCTGGGCATTCAGTGCGGCAGTGATGGCTTCGGCAATACCGGCGTCCTTTTTCGAAGCGACGGCGATTTCCGCCGCTTCGGGCCAGCCGCCGGAGAAGGTGCCGACGAGCTTCGTCTTCTTCTGGCTTGCCGCCTGGAAGGCAGAGGTGGCATTGGGGCCAAGATAGGCATCCGCGCGGCCGGATTGCAGGGCGACATCAAGCACCGCCTGGTCGTCGTAATATTGTACCTCGGTGTCGGCCAGGCCCTTGGCTTTGTTGTCCTTGATCCACTTCAAGAGTATCTGCTCCTGATTGGTGGCCGCGCCGACAATCACCTTCAGCCCGGCGACATCCTCGGGCTTGCCGATTGACGTGACCTTGCTGTTGTTGCCCACGTAAAAGCCCAGCAGGTCGTTGCGATAGCTGGAGAAATCGAACTTTTCCTTACGGGCCTCCGTCACCGTTATATTAGACGTCACGGCGTCATATTTGCCTGATGTGAGACCGAGCGGCCAGTCAGCCCAGGCTATGGGGACAAGCTGAAGTTCAAGTCCAAGGCTGTCGGCGACGAGCTGGGCAATATCCGGCTCCACGCCGATCGGCGTCTTCGTGTCGCTCGCATAATCCACCAGCGGCAACCGGAAAGGTACGGTCGCAACCGTCAGCTTTCCATCGGCGACGAACTTGTGGCCGGCAGGCAGAAGCTTGATCGCCTCCTCCACCTTTTCTGCGCGAACGCGACCCTTCTGCTCCGGCGACAGGTCAACCTCCTGCGCATGCGCTGCCGGGATGAGCGCGGCACTGGCCGTGAAAAGACCACCGGCGAGCAGGGATAATAATTTCGATGAAAAAGCCATGTGAGTGTTTCCTTTTTGTTGATTAGAGAACTTTGGCGAGGAATTCGGCTGTGCGCGGATGCTCGGGATTATTGAACACCTTGTCAGGCGTGCCCGTTTCGAGAATCCGCCCCTGCTCCATGAAGATTACCCTGTCGGAAACTTCGCGGGCAAAACCGATCTCGTGCGTGACGATGATGAGGGTGACGCCGGACCGGGACAGTTCCTTGATGACGTCAAGCACCTCGTTGACGAGTTCGGGATCAAGCGCCGAGGTCGGCTCATCGAACAACAGCACCTTTGGCCGCAGGGCAAGCGCCCGCGCAATCGCCACGCGCTGCTGCTGGCCGCCTGAAAGCTGACGCGGATAGGCTCCGGACTTTTCGGCAAGACCGACGCGAGCCAGAAGATCCCTCGCCTCCGCCTCGGCCTGCTCCTTCTTGATGCCGCGAACCACGACCGGCGCTTCGGCTATATTTTCCAGTGCGGTAAGATGGGGGAAGAGGTTGAAGCTCTGAAAAACCATACCCACTTCAACGCGTCGCTTGAGGATCTCCCGCTCCTTCAGCTCGTAGAGCGTGTCGCCTTGCTGGCGATATCCGACCAGTTCGCCGTCGATGGCAATGAAGCCATCATCCACGCGTTCCAGGTGATTGATGGAGCGCAGCAGGGTGGACTTGCCGGACCCGGACTGGCCCAGAATGGTGGTGACACTGCCCGCCGGAATGGAAACGGTGACATCATCAAGGACTTTCAGCGAGCCGAAAGACTTCGAAACACCGTGAATATTGACCGACCCACCGCGATTTCCGAGCTGGAAACTACCGGTCCTGACGGCGGCCGGCCGTTCGGCTCTAGCGTCCGCAGGCGCTGGTGCCTCCACCGCTTCAGGCAAGGGCCGGCGCGGCCGGATTGTGCGGTAGAGCGTTGCAAATAGTGAGGGCGGAGGGTTGCGCAGCGCGCCACGCGAAAAGTGCCGCTCAATGTGATGCTGGACGATGGAAAGCGCGGTCAGGATCACCAGATACCAGACGGTGGCAACCATCAGCAGCGGGATCACTTCCAGATTGCGGCGATAGATGATCTGGATCGTATAGAATAGCTCGGGCAGCGCGAGGATATAGACCTGCGACGTTCCCTTCGCGAGGAGAATGATCTCGTTGAAACCATTGGGCAGAATGGTTCTCATCGCCTGCGGTAGCACGATGCGCGAAAACTGCCGGCGGCGCGGCAGGCCAAGCGAGGCCGCCGCCTCGAGCTGACCTTGTTCGACCGATAGGATGCCGCCGCGCACGATCTCCGATGAGAAAGCCGCAGCATGTAGCGTCAGTCCGAGCACCGCAGCCGCAAAGGGCGTCATGAGCTGCGTCGTGTTCCAGCTGAAGAAGTTGATACCGGTATAGGGAACGCCGATCGTGACGGTCTCGTAGAGATAACCGAGATTATTGAGGATCAGCAGCAGCACAATCAGCGGAATGGAACGGAATATCCAGATATAGGTCCAGGAGATCGCGACAAGCAGGGGAGACCCCGAAACGCGGGCAAGGGCGAGAACGGTGCCGAGCACGAAACCCAGAAAAGCCCCAAGCGCCGTCAGCAGCAGCGTCCGGCCTAGCCCCACAAGCACCGGTTCGGCGAAAAACCATTCCGCAAATACATTCCAGCCCCAGCGTGGGTTACCGAAGACGGAATGCAGGACGGCCGCGATGATGAGAACCGCAAGAACGGTGCCCGCCGTACGCAGTGGATAGCGGGCAGGAACGACGCGGAAATGCGCGTAACCGTCCCTGACCGGCTCGCCCTTGTGTTCACTCACCGAGACATTCGGAAAATCGGAAGCTATCGTCATCGGAAAAGGCCTTTCACGGATGAACTGGAGAGAGTTGCGGCCGCGCGGCCGAAAGCGATGCGCCATCCCTGATGGGCGCAGAAGCTTCAGACAGCCATTTTTCAAAAGGCAGGGACTTGATCGTCTCGGGATCGGCCGCGGTGTCGAACAGGGCGCGGTAGCCGTTGGTCAGATAAAGACCGACCGCTTCTGGCTGACGGAAGCCGGTGGTCAGATAAACGCGGGCGTAGCCCTGACGGATCGCCTGCAGCTCCAGTTCACGCAGCACAAGTTTCGCGAGCCCCTGCCTGCGATGGGCGGAGTGTGTCCAGACGCGCTTGAATTCTGCCGTCTCGTCGTCGTAGCGCATGAAAGCCCCACCGGCGATCGCCTTGCCGTCACGCAGGAGCAGCAGGAAGTTGCCAGATGGCGGGCTGAAGGCCTCAGGCGGATATTTGCTGAGCTCCGCCTTGGCCCCTTCCGCATTGAAAAATGTGCCGTAGCGGCTGTCATATTCGAACAGCAACTCCTCAAGAAGCGGCGTCGCGAGCGGATCCTTGACCGATGTGTAGAAAAAACTGTCGCTCATGTCCTTGTCCCAAATTTTGCGTCAGGAGAGGTAGTCTTCCGCCAGACGCACCCAGAAGCGCGCCGCAGGCGCGATGATCGTATCGTTGAAATCATAGTGAGGGCTGTGCAGCGGCGCACTGTCGCCATTGCCGACGAAGAGATAGGAACCAGGCCGCTCCTGCAGCATGAAGGCGAAATCCTCGCTCGCCGTTCTCGGCTGAAAGCTCTCGGCTATCTGTCCTGGCGGGAAGTGCCGTCTGGCGACATCTTGGGCGAAAGCCGTCTGCACGGCATGATTGATGACGGGCGGAAAACCCCGTGAATAAGCAACCTCGGCCTTTGCGCCAAAGCTTTCCGCCTGCGCCTTTGCCAGCGCCGGAAGCCGCTCCTCCAGCCTGTCGCGCACGAGGGGCGAGAAGGCGCGTGCAGTGATCTGCAGTTCGACGCTCTCGGGAATGACATTCGAAGCCGTCCCGCCATGAATGGAGCCAACCGTCAGCACCGCCATCTCGCGCGGATCGACATTGCGTGAAACGATGCTTTGCAGCGCGGTGACGAAGCTTGCCGAGGCGAGAACCGGATCGACCGTTTCGTGCGGCGCTGCCCCGTGTCCGCCCCTGCCGACAATCCGCACCTTCGCCTTGTCGACGGAGGCCATTGCAGGACCTTCGACGAAACCGAACTGGCCCGCCTCGACACCTGGCCAGTTATGCAGGCCAAAGACGGCGTCGACCGGAAAGCGTTCGAACAGCCGGTCCTTTATCATCGCCCTCGCGCCGGCGCCGATTTCCTCGGCGGGCTGGAAGATCAGTGTCAACGTGCCGGAAAAACTCGAGGTCTCGGCAAGATAACGGGCTGCTGCGAGCAGGATGGTCGTATGGCCGTCGTGACCGCAGGCATGCATGACACCCGGCGTGTCGCTGGCATAGGCAAGGCCGGTTTCCTCGGCAATGGGCAGCGCGTCGATATCGGCGCGAATACCGAGGCGTTTTTCGCCATGGCCGCGCTTGAGGGTCGCCACAACGCCATGGCCGCCGACGCCCTCCGTCACCTCATATCCGAAGGACAGAAGATAACGGGCGATGAGAGCGGCCGTGCGTTTCTCCTTCAGCGAGAGCTCCGGATGCCGGTGGAGATCGTGCCGGATGGCAATGCTCTCCTCGATGAAGGCAAGGATTCCCCGTTCGGCGTCGTCCTGCGGACGCGCGCCGTCAATGTGGATGTTCATGGTTCTATCTCCTGCACGACCCTTTTAAGCGCCGCGTCCTGAAAGTCTGCGCCGGCCGGGTCGCCCTCCGGCCGCGATCTTATGCGATGGCCTTGTCCGAACCGCTTTCGCCGCGGGTGTAGACGCTTTCCCGGAAAGGCAGCCCGAGATGGTCGCGCAGCGTCGCCCCGTCCAGATGCGGATCGAAATAACCCCGCCGCTGCAGCACAGGAATGACAAGGCGGATAAAATCATCCAGCCCTTCGGCGATCACGGGAAAACCGAGAATGAAGCCGTCCGCAGCGTCGTGCTCCACCCAGCGGATGATTTCGTCAGCCACCTTGTCCGGTGTGCCGATGAAGCCTTCACGCGGGGTCGCCGCCTCCAGTGCAGCCTCGCGCAGCGTCTGGTTCTTTTCCTTGGCGCGACGCTTGATGCGGTCGGTCGTTGAACGGAAACTGTTCTTGCCGATATCGCCCAGGTCAGGGAAAGGCTCATCCAGCGGATAGACGCTGAAATCATGATGATCGAAGAAGCGGCCGAGATAGGCGAGCGCCTCCTCGATTGTGATGAGGTTGCGGATGACGTCGTATTTCGCCTCCGCTTCTTCCTGGGTCTCGCCGACAATCGGACCGATGCCTGGGAAGATCTTCACATCGGCAGCGGACCTGCCCTGCGCGACGGCACTCTGCTTGACTCGCTTCAGGAAGGTCTGGTTTTCCTCAAGTGAAGCGGAATTGGTGAAGACCGCATCAGCGTGTTTGCCCGCAAGACCGATGCCGGCATCGGATGAGCCGGCCTGAAACACTACCGGCTGCCCCTGCGGCGAACGCTGGATGTTCAAGGGGCCTTCCACCTGGAAAAAGCGGCCCTTATGGCCGAGGGTGTGAAGTTTGGTGCGGTCGAAAAATTGTCCCGTCTCACGGTTGCGCACAAAGGCATCATCGTCCCAGCTGTCCCACAGACCCTTGATGACTTCGAGATATTCGTCGGCAATCTCATAACGCAGCGCATGTTCAGGATGATTGCGGCTGTAGTTCTTCGCCGTGCCTTCGAGAGGTGTCGTCACCGCATTCCATCCGGCGCGGCCACCGCTCAGGAGATCGAGCGAAGCAAACTGGCGGGCGATGGTGAAGGGGTCGCTATAGGAGGTCGAAACGGTTCCGGCGAGACCGATCTTCGAGGTCACCGCGGCCAGCGCTGAAAGGATCGTCAGCGGCTCGAACCGGTTGAGGAAATGAGGGATCGACTTTTCGTTGATGTAAAGCCCGTCCGCCACAAAAGCGAAGGCGATACCGGCCGCCTCCGCCTTCAACGCATTCTTCCTGAAAAACTCGAAATTGACGCTAGCGTCAACTGGGCTTTTGGGATGCCGCCAGGCGTTCATATGCCCGCCGGGGCCCTGAAGCATGATGCCGAAACGGATTTTCTTTCTCGTCATGTCATTTCCTCCTGAGGACTAAATCACGCCGCCCGGGAAAGGCGGTGCGTGGCCAAGAGTTCGATCGAGGCAAGCCGCTGATCGGCCCCGACATGCGGCGGCTCGATGATGAATTCCTCGATGCCGTGCTCTTCGGAAAGCGCGCGAAGCGCCTTGTGAATATCCTCCGGCCCGCCATGCAGGACATTGGGCTTGCGCTCCTCGATGCGGTAATCGGCATCGCCGGACTGGCGGGCAAATTCCTCCGCCTGTTCACGCCGGCCCAGATTGAAGGCCCTGCCATCGCTGAGGAACACCCGGTAAATGCGCTGACCTTCGACCTGCCGCGCGGCATGAGCGGGGTCGCTGGCAGCAAACGCTGACAGGGCAAGGACCGGGGCAACTCCGCCGCTTTCTTCACGGAAAGCCGAAAGGCTGCGGCGGAGAACCTCCACGTCGCCATTGAGATGGCCGGCAAAAACGAAATTCCATCCGCGTGAAGCGGCAAGCCTTGCGCTTTCCGGGCTGGCGCCGAGCAGGAATCGTTCCGCAGCGACCGGCGGTACGGGAGTTGCCCGCAATCCGGCCTGCGCGTGTTCGTGCGGCGCGGCGCCGGACAGGAATGTGGTAAGCTCGCCGAAGGCCGCTTCAAAATCCGGTTTGCGGGCAGGATCATAGGCCTGCTGCAAGGCTGACGTCGCGAGCGGCAGCCCGCCCGGTGTCTTACCGATGCCGAGATCGACCCGGCCAGGCGCGAGCGACGACAGAACGTTGAAAACCTCGGCAACCTTGTAAGGGCTGTAGTGCTGCAGCATGACACCGCCTGAGCCGACGCGGATGTGGGAGGTCTTCGCCAATATCCACGCAACCAGCGCTTCCGGCGCGGACCCGGCTAGTTCCGGCGAATTGTGATGCTCGGCCACCCAGAAACGGCGGTAGCCCAGCTCTTCGGCACGTCTGGCGAGATTGATAGTGTCGCGGAATGCACTCGCCGCGTCCTCACCCGTTGGAACAGGGCTCTTGTCCAGCAAACTGAGCGTATACATCATCACCTCGCGTGTCTTTGATGCATACTTTGTCTACGGATTTTATATACTAATAAAGGATGATCGTTCCACGTTGCGGCGCGATGAGAGAAAATATTGTTTTCAGTGGTGTCTCGGAAAGCCGGCGCAGGCGGGAGGCATCCGCAACGCGGAGGTCACCTCAAAATAACGTGGCAATTGGCCGCTTTCAGCACCAAACGAAGGCGAAACGGGCTTGCGCCGAAATTCGGTAAAAACTACTTAGTAACTCAGGAATAATATGGCGAGGCGCTGTAAAATGTGCCGTCTCTCTTTCGGATCATGTGATGTTGACCAAAAAAGGCAAATACGGACTAAAGGCACTTGTCGATCTGGCGCGGTTGCCCCAGGGCGAAACCGCCTTCGTGACAGAGATTGCGAGCCGTAACAACATCCCGAAAAAATTTCTCGACACCATTCTTCTGGAACTGCGCAATAGCGGAATCCTGCGCTCCAAGAAGGGGCCCAATGGCGGTTATTCACTGTCGAAAATGCCGTCGGAAATCATGATCGGCCAGGTTATCCGCACGCTGGACGGTCCTCTGGCGCCCATCCGCTGCGCAAGTCGCACAGCCTTTGAAGCCTGTGACGACTGCGATGATCCGGAGACCTGTCAGGTCAGACTTTCGATGACGGACGTGCGTGACGCCATCGCAACGATTCTGGACAATATGACGCTTGCGCAATTCGTGGAGAAGGACGGGCAGGACGCCCAAGCCATTCCGGCCGGTCAATAGATTTCGAACGGTCGGTCATTCGCGATCTACTCATTGCCTGCGCAGATCGTCCTCCAGCGAAGCGATCAATCCGTCTTCGCTGACGCCTTCGACAAGACCGAGGCGCGCCATCAGGATTTCAAGCGTGATGGCATTGTTGCGAACCGAGCGAAAGGTGACGTTTTCTGCACCAACCTGTGCCGCATCGATATTGGCCGCAAGGCTTGCTATCTGCGCCCTCAGGAGTTCGATGGCGAGAAATACTTCCCCTATGACGGGTCGTGCCGCACCCTTATACGCCAGCCTGTCGATCAGCAGGGACGAAAGCTCACCCTGCTTTTGTCCCAACGCCACTGCGGCCCTCAAAAGAGTTGAAACGGAAGTGGCCAGATTTCCGGCGCCCTGAGCCAGGAACACAACCTGATCGGCACGCAACAGACCCTCCCACGACGTATTGGGGCGATTGCGCAAGACGATAAGCAAGGGCTGCCCGGACGTATTGACCGCTGGCACGACGATCCAGTCCGCGTCGCCCCTCACCGACCCAACAACGTCGTCGGGAAGCCGCAGGGCGTAGTCGTCTTCCGTCACCGTAACCGCTTGGTCCAGATTCGCGGCAGACGTTGCCAGTCCGAATGTCTCGCCAAGATCGAGACGGGCGAAAAGCGCCCTGCGCTGCTCTTCGCTGCCCGCATTCCTGATGAACTCAAGGGCAGTGAAATGTTCAACGAGGCCCTGCGCCGCCTCGGCATCGGCTGCTGAAATAATGGCAAGCGCCTGTGACAGAATGTCATTGGTGATATCCGCTCCACCGAGCTCCGTTGGAACGGAAAGAGCGAGAAGGCCGGAACGGGCAATCCGAGCGTGGATGTGTCCTGGACTTTCAACCCCGCAGTTCGCGGCGATTGCCCGTGCGACGGTCAGAACATCGATATCCGCGCCAAGGCGTGGAGGAACGAAACGAAGTCTTTCGCCGAGAGGCGTGACGGATCCCATGCTCAACTCCCTCAAACAATGACAAAGTAACGCGCCGGCGGCCGACGCTTAACCCAGCGAATGATAACGCCCGTTCTGATAGACCAGCGAGTAGCCGGAGCCGACGCGGATCGCCTCCACCTTGCCGATCACGATGACATGGCTATGCCGTTCGATCGCTTCCTCAATGGTGCAGTCGATCGCCGCGACAGCATCCTCGAGAATGGGCGCGCCGCTCGCCAGCCGGGTCCATTCAGCACCGCGATAACGATCCGCACCCTTCAGGCCGCCGATGCCGGCGAACTGGTTGGCGATGAACTGATGGTTGGGGCCGATAATGTTCACGGCGAGATGGCCGAAACGCTGCACGACCGGCCATGTGGACGAGGAGCGATTGAGCGCGACAAGAATTCTGGGGGGATCGACCGACAGCGCCGTGGCCGAGGTTACGGTCGCACCCGTTCGGGCCTCCCCTTCCCCCGCCGTGATCACGCTGACGCCGCCGCCCAGTGTTCTCAGCGCCGCCTTGAGGCTGTCGGCATCCGGAGCCTTGCCGGCAACGGGGTCACGGAGATTGATGAATTGTTGATCCTTGGCCGCATATTGCAATGTCATCGGTGGCTCCTGAAAAAGCTGATTTGTTCAATAGCTAACAGCGGCGATGGGGTGGGAAACAGGCACCTTTTTCCATAATGACAAAATTCTATAGAAATAATGTTTTATATGCTTCTGCACCGTTGCAGCCTGCCGCAGGATACGAGGCGGAGGGAGGATGGCCTGCCTTTCGCAGGCCATTCAGGACCCGGATACAAGCTTGACGTTGCCGCCATGGCCACCGCCGCCAAAGACCTGCTTCGTTCCGAATGACGAGCGGATCTGATCGCGCGGTCCGCCGAGCCCGATTTCCGGGAACAACAGTTCGGAAACGCGATAGGCTTCCTCGAGATGAGGATAGCCGGACGCAATGACGGTATCGATGCCGAGCGCCTGATATTCCCGCAGTCTCGCCGCAACCGTCTTAGGCGAACCGACCAGCGCCGTGCCGGCGCCCGAACGGACGAGCCCGATGCCCGCCCACAGGTTCGGGGAAACCTCGAGCCGGTCGCGTCGGCCGTTGTGCAACGCCTGCATTCGCGCTTGCCCGACGGAATCCGACGCTTTGGAGAATACTTCCTGAGCAGACGCAATGGTCTCGTCGGAGAGCTTCGAAATCAGCCTGTCGGCATCGGCCCAGGCCTCCTCGTCGGTTTCACGCACGATGAAATGCAGGCGAATGCCGAAGGTTACCTCGCGGCCCTTTTTGGCGGCGGCCGCACGTACCTTGGCGATTTTTTCAGCGACCTGTGCCGGCGGCTCGCCCCAGGTGAGATATTTGTCGGTGATACCAGCCGAAAACTCGATGCCGGCATCGGAAGAGCCGCCGAAATAAAGCGGCGGGCGCGGCTCCTGAACCGGCGGCAGGCCGAGCCTTGCGTCCACCGCCTTGATATATTTGCCGTCCAGGCTCCCCTTGCCGGTTTCGATCAGTGAATTGAAAACCTGGAAGAACTCGTCGGCATGGTCGTAACGTTCGTCATGCGGCAGGAAAATGCCGTCGCCGCCCAGTTCCTGCGCGCTGCCGCCAACCACGATGTTGAGAAGCAGCCGTCCATGGGAAACACGATCAAGCGTGGAGGCCAGCCGGGCATAATAGGCGGGTGACGCAACGCCCGGACGGATGGCAACGAGGAATTTCAGCTTCTCTGTATAAGCCGCAAGATTGGCCGCGAGAATAAAGGATTCCTCGCAGGCGACGCCGGTTGGAATGAGCACGCCGGAATAACCCAGCCGATCGGCAGCCTGCGCGATTTCGCGAAAATACCTGGGATCGGCAGGACGCGCGAGATCGTCGGAGCCCAGATAACTACCGTCGCCCGACGAGGGAATGAACCAAAGAAAATCGAGGGGTTTGTCGGCTGTGCTCATCGGCTGGTCCTTTGCAATCCGCCCTTCGGGCAATGCGTTCTGATGATAAAGGGTAGCCAATTCCCCGGCGCGTTTAAGAAATTTTGTTCCAATTTCCATTCGGCATGGAGAGTTTCTCTCCCGGATAACCCGCCCTGCGAAGCGAAACGAAGCCTCCGCCAATAGCCGTCAGAAGACCGGGTAAAGGCCGAGCATTGCAAAATTCATTTCGCAGATCTCTTCCCGCTCGAGTTCGAGATCGCTTTTTTCTCGCCTGATACGTCCGGAATGGTCCAAGGGATGAAGGCTGACCTGTTCCTCGTCACGCGGCTGACGCCGGGTCAAACCGAACAGATCGAAAGTAAACGCATGAAGTCCCTGTGGCATGTGCGCCTCCTTTGCTCTACTCACTCCATCCTCAGGCGATCATCCAAAATCGTCAATATTTTCGATAAAATTACTATTCTATAATTAGAGGATCATCGGCAAATGTGGACCAAGCTTGCGGCGTGAGGGAAAAAATCCGTTTCCGACGGCCAATGGCAGTACATGGACCGCAAACGGCCACTCTTCTCTTCAAAAATACGCATCACTGAGCGCACTCAGTGTGTTGGACCTCGATCGGGTCCCCGCCTTTGCGGGTGCGTTACCCATCTTCAGCCGTTCGAGCAGAGCATAACCCTCGGGCCATCGTCCGTAGCCGCTGGCAATATTGATATGCCCGACGGCGCCGAGATTGATGAGATCGCTCCCCCACAGGCTGGCACTGCGCGAGAGCTCTTCGGCATCCATGTAGGGATCGTTCATACTGCCCACGACGAGGCTCGGAAAAGCAAGCGGCTGCTGCGGAAATGCGCCGAACCGCACAATACAGGGATGCATCGCCTCCACGCGGTCGAGATGAGCGGGTGCAACCAGAAGCGCGCCCCTGATCTTTGCGGCGGAGGGTCGAGACGCCATATTCGCCACCAACAGGCAACCGAGGCTGTGGGCGACGATATAAGCACTTTCGACGGTCGCCAGCGCTGCCTCCAGACGGTCAAGCCAGTCGTCGAGAACCGGGCATTGCCAATTGTCCTGATCAACCAGTTGGGCATCGGGATCATCCAGCAACCAATGTCGCTGCCAGTGCCCTTCATCCGAACCATTCAGGCCAGGAACAATCAAGGTGGTACACATGCCTGCTCCGTAGGTTGTGTGCGAGTGCACCAAGCATGGTGAATTTTATGATTCCAGTCGACTATGGCCTTGCTCACCTTTTGGATACACGAGGAAAAACGATCCAGACAAATCCGATAGTTCAGAAAATACGTTCTCGGTCCCCAAGATAATGTCCGTCAGAGGAAATCATTTCCTCAAATTTTTTATATAGAAAATATGTGCAATTTAGGCTTCCCAGACGGAAAGCTTTTCCTCTGCCCGACAACAAAAGAAACGTCGCTGCTTCGCCGGGCCGTCGCCGCTTTGCCATTCTCGCACGTGGGTAGGCTTGCGCTTCCCGTAGCCCAAGTGGCAGAGGCCGGGCTTTGGCAGAGCCGCTCCGTCGCACCACAAACGAAAATTCAGGCGGATAATGTGAGCAGCACGAGCGAATTTCTCTGGTACATCCCCAATGACGTCAAACCCGGTCACCGTGGCGATGCCGTCAGCGATAATCACAACAGTCTCGACACGTTGACGGGCCATGCCAGGGCGCTTGAAACCCATGGCTGGAAAGGCGCGCTGGTCGGCACGGGTTGGGGAAGACCCGACACGTTCACGGTGGCGGCGGCGCTTACTGCGCGCACCACCACATTCGAACCGCTGATCGCCATCCGCCCCGGCTACTGGAAACCGGCCAACCTCGCATCGGCAGCCGCCACCCTCGACCAGCTTTCGGGTGGCAGGGTCAGGATCAACATCGTCTCCGGCAGGGATGAGCTTGCGGCCTATGGCGACGAAGAAGGCGATCAGGCGCAGCGTTATGCCCGCACGAAAGAATTCATGCGGCTGGTGCGGCGGCTCTGGACGGAGGAAAACGTCTCGTTCGAAGGTGAGCATTTCCGGGTGAAGAACTCCACTGTCCTGCCGCGCATCGCGCCGCGCGAAGGCAGGCCGCATCCCAAACTCTATTTCGGCGGCGCTTCCGAAGCAGCCGAGCAGGTTGCCGCAACCGAGGCCGACGTGCAGCTTTTCTGGGGAGAGCCGCTCGCCGGTGTGCGTGAGCGGATAGAACGGCTCAGGTACCTCAGTGAAACGCTCGGCCGCGATCTGCCGCCGCTGCAATTCGGCCTGCGGATCACCACGCTGGTGCGCGAAACGACCGCCGAAGCGTGGCGCGATGCGGAAGCAAAGGTTGCCGAGATGGCCGCAAACAATGGCGTGCGCTGGAACGACCATCTTCAGGCAGTCGCAGTCGGCCAGCGCCGCCTTCTGGACTTGCACCGGCAGAGCGACGTGCTGGACGACAATCTTTACACCGCGCCGGGCAAATTTGGTGGCGGCGGCGCCGGGACGACCTGGCTTGTAGGATCAGCGGAAGATGTCGCAACGTCGCTCAAGAAGTATCGTGAGTTGGGAATCACCCATTTCGTGCTGTCCGATACGCCCTATCTGAAAGAAATTGAGCGACAGGGCGACAGGCTGCTGCCGCTGCTGCGGGATTGATGCGGTGACGCTGCCGGGCGACCCTGCTGAAACAGGGCCGCCCAATGCCTTCTCCGGTCAGCCACCGGCTGCCTTGATGCTCTGGCGGCCAAGGATCGTGCGGATCATATGGCTCTGCGGCGCGTGCGCCCGTGCCGTGATGGCATCGCGGTGATGGCGCTCAAGATGGTAGTCCCGGCGCAGGCCGCGATTGCCGCCCAGTTCCAAAGCCAGATCCGTCACCGCCACCGCATTGTCAATCACGACATGGCGAACGGCCAGTGCATCGGTTCCCACTCTCTCCCCCGCATCGATATCCCGGGCGACGGACGCAAGCAGGCGTCTGTTCGCCGCCAGCAATACTTCGATCTGACCGAGACCTTCCTGAATGCGGGGGATGGAGGACAGCGGTGCCCCGAGACTCGCCGGAACATGGCCATTAAGATGGCGCAGCAGATCGTCCCGCGCAGAGAGCGCGACGCCGTGATAGACGGAAGCCAGCAGCACGAAGAAATTGTAACCGTCCACTTCATCGCGCCGCAGCGGCTCATCCGCCGGTTGCTCGGCCACGATATCGGCAAGTGGCACCCTGACGTCCTTCAACACCAGATCATGACTGGCGGTGGCGTACATGCCGGTCGCTTCCCATGCCTTTTCCTGGGTGATTCCAGTCGCGTCGAGAGGAACCAGAAGCTGGATGAGGCGCGGCGTCTCTTCCGTCGTCACGGCAAGCACGATCGCCCATTTCAGGCCCGGCAGGCCAGTCACGAAGCTCTTGCGGCCGTTGACGACCCAGACGTCGCCCTCAATTCGCGCCGTTGTTTCCGGCAGGCCGCCATGGGCCGGCGAACCGACACCCGGCTCTGCCTGCGCGTTGTTGAGGAGTGCCAATTCCCGGCCATTGGCGGCCAGCACCCTTGCGGCCAGTGCCGCCGGCCACTTGCCGCGCCGGATCGCGGCATGGACGCTATAATGCATGGCGAGGATGAGAGCGGTCGATGGATCGCCCTTGGCGATGGTTGTGATGACGGCATGGGTCGTTTCCATGCCCTCGCCCCAGCCGCCATCCTTCTCGGCCGTGACAAGACCGAGCAGGCCTGATTTGAAAAGCGCCTCGAAATTACCCGCAGCGAATTCACCGCTTTTGTCATGGTCCGCAGCCGTCAGGCTGAAATCTTCGGCCAGCGCGGTTGCCACGGCGACCGGATCGGCTCGCTGCGCCGGCGCGTTCGGAACGGCGGAAAGTGCGACGCTCATGCCACCGCTCTTTCATTCGCCGTAACGAAACGATCATCGATCCAGGCGCCAAGATTGAAGTCGTTTTCAAGGAAGCCCCACTGGTGCAGGAAGTCCTTGTAATGGCCGACGGCACCGACAAGGTCGGCATCGAGGCCAAGGCCGAGATGGCGGTGAACCTCCGCGCCGTTGGCGGCCAGAACCTGTTCTTCCGTCGCGCCAGCCTCACGCGCGATGAAACGGCGCGTCTCCTCTGGGTGCTGCTCCGCCCAGAGCGAGGCTTTGCCGATGGCGGCAACCAGCCGCTCGACCAGATCGGGACGCTCATCGGCAAGCCGCCCATCCACCGTCAACACCCGGGGCGAACCGGAATTGATGCGTATCTTCGGATCGGGGTGAAAGCCGAACTCCGCCACCTGCACGGCGCCGATCAGATTGGCGGCGGCAATGCCAGCCGTTCCCTTGACAAAAATCGCATCGACCTCGCCGCGCAGGAGCGCGATGATCTCCTCGCCGAAGGATTGCCGGCGCTTCAGGCCGAACAGCGACGGCCCCTCCTGCGAGGCGAGCACCGAATCCTTGATGACAATATCTGTGAGTTCGATATCCCCGACCTTCAGCCCTTCCAGCGAGAGCGCCGAAACGATGCCCTTCAGCGCCGTCGCCCGCATGAAATCGACGATGCCCTCCGGCCGGCGCGGCACGCCGAAACGGCGACCGACGAGATCGGCAAGCGAACGAATACCGGTTTCCGGCAGGGTAATGATCGCCTGAAACTCATCCGTCCACGTCACCCCGATGAGACGCGTATTGCGCCCTTCCGAGCGGGCACGGATGGGCGGCACATTGCCGCCATGGCGGAACGACCATTCCAGCGTGTGGTTGAAATGGCTCTGGCGAACGGAGCGGTCAGGTGAGTCGATGATGGATTTCAGCGCTATGCCGGCCTCTTTGAAGGTCTGCTCGAGATAACCCAGCTGCGCCGCGAGCCCCACTGGCGTGGGCACCGGGCAGCGTGTGTACCAGATTTCAGAAAGTGTCGTGCTCATGGAATGGCCTCAATGAAACGATGGCACCGGAAAGCGAAGCTGCGGCGCCCGTCGGCTGAAGGGAGACATCCCGGCCCGCCGCAAGGGCGAGCCGGGTCTGGTGAGACGATCAGGATGCGGCGATATGCGCGAAGGCGAGGCTTCCCGCCACACCTTCAGCACCGATGGTGTGATCGGCGATACGTTTGTTGAAGATGGTGATTTCAGGTGCTGCGACGATGTCGATGGCCGGTACGTCCTCAACGAGGATCTGCTGAATCTCCTTCCATTGCGCGACGCGCTTGTCGGGATCGATCTCGATGGCGGCCGCTTCAAGAAGTGCATCCACCTTGGGATTGCTGTAAGCTGCGCCATTGGAGAAAGGCACGCCCTTCTTGAAGTTCTTCGACCAATAAAGCCGCTGCACACCCACGGTCGGATCGAAGAGATTGCTCATGCCCTCATAGGCAAAATCGAAGTCGCGATCCGTGTAGATACGCTTGGTGTAGGTGGCGAAGTCCTGCGTGCGCACTGTCACATCAACGCCGACTTTCGCCAGCGCCTGGCGAATATAATCTGCGCCGCGCGGATAGGCCTCGGTGCTCGGCACGTAATCCAGATTGAGCTTGAAACGGATGCCATCGGCACCACGCTTGTATCCGGCCTCATCGAGCAGCGCTTCGGCGGCCTTCAGATCGATCGGATAGGTTTTCAGATCATCCACGAACCATTTCGTGAGCTTCGGATTGATCGGCCCGGTGATCGTCGCGCCGTAACCATAGTTGACGGTGTTGAAGATGACGTTGCGGTCGATGACATGCGCGAAAGCGCGGCGCACGCGAACGTCCTTGAAGACATCCTTTTCAAGGTTGAACTCCACGCGGCTGATCGAGTTGGTATATTGATAGCCATTGGTCTCGAAGCCGAGGCTCGGAAGCTCCTTCAAACGGTCGAGATCGCTATAGGCAACCGGGGTGCTGGGCGCGAGATCGATTTCGCCTGTTTCAATGGCAATCGCGCGGGCGGAAGCATCAGGAATGAAGCGTACGATGAGCTTGTCGAGATAAGGGCGCGGCGCATCCCAATAATCGGCATTGCGCTCGAAAACGATATGGCTGCCGCGTACCCATTCCTTGAACTTGAACGGGCCGGTGCCAACGGGTGCGAGATTGACCGGGTTTTCGGTCACTTTCGTCCCTTCATAGAGGTGTTTCGGCACGATCGGCGTTTCAGCGGCGGCGAGCGCCGTAATGAGGTAGGGCGCGGGCTTGGAAAGCACCAGCACCGCCGTCAGCTCGTCCGGCGTCTCGACGGCAGTCAGATTGAGGAATGTGTTGCGGCCGCGCGGATGCACTTCCTTGATGGCGTTGATGGAGAACGCCACATCGGCGGATGTGAAGGGCTTGCCGTCATGCCATTTAACGCCGGGTCTCAGCTTGAAGGTGTAACGCAGGCCATCCGCGCTCACATCCCATGATTTTGCCAGCAGCGGCTTGGGATTGAGATCGAAATCATAGGTCAGCAGACCCTCGGTGACCTTCGGTGATATATAGACGGAATTATAGGCCGTGTGCGCAATCGTCGTCAGCACCGGCGGTTCCGACGAGATAAGCAACGTGGCTGTTCCGCCACTGGCAGGCTCTGCCGCGCGAAGCTTCAGCCTAGGCAAAGACACCACGCCAAGGGCGACCGACGCCAGCAGAAATCCCCGCCGCGTCGTCTGGTTGAAAACAGTCATGCGATACCCTCTCCTTGATTGAACCGGCAAAAAACCGGCGAAACTGGACTCTTGCGCTTGGGAAGAAGTTTGTTCCTCGGACGAGAACGAGATTGGGATAGTGAACCAACCATTCTCACAAATAGGAATTATCTTTTCTTTAAGGCGCGATTTTCCGTAAATTTCAGAAAATAATTCTATTACTCTTTGACAAATTCCATAAAATTAGTCAACTAATGTCCGTGCCTTGACCGGCGGATTTGTGTTTTAACGATTGCGGACTGGAGCCGATGTCAAATTCGAAAAGGATTTTATCGCAGGCGAAACGGGTGGCCATTCAGGCCGTCCCGACGGTTCTCGGTATTGTCATTCTGAACTTCTTCCTGCTGCAGCTGGCGCCGGGCGATGCCGCCGATGTACTGGCGGCGGAAGCGGGTTCGGCAACGGTCGAAACCATGGCGGAAATCCGCAATCGTTTCGGGCTGGACCTGCCGGTCCTGCACCAGCTGATGAATTATCTCGGCAATCTCGCCCAGTTCAGCCTCGGATTTTCGCCGCGCTACGGCATGCCGGTGGCTGATCTCATCGGCCAGCGCCTGCCGGGCACGCTTGCCTTGATGGGCGCGGCGCTCGGCATTGCGATTTTCGTCGGCGTGTTTCTCGGCTCGATCATGGCCCTTTTTTCCGGCAAGCTGCCGGATCGGATCATTTCCATCGGCTCGCTGATCTTTTATTCCGTACCCGGTTTCTGGATCGGGTTGATGCTGATCCTTACCTTTTCGGTGAAGCTCGGCTGGCTTCCCTCGGGCGGCGACAGCACCATTGGCAGCAGCCTCACCGGGTTTTCCGCCCTGCTGGACCGGCTCCGCTATATTGTCCTCCCCGCCCTGTCGCTGGCACTTTATTTTCTGGCGATCTATGCCCGCCTCACCCGCGCGGCGATGCTCGAGGTGAAGTCGCAGGACTATGTGCGCACCGCTCGTGCCAAGGGCGTTTCACCGATCAGGCTGACCACACGCCACATTCTGCGCAATGCGCTGATCCCCATCACAACCATGGCCGGCATGCATATTGGCGGCCTGCTTGGTGGTGCTGTCGTGGTCGAAACCGTATTCAGCTGGCCCGGCCTTGGCCGCCTTGCTTTCGAAGCCGTCATGGCGCGGGATTTCAGCGTTCTGCTCGGCATTCTGCTTCTCTCCTCCCTCGTCGTTATCATCGTCAATGCAGCCGTGGACCTGTTGCAGGCATGGCTTGACCCCCGCATTGGAGAAAGCCGATGAATTCCTCCCATACATCAGCGGTTCTCGACACGGCCGAACTCGGCGCTGAAGAAACCAGCCCCAAACCGAAGAAGCCCGAAGAAAAGACCTGGCCCTATATCCATGCGCCGGATGCGCTCTCGGCCCGCTCCGTTTCCGTGCCCCGCCGCGGCCTGCGGCGGGAACTGAAAATCTTCCTCACCAATCCCAACGCCATCGTTGGCCTGCTGTTTCTCGCGACCGTCATCGTTACCGCGCTGATCGCCCCCTTGATCTATCCCGGCGATCCCCTGGAAATGGTGGCCCGCCCGTTCCTGTGGCCCGGCCAGAACGCGGCCTATCCGCTTGGCACAGATTCCATGGGCCGGGATGTTCTGGCGGGCATCGTGCATGGTGCGCGCATCTCGCTCACCGTCGGTGTCGTGGCGACACTGATCGGGCTCACCATCGGCATCGCCGTTGGCGCTTTCGCCGGTTATTTCGGCGGCATCATTGACGATATCCTCGTCAAGCTGATCGAAATCTTCCAGACCCTGCCGAATTTCGTCCTGCTGGTCGTGCTCGTCGCCATCGCCCAGCCTTCAGTCACCACGGTCACCTCGGCGATCGGCATCATCACCTGGCCACTGGTGGCACGCCTCACCCGCGCCGAATTCCGCGCCATCCGCGAGAAGGACTACGTGCTTGCCGCGCGCAGCCTCGGTTACAGCCATGCGCGCATCGTGTTTCAGGAAATCCTGCCCAACGCGCTGCCGCCGATCATCGTCACCTCCTCGGTCATGGTAGCGGGCGCAATCCTCATGGAAGCAGCACTTTCCTTCATGGGCCTTGGTGACCCCAACCGCGTTTCCTGGGGTTCGATGATCGGGTCCGGCCGCGATGTCATCCGCACCGCCTGGTATCTGACCGCCCTTCCCGGCCTCGCCATCGTCTTCACCGTCATTTCGCTGAACCTCATCAGCGATGGCCTCAACGATGCGCTCAACCCCCGTTTTTCGGAAGAACGCCGATGAGCAAACTGATTGAAGTCCATGATCTCTCCGTCAGCTTCGGCTCTGCCCAGCCCGTCAAAGGCGTCAGTTTCGATGTCAGCCCCGGTGAAATGCTGGCGATCGTCGGAGAGAGCGGCTCGGGCAAATCCCTGACGGCGCTCGGCCTGATCGGCCTCCTGCCCTCCCACGCCAAGACGGGCGGGCGGGTTCTGCTCGAAGGGCGCGATCTGCTGCCGCTTTCGGAAAAACAATGGCGCGGCATTCGCGGTCGCGATATCGGCATGATCTTTCAGGAGCCTATGACCTCGCTGAACCCGGTTCTGACCGTTGGCGAACAGATCATCGAGGTGCTGCGCATCCATGAGAAGATCGATCGACATCAGGCCCGCAAACGGGCCATTGAGCTCCTAGACCTCGTCAATATTCCCGATGCCAGCCGTAGAGTGGATGATTATCCGCACCAGCTGTCCGGCGGTATGCGTCAGCGCGTGATGATCGCCATCGGCGTTGCCTGCAATCCGAAACTGCTGATCGCCGACGAAGCAACGACGGCGCTCGACGTGACGATACAGGCGCAGATACTCCAGCTGCTCGACAATCTGCGCCGTGATCTCAACATGGCCGTCATCCTCATCACCCACGATCTCGGCATCGTGGCGCAATGGGCGGACCGGGTGATGGTCATGTATGCCGGACGCAAGGTGGAGGAAGGCTTGCCGGAACCGGTTTTCTCCACTCCCTACCACCCCTATACGCGCGGCCTGCTTGCCGCCTCGCCGCGCGCCGAAGACGGCCAGCACTATCGCGACGGGCCGCTCATCGAGATTCCCGGCTCCATCGTTTCCGCCACGGGGGAACGCGGTTGCGCCTTCCGGCCGCGCTGTCCGAGCGCCCGCGGCTTCTGCGGGCAGTATGTACCACCGCTGAGGCAGATTTCAGACGGCCGTTACGCCGCCTGCCCCTTCGTTGCTCCAACATCTCAGGAGATACCCAATGGCGCTCTTGTCGGTGCATAGTCTTTCCACCCATTATACGGGCGGACGCGGCACGGTGCGCGCCGTCGATGACGTGTCGCTCGATATCGAGGCGGGTGAAACCGTTGCCCTGGTGGGCGAATCCGGTTGCGGCAAGTCTTCGCTCGGCAAGTCCCTGATGCGACTGGTCGAACCGTCTTCCGGCAGGATCACCTTCAAGGGTGCGGATGTGACCGCAATGACGTCGTCCGAACTGCGCGGCATTCGCCGCCGCATCCAGATGATCTTTCAGGATCCTTTTGCCTCGCTCAATCCCCGCCAGACGGTGCGCACCATCCTTACCGGGCCGTTGAAGGTCCACGGCATAGGAGACCGGGCGCGCCAGCGGGAGATCGTTGAAGCCATCGTCGCGCAGGTGGGCCTGCCGGCGGATTCACTCGACCGTTATCCGCATGAATTCTCGGGCGGCCAGCGCCAGCGTATCGGCATTGCCCGCGCACTTGTTCTGGAACCGGAACTGGTCGTCTGTGACGAGCCGGTCTCGGCGCTCGATCTTTCGATACAGGCGCAGATTCTCAATCTTCTGGTGGAGATGAAGAAGCGGCTTTCGCTGTCCTATCTCTTCGTCTCGCACGACCTTTCCGTGGTGCGTTATTTTTCCGATCGCGTGCTGGTCATGTATCTTGGCAAGATCGTCGAAAGCGCGCCCACATCGGAACTCTGGGCATCCCCGAAACACCCCTATACCCGCGCGCTTCTCGCCGCCGTTCCGGATCCCGCCCGCCGCAAGCAGGCGGCCCCCATTTCGGGCGATCTGCCAAGCCCGCACAATCCGCCATCCGGCTGCCGGTTCCATACACGCTGCCCGCTCGCCACAGATCTCTGTCGCGAAAAAGCACCTGACTATACCCTTTTCGGCAAGAACCACGCCGTGGCCTGCCACCATGCCCAATAAACTGAAGGAGCAACCATAATGGTCGACTATCGCTATCTCGGACGCAGCGCGCTGAAAGTTTCACCGCTGAGCCTCGGCACGATGATGTTCGGAGGCCCGACGCCGGATGACGTGGCCTTCCGCATCATCGACAAGGCTCGCGAACAGGGCATCAATTTCATCGACACGGCCGATGTCTATCATGATGGAAAGTCGGAAGAGGTCGTGGGGCGCGGCATCAAGGCCACGCGCGATCACTGGGTTCTGGCCACGAAATTCGTCAACTCCCATACCAAGGGCCCGAACCTTGGCGGCCATTCGCGCAAATGGGTGATCGAAACGGTCGAAAATTCGCTGCGCCGCCTCAACACCGATTACATTGACATCCTCTATTTCCACCGCGCCGTGTTCGATGCGCCGCTGGAAGAGCCGGTTCGCGCCATCGCCGATCTCATCCGCGCCGGCAAGCTGCGCTATTTCGGCGTGTCGAATTTCCGCGGCTGGCGCATCGCCGAAATTTCGCATCTGGCCGACCAGCTCGGCATCGACCGGCCGGTTGCCAGCCAGCCGCTCTACAACATCGTCAACCGTACGGCCGAAGCCGAGCAGTTGCCGGCGGCCAATCATTACGGCCTTGGCGTAGTCTCCTATTCTCCGCTCGCCCGCGGCGTGCTGACCGGCAAATACCAGCCTGGCGAACAGCCCGGCGCCGATACCCGCGTTGGCCGTGGCGACAAGCGCGTTTTGGAAACCGAATGGCGTCCGGAATCGGTCGAGATCGCCCAAAAGGTCGCGGCCCATGCCGCTTCGAAAGGTGTTTCAGCGGCGGATTTTGCGCTCGCCTGGGTGCTGAACAACAAGTTCGTCACCGCCGCCATCACTGGCCCGCGCACCGAAGAGCATTGGGACGGATATATTCGCGCACTCGATGTGAAGATCGATGCGGAAGATGAAGCGCTGGTCGACAGCCTCGTCACGACAGGCCATCCCTCCACACCCGGTTTCAACGATCCGAGCCACCCCGTTGAAGGCCGTGTGCCGCGCAATCTTGAGCCCGCACACCGCCCGGCGCTCAAGCCGCGCGCGGTCGCCTGATCGTCCAGAAGACCATGCCTGCGGCGCGCTGTGCCGCAGGCCCTCACATCCGCTCAGGGAAAACCGCAATGTCCAATCCGAAACTGCAGACAACCACCACCGACAATTCCGGCGTACCGAGCCGTGACGAGATTCTGGCCCGGGCAAAGGACATTGCGGCTATCGCAGCAAAGGATGCCGCCCGCCGCGAACGCCAACGGGAACTTCCTTACGATATCTTCGCCCTCATCAAGGAGGCGAAGATCGGTACATTGCGTATTCCCGAAGCCAAGGGCGGACCGGGCGGCTCGATTGCGGACTATATCGATGTGCTGATGATCCTCGGCGAAGCCGACAGTAATATTCCCCACGCGCTTCGCAGCCATTTCAATTTTACCGAAAACCTCGCTCTCGCACCCATCGAGCTGGAAGACCGGCGCCATCTCGAACATGTGCTCGCCGGCAAGCTTTTCGCCGGTGCCAGCACCGAACAGGGCACCAAGCGCCCCGGCGAAATCACCACACGGCTCAGCGCCGAGGGCGACCGTTACCGGCTGAACGGTCGCAAATGGTATGCAACCGGCACCGCCTTTGCCGATTTTGGCACTTTCAGCGCTATCGGCGATGACGAGCAACCAATCGGCGTGCTCATTCCGCTTGATCGCCAGGGTATCACCATCCTCGATGACTGGGACAGCATGGGCCAGCGCATGACAGCGAGCGGCGGCGTGCTACTGGATAATGTCGAGGTTCTGCCGCATGAATTGACGACCCGTAAGCTCGGCAGCCAGATTGGCCGGCACAGTTCGGCCATGCGGCAGCTGCACCTTGCCGCCTCGGCCGCCGGCGCCGTTCAGGGCGCGCTGAATGACGGTGTCGAGTATGTTTTGCGCCAGGCGCGCACCACGCTTCACAGCAGTGCCGAAACCGCCAATCAGGACCCCTTCGTGCAGAAGATGCTCGGCGAAATCAGCGCCGGCGCCTTCGCGGTGAAAACCCTTATCCGCGAAGCAGCCCGAACGCTCGACCGCACCGCGGCCGCCTTCGCCACCGGCGATGAAGAGGCGATCGAGGCGGCCTTGCTGGAAGGCTCGCTCGCCACTGCCCGCACCCAGATCATTGCCTCGCAGCTGTCGCTGACCGTTGCCACCAACCTTTATGAACTGGGGGGCGGTTCGGCGACATCCAGCGACCGGAATTTCGACCGTCACTGGCGCAATATCCGCACCGTCTACAATCACAATCCGCTTGCCCACAAAGCGCGGGTGATCGGTGATTATTATCTCAACGGCACGACGACACATCTCAGGGAAGGCCGGGTGTTCTGACTGTGCGGAAGATGCAGCCGACAAAGGAGAAGCAGCAATGAGAACGGAGTTTGTCGCTCCCGCCGGGGGCCGGACAGCTTTTCGCCTGCCCACGCTTTCCCGGCTGCCGCCGTTGACGGCCCTGCGCGCCTTTGTCGTGGCTGCGCGCCACGCCAGCTTCTCACGCGCCGCGGAGGAGCTGCATGTTTCGACCGCTGCCATCGGCCAGCAGGTCCGGATTCTCGAAACCCACCTCGGCCAGCCGCTTTTCAGCCGCCAGCGCGGTGAATTGGTGCTGACCGATGCCGGCAGCGCACTTTATCCCGGTCTGGCGGACGCTTTCGAGACCATGATCGGCAGTCTTTCCGACCTGATGGTTTCGAATGCACGGCCGCAGTTGAAAGTTCTGGCGGAAGGTTGCTTTGCCGCGCGCTGGCTTGCGCCGCGGCTGGGCAGCATCGTTCCGGCACTCGGAGACGTCGAGCTTTCGATCGAATCCATCGAGGGCGATACCGTCGATCTCACCCATTTTGATGCCGATTGCGCCATCGTCGCCACCGCCGCCCAAATTCCCGGCTTCATTCATGAACCGCTATTTCCCGACACCGTCAGCGCCGTCTGCACCGCGGAATTTGCAGCCCGCCATGGCCTTGCAGGCGAACCGGAGCGGTTGCGTGATATCGGCTTTGCGCTGCTGCGTGGTAATGGCCTTGACCCGGCATTTGAGTGGGCGAACTGGCTTCGCGCCTGCCGCATTCCGCTCAGGCTTTCCGCAACGGGTCCGCGTTTTTCACGCCAGACCGCGCTGATAGAAGCGATCTCATCCGGGCACGGCATAGGCCTGGTGCGTCATTCGCTGATTTCGGAAGAACTGAAAAGCGGCCGCCTGATCGCTCCTTTTGGTTCGCCGCAGCCGACCGCCAGCCGCTATCACCTCCTGACCAGTCCTGACAGGCGGCGGCTACCAGAGGTCGCATCTCTACTCGCTCTGTTGCGCGAGGATATGCGCGCTCTTGAGGCCGCCGCCTGAACACGCCCGTCCCACCTCAGGCGCGTTCCTTTTGCGGCTCTCTCGCCACGTAAATATTGTCAGGTCGTGGCAGGCCGTAGTGATCACGCAACGTGTCGCCCTCATAATCCTCACGGAAGAGGCCTCGTTGTTTGAGGATCGGCACCACCTCGTCCACGAAGAGATCAAACCCGCCATTCAGCCATGGCGGCATGATATTGAATCCGTCGGCAGCACCCTCGCGAAACCAGGTCTCTATCCAGTCCGCTACCTGTTCCGGTGTGCCTGATATGACCTTGTGACCTCGCCCGCCGGCAAGCCGGTGAAGCAATTGCCGGATCGTCGGGTTTTCCCGGTCGATGACGTCGAGAACCAGCTGATGGCGGCTGCTGTTCGCCTGCGCGCGTGTCGCTTCCACGGCTTCCTGCGGCAGCGGCCGGTCGAGATCGGCCGATGACAGGTCTATGCCCGTGATGCGCTGCAATTGCCCAAGCGAAAATGCTGGCTGGATGAGATCGTTGAAGGAGGCCTCAAGGTTTCGTGCCTCCTCTTCGGTTGATGCGATGAAGGGGCTGATGCCGGGTAAGATTTTCACATGGGCGGGATTGCGCCCCGTGGCTGCCACACGCCGCTTGATGTCGGAATAAAAAGACCGCGCACTCTCCAGAGTCTGATGCGCGGTAAAGATTGCCTCAGCATAATGAGCCGCGAAGCCGCGCCCTTCTTCCGAGGAGCCTGCCTGAACATAGACTGGCCGACCCTGCGGTGAGCGCGGCACATTCAGTGCGCCCCGCACCCGATAAAATTCGCCATCGTGATTGGCGGGATGGATGCGATCTGTTTCGGCAAACAGTCCGCTTTCCTTGTCAGCGACGATGGCATCATCCTCCCAGCTGTCCCAGAGCTTCGTCACCACATCGACGAACTCGATGGCCTGACGGTAACGATCGGCATGCGGCGGATGCTTCTGGAGGTTGAAGTTGCCGGCCGCTGCATCCGCCGAGGTCGTGACGATGTTCCAGCCTACGCGGCCGCCGCTGATATGATCAACAGAGGCAAACAGCCGGGCGAGATTATAAGGCTCATAATAGGTGGTCGACGCCGTGGCGATGAAGCCGATTTTTTCGGTGACGGCGGCGAGCGCCGCCAGCATGGTGATCGGCTCCAGCCGGTGGCGGGCGGCATAGCGGATATTGGCATCCAGTACCGGCGCATCCGCAAAGAAGATAGCATCCAGCTTCGCCGCCTCGGCCTTGCGGGCGATATCCTGATAAAGCCTGATATCGGTGACGCGGTGCGGCTCCGAATCCGGATGCCGCCAGGCCGCTTCGTGATGTCCGCCCGGATAGATGAAGGCGTTGAGAACAAGCTTTTCGGATTTTCTGCTCATGGAAATGACCTCACTGCTCTAAGAACCAACTGCGGCGGCTCACGCCTCCTTCGTCAGCCATGCCCTGGCCAGATTGCCGCCGAGACCTTCGGCCCCCGTCGCATAATCCTTGATGCGCACGCTGCCGACGACCGGCTGGATGGGTGCGACGAGATTGATGACGGGAAGATCTTTCGCGACAACGGCCTGAAATTCCTTGAAGAAGGCAGCGCGTTTCTCGATGTCAGGCTCCACGGCCGCCGCTTCCAGCAGCCGATCCACCTCCGGATTGGCGTAGTGGCTGGCATTTGAGAATGGCAGGCCGATCTTGAAGTTCTTGCTCCAGTAGACGCGCTGGACGCCGGCCGTCGGATCGAAAGTGTTGGACAGGGATTCCACCGAAAGGTCCCAGGCGCGGTCAGTGTAGACCACCTTCACATAGGTGCCGAAATCGAATTTCTGGATATCGGCCTCAATCCCGATCTTCGACAGCGCCTGCGCGATGAAATCCGAATAGGTCTGCGGATTGAACGGGTTGGTGGTGACGCGGAGCTTGAAGCGCTTGCCGCCCTCCTTGCGCGGGAAACCCGCCTCATCCAGCAATTTTTCCGCCTGCGCGACGTCGAACTTGGCAAACCCGATATCGGGATTGTGGAACTTTGCAAGGCCGGGGCTGATCGGCGTCGGCGATGGCACAGCGTAACCGTAAAGCACGGTATCGATGAGCGCCGGAACATCGATGGCGTGGGCAATGGCCTGCCTGACCTTCAGTTCCTTCAGATATTCGTTCTCAAGATTGATGACCAGCTGGTTCTGCTGGCCGGCATAGGCATAGATGCGGTCATCCACCTTCAGTGTCGGGATTGCTTTCAGCCGCTCCAGATCGGCGAGCGCCACAGGGTTGGGGCCAATATCCCCTTCCCCGGTTTCCAGCGCCGCCGCGCGGGCGCCCGCATCGTTGATGAGGCGAATGATGACGCGCTCCAGATAGGGGCGCGGCGCATCCCAGTAGTCGGCATTTTTCTCCAGCAGGATATGGCTGCCTGGCACCCATTCCCTCAGCACGAAGGGGCCGCTGCCGATGATCTGGGCAGGCTTGGGATTGTCGGTCGGTTTGAAGGTTTCGAAGATGTGCTTCGGCACGATGGGCGATTCCGAAGACGCGAGCGCGGTAATCAGGCCCGGTGCCGGCTTGGAGAGCTTCACCTTCGCGACCAGCGGATCGGAAGTATCGACGCTTTCGACATTCGCGAACGTCGCCCGACCGCGCGGATGGGCCTCTTTCAGCCGCAGGATGGAAAATTCCACATCCGCCGATGTAACCGGTTTGCCATCATGGAATTTGGCCTTCGGCTGGAGGTGGAAAACATATTCCAGTCCGTCCGCCGATACGTTCCATTCCCTGGCGAGGCTCGGCTTCGGCGACAGCTCATAGTCATAGGTCAGAAGCCCATCATAAATCTTCGAGCCGATGAACTGCGGTCCGCCCGCACTGGTATTGATGGCCACGAGCTGGGTCGGCTCAGGAAAATAAACGATCTTGAGCGTGCCGCCCGAAACCGGCTCTTCGGCCGCGGCGAAAGAACCGCCCGGGAGCGCCACGAATGCGCCGGCAGCAAGTGCGATCTTATGAAACTGGCGTCTGGAAATGGTCATATCTATCTCCGAAAAATCCGATATGCGGGGTGCGGCAACTCAGTGCAGCTGCGGGAACCCGTGGCGCTCGGCGAGGATTTGCAAAATGCGTTTGGTGTCCTGAATGAAATGCGTCTCGCCCTTGACCGTGACGTCGGCAGGCGCGTCGCCGGCGAAGATGAACAGCGGCAGCGACTGATTTTCCTCCCCCACCGCGGCGATAACCGCCTCACGCGGGCGCTGGAACCCGACGCGGTGGATATCGATCCCGGCGGCAAGGTCAGGAAACGCGGCAAGCAGACCCTCGATCTGGTTACAATGCGGGCAGACGAACCGGACACCGGGGTGCTTGGGGTCCTCGAAACCGGGAGCGATCAAAAAAAGCGTATCCTTGGCCATGGCATCCATCATGTGAGGGTGAGGTTTCCAGCTCACAGTGCAGGCGGCCATAGCGCGGGTCCAGAAAGCAATTCTTGCTTGGAAACGAAGAAAAGCTTTGCGCTAAACTATTGATGAAATTGATTTTTTCGAAATTTTCGTGGATGGCATCGCTGTTTCACCCGATCTGTCTCATGCGCAAAGTTTTTCCCTGAAACAGGCTTGCCGCGCGAAGGTGCAAACAGGATGGAAGGTGGGTTTCGGCAATAAAAAACCCGGCAGAATTGCCGGGTTCTGGTGAGATGCTGTTGGCGTAAAACCTCTCCTTCGTCATGCTCGGGCCTTTCCCAAGCATTTGCGATCTACAAGGCGTAGGATGCCTTGGCAGATGCTCGGTACAAGACCGAGGATGACGTTGAATGCGGAGAAAAGTTCGTCATAACTCTCACGCGCAGGGTTATTGGATTTCTGTCCTCACTCGCTTTTCCAGGCTGTCGCCAGATCGCCATAGGCAATGTCGATGGTCGTCACGAGCGATTTCAGGCTGGTGTTGCGTAGAATGACGGTCGGCAAAGCAACGATCGAGAAATTCGGCAGGTCATCGCCGACGACTTTCTGGATCTCATGGAACTGCCCGGCCCGCTTCGTTTCATCAACCTCGATGGCGGCCGCCCGGAAAAGATTGTCCACCGTGGGATTGTTATAGTGGGCGGCGTTGACATAAGGCGCGGGGTTCTTGATGCCATCGGACCAGTAAAGACGCTGCACGCCCGCCGTCGGATCGAACAACCGGCTGATGCCGTTCACCGTCAGGTCGAAACCGCGCTCGGTATAAACGCGCTTGATGAAGGTGGCGAGATCGCCTTCGACGATATCCACCTTCACGCCGAGTTTGCCGAAGGATGAGCGGAGATATTCGGACGTTTTACGGAAGACGTCGGACGGCAGAAAAGCGAGCCGCAGCGAAAAGCGGGTGCCATCCGCGCCCTTCGGGTAACCGGCCTTGTCCAGCAACTCGTTAGCCTTGGCGAGATCGAAGGGATAAGTGAAAGGCTTTTCGTCGTTATAGGCGGTGAAGACTGCCGGGATGTTGGAACCGGCAGGTTTCGCCGTCCCGAAGAAGATGGCGTCATTGATGAAATCGCGGTCGATGGCGTGGGCCAGCGCGTGACGCACCTCCTTCTTCGCCAGAATTGGGTTCTCCAGATTGAACTCGAACACGGCCGCATTGTTGAGATAAGCGTCGGTATAGACCTCCACAGCCAGTTTCGGATTTTGCCGCAGGCGCTCAAGATCGCTGTAGGAGACATCGGCGGTGTAATCCGCCTCACCCGTCTCCACGGAAATGGTGGTGGAAGCCGCATCGGCGACGAACCGTGCCACGAAACCATCAAGGTAGGGCAGATCGGCCTGCCAGTAATCCGGGTTCTTCTTCAGCTTCACATAGCTGCCGCGTTTCCATTCCTCGAACACGAAGGGGCCTGTGCCAATTGGCGCATTGCCGTTCGGGCTTTCATTGTAGTTTTCCGAAGCATAGGCATGGGCCGGCAATATGGGCGTCTCGCCGCCCGTCAGCGCGCGCAGAAGATAAGGCGCGGGTTTGGAAAGCACCACCACGGCCGTCAGCGGATCAGGCGTTTCGATATCGGCAACATTGGCGAAGGTGATGCGCCCCCGTGGCCCGACCTTCTTGAAGGCAAGCAACGAAAATTTGACGTCCTGCGACGTGAAATCCTTGCCATCATGCCATTTGACACCCTTGCGCAGCTTGAAAGTATAGCGCAGCCCGTCGGCCGATGTTTCCCAGCTTTCGGCCAGAACCGGATGCGGTTTGAACTCGCTGTCGAACCGCACCAGACCCTCGAGGATTTTCGTGGAAATGGCGCGGGTGCGCGTATTGGAATCGGAAAGCGGCACTAGCGTCGTTGGCTCGCCGAGACCTGCAAAAGTGACGATCCCGCCCTTTTTCGGCGTTTCCGCCGCCAGCGTCGGCAGGGATGGCAGCAATGTGGCTCCGGCCAGGGCGGCACTCAGAAGCAATGTCTTACGTCTTGTAATATCCATGGATGTTTCCTCTTACAGACTTGTTTTTTAAACTTCAGGCAGGTTTCAGCCGGGTTTCCACCAGCCGCGCGAACAGGGTCGCCCCGACGGGCAGGATGTCGTCGTCAACGATGAAACCGGGATTGTGGGCAGGCACCGTGCCGGAATGGCCAAGGGTGAAAAACGCACCCGGTGCGTGTTTCAAAAGATCGGCGAAATCCTCGCTGCCCATGAAGCGGCCGGGCGCGGTGGAAACGCGCTCGTCTCCCAGAACCTCGCGCGCCACGCCGGCAACGATTCCCACTGACACGTCATCATTGGTGAGGACCGAGAATATGTCGCGAATATCCACCTCAGCAGTCAGGCCATAGGCAGCAGCGATGTGATCCGAGATGGTGCGGATGCGGCCCCTTATGGTTTCGCGCACGCTGTCGGAGAAGGCTCGCACTGTTCCGGCAATCGCGGCCGTTTCGGGAATGACGTTATAGGCTGATCCAGCTTCGATGCGCGTGATCGACAGCACGGCGGGTTCGGTGGGCGATACGTTGCGGCTGACGATGGTCTGCAGAGCCTGGATCAGCTCGCCCGTTGCCGGCACCGGGTCGCGGGAGACATCGGGATGCGCGGCGTGAGCACCCCGGCCCTTGAGCCGGATGTCAAAGAAATCCGCACCAGCCAGAATGGTGCCCGGCGAAACCTTGAGGTGATTGGGCGCGGCATGGGTGGAATTGTGGAGCCCGTAAATCTCGTCGACCGGAAAATCCTTGAACAGCCCATCGGCAATCATGGCGCGCGCGCCGCCCAGCCCCTCTTCGGCAGGCTGGAAAATGAACACCACCGTGCCGGCGAAATCGCGGGTTTCCGCCAGATAACGGGCGGTGCCGAGCAGGATGGTGGTGTGCACATCATGCCCGCAGCCATGGAACTTTCCGGGGTAGACGGACGCATAGGGCAGACCGGTTTCCTCGGGCATCGGCAGGGCATCCATATCGGCCCGGAGCCCGATGGAGCGATTGCCCGCATGACGGCCGCGCAGCACGCCAACCACGCCGGTCTTGCCATAACCGCGATGAACCTCGATGCCCCAGGAAGCAAGCTTTTCAGCGACGATGCCTGACGTGCGCACCTCCTCGAAGCCGATTTCGGGATGCTGGTGCAGGTCGTGGCGGATGGAGACGAGCTCGGGAACAAACGTCCCGATCCGGTCGATGATTTTAGGGGCGGGTGTTTTAACGGGATCGACGGCGATATTCACGGTATCTCCTCAGGACAAAAAATATCGTTTTCGCAATCGGACGATTGCGAAGGATTGGCTTCGGATAGGAAAATCAGGGCTGGAAAGGCGTCAGAGCCTCAGGCCCGCCTCCTTCATCAAGGGCAGAATACGCTCGGCGAAATAATCGAGGTCTTCGCGGAAATCGTAGAAATTCAGCTGAACGCCATCGATCCCCGCCTTCTTCAGGCCGACAAGCTGCTCGACCACCTGTTCCGGCGAGCCGATGATTTCGATATTGCCACCTAGATTGCGGCCCTGCTTGTGGCGTGCATCACCGCGTCCGCGCCAGGCATGGGCGTCGCTGTCGTAATTGTTGGTGGCGAAAGCACGCGTGCCGGGCTGCGGCTTTCCGGCCTCGATGGCATCGGCATAGGCGATCGCCTCCTTCTCCGTATCGCGACTGACAATGATCGGATTGATGATCGTCTTCACCTGCCGGCCATAGGCTTTGGCGCGGTTCTTGATGGTGGCGACATGATCGGGAAGCGTTTCGAGCGCACTGTCTATATGCGCACCGCCCGGCGAAGTGACGAAAACCAGATCGGAATGACGGGCGGCGAAATCGATACCGGCGGGAGAACCGGTCGCTGTCACCAGCGGCGGGCGGCCGAAGGCAGGCTTCGGCGTGATCCAGCCATTGTTGATCGCCCACGGGTTGAGCTTGCCTTCATAAGTGAAGTTTTCGGTTTCTCCCCAAAGGCGGTGGAGCACATCGAACAATTCCCCCGCCATGTCATAACGCTTGTCATGATCGATCCGCTGCCAGCCGAACATTTCATGTTCGATGGCACGGTGGCCGGTGACGATGTTGATGCCCCAGCGCCCTTTGGCAATGTGATCCAGCGTCGCGCCATATTTGGCGAGATGCAGCGGATGCAGGGGCCCGTAAAGAACGTGGATGGTGGAGATCAGCAAAATGCTCTTCGTCACCGCCGCCATCGCGCCAAGCGCAATGAAACTGTCAAGCGAGGAGTCACCGTCATAACCACCCTTCGGCAGCCATTGCGTGCGACTGAAGGCGATTTCGAAACCGAGCTCTTCGGCACGCTTCACCAGTTCGACATTGTAATCGAAGGTCCAGCTGTTGCTGGTCGGCAAGCTGGAGAAATTGATATCCTGCAGATTGAGGAACAGACCGAGCATCAGGGGCTGCTTTATGGCACGACTGAGCGGGCTGTCGTCGAAATCAGCCGGGCCTTTCAGCTCAAGACCTTTGAGCTCAGAATCTTCGGGTAATGGAACAGTCAGCGCCATGTCTTTTCTCCCTCGGAATGATCACCCTGTGGGGCAGTCGCCAGCCGCGCGCGCAGATAATCTTCGACACTGCGGGGCTGGCGGCCAGTGATATGGTAGATGGCGTCGGTGATGGATGCGGCGAAACCTTCGCGGATGAGTTCTCCGAATTCACCGATCGCCGTCTGTTCGAAAGCGCCGATATGCGGCGGAAAGACGGGGGCAGCATGGTGCGAAACGCCAACGGGCCGATGCAGGATACGGGCCGCAATGCGGGCGATTTCCAGCGCCGTCAGCGCTTCGCGTCCGGTCAGCACCAATGGGCCGACGAGCGGTGCGCTTGAAGCCAGAGCCTGTACAGCGACATCGGCAATATCGTCGGCATCGATGAAGGAGACCGCCGCATCGCCGAAACGGGCGGGCACGTCCTCGCCTTTGCGAAGCGCGGCGACAGCAGGCTCCAGCGCAACCTGCATCCAGGCGTTCGGCCGCAACACCGTATGCGCGATGCCGCTTGCCGCCAGATATTGTTCCACCTCGCCATGCGCCGCTCCCGAAATCGAGCGTGCAGCATTTCCAATAGTCCAGTCGGAACCGGATATTTTCACGATCCGCGATATACCGGCGGAGAGAGCGGCATCGATGACCGTCTTCTGGTCTGCCGCCAGCGTCTCCCCGATGGGCGAAAGCAGAAACACCCTGTCGGTCCCCTGCGCTGCCGCCTTCAGGCTGGCCCGATCGGAAAAATTACCCTCCGCAATCTCGACCCTGTCGCCCCACAGCTTCAGCGCGTCTTCGCGCCGGCGGGTCAATACCCGAACCTCCGCCTGACGTTGCAAAAGACGGCTGACGACCCTTTGCCCGAGCTTGCCCGTTGCACCCGTTACAAGAATGATGGCTGCCATGACGTTATCATCTCCCAACAATATGGTGCGCGGTATCCTGCGGTGCAGAAAGGGCGCGTGGATCGGCCCAGTCCTGGACATCGAAATCTTCGGGAATGAATTTCCATTGCAGCAGGAAATCCTTGAAGTGACTGAGCGCATCCAGCTCAGCCGGATCGAGATCGAGTCTCAGATTGCGATATACGTCCGGGCCATTCGCAGCGAGAACCGCCTCCTCGCTGACGCCGATCTCGCGAGCGATGAAACGCACGGCCTCCCCCGGATTGTCATTTGCCCAATCCGCAACGCGCTGAACCGTGGCCACCAGTTCCGCTACCAGATCCGGACGCTCATCGGCAAAAGTGGCGTCCACGGTCAGGGGACGCGGCGTACCGTTATTGATGCGGATCTTCGGATCAGGGTGAAAACCCGTCGATACCACGACCTGCGCGGCGATGAGATTGGCGACAGTGACGCCTTCCGCGCCCTTGACGAAAAATGCATCGATTTGGCCCCGGTGTAATGCTGCGATTTCCTCGCCATAGGGAAGCCGCCGGCGCAGACCGTGGAACCGTTCCTCCGTCGGGCCGAGCAGCACGGGTTCTTTGGCGGCAAGCTCGACAAGCTCGACATCTGCGATGGAAAGCCCCGAGACCGTCAATGCCGACACGATGCCCTTGAGCGAGGTGGCGCGCTGGAAATCGATGATCTCATCCGGGCGCTTCGGCAGACCGATGCGCCGCCCCTTCAGGTCGCTTCCCTTGCTTATCCCACTTGCGGGCAAGGCAATGACGGCCTGGAACTCGTCGGTCCTTGTCAGCCCCACCAGCCGTGTTTTCCGGCCACCGGATTTCGCCCAGATCGGTGGGATGTTGCCGCCCTGACGGAACGACCAGTCCAGCCGATGATCAAAATGACTCTGGCGAATGGCTGGATCGGCCGCATCGCGAATGGACGAAACGGAGATGCCGTGGTTGGCAAAACTCTGCTCAATCCAGCCCAGTTGCGTTGCGATGGAAAGCGGCGTGGGCGCCGGGCAGCGTGTATACCACACCGTTACGGGTTGGGTTCCCTGGCGAAGAGCGGCGTTGGCCATGGCGTTCGTCCTCGAAATTGCGATCTGGACGGCACGCTACACGCCATAAAACATTTTCTATAGATAAAGTGTACTATTTCAAACGCGATTGAGGAAATTCGTTTCCATCTTACCAGCTCATGCGCCGCATGGCGGAATATCCTTTCGATAAAAGCAGGATTTCGCTGGGATTTTTGTCGGGCATCGATCAGATCGACCACGCGCGGGTGAAACTGGAGACGAAAGTTTTTCTTCTCCACACAGCAAGGATTTTTAACTCGCGACCGGCCCCCCGGCTGTTACGCTTCCCGCAATTGCGCGGCCATACAGGCCGATAATCCAACAGACCCGAAAGAAAAAGTGGCAGCATGAGCAAGACCAAACGCCGGCTCAATCTCAACGTCGGCATCAACACGACAGGATATCTCGCCAATGCCTGGAAATATCGGAGCGGAGACCGGCACGATATAAACGATATCGAATATTACCGACGACTGACGGAACTGGCGCATAAGGGCCGGTTCGACGCCGTTTTCCTTTCCGACCACCCGGCACTGCTGACCGACCCGGCAAGCCGGCCGTTCCACACCATTGATCCGCTCATCCTCTCGACATCGCTTGCCGCACAGGTGCCGGATATCGGCTTCGTGGCAACCGTGTCCTCCACCTACAATTCGCCCTATAATTTCGCCAGACGAACTCAATCCATCGATCTCGTCACCGGCGGCCGGCTGATCGTCAATATCGTTTCTTCCTTTAATCCCAATGTTGCCGCCAATTTTGGCAACGACCCGCTGCCGCCGCGCAGCGAACGTTATGCCAAGGCTACCGAATTCCTGGATGTCGCAAAAAAGCTCTGGTCTAGCTGGGACCCCCGCCGCGAGAGCGACGTGCCGGAGAACCGCTTCTGGGATGCGGCGACAGCCGAAACCATCGATCATGAGGGGCAATATTTCCATGTCAAAGGCCCCCTCAACGTTCCGCGCGGGCCGCAGGGGCATCCCGTTATCGCGCAGGCCGGCGCCTCCGAAGGCGGCATTGATCTCGCGGCACGCCATGGCGAGATCATCTATTGCAATATTCTGTCACGTCCCGCAGGGCAGGCCTTTGGCAAGAAGGTCCGCGACCGCGCTGTCTCCCTCGGGCGCGATCCCTCTGGCATCCGCATCGTTCCCGGCCTCGTCGTCATTCTCGGCGAAACCCGGCAGGAAGCCCTGCGTAAACATGAACTCTACAGCGGCGCCGGTTCGGAAGACGGTCTCCTGGCACGTTTCGCCAGAGAAAACGGCATAGAGCCTCGCGATTTCGACCCCGACGCAAAACTCGATGCCGAGCGTTTCATCCCCGACCAGAACCGGCAATGGGCGGTAGGCATGGGCCTTGGCCTTTCCGATCTTCTGACCCATGAAAAACTGACTGCCCGCGAGGCCGTACGCCGCTCGGAAGGACATCACCGGCTGCTGCTCGGCACGGCGGAAGAGGTAGCGGACGGCATTATCGAGCTCTGGCAGGATGGCACAGTGGACGGCTACACATTACAGCCGCCACGGGCGCCCGATGATATCGCTGAATTCGTCGAACAAGTTGTTCCGGTACTGCAGGATCGTGGGGTTTACCCGCGCGAATATGAAGCCGCGACGATCCGCGACCGCTATGGCCTGCCATACCCCGATTGAAGGACGGATGCGGCAATGTCGCTCAGTCGACCTCCCGCCGGCTTCCATTGAAAGTCGAATGGCGGGAGGTGGCGATATTATTGCCCCGTCGCCACTTTCAAAACCGGCCTTTCGCCGGAAAGCTGCGGCAGGACAGAGGCGAAATCCGTCACGATCTGGCGATAATCGTCCGGCTGGAATTCATAGGGAAGTTCGAGGCGGAATTCCGAGACAAACGGCAGAACGGGGTCGCTCGACAATCTTTCCAGAATCTCATGCGTCGTCCCGACGATATCCGGCAGGAAAAGCGTGCGGCGCGCCCCATGCGGCGAGGTCGTGCGCTTGTCCCGCTCGGCAACGAATTCCTGGTAACGGCGGCGCGTGGCGGGGCTTGCGCTATCGGTTGGCAGGATGACGCGGCCAAGAGCGACACGCGGTTCGCGCTCATGCGCCCATTCCTGCCGGAAGCGAGCAACGAGAGCCGCCTGAGCGGTCAGAAAATCATCGGTATTCTCGCCGCTGACAATATTGCCCGTCAGAAGATTGAACCCTGCCCTGCCAGCCCAGCGCGCAGAGTTCTGCGATCCACCGCCATACCATAACCGGTCCGTCAGCCCCTTAGCGACTGGCCGAAGCCGCGGCACCTGCGCACCGGCCGCATTGCCCGCCTCCGTCTCGTTCGACAGCGGCTCCGATCGCAGCGCCCTCGCCAGCTTCTCAGCGCGCGCGTGGCTGTAGTCCGCGTCGACAACCGTATCGACATAGTCGGAAATAAGATGGGCGAAGGGCGGTGCGCCCACCGAAACCCCCACATTCAGCCGTCCGCGCGACAGGACATCCACGGTGGCCAGATCCTCCGCCAGCCTGAATGGGTTCTCGTAACCGAGTTGAATAACGGCGGTGCCTAACCCGATCCGTCTGGTTCGTTGCGAAGCCGCAGCGAGGAAAGTCGCCGCAGAGGAGACACCCCGCTCCAGATGGCGCTGGCGGACCCAGGCGCTATGATAACCCAGCGCCTCTCCTGCTTCGAAAAGCTGCAGGGTTTCTTCCAGCCCCTGTCCCGGATCATCGTCATGATAGTTGCCCGGGACAAGAAAGGCGAAATGGGAGATATGGGAAAGGGGCATGGGCGCGCATCCGGAAACGAGTTGAAACTCAGCGACGCAAATGCAGCCATCCTGGTTTGGAACGACCGCCCGATGCGACGCATGCTCACACAGCATGCATGATGACGGCGGCAACTGGCGCGGCATGTTCGTTTATAGTCCCGGCCATTGTTGAAAGATCATTGCGCGATTCAATAATACACTAAAATTGTGGACTATCCCTCCACACAGGCCGCCCTCACGCTTCCTCGGGTCTTTTTTGGAATGAGGCAAATTCGCCAGAGGCTGTTCCTCACCGCCGACCTGTGCAGCGTTGAGCACAAATGACCTTGATTTCCCCATCCAACATGTAATACAGATTATCATACATGTTGACAAATATTGCATACATGTATGACATTGCGGCGACCAACAACGCCGAGACACCTGCATGAGGGAGGAATTATGATCATTACCGACGTCGAGGTCCGTGTTTTCCGCACGACGACCCGTCGGCACTCGGACAGTGCCGGCCACGCGCATCCGGGTCCGGCGCATCAGGTGGAACAGGCCATGCTGACGATCCGGACAGAGGACGGCCACGAGGGCCATTCTTTCACCGCGCCAGAGATAGTTCGCCCGCATGTCATAGAAAAATTCGTCAAGAAAGTCCTGATCGGTGAGGACCATCGAGACCGCGAACGGCTGTGGCAGGACCTTGCCCACTGGCAGCGCGGTTCAGCCGCCCAACTGACTGACCGCACGCTGGCGGTGGTTGACTGCGCGCTATGGGACCTTGCCGGCCGCTCCCTCAATCAACCTGTATACAAGTTGATCGGCGGTTATCGCGACAAGGTGCTCGCCTATGGCTCCATCATGTGCGGTGACGAACTGGAAGGCGGGCTGGCGACACCGGACGACTACGGCCGCTTTGCCGAGACACTGGTGAAGCGCGGCTACAAGGGCATCAAGCTGCACACGTGGATGCCGCCCGTCAGCTGGGCGCCGGATGTGAAGATGGACCTCAAGGCATGCGCGGCCGTGCGCGAGGCGGTCGGCCCCGATATCCGCCTGATGATTGACGCCTTCCACTGGTACTCCCGCACCGATGCGCTGGCGCTGGGCCGTGGCCTCGAAAAACTCGGTTTCGACTGGATCGAGGAGCCGATGGATGAGCAGTCGCTGTCCTCCTACAAGTGGCTTTCCGACAATCTCGATATTCCGGTCGTCGGCCCGGAAAGTGCGGCCGGCAAACACTGGCACCGTGCCGAATGGATCAAGGCCGGCGCCTGCGACATTCTGCGCACCGGCGTCAACGATGTCGGGGGCATCACACCGGCGCTGAAGACGATGCATCTGGCCGAAGCCTTCGGTATGGAGTGCGAAGTGCATGGAAATACCGCCATGAACCTGCATGTGGTTGCCGCCACCAAGAATTGCCGCTGGTATGAGCGTGGCCTGCTACATCCCTTCCTCGAATATGATGACGGCCACGACTATCTGAAGTCTCTGTCCGATCCGATGGACCGGGATGGCTTTGTCCACGTTCCCGACCGGCCGGGCCTTGGCGAGGACATCGATTTTACCTTCATCGACAACAACCGGGTGAGGTAACGGGCGATGAAAACGGTGCTCGCCTTTGGAGACAGCCTCACCTGGGGCGCGGACCCGGCAACGGGCCTCAGGCACCCCGCCGCATATCGCTGGCCGGAGGTTCTGGAAACCGAGCTTGCCGGCATGGCGAAAGTTTACCCCGAAGGTCTTGGCGGGCGAACCACCTGCTACGACGACCACGCCGGTCCGGCCTGCCGCAACGGCGCGCGGGCGCTGGAAATAGCGCTCTCGTGCCATATGCCGCTTGACCTCGTCATAATCATGCTCGGCACCAATGACATCAAACCGGTGCATGGCGGACGCGCGGAAGCCGCCGTTTCCGGCATGCGCCGGTTAGCGCAGATCGTCGAGACCTTCATCTACAAGCCGCGAGAAGCGGTACCGAAACTGCTGATCGTTGCCCCACCGCCCTGCGTTGCAGGCCCCGGTGGAGAACCGGCGGGAGGGCGGGATGTCGGGCAATCGCTCAGGCTTGCACCGCTTTACCAAAAACTCGCTACCGAACTCGGACATCACTTCTTCGACGCCGGTTCGGTCGCCAGTGCTTCGCCGGTGGACGGCGTGCATCTGGACGCGCCGGCGACAGCGGCGATCGGCCGGGCCCTGGCCACGCCAGTCAAAGATATTCTTGGTTGATCACACGCCGCCCGAGGAGGAACCGGGCACGTGGATCGAAACGTGGAAGGCCGTATGAAGCGGCCGTATTGGGAGGAAAGATGAAACATTTTCTTGCAACAGCAGCACTTGGCGCCCTGCTGATCGGCGCCATGCCGCTCAGCACTTTTGCCGAGACGCCAAAGGACCAGCTCATTGTCGCCACGACCATGAGCAATATCCTAACACTCGACCCCGCCGCCATCACCGGCCGCGAGACCGTGCAGGTTCTGAACAATATCTATGACACCCTGATCGTGCTTTCGCCTGAGGACCGCAGCGTCCAGCCGCGCCTTGCCGAACGCTGGGAAATAGCCGAAGACCGGAAGTCGATCCGTTTCCATCTACGTGCGGATGCCAAGTTCGCTTCCGGCAATGCCGTGACGGCAAAGGATGTGGCATGGAGCCTCAAACGGCTTCTCGCCCGCAATCTGGCGCAATCATCCTTTCTGAAAACCCGCGGTTTCAAGCTCGAAGAGGCCGACAAGCTTTTCGTTGCCGAAAGCGATCAGATCTTCGTGCTGAATATCCCCAAGCCCGACGATCCCAACCTTCTCCTGATGATCCTTGCCCAGAACGGTCCCGGCTCGATCATCGACAGCCAGACCGCGCTTGAGAATGAGAAGGATGGCGATCTCGGCGGCGCATGGCTGACGCTGAATTCCGCCGGCTCCGGCCCCTTCAAGCTGACCCAGTGGAAATCCAACGAATACATCATCCTCACCCGCAACGACGATTATTGGGGTGAAAAGGCCAAGATGAAGCGTATCCTGATGCGCCATCTGCCGGAATCGCAGTCGCAGCGGCTCATGCTGGAAAGGGGCGATATCGACGTTGCCTATTCCCTGCAGGCTCCGGATCTGAAATCACTTGAGGCCGACAAGACCGTCACCATCGAATCCACACCGGGCTCCGGTTTCTATTACCTCAGCGTTTCGATGAAGGACGAGAAATTCGCGAACAAGAAGGTGCGCGAGGCCTTGCGTTACCTGATTGATTACGATGGTCTCGACAAGGCGGTCATGCCCTATTACGGCAAGCTGCATCAGCGCTCCCTCAGCACCGGCGTCATGGGTGCGCTGCCGGATCAGGGCTACAAGCTCGATATTGAAAAAGCCAAGGCGCTTCTGGCCGAGGCCGGTTATCCTGATGGGTTCAAGACAACGCTGCGCGTGCTTTCGGAAGACCCGTTCATGAAAGCCGCAACGGCGATCCAGAACACGCTCGCCCAGGCAGGCATTCAGGCCGAGCTGATCAGCGGCTCCGGCGACCAGATCTATGGTGCGATGCGCGAGCGCAACTTCGAATTGCTGCTCGGCCGCGGTGGCGGCGGCCAGCAGCCGCACCCGGACAACAACCTGCGCTCGATTGCCTACAACCCCAATAATGCCGATGACGCCAAGCTCACCAATTACCAGAGCTGGCGCACCAGCTTCTTCGACGAAAAGCTGAACAAGATGATCGAGGAAGCTCTTGTCGAGCGCGATGCGGCAAAACAGACAAAGCTTTATGAAGACCTGCAGGGTTATATGGATGAAATCGTCATGTCCATTCAGCCCTTCTCCGAAGTGGTCGACACCGCAGCCTTCCGCAGCGACGTCAAGGGCATGATCGTCAGTCCCTGGCTCTCTAGGTTTGAAGTGGTGAGCAAGGAGCGATAATCGGCGCCATATCTGCGAGTAAGAAAAGGCGCGGCTAACCCCGCGCTTTTTTGCTGCCGACGAGGCCTTACAAAGCCGAAATATTCCCCAAGAGTGAGGCATCCGCACTCCGTCACCCCGGACTAGATCCGGGGTCCAGCCCGATCAAGTCCTTGATCGCGTAAGACTCCTCTTATGGCGCAGACACCCCGTAGCTGGATGCCGGATCTAGTCCGGCATGACGGCGGAGAGGCTCCGTTTGTCAGCAGCCCGAGGCCCGATTACCACCGGTCTTTTCTATCTTCGGCCTGCCTTCCCAAAAAAAAATGCCCGGCGGGGAGGCCGGGCAAGGAAGGAGGCTGTTATTATCCGTGGCGCCCCGGAGGAGGACGGTCACGTTCTTGGAGCCGTCACGCGCCTTCATATTCCAGTGAGGCGCCGATCAGTTCGCGCGCATAAGGATGCGTTGCATCGTTGCCAGCAATGGCCTCGCGCGGCAGGATTTCGGTTATTTCGCCACGCAGCATCACGGCGAAGCGATCGCACATGTGATCGACCACGGCGAGATCATGGGTCACCATGATATAGGTGAAACCGCGCTCTTCCCGCAGCCGCTGCAAGAGGTTGAGGATTTCCGCCTGGACCGAGACATCGAGCGCCGAGGTCGGCTCATCGAGCAGCAGCAGCGACGGTTCCAGGATCAGCGCCCTCGCAATCGCGACGCGCTGCCGTTGGCCGCCGGAGAGTTGGTGCGGGAAACGGTCGAGGAAAGACACCGGCAGGCCGACATCAGTGATGACCTTGCGCATGCGCTCCTCGCGGTCGCCGAGCTTGTGGATCGCAAGCGATTCACCAAGCACGGTGCGCACCGACTGGCGGGGATGCAGAGAGCCATAGGGGTCCTGAAACACCATCTGCAACATACGGCAGCGCTCGATCAGCGGCACGTCTCGCACCGATCTGCCGTCGATGAGGATATCGCCAGTCCAGAAATCGTTGAGCATTGAGACGCAGCGCAACACGGTGGACTTGCCCGAACCGCTTTCACCGACCAGCCCGAAACATTCGCCGGGCTCGACACGGAACGACACCGAAGGCAGCACTTTCAGTGCAGTATTGCCGCTGCCGAAAGTGATGGAAAGATCGCGGGTTTCGACAGAAACGGCCATTATGCATTCTCCTCCACCCATTCAGGGCGGCGGTCTAGCACCGCAAGCGGTGCGCGCGCACCGCCGATACGCGGCTGTGCCGCCAGAAGGCCGCGCGTATAGGGATGCTGCGCCTGATCGAGATCGCGGGCGGCCAGCGTTTCCACCACGCGGCCTGAATACATGATCAGCACCCGGTCGCAGAAATTGCGCACAAGGTTGAGATCGTGGCTGATCATGATGAGGCCGATGCCGCGATCGCGCACCAGACCGTCGAGAATGTTCAGCACCTGCAACCGCACCGTCACATCAAGTGCCGAAGTTGGTTCGTCAGCGATAACGAGATCGGGATCGGCAAGCAGCATCATGGCGATCATCACGCGCTGACCCATGCCACCGGAGATTTCGTGCGGGTATTGCTCGTAGACACGTGAGGCATCGCGGATCTTCACCGCATCCAGCATCGCCAGCGCCTTTTCCCGTGCCTCGGCTTTTGATGCCCTGAAGTGGCGCAGATAGGTCTCCGTCACCTGATCGCCGACCCGACGGATGGGGTTGAGGGAGAATTTCGGATCCTGAAGGATCATCGACATGCGCCGGCCACGAACCTTCAGCATCTCCTTCTCATCGAGGGAGAGAAGATCGAGCCCGTCGAAAGCCAGCCTGTCAGCTGTGATCGTTGCCGAAGGCAGGAGGCGCAACAGAGCGCGTCCGACTGTGGATTTTCCCGAACCGCTTTCACCGACAATGCCGAGCCGCTCCCGACCGAGCGTGAAGGAGATGCCGCGCACCGCCTCGGTGGGTGAGCCACCATAACGGATACGGAGATTTTCAACATCAAGGATTGGTTTTTCCATGTCCCTATCTCCGGTTCATCTGCTTCGGATCGAGCGCATCCCGCAGCCCGTCACCGAGGAGGTTGAAAGCGAGACTGACAGACAGGATCGCAATGCCGGGAAAGGTCACCAGCCACCAGCTATCCAGCATGTAACGTCGGCCGGTGGCGATCATCGCTCCCCATTCCGGCAGCGGCGGCTGCGCGCCGAGGCCAAGAAAGCCCAGACCTGCGGCGGTCAGAATGACGGTCGCCATGTTCAGCGTCAGTCTGATGAGAACCGAGGGGAGACACATGGGCATGATCGACTTGACGATGATGCGCAGCGGCGACGCGCCCTGAAGCCTTGCAGCGGCAATGTAATCCGCCTTGCGAAAGGTCATGGCTTCAGCGCGGGCAAGACGCGCAATCGGCGGCCATGAGGTGAGCGCAATTGCAATGATCGCATTATTAAGGCTCGGACCCAGCGCTGCGACGAAGGCGAGCGACAGGATGAGGCTAGGGAAAGACAGGAAAATATCCGTGATGCGCATCATCACCGTATCGAACTTGCCGCCGAGATAACCGGATGCCGTACCGACCAGAAGGCCGACGGGACCGACGATGATCGATACCAGCGTGATGATGGTGAGCGTGATGCGAGCGCCCCAGAGAAGACGGCTATAGATATCGCGCCCCAGCTCATCCGTCCCGAAGACATGGCCGTTGCCCGGGGGCTGCAGCGTGTTGGCGAGATTCTGTGCGTAAGGATCATGCGTCGCGAGCCAGGGCGCAAAAATCGCCGAGATGACGAGCAGCAGCAAGATCAGCAGGCCGAAAGCCGATGTCGGGCTTTTGAGGAGGAAGACGATAATGTTCTTCAGCGCGTTCAGCGGCACCGGAAGACGGAAGGAAGTTTCAGCACGGGCCGTCATCAGCGGGTCCTCGGATCGAAAAAGCGGTAGAGAATGTCGGACAGGAGATTGAGCCCGATAAAGATGACGCCGACGATCAGTACACAGGTCATCACGGCATTCATGTCGCCGATGATAAGATTGCTGGTGAGATATTGCCCGAAACCCGGCCAGGCGAAGACGGTCTCAATGAGGACCGCTCCTTCCAGCAGCGAACCGTAAGCCAGCGCGATGATGGTGACCAGCTGCACGCGAATATTGCCAAAAGCATGCAGCCACACCGTCTGCCGCTGCGACAGGCCTTTGACACGCGCGGTCGTCACATATTCCTGCCCCAGCTGATCCAGCATGAAGCTGCGCGTCATGCGGGTGATATAGGCAGAGGAGGAATAGCCCAGCAGGGCAGCTGGCAGGATGAGGTGGTTGATGGCCGACCGGAAGACCTCCATGTCACCCGCAAGCAGGCTGTCGATCAGCAGAAAGCCAGTCCGCTCCTCCACCAGACCGATATAGAACTGGTCCATGCGGCCACCGCCGCCAACGAGGCCGAGATGGGCGTAAAAAACGATCAGCGCGATCATGCCGGTCCAGAAGATCGGCATGGAATGGCCGAACAGGCTGAGAACGCGCACAAGATGATCCTGCCAGCGGTCTTTCTTCACGGCGGCGTAAACGCCCATGGGTATGCCGAGGCCGGCACCGATCAGGATGGCGAAGGTCGCAAGCTCGATCGTCGCCGGCATCACGCTTATGATGTCCTCGATGACGGGGCGGCCCGTGCGGATCGACGTTCCGAAATTGCCGGTGAAGACATCTCCGAGATAATAGACGAACTGCTGCCACAGCGGGCGGTCAAAGCCGAGCGCGTGATAGACCTGTTCATAGGTTTCACGGGTCGCATCCTCACCGACAATGGCCCGCACTGGGTCGGCGGGCATCAGGCGGCCAATGAAAAAGGTCAGCAGCAGCAATCCAAGCAGCGTGACCGCAATACTTCCGATCTGGCCGGACAGGCCATAAAGCGAAAGGCGTCTTTTTGACATGATTCCTCCCTTGCCAGTCACCGAACGTGCAAGAAGCATATCCTGTCTGACAACTACGGTAAAGTTGTCACAGGTGTTGCGGGCTGTCAAGCATCCGACGCCAAAATCGATATCGGCAGGCGCGGGGGTATACAGGGACAGCGTTGCCCAGGCGGCGGTTGCGGCGTTCTTCTTTCCCTAAAGAAGCCCACATTGCCACAACCGCAAAACGCTGTATTCTCCCTGCCCACAGAAGGCTGACATGGAAAATTGTGGCGATTTGACCGCTCGTGTCTGCCGCCTCGGGGGAGGAAAATATGATCGACGTGACGCTTCTGGCCTTTGCCATCGTCGCCTTTATCGGCATTGCAACACCCGGCCCCACCGTCTTGCTGGCGCTTGCCAATGGTTCGAAATTCGGCGTGCGTCGCGCGATGATCGGCATGGCTGGTGCCGTCCTTTCGGATTTCGTCCTGATCGGCGCGGTTGCACTGGGACTGGGGGCTCTTATGGCCACCTCGGAGTTCTGGTTCGGTGTCGTCAAATGGGCGGGGGTCTGCTACCTTGTTTACCTTGGCATCATGCTTCTGCGTTCAAGAGGGACGCTTGACGGCGCTCTCGGCTCTGCAGAGGCAAACATGGCCGCATCGGCGCGTTCGATCTTCCTGAAGAGCTTTCTCGTCGCCGTGACCAATCCCAAGGGATACCTGTTTTTTTCGGCCTTCCTGCCGCAATTCATCGATGTCGCCGCGCCGCAGATTCAGCAATATACCGTACTTGCGCTGATCTTCGCCGGCATCGACTTCATCGTGATGTTCGCATACGCCCTGTTCGGCGCGCAGGCGGTCAGGATATTGCGCAAGTCCGGAGCATTATGGCTCGACCGCATCTGCGGCGGCGCGCTGTTGACGCTTGCTGCTTCCCTGGCCTTTTACCGACGGGCCAACGCATAATTCATTGCCATATCAGCTATTTCCGCCTTACTCAGCCACGGTGCGGGACCGCAGGAGCACCTTGTAACGCTCGAGACTGCCGCGCAGATGCGAGGCCATATATTGGCGCGCGGCATCGGCGTCTCCCTCGATAATGGCATCGACGATCTTGCCGTGCTCCTCTTGCAGGTGGAGGTTGTAATCCTTGGGGCGCGACCCCGGCGCAGCACCCTGCAATTCGCCGCGGGGAATGATACCGGACCGAATGAGTTGAAGAAACTCCGGAAACCGCCTGTTCTGCGTGGCCTGCGCGATGGCGAGATGGAATTCGAAATCGGCGTCCCGCGTTGGTAGCCCGGCGGCGAGACAGTCACCGACACGCCGATGCGCATCCACGATCGATTCCACCTGCACGGCGGAACGGCGCGAGGCCGCCAGCCCGGCGGATTCCACTTCGAACACGGTCCGCAGTTCCAGGAGTTCGATGACCGAGGAAATGCGACCCACGGCGAGATCGTTAAAAGGCAGTTCCTTTGCCGGCTTGGCTTCGACAGCAAAGACCCCTGCGCCCTTGCGTGCTTCAACGAGGCCATCGGCACGAAGAATGGCGATGGCCTCGCGCACAACCGTCCGGCTGACGGAATATTCCCGCGTCAATTCGCTTTCGCTCGGAAGCCGGTCACCCGGGCGGAACACCCCCTCCGCCAGGTCCCGTCGCAAGGCCGAACTGATTTTCGCCGCAAGCGATACTTGCTTGGTGCTGCTCTCGACGTCCATTCCGGCCCACCTGTTTTAAACTTGTCTGGCATGTTAGCAAACACCGGCCACATTGCAAGTGCCGGGTACCACCACCCCCATCGGATCAACCTCAGGCAGCAACCATGGCCGAACCGCTGGAAAAGCGGCTTCTATACTCTCCCGGTGAGAGGCCGAGAATGCGGTGAAACACCCGGCGAAAGGCGGCAGCGTCCTCATAACCCACCGACCAAGCGATCTGATCGACCGAACGGCGGGTGAATTCCAGCAATTCACGCGCCTTGCCGACCCGCAGGTGCTGGACATATTCGATGGGCTTCATGCCGGTCGCCACCTTGAAGCGGCGCAGAAAGGTTCGCTCCTCCAGCCCGGCATGGCCGGCCATGTCGGTAACGCTTGTCGCCCGCCCGGCACGGGCCTGCAACCAGTGCTGCACCTTCAGGATCGGCTCATCGCCATGCGTCAGCCTTGGGGCGAAACTACTATAATGACGCTGTTCCCGTCCTGACGGGTCGATCAGCAGAAACTTGCCGGTCTCGATCATCACGGAAGGGCCGAGCAGCCGGTCGACGATGCGCAGGCCAAGATCGGTCCACGCCATCAACCCGCCGGCCGTGATGATATCGCCGTCCTCGATGACGATCTTGTCTATCTCCAGCCGGACATCGGGAAATCGGTCCCGAAAACGCTCCGCAAACAACCAGTGGGTCGTCGCCGGGCGGCCAGCCAGAAGCCCGGTGGCCGCGAGCATGAACGACCCGCCGCAACTGGCAGCCAGCGTCGCGCCCTGGGCGTGCCGGTTCAGCAGCCAGCGGGCGTAAGGCTCGGCTTCCTCGATTTCAGCCGGCCCGGTCAACCGGCCGGGCACAACGAAGATATCGGGATGCCCCGGCCCGCCGGGTTCCGTGTCATAGGAGCGGGAAAATTCACCGCCTTCGCCCATGCTCCAATGGCTGACCCGCAATTTAGGCCCGCCGCGATCCTGTGAAAATACCGACGCGATGGCGAAAAGATCGGTGATGCCATGCACCATGGCGATCTGGCAGTCCCGATAGAGGACCAGCCCCACTTCCAGCGCGCTTCCCGTTACACCCGCCATGCCCAACCCCGTTTTGTCAGTTTCGGCTCGCTTTCTGTCAGAAGCGCCAATCCATCCCCGGCTGCGTCAAGAGTATCTCTATTCCCACGGGACGCAAGCAAGCTCCCTGCAACAGGAGAGAGAGCCATGACAACGATCACCACCAGAGACGGAACGCACATCTTCTACAAGGACTGGGGCCCGAAAGACGGCCAGCCCATCATCTTCTCCCACGGCTGGCCGCTCAGCGCCGACGCCTGGGACGCGCAGATGGTGTTCTTCGCCAATAACGGTTTCCGCACCATCGCCCATGACCGCCGTAGCCACGGCCGCTCCGATCAGGTCTAGCATGACAACACCATGGATCAATATGCCGACGATCTGGCCGAGTTAATCGAACAACTCGATCTTCACGACATCATTCTGGTTGGCCATTCCACCGGTGGCGGAGAGGTGACACGTTATATCGGCCGCCACGGCACCGCCCGCGTTGCCAAGATCGCTCCCATCGGCGCGGTGCCGCCGCTGATGCTGAAGACGGAAAGCAACGCCATCGGTCTGCCAATCGACGTTTTCGACGGCATCCGTAAGGGCACCTATGACAATCGCAGCCAGTTCTTCAAGGATCTGACCATTCCCTTCTACGGCTACAACCGCGAAGGCGCCGTCATATCCGAAGGTATCCGTGATGAGTTCTGGCGGCAGGGCATGATGGGCGGCCTGAAAGGTCAGCTCGACAGTATCCGCGCCTTTTCGGAAAGCGATTTCCATCAGGACCTGAAAGCTTTCGACAAGCCGACGCTGGTTCTGCACGGCGATGACGACCAGATCGTGCCGGTCGGCGCTTCCGCGCTTTCCACGGTCAAGATCGTCAAACATGCGGTGCTCAAAATCTATCAGGGAGCCGATCATGGCCTGACACAGACCCATCAGGACCGGTTCAACGCCGACCTGCTCGCCTTCATCAACGGCTGAAACCACCGGATACAGGAGACACGGACATGACACAGAATACATTTCTCATCACCGGCGCATCCGACGGCATCGGCGCGGTTTATGCCGAACGTCTGGCAAAACGCGGCCACGATCTCATTCTGGTGGCGCGACGCGCCGAGAAGCTGAAGGCATTGGCCGCGCAGCTGGAAAAGGATCATCACATCGCCGTCGAGGTTCTCTCCGCCGATCTTTCCAGGGCGGAAGATCTCGAAAAGGTCGAGGCGCGGCTGCGTGAGGACCGGCGGATTACCGGCCTCGTCAACAATGCCGGTATCGCTGGCGAAGGCGCGATCACGGCGCTGGACCCAGCCTATGTGACGACGATGATCAGCCTCAACATTCTCGCCGTCACGCGGCTTGCGGCGGCCATCGCGCCGCGCCTTGCCGCCGACGGAAAGGGCACGATCATCAACATTACATCAGTTACAGCACTGATGCCGGCAGCATTCACCGCCGTCTACCCGGCCACCAAGGCTTTCGTGCTCGCTTTTACCGAGGCGCTGCAGGCACAGCTTTCACCCTCCGGCGTGCGGGTTCAGGCCGTTCTTCCCGATATAACCCGCACGGCCATCTGGGAGGAAGAACGGCTCGATACCATTCCGGCCGCGATGGTCATGGATGTGCATGACATGGTGGATGCTGCCCTTGCCGGTCTCGACCTTGGCGAAGCGCTGACCATTCCCTCCCTGCCGGACACTGCCGATCTTGAAAATTTCCTTGCCGCGCGTGCAGCCCTGCGGCCCAATCTCTCCCATGCACTTGCCGCCAGCCGGTATCGTGCAGCCAAGCCCGAATAGAGGGATACGTATCATGATCCTCGGACTGACCATTCCCCAATTCACTGCACTGCATGTGGGCTTGAGCTTCATCGGCATTGCTACCGGACTGATCGCCCTGCCCGCTTATGCGGCAGGGCGATGGATGCCCCGCATGATGGCGCTATTCCTCGTCACCACGCTTGCCACCACGCTCACCGGCTTCCTGTTCCCAATCGGAAATTTCACGCCGGCACTCGGTGTCGGCGTCATATCGACCCTCGTTCTGGCAATCGCACTTGTCGCGCTTTACGGATACGGTCTGAATGGCAGGGCGCGCATCATTTATACGATCACCGCCACGATGAGCCTCTATCTCAACATGTTCGTCCTGATCGTGCAGGCCTTTCTCAAGGTCGAAACGCTCAACAAGCTGGCGCCGAACGGCAATGAACCACCGTTCCTGATCGCCCAGACGGTCCTGCTTGTAGGAGCCATCTGTCTCGGCTGGAAGGCGACGCGCCGCAGGCTTGCCGTCTGAGGCCAGTGTGAATTCTAATCGATGCCGCAAACATGCCTTGCGCCCTGCCACCCGGGCGCAGGGGATGTTCCGCTAACACGCCACAAGCCGCAGAGAGCTGCGAAGGTACCTCGCACTCTTGCCAGCGATCAATATACATTATACAATAATATATATTGATTTGTTGCCACAGGAGATGTCGATGAAAGTCGTTAAGATCAACGAGCGCTTGACCGTTGCGGGGCAGCCGATGACCGCCGATTTCCAATCGCTCTCCGCGCAGGGTTATAAATGCGTCATCAATGCCCGGCCGGATGGCGAAGAGCCGAGCCAACCGGGCAGTGAGCAGGAAAGAAGCGCCGCCGGGGCGGCAGGCATGGACTATGGCTTCATCCCGGTCACCGGCCCTGCTATCACTGAGGCCGATATCCGCGCCTTTCAACAGAAAATGGCGGAAGCGGCAGGCCCCGTTTTTGCCCATTGCAAGGGTGGCACCCGTGCGCTCACGCTTCATGTGCTCGGGGAAGCGCTCGACGGACGCATGGAACGCGGCGACATCGAGGCGTTTGGCAAGGCGCATGGCTTTGATCTTTCCGGCGCCACCCGCTGGCTGGAGCGACGCGCGGCAGCGGTTCCAGTCAAGGCATTCTTTGATCCGCGCACCTGGAGCGTGCAATATGTCGTTTCCGATCCAGTGACCAAACGCTGCGCCATTATCGATCCGGTCTATGATTTCGATGAGAAATCCGGCGCAACCGGAACGATGAATGCCGACGCCATTCTGAATCATGTGGAAAGCGAAGGCCTGTCGGTGGAATGGATTCTCGATACCCATCCGCATGCCGACCATTTCTCCGCCGCCCATTACCTGAAGCAGAAGACCGGTGCGCAGACAGCGATCGGCGCGAAGATCACCGGCGTACAGCGGCTCTGGCAGGAAAAATACAATTGGCCAGACCTTGAAACCGATGGTTCGCAGTGGGACAGGCTGTTCGAGGCGGGCGACAGGTTCAATATCGGTTCGCTTGAAGCGCGCGTGCTGTTTTCGCCCGGCCATACGCTCGCCTCCGTAACCTATGTGGTGGGAGATGCCGCCTTCGTGCACGATACGCTTTTCATGCCGGATTCAGGCACAGCGCGGGCTGATTTTCCCGGTGGCAGCGCCAGAGAACTCTGGGCGTCCATTCAGGACATTCTCGCCCTTCCGGACGAAACACGGCTGTTCACCGGCCATGATTATCAGCCCGGCGGCCGCGCGCCGAAATGGGAAAGTACGGTGGGCGAACAGAAACGCAGCAATCCACATCTGGTCGGCATGACGGAGGAAAGCTTCATCCACCTCAGGGAAACGCGGGATCGGACCTTGCCGATGCCAAAGCTCATCCTCCATGCCCTGCAGGTCAATATTCGCGGCGGACGCCTGCCGGAGCCGGAGGCAAATGGCAGGCGTTACCTGAAATTCCCTCTTGATGTGCTGGAGGGAAGCACGTGGTAAAGGGAAAGACGCCCGGAAAGCCCCTTCATACTCCTGACATTCCCCTTCCCGCCATGGAGGAACGGGCCGTGGAAGTCGCGCTGCTTTTGAAGACCCTTGCCCACCCTGCGCGGCTGATGCTGGCCTGCACGCTGGCGCAGGGAGAATTCTCCGTGGGAGAGCTGGAAGCCAGGCTGGATATTCGCCAGCCTACACTCTCCCAGCAGCTGGGCGTCCTGCGGGAAGCCGGTGTGGTTGAAACCCGGCGTGACGCCAAGCAAATTTTCTACCAGCTTAGCGAAGCGAAAGCGGCGCAGCTGATCGAGGCGCTTTACACCATATTCTGCGCGCCGGAGGAGGAGACCGCGTGAGCCCCTACTGGTCTTCTCTTTTCGGCGGCATGTTGCTCGGCCTCGCCTGCGTTCTCCTGTTTGTCTTTAACGGCCGCATTGCCGGCATCAGCGGGATCATCGGCAGAACTCTTGGCAGGCAGCGGCGTCTTGCCGATCTCGCCTTCATCACCGGCCTGCTGGCGGGACCTTATATCCATGCCGCAGCATTCGGCCGGCTGCCCGCAATCACCGTCGCTGCCCCTTGGCCCCTCATCCTGATTGCCGGTCTGCTGGTAGGTTTTGGCACATGCATGGGCTCCGGCTGCACCTCCGGCCATGGCATCATGGGGCTGGCGCGGTTTTCCCGGCGCTCGATCGCCGCAACCGCCACCTTCCTGATCACCGGCATCTTTACTGCGACGATAGCGGGAGCCCTGTCATGAAAAATCCGGCCGTAGCGCGTATTGCACTTGCATTGCTTGCAGGAGCGTTGTTCGGATTTGGCCTTTCGCTGTCGGGCATGGTCGATCCGGCGCGTGTTTCCGGCTTTCTCGACATCACAAGCGGCCATTGGGACCCGAGCCTGATGTTCGTTCTTGGCGGTGCCGTTATGGTCGCGGCGCCGGGCGTGCTGCTCAGCAGACGTCTCGCCAAGCCCGTTCTCGCCGACGATTTCCGCCTTCCAGCAAAGCCCCGCATCGACGGGCCGCTGATAACCGGCTCGGCAATTTTCGGCATCGGTTGGGGGCTTGCCGGCTTCTGCCCCGGCCCGGCACTCTCCGCTGTCGGCCTTGGGCTGATGCCAGTCGTTCTTTTCGTCTGCGCCATGATTGCCGGCATGCTGGCGCACGACCGCCTCTACGCGAAGCAGTCATAGCTTAAAACGCTCGTTCGGAACCTGAAACAGACGGTCGCGCGGGGGTTAAATGCTGCCGCGCGACGACGTATGATTAAAGGTCGATCAGGCTCTTGCCCGTCATTTCCGGCGGCAAGGGCACATTCATCAGCTGCAGCAGGGTAGGCGCGACATCGGCGAGAATACCGTCATGCAGCTTCGCACCTTCAGGGCCACCGAAAAGGATCACCGGAACCGGATTTGTGGTGTGCGCCGTATGCGGGCCGCCGGTCACCGGGTCGACCATGGTTTCGCAATTGCCGTGGTCGGCAATCACAAGCATTGCGCCTCCCACTTTTTCGAGTGCGGCAACCACCGCACCGAGGCCACGATCCACGGCTTCACAGGCCTTGATTGCGGCCTGCAGATCACCGGTATGGCCGACCATATCAGGGTTGGCGTAATTGGTGACGATGAGATCGTAACCCTTGCCGATCGCCTCGACAAATTTTTCCGTTACCTCGGGCGCGCTCATTTCCGGCTGCAGGTCGTAGGTCGCGACCTTCGGGGATTTCGGCATGAAGCGATCTTCACCGACTTCCGGCTCTTCCTTGCCGCCGTTCAGGAAGAACGTCACATGCGGATATTTTTCCGTTTCGGCGAGGCGGAACTGCGTAAGTCCCTGCTTCGCCACCCAGGCGCCAAGCGTGTTGACGATATCGCGCTTCGGGTAAGCCGTGGCCATGAAATCATTGTGCCGGGTAGAATATTCCACCATGCCAAGCAGCGCCGAGAGCACTGGCTTTTCGCGCGCAAAACCGTCGAAATCATCGGCACCGATGGCAAGCAGGATTTCACGCGCGCGGTCAGCACGGAAGTTCAGGCAGAACAGGCCATCGCCGGCCTTGAAGCCTTCGTAACCGTCGATCACGGTCGGCAGGATGAACTCGTCCGTGACTTTATTCGCGTAGCTCTGTGCAACGGCGCTCACCGCATCCCGGGCGTGCTCGCCTTTGGCCAGGACCATCGCGTCATAGGCCTTTTCGACACGCTCCCAGCGGTTGTCGCGATCCATCGCATAATAACGGCCGATCACGGTGCCGATGCTGGCGCCTTCCGGCAGGCTTGCCACAAGCGCAGCCACAAAATCTTCAGCGGATTGCGGCGCGACGTCACGACCATCGGTGATGGCATGCACCACGACCTTCAGGCCGTGGCTGACCATCAGCTTCACCGCCGCCTGGCCGTGGAGGATATGGCCGTGAACGCCGCCATCGGAAACGACGCACATCAGATGCGCCACACCGCCTGCGGCCTTCACCTTGGCGGCGAAATCAAGCATCGCCGCATTGCGGAAAAAGCTGCCATCCTCGATTGCAAGATCGATCTGGCCGAGATCCATGGCGACGATGCGGCCCGCACCGATATTGGTATGACCGACTTCGGAATTGCCCATTTGTCCGGTAGGCAGCCCCACCTTAGGACCAAACGTGGTGAGCCTCGCATTCGGGCAGGTGGCGAAAAGCCGGTCCATGGTGGGCGTGTTCGCCAGAACAGGCGCGTTGCTGGATGTATCCTCACTCAGCCCCCAGCCATCGAGAATAGTCAGGACAACGGGCTTGGGAGTTTGCATGGGAGGACCTTTTTCGTTCTGTTGCCGGCGGAGAGCGGACCGCCGGGCACCGGAGCGCCCTCGTCCGCGACTGTGATCGTGATGAGAAAACATGCTTCTCGTTCTTCTCTTCTATACCCGAAGATGACGAACGCAAGCCTATACCGATAGCGAAAGAGTTCCGTGAAGGCTGAAAACGCGGGCTAAGAAATGCGGTCATGACACGCATACGCCCTCATCCCTGTGCTCGTCACAGGAATCCAGCCGAGGCGCGTCTGCGCGACGGGACGAGTTCCTTTCAGCCCAAAGACTTGGGCTGGCTGGGTCCCTGTGACGAGCACAGGGAGGAGGGAGCACGGATCGCCTTCAATCGATGAAAATAAGCGCCGGCTTTTCCAGAAGCGCCTTGACGGCCTGTATGAAGACTGCCGCATCCCAGCCGTCCACGACACGATGATCGAAGCTCGAAGACAGGTTCATCATCCTGCGCGGCACAAAGCGAATTCCGTCCCAGACCGGCCGCGTCACGATCTTGTTGACGCCGATGATCGCCACTTCGGGGTAATTGATGATGGGCGTCGAAACGACACCACCCAACGCCCCAAGCGAGCTGATGGTGATGGTGGAGCCCATCAGTTCTTCCCGATGCGCCGTCCCGGTGCGAGCGGCTTCGGCAACGCGTGCGACCTCGTCTGCGCACTCCCAAAGGCCGAGCGCTTCCGCGTGGCGCACAACCGGAACGGTGAGGCCTGACGGTGTCTGCGTGGCAATGCCGATATGAACCGCCTCGTAGTGGCTGACGACACTTTTTTCATCGTCGAAAAGCGCATTCATACCAGGATGATCGGCAACGGCTTTGACAAGCGCGCGCATCAAAAATGGCAGGACCGTCAGTTTCGGCTGCCCGGAACGGCGGTTGCCGTTCATCGTAGCGCGCAGATCTTCCAGATCGGTCACGTCGACTTCTTCGACATAGGTGATGTGGGGAATGCGGGAGGCGGAAAGGACCATCTTCTCGGCAATCTTGCGCCTGAGCCCCGTCACCTTAACCTCTTCGACAGCGCTATCGTGGGGTGCCATCGGTTCAGTGCGTTCCGGCCGCCCCCGCACGGTTAAGAACGCGTCGAGATCCGCATGGGTAATATGCCCGTCGGGACCCGTTCCCTTGACCTGTGCAAGATCGATATCGAGATCGTCAGCACGCTGGCGAACGGCCGGAGATGCCAGCGGCTTATGGTGCAGTTCGACCGCAGGCGCCGTGTTGGCCTCCCCGGCTTCGCGCAGCACCGGGTGGGTTTCAACGGGTGGCGGCGTGTCCGTCATGTCGGCGGGCGCTTCCTCTTCCGTCATGCGGGTCGGCGCCTCCCCTTCCGGCGCGCTACCATTGGCAGCGACGGCAGCGACATCGGTTTCGATGCGCAGGAGCGGTGCTTTCACCGGCACCGTATTTCCCACCGTTACCGCGAGCCAGGTGACGACGCCCGCCACCGGCGAAGGGATTTCCACCGTCGCCTTGTCGGTCATCACCGCGGCCAGCACCATGTCCTCGTGCACAAGATCGCCCGGTTTGACGTTCCATTCCACGAGTTCGGCTTCCGCCACACCTTCACCGACATCGGGCATGGTTAGAATAAATTCTGCCATGATCAGGCCTCCATGACTTCGACAAGGGCGCGCCCGACGCGGGCTGGCCCCGGAAAATAGTCCCACTCCTGCGCATGGGGATAAGGCGTATCCCAACCTGCAACGCGCACGACGGGAGCCTCAAGGTGATAAAAACAATGTTCCTGCACCAGCGACACGACTTCTGCCCCGAAGCCGGAGGTCAACGTCGCCTCATGCACCATGACGCAGCGGCCGGTCTTGGAAACCGACTTCACGACGGTATCGAGGTCGAGCGGCAGCAGGCTGCGCAGATCGATGATCTCGGCGTCCACCCCCGTCTCTTCCGCCGCTGCCAGCGCCACATGCACCATGGTGCCATAAGCGATGACCGTGACATCGTTTCCGGGGCGGCGGATTTCGGCCTTGCCGATGGGAATGGTGTAGTGCCCTTCCGGCACCTCCCCCTTCTCGTGTTTGGACCATGGCGTTACGGGCCGGTCATGATGACCGTCAAACGGGCCGTTATAAAGCCGCTTCGGCTCCAGAAACATTACGGGGTCGGGGTCTTCGATGGACGCTATCAGTAGCCCCTTGGCGTCGTAAGGATTGGAAGGAACCACCACTTTCAGCCCGCAAACATGGGTGAAAAGCGCCTCCGGGCTCTGGCTATGCGTCTGGCCTCCGAAAATGCCGCCGCCGGTCGGCATGCGAAGAACGATCGGGCAGGTAAAATCCCCGTTTGAGCGATAACGGATACGCGCTGCCTCCTGGGTGATCTGGTCATAGGCGGGATACATGTAATCGGCGAACTGGATTTCGACACAGGGCCGCAATCCATAAGCGGCCATGCCGATGGCGGTGCCGACAATGCCGGATTCGCTGATAGGCGCATCGAAACAGCGGGTTTTACCGTATTTCTGCTGCAGCCCCTGTGTGGCGCGGAAAACGCCGCCGAAATAACCCACATCCTCACCAAAAACCACGACATCGTCGCTGCGTTCCATGGATACATCCATGGCGCTGCGGACGGCTTCAATCATCGTCATTCTTGCCATGTCTTACCATCCTGCCTTCTGGCGCTGGCGGACGAGATGCGCCGGCATCTCGGCGTAAACACCTTCGAAAATATCCTTCTTCGGCGGTTTTTTGCCCTCGTGCAGCGTGCCGTGGCTTTCCGCCTCGCGCTGGGCTTCCAGCACCTCATCGGCGATCTCCGCTTCCGCCTGCCGGTGCCGCTCTTCCGACCAGACGCCACGCAGGATGAGGTGTTTCTTCAACCTCAGGACAGGGTCGCCCAGAGGCCATGCTTCGGACTCGGTCTTCGGGCGGTAGGCGCTCGGATCGTCAGAGGTGGAATGCGCGCCGACGCGATAGGTGACGTATTCGATGAGCGTCGGGCCGAGATTGCGGCGCGCCCGCTCCACGGCCCAACGGGCCACGGCATAAACGGCCAGATAATCATTACCGTCGACCCGCAGTGCGGGAATACCGAAACCCAGCCCGCGTGCCGCGAAGGTCCCGGAGCCCCCGCGTGCAATGCCCTGAAAGGTGGAAATGGCCCATTGGTTGTTGACGATGTTGAGAACGACCGGCGCCTTGTAGGTCGATGCAAAAACCATCGCCGAATGAAAGTCCGACTCCGCCGTCGAGCCATCGCCAATCCAGGCGGCCGCAATCTTTGTATCACCCTTGATGGCCGATGCCATCGCCCAGCCCACCGCCTGGACATATTGCGTGGCGAGATTGCCGGATACGGTGAAGAAACCGTGTTCTTTGGAAGAGTAGAGGACCGGCAGTTGCCGCCCGTGCAGCGGATCGAGTTCGTTGGAATAGATCTGGTTCATCATGGTGACGAGCGGATAGTCGTCGGCGATCAGCAGACCTGCCTGCCGATAGGTCGGGAAGTTCATGTCGCCCTTGGAAAGCGCCTTGCGGAAGGCGCAACTCACTGCCTCCTCCCCAAGATGCTGCATATAAAAAGAGGTCTTGCCCTGCCGCTGCGCCATCAGCATGCGCGCATCGAAAGCCCGAAGCCTCATCATGTTCTTCAGACCCGTCAGCAGGTCGTCATCCGAAAGCAGCCCGGCCCAAGGTCCGACGGCCTCACCCTGATGATTAAGGACGCGAATGATCGAATAGGCGAGATCACGCATGCTTTCCGGCGCGGCATCCACTTCCGGGCGCGGCACGGAGCCGGCCTTGGGTATTTTTACATTGGAGAAATCCGGCTCCCCGCCGGGCCGCACCGCAGGTTCGGGAACATGCAGGCTGAGACGTGGCGTTTCTGATATATCCATTCTACTCCTCCCGTCGCGGTCTCCTCCAGACCGCGAAACAATCCTCAAAGGTTCCTCGCGATCACCATCCGCTGGACATCGCTTGTCCCCTCGTAAATCTGGCAGATGCGCACATCGCGATAGATCCGCTCCACCGGATAATCCGCCATGTAGCCGTACCCGCCGTGGATCTGGATGGCGTCCGAACAAACGCGTTCGGCCATTTCCGACGCGTAGAGCTTGGCCATCGAAGCCTCGGAAAGGCAGGGCTCGCCCGCCTCCTTCAGCGCCGCCGCATGCAGCACCAGCTGCCGCGCCGCCTGAATACGCGTCGCCATATCCGCGAGACGAAACGCTACCGCCTGATGTTCGATGATCGCCTGCCCGAAGGCCTTGCGCTCGCGGGCATAATCCCGCGCCGCCTCAAATGCCGCCTGAGCCATGCCCACCGCCTGCGCCGCGATGCCGATGCGGCCGCCTTCCAGATTGGCGAGCGCAATGCGGTAACCCTGACCTTCCTCACCGAGCCGTAAATCGGCAGGAATGGCCATGCCTTTGAAAGCGATCTGGCAGGTATCGGACGAGTGAAGGCCGAGCTTTTCTTCGACCCGGATAACCTCATAGCCCGGCGTGTCGGTGGGCACGATGAAGGCGCTGATACCCTTCTTGCCTGCCGCTGCATCCGTAACGGCAAAAACAATGACGACATCGCCATTCTTACCCGAGGTGATGAACTGCTTCGCGCCATCAAGAATATAGTGATCGCCATCGCGACGCGCCCTGGTCTTGAGATTTGAGGCATCGGAGCCAGCCTGTGGTTCGGTCAGCGCAAAGCCACCGATCCATTCGCCGGAGGCAAGCTTCGGCAGAAAACGCTGCTTCTGGTCCTCGGTCCCGAATTTTAGGATCGGCACGCAGCCGACCGAATTATGGACGCTCATGATGGTGGAACAGGCACCGTCCCCTGCAGCGATTTCCTCCAGCGCCAGCGCATAAGCGACAGCACCGGTTTCCGCCCCGCCATACTCTTCGGACACCAGCATGCCGAGGAAGCCGAGCTCGCCCATCGCTTTCAATTCTTCCTCCGGGAAACGGCTTTCCCGGTCACGCGAAGCGGCGCCAGGGGCAAGCCTTTCCCGCGCAAAGTCGCGGGCCATATCTCTGATCTGCTGCTGGGATTCAGTGAGCATCATCGCCGCCTCCCGCCAAAAAGCAGAAGCGTATCAGGCGCGTCGCCAGCTGGAATTGGTCGCGAGGGCTGCCCTTGAAAGCACGGGCGGCCCCATCGATCACGACAGGGTCATGCACAGCCAAATTCACCTCCCTTGGCCAGCCCTGACGTGAGGAACCGGCCCGCCGCAAATCTCCTCCAGACCGCGACTGACGTGAACGCTATCACTATCTCGAATTCATTTCAAAGCTATTTTGATTGACAGTTTTTTGATTGGCGATATCTTTGATCCAACAAATAGTCATATCATAGAGCAAATGATCCATGATTGAGCTCGACAGTTTCGACCAGAAGATTCTGCATGTTCTCGGCGATGACGGGCGGGTCAGCTGGCGGGATCTTGCGGCTCGGATAGGCCTTTCCTTCACGCCAACGTTGCGCCGCGTGCGCAAGCTCGAAGAGGAAGGGATCATTCGCGGCTATACCGCCGTGTTTGACGAGAACCGGCTGCTCGGCAATATGGGTGTCTTCATCTCCGTCACGCTGGAGCGGCAGATTAAGGAAGCGCTGACGACATTCGAACATCATGTGGCCTCCATTCCCGAGGTGGTGGGTGGTTACCAGACGAGCGGCAGTTCCGATTATCTGATCCACGCCATGGTGCGGGATCTGCCGCATTACCAGCAGCTGCTGGATTTCCTGACCACCGTTCCCGGCGTGTCGCGCATCCAGTCCAACTTTGCCATCAAGACATTCGTGCGCCGTTCCGCCGCCTTCACCGGGGGTGACACGCCGTAAATAAGGGCTGCCGGCGCGGAGGAGGTGCCGGCTGCTGACAAAAGGGACGGCCCGCCGTCCGGAGGAGGAGACGCGATGAGTTTGAACCTCGCCGCCATTTTCGATGCCGATCTCGGCCCGGAAATCGCAGCATTACGCGACAGCGCAAGTGCATTTGCCGATGATAAAATCGCCCCGCTGGCGGCCGAGATCGACAGGGACGACCGCTTCCCGCGTCAGCTCTGGCCTGAAATGGGCGAGCTTGGCCTGCACGGCATCACCGTTTCGGAAGAATTCGGCGGCGCCGACATGGGCTATCTCGCCCATTGCGTGGCGATGGAGGAAATAAGCCGGGCTTCCGCCTCCATTGGCCTTTCCTACGGCGCCCATTCCAACCTCTGTATCAACCAGATCCATCGCTGGGGCACGCAAGAGCAGAAGCAGAGATATCTGCCGAAACTCGTCTCCGGCGAACATGTCGGTTCGCTCGCCATGAGCGAGACGGAGGCCGGTTCGGATGTCGTCTCGATGCGGCTGAAGGCGGAACGCAGGGGCGACCGCTATGTGCTGAACGGTGCGAAAATGTGGATCACCAACGGCCACGAGGCCGATACGCTGGTCGTTTACGCCAAGACCGACATGTCCGCCGGCCCTCGCGGCATCACCGCCTTCCTCATTGAAAAAGGCTTCAAAGGGTTTCGTCCGGCCCAGAAACTCGACAAGCTCGGCATGCGCGGTTCCCCCACCTCGGAACTCGTGTTCGAGGATTGCGAGGTGCCGGAGGAAAACATCCTCGGGCGGTTGAATGACGGCGTGGCGGTGCTGATGAGCGGGCTGGATTACGAGCGCGCCGTGCTGGCCGCCGGCCCTGTTGGTATCATGCAGGCGGCCATCGATCTGGTGCTGCCTTATGCCCGCGAGCGCAAGCAATTCGGCAAACCGATCGGTGAATTCCAGCTCGTGCAGGGTAAGCTCGCGGATATATATTCGGCGATGAACGCATCGCGCGCTTATGTCTATTCCGTGGCCCGGGCCTGCGACAATGGCCGCATCACGAGGCAGGATGCGGGGGGGGCTATCCTCTTCGCCGCCGAGCGGGCGACGCAGGTGGCGCTGGATGCAATCCAGCTTCTCGGCGGCTCCGGTTACGTGAATGAAAGTCCGGCCGGGCGGCTGCTACGCGATGCCAAGCTTTACGAAATCGGCGCAGGCACCAGCGAAATTCGCCGGATGCTGATCGGCCGCGAACTGGTCAAGGGCAACGGGTGAGGACACGCGATGAAGCTAACATCCAGCCTGAACCGCGACCCCGCCTTCGCTGCCAATGTCGAGTTCATGTCGGGTCTGGTGGATGACCTGCGCCGACACGTCGAAAAAATCTCCAGAGGCGGCGGCGACAAGGCCCGTGAACGGCATCTTTCCCGTGGCAAATTGCTGGTACGTGACCGCATCGAGACACTTCTCGATCCCGGCAGTCCATTCCTCGAATTCTCGCAATTTGCAGCTTACGAGGTTTATGACGAACCCGTTCCGGCCGCCGGCATTGTCACCGGCATCGGCAGGGTCTCGGGCCGAGAATGTGTAATCGTCGCCAATGATGCGACCGTGAAGGGCGGCACCTATTATCCGCTGACGGTGAAGAAACATCTGCGCGCGCAGGAGATTGCCGCCGAGAACCGCCTGCCCTGTATTTACCTCGTGGATTCCGGCGGCGCGAACCTGCCCAATCAGGACGAAGTGTTTCCCGACCGCGATCATTTCGGCCGCATCTTCTACAATCAGGCCAATATGTCGGCGAAAGGCATCGCCCAGATCGCCGTGGTGATGGGCAGCTGCACGGCGGGCGGGGCCTATGTGCCTGCGATGAGCGACCAATCCGTGATCGTCAAAAACCAGGGCACGATCTTCCTTGGCGGCCCGCCGCTGGTGAAGGCGGCAACAGGTGAGGTGGTGAGTGCGGAAGAGCTGGGCGGTGCGGATGTGCACTCCCGGCAATCCGGCGTCACCGATCATTTTGCCCATGACGACCGCCACGCGCTGGCGCTGACCCGGCGGATTGTCTCAACCCTCAACCGCCGCAAGCAGGTGGAGCTGGATATCCGTGAACCGGCAGAACCGCTTCACCCGCCCGAAGAGCTTTACGGCATCGTTCCCGCCGATACGCGCAAACCCTTCGAGGTACGTGAGATCATCGCCCGTCTGGTGGATGGTTCTGAATTTGATGAGTTCAAGGCGCTTTATGGCACGACGCTGGTCTGTGGTTTCGCCCATATCCATGGCTATCCCGTTGGCATCATCGCCAATAACGGCATCCTGTTTTCGGAATCGGCGCTCAAAGGCGCGCATTTCATCGAGCTCTGCTGCCAGCGCGGTATTCCCCTGGTTTTCCTGCAGAACATCACCGGCTTCATGGTCGGCAAGGCCTATGAGGCAGGCGGCATCGCCAAGGACGGCGCCAAGCTGGTCACTGCTGTTGCGTCGGCGAAAGTGCCGAAATTCACCGTCATCATCGGCGGCTCCTTCGGGGCCGGTAATTACGGCATGTGCGGCCGGGCATATTCGCCCCGCTTCCTCTGGATGTGGCCGAATGCCCGCATTTCCGTGATGGGCGGCGAGCAGGCGGCCTCCGTTCTGGCACAGATTCGCCGCGACGGTATTGAAGCTGATGGCCGGCACTGGTCGAAGGAAGGCGAAGAGGCGTTCAAGCAGCCGATCCAGGAAAAATACGAACGGGAAGGCCATCCCTATTATGCCAGCGCGCGGCTTTGGGACGACGGTATCATCGACCCAAAGGATACCCGCCTCGTCCTCGGCCTCGGTCTGTCCGCCGCGCTCAACGCACCCATTGAACCCACCCGTTTCGGCATATTCAGGATGTGAGGCGACGATGTTTTCGAAAATACTCATCGCCAACAGGGGCGAGATCGCCTGCCGCATCATCCATACCGCCCGCAAAATGGGCATTCGTACCGTCGCCGTTTATTCCGATGCCGATCGTGACGCCATGCATGTGGCGCTTGCCGACGAAGCGATTGCAATCGGCGCTGCACCCGCGCGTGCCTCCTATCTCGATGGCGAAAAGATCATCGCCGCAGCGAAGACAAGCGGCGCAGAAGCCATTCATCCGGGTTACGGTTTCCTTTCGGAAAATGCCGGTTTCGCCGAAGCCTGTGCCGCCGCCGGGCTGGTGTTCATCGGCCCACCGGCCGCGGCGATCCGCGCCATGGGCGGCAAAAGCGAAGCAAAGGCACTGATGGCCAAGGCTGGCGTGCCCGTGGTTCCCGGTTATCACGGTAAGGACCAGGCGGAGGAACGGCTGGGGAATGAGGCGGAAGCCATAGGCTATCCTGTCCTGCTAAAGGCTTCGGCCGGCGGCGGCGGCAAGGGCATGCGCATCGTCAGGCAAAAACGTGAATTTGCAGCGGAACTTGCCGGGGCAAAACGCGAGGCGTCGGCCGCCTTCGGTGATGACCGCATGCTGATCGAAAAATATCTCGAACGGCCGCGCCATGTGGAGGTGCAGATCTTTGCCGATAGCCACGGCAATTGTTTTTCCCTTTTCGAACGTGACTGCTCCATCCAGCGCAGGCATCAGAAGGTTTTGGAAGAAGCCCCTGCCCCCGGCCTGCCGGATGCGCTCAGGCAACGTATGTATGAAGCGGCAACCGCCGCCGCCCGCGCGATCGACTATCGCGGTGCGGGAACCGTGGAATTCCTGCTCGATCCTTCCGGCGCATTCTATTTCATGGAAATGAATACGAGGCTTCAGGTCGAACATCCCGTGACCGAGTATATTACCGGTCTCGATCTGGTCGAATGGCAGATCCGTGTTGCGGATGGTGAAACGTTACCGCAGGACTGGGCCGATCTCAGCATACATGGTCATGCCATCGAGGCCCGTATCTATGCCGAAGACCCGGCGCATGATTTCCTGCCCTCGGTTGGCACCATCAGCCATCTCGTTTTCCCCGATCAGGGCCCTCACGTCAGGATCGACAGCGGCATCCGCTCCGGCGACGCCATCACCGTGCATTACGATCCGATGATCGCCAAGCTTATCGTCTGGGATCGGGACCGAGCCTCAGCCGTGCGGCGTCTGACGCTGGCGCTGGAAAATCTGGCGATCTGCGGCGTTACCAGCAACGCCGCCTTTCTGACACGGCTTGCCCGATTGGAAGCTTTCGCCTCAGCCGACCTCGATACGGGTTTCATCACCCGCAACGAGGCTTCGCTCTTTGCTCCAGCCGCGAGTGATGGAAGTGTCATCGCCCTCGCCGCGCTTGGCCTGCTGCTCTCCCGCCGCACAAGCGGAATGTCGCAATCAGAGGCGGATCCCCATAGCCCGTGGAACACGAAGGTCGCATTCCGCCTCAACGCACCGGCGCGGGAAACGCTGAATTTCATGTTTGATAACCAGCCGTTAAGCGTCGGCGTCACGCATGAGGGTGATGAATTCACGCTCGCAATCGAGGGGCGGACGATCCGGGCCTACGGCAGCCTTTCCGATGACGGCCAGCTCCTTGCAACCTTGGACGGCCGGAAAAGTCAGGGCTATTTCTTCGCAGAGACCGGCACCTATGCGCTTTTCCTGCATGGCGAGCCTTACCGCATCAGCCAGCCAGATCCCATCGAAATCGCGGATTCTTCCGTTCACGCCGCTGGCCTGGAAGCTCCCATGCCGGGCGTGATCCGCGCGGTGCTCAGCCGAAACGGTGCTGTCGCGGAGGCCGGCGACGCGCTTGTGGTGATGGAAGCGATGAAGATGGAGCATACGATCCGTGCGCCGGCGAAGGGCATCGTCAAGGCCATCAATTGCAATGAAGGCGATATGGTCGCTGCCGGCGCGGTGCTGGTGAATTTCGAGCCGGAAGGAGCATGAGATGAGCTTGCCCCGAACCGTCAGGATCGTTGAGGTTGGCGCACGTGACGGCTTGCAGAACGAGACCACCGAGGTTCCGACCGCGACAAAAATCGAGCTGATCGAGCGGCTGGCTGCAGCAGGACTGAGAACGGTGGAAGCGGGCGCTTTCGTCTCACCCAAAAAAGTGCCGCAGATGGCGGGGTCGAAAGAGGTGTTTAGAGGCCTCGAAAGGCGAGCGGGAACGGCCTATCCGGCGCTTGTTCCCAACATGAGAGGTTTCGAAGCTGCCATTGAAGCCGGTGTCACGGAAATCGCGGTTTTCGTGTCCGCCTCCGAAGGTTTCAGCCGGCACAACATCGGCTGTTCGCGCGCCGAAAGCCTAGACCGTCTGCGCGATGTCGCGGATGCCGCTGCCGTGCGAAATATCCGCATGCGCGGTTACCTTTCCTGCATTGCCGGCTGCCCCTATGACGGAGCAGTTGCGCCCGATGACGTGGCGGCGATGGCCGATGCCCTTATTGCGCTCGGCTGCCATGAAATCTCGCTGGGTGATACGATCGGCATCGGCACGGCGGGCCAGATCCGCAACATCATCGAGCGGGTCTCGGCACATATCGCGCTTGAAAAACTTGCCATGCATTTCCACGATACCTACGGACAGGGCGTCGCCAACGTGCTGGCTTCGCTTCAACAGGGCATAACGACGTTCGACAGTTCCGTCGCCGGGCTGGGCGGTTGCCCCTTCGCGCCAGGCGCGAGCGGCAACGTCGCCACCGAAGACGTCATTTATCTGCTGGCGGGACTTGGCATAGAAACCGGCGTCGACCTGATGGCCGTGGCGACAACCGGTGACTGGATAAGCAGGCATCTGGGCAGGTCCAATGCAGCGCGTGCCGGCAAGGCGCTTCTCGCCGCGAAACAGAAGGGTGACGCCCATGGCAAATGAGGTGTTGAGCGAGAAACGCAAGGATGTTCTGTGGCTGACTCTCAACCGACCGGAGGTGCATAATGCCCTGAATGCCGCGATGACCGATGCGCTCACCCATGCGATCCGCGCAGCCTCCGGCGACCATGGCCTGCGCGCCGTTGTGATAACGGCAGCGGGAGAACGCAGTTTCTGTTCGGGTGCAGATCTGAAGGAAAGTGCGGGCGGCATGTTCCTGTCCCGGGACGGCACGAACCCTATAGCCGACGTCATGCGCGCCATAGAAGGCTGCGACAGGCCCGTCATCGCCCGCATCAATGGCCGGGTTCTGGCGGGCGGGCTTGGCCTCGTTGCCGCCTGCGATCTCGTCTATGCAGCCGATCATGCCGAATTCGGCCTGCCGGAGGTGAAGGTCGGTGTTTTCCCCGCCATGGTCGCAGCGAAACTTCTGGCAAAAATTCCATTGGGCGGGCTTCAGGAAATGGCTTATCTCGGCCACACGGTCAGCGCCAGTGAGGCGACACGTCTCGGGCTCATAAACCGCGCCGTTCCCCTCGCCAGCCTCGACGGCCTGATCGAAGAGGTTCTTGCAACGCTGCGGCACAATGCACCGGGTGCCATCGCGGCCGGAAAGGCGGCGCTGCTCGCCATGCGCGACATGCCATCGGCGGAGCGGCTCGTCTTCGCCGAACGCACCATCGCCGTCGTCAGCGGCAGTGATGAGGCGCGGGAGGGACGTCTGGCCTTTGCGGAAAAACGTCCCCCGCGCTGGACCGGCAAGCCCTGAGGCCAGACAGGCAGGGTGTGTCGATCGCCAACTCCGTTAATCGATATAATGGGTTTGACCGCGTTGACCCCGTTTCACAAATCGCGTTCTATCCAGCACCTTTCGCCGGAGGGTGATCGGGAAGCCGGAGGAGACCCTATGCGCCTTGTAAAAACTGTCGCCGAATTGCGCGATGCGATCGCCGTCTTTCGCCGCGCCGGCAAAACCGTCGGCTTCGTACCGACGATGGGTTTCCTCCATATCGGTCATCTCACGCTGGTTTCCAGGGCGAAGGCAGAAAACGACGTGACGGTGGTTTCCATCTTTGTCAATCCGCTGCAATTCGGCGCCAATGAGGATCTGGCCCGCTATCCGCGCGACCTCGCCCGCGACAGCGCGCTTCTGGAGGAAGCTGGCGTCGACATTCTTTTCGCGCCCGAAGTCTCGGAGATGTATCCGCGTCCAATGGCAACCGTCGTTGACGTGCCGGAACTCGGCAGCCAGCTGGAAGGCGCGGTTCGGCCGGGGCATTTCGCCGGTGTTGCAACCGTGGTGACGAAGCTTTTTAATCTTGTTCAGCCAGATTCGGCCTATTTCGGTGAGAAGGACTATCAGCAGGTAACGTTGATCCGCCGCATGGTCGAGGACCTCGCCCAGCCGGTCAGGGTCGTTCCTGTCACAACCGTGCGGGAGCCGGATGGGCTCGCCTGCTCCTCACGCAACGTCTATCTGAGCGCCGAGGAACGTGCCGCCGCCGTGATCGTTCCGCGGGCGCTGAACGAGGCGGAACGGCTTTATGACCTGGGATTGGATGACCCCGCCGCGTTCGAAGCGGCTCTCGAAACATTTATCGCCGCCGAGCCTTTGGCATGTCCCGACGTCGTTGCGGTACGCGATCCCGATACGCTGGCACCCGTTGCTTCCGTGCAGGCAGGGCCAATATTGGTAGCGCTGTTCGTGCGCCTCGGCAGCACAAGGCTTCTCGACAACCGCGTCATTGGCCGCGAGAGAACAGAGAAAAGGAAGGCCGCCCAATGAGCGCCCATGGAAAACAAAAACGGCTGACGACGGCCTCCATCCGGCAGATGAAGGGCGAGGCGCGCATCGTTTGCCTGACCGCCTATACCACACCGATCGCCCGCCTGCTTGACCCGCATTGCGACCTGCTGCTGGTCGGCGATTCCCTCGGCATGGTGCTCTACGGCATGGATACCACAGTCGGCGTGACGCTGGACATGATGATCGCCCATGGCCGTGCCGTCATGCGCGGCGTCGAACATGCCTGCGTCATCGTTGATCTGCCCTTCGGAACCTATCAGGAATCCAAAGAACAGGCCTTCCGCAACGCGGCGCGGCTGATGCAGGAAACCGGCTGCGACGGCGTGAAGCTGGAGGGAGGCGAGGAAATGGCGGAGACCATCGCCTTCCTGGTAGCCCGCGGCATTCCCGTCTTCGGCCATGTCGGTCTGATGCCGCAGCTTGTTCACACGGCTGGCGGCTTCCGCTCGCTGGGGCATTCTGATGCGGAAACGCAAAAGATCTGGCGTGACGCGATTGCGGTGGATCAGGCGGGCGCCTTCGCCATCGTCGTGGAAGGCACAGTCGAGCCCCTGGCCCGCGAGCTGACGGAAAAACTTGCCGCGCCCACCGTTGGCATCGGCGCATCGCCAGCCTGTGACGGGCAGGTGCTGGTTTCCGACGACATGCTCGGCCTCTTCACCGACTTCAAACCGAAATTCGTCAAGCGTTTCGCCGATCTGGGCCCGACGATCTCCGAAGCGGCGGCGGCCTATGCCGATGAGGTTCGCGCAGGGGCGTTTCCCGGGCCCGAACATACGTTTCAGGTGCGCCGACAACCGCCTTCTGGGACGTCGTGAAGGCGCAGCGGGCGGGGGCGCTTCGTGACCAACACCTTCACCTTCGTCATGCTCGGGCCTCTCCCGAGCATCTATTACCGATCGATTTCATGTAAAGCAGGCAGATCCTCGGTACAATGCCGGGGATGACGTCGAGATAGGGGCAAGGTGTGTAGTCAGCCTCGGCTCCCCCCTGTTCCAACGACACCGAATTTACACAATCCCGCCGCTGCCGCCAACCGAAACCGGGCGCTTCGCCGCAACCTGCTCGCGATAGCCGCTTGCCCGATAGGCCGCAATCGGATCAATCGCGCCGCCTGCCAGTTGCCGCGCCTGAGCGAGAATTGGTTCGACATCGGTGCGGTAGGCCCGCTTCAGCACATCTGAAGCCATCAATGCATCATTGTCCTGCTGGTAGCCGTCAAGAGCCACACGATCCACCAGCAGCGCCTGCGCATAGGCGCGACGGATTTCGTTGGCGCTGGAGATCAGGCTTTCGATCGGGTCCGTCACATTATGCGACTGATCTATCATGTGGGCGGGATGGAAACCCTTTACCCCGCGATGTTCGGCGTCGACAAGTTCGTTGAAAACCAGGAACAGGCGGTAAGGGTCGATTGAGCCGGCATCCAGATCGTCATCGCCATATTTGCTGTCGTTGAAGTGGAAACCACCGAGCTTGCCGAACTGTATCAGCCGGGCGACGATCATTTCGATATTGGTGTTGGGCGCATGGTGACCAAGATCAACGAGGCAGAAGGCCTTGTCGCCGAGCGCATTGGCGATAAGATAATTGGTGCCCCAATCCTGGACGACGGTGGAATAAAAGGCCGGCTCATACATCTTGTGTTCGGAAAAGATGCGCCAGTCATCCGGCAGCGCCTTGTAGATGTCGGCCATTGCGGCGAGATAACGCTCGAAACTTCTGGTGAAATTGCTCTGTCCGGGGAAGTTGGAGCCGTCACCCACCCAGACCGTCAGGGCCTTGGAGCCGATGGCCCTACCGATTTCGATACATTCGAGATTGTGTTCCACCGCCTGCCGGCGTGTGGCGGCGTCGGTGTGGCTGAGCGAGCCGTATTTGTAGGAATGGCTCTGGCCCAACGCATCCGAAAACGTGTTGGAGTTCATGGCGTCGAAGCCGAGACCCAGCGCATCCGCATGGGCTTTCAGGCGTTTCGGGTCTTCCTTGTCCCACGGAATATGCAGTGAAACATTGGGCGTCGCCCGCGTCAGCTGGTTGATGACGGCGCAGTCATCGAGCTTGTCGAAAATGCCGCGCGGTTCGCCCGCGCCGGGAAAACGGGCAAAACGGGTTCCGCCGGTACCGACGCCCCAGGAGGGCACGGCAACGAAAAATTCGGCGACCCTGGTTGTGACGGCCTCGATATCGATATTGCGGCGCGCGAGCTGGTTGCCAAGCGCCTGATAATCGTCATTCAAAGCAGCAGCGCGCTTTTCGTTTTCAGCCGCGATCACATCGGCGGCGATTGTCGTCTCGGTCATTTTTTCCTCCCGAACGATGAACACAACAGGTGCTTCGACCCGCGACACCACCACCCCGTCATTCCGGCCTTGAGCCGGAATCCAGCCAGCCCAAGTCTTTGGGCTGAGAAGACTCTCCCGCCGCGCAGATACGCGACTGCTGGATTCCGGTTCAAGGCCGGAATGACGGAGGTGGGACCTGCCGGACGTCTACCGCGTAAAACTCTGCGCATTACCGGCATCAACATTGATGATGTTGCCGGTCGACTTGGCCGAAGCGTCGGACGCCAGGAAGTAGATCGCCTCGGCGATATCTTCCGGAAAGACATTGAGTTTTAGCATGGAGCGCTTGCGGTAATGTTCCTCCAGGTCGGTCACTTCGATCTTGGAAGAGGCCGCGCGCTGCTCGCGCCATTCGCCGCTCCAGATCTTCGAACCGCGCAGCACGGCATCGGGATTGACGGTGTTGACGCGAATGCCGGCCTCCGCCCCCTCAAGCGCAAGGCAACGGGCGAGATGAATTTCTGCCGCCTTCGCGGTGCAATAGGCCGAGGCATTGGGCGAAGAGGCGAGGCCGTTCTTGGAAGCGACAAAAACGACGTTGCCGCCGAGATTCTGGCGCCGCAGCAGCCGGAATGCTTCTCGCGAAACGAGGAAATAGCCTGTCGCGAGAATGTCGATATTCTTGTTCCACATGGCAAGCGTCGTATCTTCCACGGGAGCGGAAGAAGCGATGCCGGCATTGGAAACGAGGATATCCACGCCTCCGAATTCCACACTCGCTTCCGCGAAGGCGGAAATCACTGCATTCTCCTGCGTCACGTCAAGCTTGACGGTACGCACCGCATCCGCGCTGTACCGCTTGACGAAATCGCCCTTCGCAGCCTCCAGTGCCGCTTCGTCGATATCGGCCAGCACCACACAGGCACCCTCGCCCGCCAGCCGCTCCGCCGTTGCCCGGCCGATACCGCCGGCGCCGCCAGTAACGAAGGCCACGCGGCCCGCAAGGCTCCTCGGCTTCGGCATGCGCTGCAGCTTCGCTTCTTCCAGCAGCCAATATTCGATATCGAAGGCTTCCTGCTCGGGAAGACCCTGATACTCCGACACGGTGGACGCGCCACGCATGACATTAATGGCGTTGACATAAAATTCGCCAGCGATGCGGGCCGTGGCCTTGTCTTTAGCGAAAGACAGCATGCCGACGCCGGGGATGAGGAATATCACCGGGTTCGGATCACGCATTTTTGGCGAATTGTCATGGCGGCAAGCTTCATAATAGCGCGTGTAATCCGCGCGATAGTCCTCCAGCGCCTTGTCTAGGCTGGCCGTCAGCGCATCCACATCTGGATTTGCGGTATCGAGATCAAGGATCAGCGGACGAATTTTCGTGCGCAGGAAATGGTCAGGGCAGGATGTGCCCAGCGCACCGAGCGGTTTCAAATCCTTCGAATTGACGAATTCCAGAACGGCATCCTGATCGTCAAAATGGCCGAGCTTGCGTTCTTCACGGCCGATGCGGCCACGGATTTCCGGCATCAGCCGGGCAGCGATGGCACGACGTTCGGCAAGAGGTAGGCTCTTGGCAACGGCACCGCCGAAAATGACCTTGCCTTCGGTCTTTCCCGCAAACCATTCGATTGCCTTGTTGATGATGGCGAGCGTCAGTTCGTAACATGCCTTGGCGTCGTTATCCCAGGTGAAGAGGCCGTGACTTTCCAGCACCACGCCCTTGGCCCTGGGATTGGCCTTGACGAAGGCTTCGAGATCAAGACCCAACTGGAAACCGGGACGACGCCAGGGCAGCCAGCCGATTTCATCGCCAAAGATCTGCTGCGTCAGTTCTTTCGAATTCTTCGAGGCGGCAATCGCAATGATCGCATCCGGATGCATATGATCGACATGATCATAGGGCACGAAACCATGCAGCGGCGTATCGATTGAGGCGGCGCGCGGATTGAGGTTGAAGGTGCAGTGCGGCAGGAAACCGACCATGCGGTCCTCGTCTTCAACGCCCTTATAAATGCCCTTCAGCGCTTCCAGCTTGTCGAGATAAAGCGTTGCAAAACCATCAAGCTTGATGGTGCCGACATCGCCGCCGGAGCCCTTCACCCACATGACGCGGACCTTCTCGCCCGTCAGGGGATCGGTTTCAAGCACCTTTGCCGATGTGTTCCCGCCGCCGTAATTGGTGATGCGCTTGTCGGCACCGAGCAGGTTGGAGCGGTAAAGAAGCTTTCCCGGCTCATCGAGCGTCCCGGCATAAGCATCGTCCCAACGGCTTTCGAGAAGGCGGGATGTTCCCGTCATGTCTTCCTCCCACATGGTCTTCATTCGCGAACCGACACCGGTCCGCCTCCTTTGACGGCAGGTATCGCGCATCCAAAAGCCCAATGTCAATCAAAAACGATCATAAATTTTCATGTTGCAGCGCGATATTGATTAATTTGATCGTTGTTGATTGACAACGTAAAGAGATTGCGAATAATCACGATCAGGAGGACCAAATGCACGAACGCGAACGCCATCGCATCATCTTGAGCGCCATACAGGAAAAACCTGTGGTGACGGTGCAGGATATTGCGGAATTGACGGATGCGTCGGAAGCGACCATTCGGCGGGATATTGCGTCCCTGCACGTGCAGGGCAAATTGCGGCGCGTGCGCGGCGGTGCGGAAGCGGTGCATCCGCCGCAGCTCGGCAATCTGGCCGCGCGGCCTTTCCGCGTGTCCGAATCAGTCAATATCGACAAGAAACGCGCAATTGCGCGCAAGGCGGTCGATCTCTGCAATGATGGCGATGCGATCATCCTGAATGGCGGCACCACGACATTCCAGATGGTGCATTATATGGCGGCGCGCCGCCTGCAGGTGATGACCAATTCTTTCGCCATCGCCGAGCATCTGGTGAAGCATTCCAAATGCAATGTCAGCGTGCCGGGTGGCGCGATCTATCGTGACCAGAGCCTGATCCTGTCACCCTTCGAGAATGACGCAATCCGCAACTTCTATGCACGGCGGATTTTTCTCGGGGCGCAGGGCGTGGGTGCGCTCGGCATCATGGAATCCGACGCGCTGGTCATACAGAGCGAGCAGAAGCTGATGCGGCAGGCGGAAGAGCTGATCGTGATGGTCGATTCCTCGAAATTCAGGAAACGGTCCAGCCTCATTCTCTGCCCGCTCGAGAACGTCTCGACCATCATCACCGATGACGGGATTTCTGACGAGGCGGCAAGGATGGTGGAAGATGCCGGGGTAGAGCTGCTGATCGCCGGCGCCGTGGCGGACGCGAAAACGGCCGGTCCGCCGGATGAGGAGAATTCTTCGTCGGTCGCTTGAGGAGCGCCGGCAGGGAAGTTGCAAGGTTCAAAAACGGGAGGAAAAGGGACATGAAACTTACACGCAGAACATTGACGAGCATACTCGCGCTCGGCGCGGCACTCTCCGTCGCCGGCCTCGGCGGCGTTGCACAGGCCGCCGACGTGAAGATCGCGCTGGTGGTGAAATCGCTTGGCAACGGCTTTTTCGAAGCCGCCAACAAGGGCGCACAGGAGGCCGCAAAGGACCTCGGCGGAGTCGAGATCATCTATACCGGCCCGACCAGCACAACGGCGGAAGGCCAGATCGAAGTCATCAATTCGCTGATCGCGCAGGGCGTCGACGCCATTGCCATTTCCGCCAACGATCCCGACGCCGTGGTTCCGGCGCTGAAGAAGGCGGCGCAGCGCGGCATCAAGGTGATTTCCTGGGATTCCGGCGTTGCGCCCGAAGGACGGATTCTTCAGCTCAACCCCTCGTCCAACGCGCTGATCGGCAAGATGTGCCTGCAGCTCGCAGCATCGCATCTGGAAGGCGGCAAGGGCGATTTCGCCATTCTTTCGGCTACCACCACCTCCACGAACCAGAATATCTGGATCGATGAGATGAAGAAGCAGCTGAAGGACTTCCCCGGCCTCAACCTCGTCACGACGGTCTATGGCGACGACCTCGCCGACAAGAGCTACCGCGAAGCACAGGGCCTTCTCTCCTCGCAGCCGAATGTGAAGGTCATCGTCGCGCCAACGACGGTCGGCGTTCTCGCCGCTTCGCAGGCCGTGAAGGATGCCGGCAAGATCGGTCAGGTCTATGTCACCGGTCTTGGCCTGCCTTCCGAAATGGCCGGCGCCATCAAGTCGGGCGCGACCAAGGAATTCGCCATCTGGAACCCCATCGACCTCGGCTATTCCGCCACCCAGATCGCCTATCGCCTCGTGAAGGGCGAAACCGACGGCAAGCCGGGTTCGGAAATTGAAGCCGGCCGTATGGGCAAGATCAAGGTTGGTGAAAACAGCGAAGCGGCGATGGCTGATCCGTTTGTTTATGACGCGAAGAATATCGATCAGTTTTCGAAGATTTTTTGATCTGAGAAGTTGCTGACCGCGGGCGGAGGGTTACCCCCTCTGCCCTGCCGGGCATTTCCCCCTAAAGGGGGGAGATCGACTCGCGGATAAGTTTCGCCCATCTCGACATTTGCGAATGAAGTGGTGGTAGAGCCTCCTGCCGATCTCCCCCTCGAGGGGGAGATGCCCGGCAGTGCAGAGGGGGTAGCTCCTCGCCGCTTCACACAAACCGACCGGTAAGACGAATGATGCGTGCCGAACCCCAAATCCTAAACGCTGCAGAAGCTCCCAGCGCCACGCCCATTCTCGAAATGCGCGGCATCAGCCAGATATTCCCGGGCGTCAAGGCGCTGGATGGCGTCGATATTGCGCTTTACCCCGGCAAGGTCACCGCCCTGATCGGCGAAAACGGCGCGGGCAAATCCACGCTCGTCAAGATCCTCACCGGCATCTATCGCCCGAACGAGGGCGAAATCCTTCTCGACGGCCAGCCCGTCAATTTTCACAGCGCACAGGATGCCATCGATGCCGGCGTGACGGCCATTCATCAGGAAACCGTGCTGTTCGATGAGCTTTCCGTCGGTGAAAACATCTTTCTCGGTCATGCCCCGAAGGGCCGTTTCGGCCTGATCGACTGGAAGACCATCAATACGCGTGCCAGAATTCTGCTTGAACAGCTCGAAAGCGCCATCGATCCGACGATCCGGCTGAAAGACCTGTCGATCGCACAGCGCCACCTCGTCGCCATTGCCCGCGCCCTGTCGGTCGAGGCGCGCATCGTCATCATGGACGAACCGACCGCCGCCCTTTCACGCAAGGAAATCGATGATCTCTTCCGCATCGTCGAAAACCTGAAGCGGCAGGGCAAGGCTATTCTCTTCATCAGCCACAAATTCGATGAGGTCTATGAGATTGCAGAAAACTATGCCGTCTTCCGGGACGGCAGGATGGTGGGCGCCGGCACGCTCACGACCACCCCGCAGGATGAAATCGTTCGGCTGATGGTTGGCCGTGATGTAACGAATGCCTTTCCCAAGCAGGCTGTTACGCTGGGTCCCACGGTTCTTTCAGTCCGCGATTACTCTCATCAGACCGAGTTTCGCGATATCTCTCTCGAGCTACGCAAGGGCGAAATTCTTGGCCTTTACGGGCTGATCGGCGCCGGGCGTTCGGAGCTTTGCCAGTCGCTGTTCGGCATCACCCGCCCGGCATCGGGTGAAGTGATGTTGAACGGCCAACCCATCACAATCCGCTCGCCGGAAGATGCCATCCGCGCCGGTATCGTCTACGTGCCGGAGGAGCGCGGCCGCCACGGTCTGGCGCTCGACATGCCGATCTACCAGAACATGTCGCTGCCTTCACTTACTCGCACCTCGCGCAAGGGCTTTCTGGCCGCCGCCAACGAATTCGCGCTTGCGCGCAAATATGCCTCGCGGCTCGATCTGCGCGCCGCCGCCCTTTCGGTGCCGGTCGGTACGCTTTCAGGCGGCAACCAGCAGAAGGTGGTGATCGGCAAATGGCTCGCCACGCGGCCAAAGGTCATCATTCTCGATGAGCCGACAAAGGGCATCGATATCGGCTCCAAGGCAGCGGTGCACGGCTTCATCAGCGAGCTTGCGGCCGAAGGCCTGTCGATCATCATGATCTCGTCCGAACTTCCCGAAATCCTCGGCATGTCCGACCGCGCCATCGTCATGCGCGAAGGCCTGATGGCGGGCCAGTTCGAACGCGCCGATTTTTCCCCGGAAAAGCTGGTGCGCGCCGCCACCGGCAATGCCTGAGAGGGGCTAACATGCAACGTCTACTCAAAAACCGCGAATGGCTGCTGGCGGGTATCATCATCGTCATGATCGCCGGTTTTGCGATGCGCGCCCCCGGCTTCGGCCGGCCCGGCAATCTCGTCAACATCTTCAACGATACCTCCATTCTCATCATTCTGGCGCTGGGCCAGATGGCGGTCATCCTTACAAAATCCATCGACCTCTCGGTCGCAGCCAATCTTGCCTTTACCGGTATGGCGGTGGCGATGACCAACGCTGCCTTTCCGGGCATTCCGCTGCCGCTTCTTATCGTCATGGCTGTCGGCATCGGCGCGTTTCTCGGCTCGCTCAACGGCGTTCTGGTCTGGTGGCTCGGCATTCCGCCCATCGTCGTCACGCTTGGTACACTCACCATCTATCGCGGCATGGCCTTCGTGCTTTCGGGCGGCGGCTGGGTGAATGCGCACCAGCTATCCCCCACTTTCCTCAACGTGCCGCGCACCATGCTTCTCGGCATGCCGGTCCTTTCCTGGGTGGCGATCCTCATCATCGCCGGCGCCTGGCTGGTGCTCGGCCGGACTTCCTTCGGCCGCTCCGCTTATGCCTCCGGCGGTAATCCGAGTGCAGCCGTTTATGCGGGCATCGATGTCGGCCGCACGCGCTTCTTCGCCTTCGTGCTCTCGGGCGCGCTCGCCGGTCTCGCCAGCTATCTCTGGGTGTCGCGTTACGCGGTTGCTTATGTCGACATTGCCGCCGGCTTCGAACTGGACAGCGTGGCGGCAAATGTGATCGGCGGCATTTCGATTGCGGGCGGCATCGGTTCGGTGGCGGGTGCCGTGCTTGGCGCGCTGTTCCTCGGCGTCATCAAGAACGCGCTCCCCGTCATTGGCATCTCGCCCTTCGCGCAGATGGCGATATCAGGCGTCGTCATCGTGCTCGCCGTCGTCTTCAACGCCCGCGCCGAAGCCAGGAAAGGCCGCATCATCCTGCGGGACCGCGCCGCAGGTGATCAGCCCAAGGAGGCCGCAGCATGAGCACGCCGTCCCATTCAACACAAAGCCCGCGCATCATTCCAGACAAGCTGGGAACACCTCTACGGCGCATCATGGGCAGCTGGGAAGTGCTGCTGCTCGGCGTCGCGATCCTGATCTTCATCGCCAATTCGCTGGCCTCGCCCTATTTCCTCAATGCCTGGAACCTGTCTGATGCGACCTTCAATTTCACGGAAAAGGCCATCATTGCATTTGCAATGGCGCTGCTGATCATCGCCGGTGAGATCGATCTCTCGGTCGCCGCCATCATCGCGCTCGCGTCCACCGCCATGGGCGCTGCGGTGCAGATGGGCGCCGGCACACCGGGCCTTGTTGCGATCGGCATCGGCACCGGGCTTTTGTGCGGCGCCTTCAACGGGTTCCTGGTCGCCGGGCTGAAACTGCCGTCCATCGTCGTCACCATCGGTACCATGAGCCTGTTTCGCGGCATTTCCTATATGGTGCTGGGTGATCAGGCCTATGGCAAATACCCCGCCGATTTCGCCTATTTCGGTCAGGGTTACGTCTTCTGGGTGATTTCGTTCGAATTCGTCCTGTTTATCGCCATGGCCATTCTCTTCGCCATTCTGCTGCATGCCACCAATTTTGGCCGGCAGGTCTATGTGATCGGCACCAACCCGTTCGCCGCCCGTTTTTCCGGCATCCCCGTAGAGCGGGTGAAGTTCATCCTCTTCCTGCTCACGGGCCTGATGAGCGGCATTGCCGCCGTCTGCCTCACCTCGCGGCTCGGTTCGACGCGGCCGTCGATTGCTCAGGGTTGGGAGCTGGAGGTCGTCACGATGGTTGTGCTGGGCGGGGTGTCGATCCTCGGCGGCTCCGGCACCATCGCAGGCGTCGTCATCGCAGCCTTCGTTATGGGCCTCGTCACCTTCGGGCTTGGTCTTTTGAATGTGCCCGGCATCGTCATGTCAATCTTCGTTGGCCTGCTGCTGATCATCACCATCGCCATCCCCATCGTTGTCCGCCGCCTTCGGTCCATGAGAAGCTGAGCCATGACGGAACTCGAAAAATACGCCTTCAAGATGAAACTCTTTCCGGGAAAAGAGGCCGAATATAAAAAGCGCCATGACGAGATATGGCCGGAACTGGTGACGCTGCTGCACGAGGAAGGGGTGAGTGACTATTCCATTCATCTCGACCCGGAAACCAACATCCTTTTCGGCGTGCTGACGCGCCCGAAGACCCATCGCATGGCGGCTCTGCCAGAGCATCCCGTGATGAAAAAGTGGTGGGCCCACATGGCCGATATCATGGAGAGCAATCCCGATAATTCGCCGGTCGCAAAAGACCTGGTGACGGTGTTCCATCTGCCATGAGCAAGAGCACCAGACCGGACCGCGTCGCGGTCATCGATATCGGCAAGACCAACGCCAAGGTCGTCGTCATCGACACCGGCAGCGGCGAGGAGATTGCCAGCAAAAAACAGGCGAACCCCGTCCTCCGCGATGGAATTTATCCGCATTACGATGTGGAGATGCTCTGGCGCTTCATTCTCTCCACGCTTCAGCGTTTCGGCCAGAAGCCCGGCTTCGATGCGATTTCCATCACGACCCATGGCGCTTCGGCAGCACTTCTCGATGGGAACGGCGACCTCGCCATGCCTGTGCTCGATTATGAACACAGCTATCCCGCAGCCATTGAGGAAGCCTATCACAACATCCGGCCCGATTTTGCCGAGAGCGGTTCACCACAGCTTCCCGCCGGGCTGAACCTTGGCGCGCAAATCCATTTCCAGAAGACGGCCTTTCCGAACGATTTCGCCAGGGTGCGCAGCATCGTTACCTATCCACAATATTGGGCGGGACGTCTGACCGGCATTCGGGCCACGGAAACGACCTCGCTCGGCTGTCATACCGATCTCTGGAACCCGCCCCGGAAGAGCTTCTCCTCGCTCGTCGAGCGTCTCGGTATCGAGACGTTAATGGCGCCGGTCCGCTCCGCTTTCGATGTCCTGGGTACAATCCACCAATCACTGGCAATCGAAACCGGCCTTTCGCCGCATATGCCGGTCTATTGTGGAATCCACGATTCCAACGCCTCGCTCCTGCCGCATCTTCTGCGCCGCGACGGTGATTTTTCGGTCGTCTCCACCGGCACCTGGGTGGTGAATTTCGCCATTGGCGGTGCGGCGGGTGCGCTCGATCCCATCCGCGACACACTCCTGAATGTCGATGCTTTCGGCCGTCCCGTTCCCTCCTCCCGCTTCATGGGCGGCAGGGAATATGAAATGCTGGCACAGCAATTCGGAGAAGCAAAGGACGAAGCAATAGACGCAGCTCTCGGCGGCGTTGTGGCCGGGGGCATGATGCTGCTGCCGAGTGTTGTCAGCGGCTCCGGCCCGTTTCCGGACAAGACGGCGCAGTGGCTCAGCGATAAAAACGCCACCGCTGCAGAGCGACACGCGGCGACATCGCTTTACCTGGCGTTGATGACGGAATTCAGCCTTTCGCTCATCGGGCGGAAAGGTCCCATCCTTGTCGAAGGCCCTTTCGCCAGCAACGCCCTTTATCTGAAGGCGCTGGCCGGCTTTGCAGAGACGGACGTAACGGCGGTCGAAGGATCAACCGGCACCAGCGCGGGCGCGGCCCTGCTTACCGGCATCAAACCGCTTGCCGGTCGAGAGCGCCATTTCACGCCGCACGACATTCCCGGTCTCACCTCTTACCGCAATGTCTGGCGAGGCCGCCTCGCCTGATGCGAAACGCAAAATGCGGCCGAATGATCGGCCGCATTGTGATGTCGCAAAAGTATCAGCCCTTGATGAAGGCCAGCAGATCGGCGTTCAGCACATCGGCATTGACGGTGAGCATGCCATGCGAGAAGCCGGGATAGGTCTTCAGCGTGCCGTTTTTCAGCAGCTTCACCGATTTCAGGGCGGAGTCGGCGATCGGAACGATCTG